>JAMWCF010000001.1 GCA_023818695.1 Candidatus Omnitrophota bacterium
GCTGCCGCGGCTGGTTTCGCTGGTGCTTTTCGCCCTGCAGGGACCCGGCGCCAAACTGGAGAAGATCGTCGGGGCCCTGACCTTCCGGGACGCCCAAGAGAACGTCTACCACGCCTACTTCGCGTAACTCGCTGACTTGCAAACTTGCCGACGATTTTTCGTTGCCCCCGCATCTGCCGGCTCTTTTCCCGCTCTTTCGCACGCGGTATAATTTGAAGTATCAAAGGGAGGGGTTTATGAGCAGAGGGTGGAAGATCATTCTGGCCGGTGTGGGGGCGGTCGCCGTCGCCGGCGGGGCTGCTTACGGCTACCTTGAATACAAATGCAGAAAGGACATCCGGTTCAGGCGGCATTTTCGGAAAAATCTCCAGGATCTCAAGACCCGCGTCAGCGGGATCTTCAAGCCGATCGAGGTCGATACCTCTTTGCTGGACCAACGGCATGAAGAGCGGCTCAACGCAATAATTGCAAGCCATAACGCTGCCATGATGCAGCAGAAGAGGATGCGGCAGGGCATCCAGCAGCAGCTGGGTGGACCGATGGGCGGGCCGGAGGTGCCGCCGACAGGACCCTGGATCGACAAGGCGGGCGTGATCCACGGGAAGGACGACGATATCATCGATGGGGTCGGTGATGAAAGCGGTTTCACGGGTAATTAAGGGATGGCGCGGTTGAAGATTACGGTCATGTTTTTTCTTGTTGCGGCGTTGTCGGTTCAAGCGGCCACGGCGGAAGAGACTTTGGATAATTTCAGAGACGATCTCGGCCGATGGGTCACTTTTTATTACATGAAGCCCGAGCCACAGAAGGTGACGGAGACCTTCGTGAAATACGCCAACTCGGAGCTTTTTGGGAGGGCCAACGGCCGTTTGCCGATGGCCGCTTTTTTCGCCGCCATTTTCCGGGACAACCCCGATTTGATGCGGGAAACATACTGGCAAGTCAGTCAGGGTGGTTCCCGGGACGCGAAGCTTCTGCTGGTTTACGCGGTCCGATTAGCTAACACGCCGGAGTCCCGCGCTCTCTTCACCCAGGCTCGGACGGCATGGACGTCGGATGGGATGCAGCAGGTTTTCGGCGAAGCGGAGAAGTTGCCTGCTCCCGGCCTCCTGGAGGGGGAGATCACCCAGCCGGTCCATCTGGATATGCTGTGGGCGACTTTTTTCGCCACCGGGGAAAGCGCCCCGATAGAAAAAATCATCTCCATTTTGCGCTGGTCGGAGGAGGGGAAGGGAATACAGGTCGCGCTCGGTGGAGCGGCCAGCTGGTCTTTGGCCAGCAACGCCTACCAGCATAAAAGAGTCTATGAAATCTGCGCTTTGAAGCTGCTGGAAACCGGCGATCCGGTCACTAAACGCCTTTTGCAGGAGGCTGTTGACAGGGCGGACGAACGAAAATCGGCCGAAGGCGAATCAAAAGAAGAGTCTGCTTCAGACGACATTCCCGCCTCCTCCCATATTCGGCTTGTCGTGCTTTAATGACATCCCGCCGAAAGATCCTGGTTGTTGAAGACGAAAAGAACATCATCCAGATCGTAACCTACAACCTGGAGAAGGAAGGTTATCAAACCGTACTGGCCAAGGATGGGGAGGCCGCTTTGGAAAAGCTCAAACAGGAGACCCCGGATTTGGTCATCCTGGATTTGATGCTTCCCAAAGTGGACGGTTTAGAGGTTTGCCGCCAGATCCGTGCCAATCCAAAGACGGCCTATCTTCCTGTGATTATGCTGACCGCCAAGACACAGGAGACGGACAGGGTCGTCGGTTTGGAGGTTGGGGCGGACGATTACGTCAGCAAGCCGTTCAGCCCCCGGGAGCTGGTGGCCCGCGTGAAAGCGATTTTGCGCCGAACGCAGAGGAAGGAGATGCCGGCCATCTGGAAGTGCGGTTCAGTGGAGGTGGACTGGGAAAAGCGGTTGGTGAAGCTCAAGCAAAAAGCTATTTCGTTGACACCAAAGGAGTTCGACCTCTTGAAGATCCTTGTAGAGTCCGATGGAAGGGTGCTCTCCCGGACCCGGCTCTTGGAGCTAGTGTGGGGATACGACCAGGCGGTTGAGATACAAAGCAGGACGGTTGACTTGCACATCAGCCAGTTGAGGCAGAAACTCGGCTCGGAGGGGAAAAGGGTGCTGACCGTGACCGGGGCCGGCTACCGTTTCAGGATGCCGGATGAGGATTAGGTTTTGGAAGACGGCCTTCGCCGGCATGTGACATTGAAATTAATCGCCGGCTATTCGTTGGCGGCCGCCACGATCGCTGTGGCGGCCGTTTTTTTGCTGCCGCGTCAGGCCGACGGGATTGTATTGGGGGCGGCGCTCGTCATCCTGCCCGTTGTCTGGTTGCATCTGCTTCTCTCCGCCCGGGTGATTCGGCCATTGAAATCGGTTGCCGAAGCGGCCAGGCGTTTCACCGAAGGGGATTTTAGCGTGAGGGTTATGGGAGTCGCGGGGGGTGAAATCGGCGAATTGGCCAGTGCTTTCAATTCGATGGCCGTCCATCTGGAAGCTAAAATCCAGGAACTGGAAGCCAGCCGGAGTCAGATTGAGGGGATCCTCCAGAGCATGACGGAGGGGGTTTTTGTGGTCGATCCATCCGGCCGGCTGACGCTGATCAACCCGGCGGCCCAGCAGATCCTTCAGGTCGGTTCCGGACCGAACGCCCTATTTAAGGAAGCGATCCGTTATCCGGAGTTCCACCTAATGGCCGAGCAGGTCCTTAAAAAAGGGTATCCGGCAGTGCAGGATGTCGAGCTCTTCACGCCGATGGAAAGGAACCTTCGGGTTTACGGGACCCGCTGCCGGTCTGCCGGCGGAGAACCCTCCGCGCTCTTCGTGATCCATGATGTGACCGAATTCCGGCGCCTGGAGCAGGTTCGGCGGGATTTTGTTGCCAACGTATCGCACGAACTGAAGACACCCCTCACGGTCATTCGGGGTGCCGTCGAGACCCTTTTGGAGGGAGCGTTGAATGAAGAGAACGGGGGCAGGCCTTTTGTGGAGTTAATCTCGGAGGAGTCCGAACGTTTGGGCCGGTTGGTCGATGACCTGCTGGGGCTTGCTCAGATTGAGTCCAAAGGGATGCTGTTGACCAAACAGCAGATGGATGTGAAGAGGTTCCTGTCTGAGGAGATCGAACGGCATAAGGGGCGAGCGAAGGCAGCTGGGGTCTCCATGACGCTTGAGATGAAAACGCCGCTGCAGACCCTGATGGCGGATCGGGAGCAGGCCGGCAGGGCGGTCAGCAACCTGTTGGATAACGCCATCAAATACAATCGTCCGGGAGGTACGGTGATCGTGCGGGCTTCGGTTCGGGATGGGGCCTACCGGGTCGATGTGGAAGATACTGGTATCGGTATTCCCCCCGAGCAGATCGGCCGGATCTTCGAGCGGTTTTACCGGGTCGATAAGGCCCGTTCCCGTGAGACCGGCTCCACGGGTCTCGGGTTGGCGATTGTTAAGCATGTGATGGAGGCCCACGGCGGTTTCGTCCAGGTGGAGAGCCGTCCCGGCGAAGGGTCCCGCTTCACCCTCCTTTTTCCCCTGGTTTAAATCCTCCGCTTTACAGATTACTTACAGCTCCATCATCATTCCCTCACCCCCCATCCGTATCCTTTTCATTAAACAGATAAATCAGACTGAAGTCTAACGAGGAGGGTTAGGCATGCGTGAAATGGATAAGCTGACCCAGATCATTCGAAGCCAATCAAAGGCCCTGCAGGCGCTGCTGGTCTACATGGAGAGCCAAGGAAATTGGACGAAAGAGGATGTGAGTTTCTGCCGGCATACCCTGCGGCGAGTGGCGAGGGAATTGATCAGCGCCAGCCGGGGCCGTTTAGGCGAGCTTGAGATCCCTTTCCTGATTCACGGTTAGACAAAGCAACCTAAGGAGGCAATAAAACATGCACGAGAGGATGAAACAGATATTTGCTTTTCTTTTGGCCGGCTTGTTTACGCTGAGCCCCGCTTCCGCGTGGGCCGGCGAGAACGAGATGATGGACGCCCTCATTCACAAGCTGGTTGAAAAGGGGGTGTTGACCCGCGAAGAAGGGTGGGAGATCAAGAAAGAGGTTGCGGAGGAAGCGGCCGGCATGGCGAAAGGGCGCGAGTCCGAAGCCAAGGACGCCGCCTCCAAGATGGCCGGCGGCAGCTGGCTGAAGACCGTCAAGTGGAAGGGGGACCTTCGCCTCCGGCATGAGACCCAGAAGAGGGCGGGGACGGATCGCCTCCGGGAGCGGTTCCGGCTGCGTTTCGGGTTCACCGCCAAGCCGATCGAACCGTTGGAGATCGGCGTGAGACTCGCCACAGGGACGAGCGGCGATCCTGTTTCCACCAATCAGAGTTTCGACACCTCATTTGACAAGAAAGCGATCTTCGTTGACCAGGCGTACGCCACCTACAAGGCTCTCGAGTGGTTAAGCGTCACGGGCGGCAAGATGGAGAATCCCTACTGGCTTTTGCCGGAGGGCCTCGTCTGGGACAGCGATGTGACTCCCGAAGGGGCGGTGGTGCAGCTCAAGAGTCCGACTCCGCTGCCCATCCTGGATGAGTTCGTGAAGGTGACCCCGTTTGCCAGCGCCGGAGGGTACGTGATCGATGAGATCTCCGGCGATGAAGGGGACCCAGGCCTGTTCGGGTACCAGGGCGGCGCGACGGTGGAAGGGCTGCCTTTCGACGCGAAGTGGACAACGGCGATCGCCTACTATGACTATACCGGCATCGACGGCAGAAGGACGAGCGACATCACCAATGCCACCGCCGGCAACTCCACGAGCGGTTCGGCGGCGATCCCGATCTTCGGGAACGACTACGACCTGGTGAACGTTTCCAGCGAGTTGAAAATCCCGCTTCCGTTCGAATGCGTCCCTCAAATGGTGTTGATGGGGGACTTCGTCCATAACCCCACCGCCCAGGACCATCAGAGCGGCCATATGGTCGGCGTGAACCTCGGGAAAGTGACCGACAAGCTCGGTAGCTGGGAGGCCTTCTACCACTGGAAGTATCTGGAGCCGGACGCCGTCTTCGGGGCGCTCACCGACTCCGACTTCGGCGGAGGCGGGACCAACCACCGGGGGCACATCATGGGGGCCAGGATGGGGCTGAACAAGTATGCCGCCGTCTCCGTGAAGTATTTCCGGACGGAGGAGGTCCGCGGAACCAACGCCCACGTCGATACGCTCCAAGCCGACCTGCAGTTGAAGTATTAAGGGGAGAGATCAGCTTACATAATCCTTACAATCGCCAGACAGAACGCTGATTTGTAGACGGTAACTTTGTATATGAAAACAGGAGAAAAAGAGCAGAGATGAAAACGACGCGATGGCTCATAGCGGCGGTCATGAGCGCCGGACTGGCCCTGCCGGCCCCGGCTCAAGCGGCCGGCCTCAAGGGGAAGATCATGATCGACGGTTCCAGCACCGTTTACCCGATCACGGAGGCGGTGGCGGAGGAGTTTCAGGAGCAGAACCCGGGCGTTCGGATCACGGTCGGGATTTCCGGTACCGGAGGGGGATTCAAGAAGTTCGGTCGAGGGGAGACCGATATCTCGAATGCCTCCAGGCCAATCAAGTCCTCCGAAGCGGAAGCGGCGAAGAAGTCAGGCGTCGAATATATCGAACTGCCGGTCGCTTTCGACGGTCTGGCGGTGATGGTTCACCCCAGCAACACCTGGTGCGATTCGATGACGGTGGCGGAGCTCAAAAAGCTTTGGGAACCGGCGGCGCAGGGGAAGATCACCCGCTGGAATCAGATCCGGGCCGGCTGGCCGGATGAGGAGATCCATCTCTTCGGCGCGGGGGTTGATTCTGGCACCTTCGACTACTTCACCGAGGCGATCGTCGGCAAGGCCCAGTCGAGCCGGGGGGATTTCACCTCCAGCGAAGATGACAACGTTCTGGTGCAGGGGATCTCGAGCGACCGGCTTGCGCTGGGATTTTTCGGGCTCGCCTACTACGACCACAACAAGGAGAAGCTGAAGCTGGTGGCGATTGACGATGAGAATTCATCGAACGGCAGCGGCCCGATCCTGCCGACCAGGGAAACGGTCGAAGGGGGGACTTACCAGCCGCTGGCGAGGCCGATCTTCATTTATGTCAACAAGAAGTCGGCGGAGCGGCCGGAGGTGAGCGCCTTCGTTCGGTTTTACCTGGAGAACGCCCCCACGCTGGTCCCGGAGGTCGGTTACATCTCCCTGCCCGGGGAGGTTTACCGGCTGGCCGCTAACCGCTTTGAGGTGAAGAAAAGCGGGTCTGTTTTCGCCGGCGGCGGTCCGAAGGTGGGAGTGACGCTGGCGAATCTCCTGGAACAAAGCCGTTAGTCCCATGCAGTTAACCGAAACCCTCCCTCTTGGAAGAACGCAAGAAGGAGGGTTTGGTTTCTCGAAAAGCAAGGTGATGCCGAGTTTTCCCGTTTCTTCAAGACGAAACAGGCAGAAAGTCCGGGAAGAGGCGATCCGCGTGACGCTGGCTTCCTGCGGGTTTCTCTCGGTGCTGACGACCCTCGGGATCGTCGGCGTCCTCCTTTTTGAGACACTGGCCTTCTTCAGGGAGGTGTCCATCTTTAAATTCCTGACCGACACCCAGTGGACTCCCCTGTTTGCCGACAAACATTTCGGCATCTGGCCGCTGGTGGCGGGGACCTTCCTGACCGCCGCGGCGGCCATCGGGGTGGCCATGCCGGTGGGGATGTTGAGCGCCATCTATTTAAGTGAGTACGCTACCGACCGGTTCAGGAAGGTCGTGAAGCCGATTCTGGAGATCTTAGCCGGCATCCCGACGGTTGTTTACGGTTATTTCGCTCTCCTGTTCGTCACGCCCCTTCTTCAGAGACTGATCCCCGGGTTGTCCGGTTTCAACGCCTTGAGCCCCGGCATCGTGATGGGGATCATGATCATCCCGATGGTCTGCTCTTTGAGCGAGGATGCCATGTATGCGGTCCCCCAGAGTTTGCGGGAGGGGGCCTATGCCCTGGGTTCCTCCCGTCTGCAGGTCGCCTTGAAGGTGGTGGTGCCGGCCGCTTTTTCCGGCATCACCGCCTCCTTCCTGCTGGCGGTTTCCAGGGCGATCGGAGAGACGATGATCGTGGCGATCGCGGCGGGGCAGCAGCCGCGCTTGACCCTCAACCCGACCGTCCCGGTGGAGACGATGACCGCCTACATTGTCCAGGTCAGTCTGGGAGACACGCCGACCGGCACGATCGAGTACAAGACGATTTTCGCGGTCGGCATGGCGTTGTTCCTCTGCACGCTGACACTGAACCTTGTCAGCCAGTTCCTGCGGGAACGGTGTCAGGAACAGTACGAATGAAACTGGAAGGGATGCATCTTCAGAGAATGCTCCGCGGCCAGAAAAGGTCGGAGCGGGTTTTCAAGATTGTTGCGGGTGGAGCGTTGCTTTTCGCGCTTGTCGCTTTGGCCATCCTGATTATCGACGTCTTCCTCGATGGCTTCCGCCGGCTGGACTGGCAGTTCCTGACCTCTTTTCCGTCCCGAAAGCCAGAGAGGGCAGGGGTTCTTTCCGCGCTGGTCGGCACGGTCTACATGATGGGTTTGACCGCCCTCCTTGCTTTCCCGATCGGCGTCGGGGCGGCGATTTACCTGGAGGAGTATGCCCGTAAGAAAAACTGGTTCTCCCGGCTGATTGAGGTGAACATAGCGAACCTGGCCGGTGTCCCGTCTATCTTGTACGGTCTGCTGGGACTTGAGTTGTTTGTCCGGATGATGGGGTTGGGACGGTCGGTCCTGGCGGGGGCGCTCACGATGGCTCTCCTGGTCCTGCCGATCGTCATCATTGCCTCCAGGGAGGCGATCCGGGTCGTTTCTCCCGCCATCAAGGAAGGGTCTTTCGCGCTGGGGGCAAGCCGGTGGCAGACCATCTGGTACCAGGTCCTGCCGATCGCTTTCCCAGGGATACTGACCGGTTCGATCCTGGCTTTTTCCAGGGTGATCGGGGAGGCGGCCCCCATGATCACGATCGGAGCTTTGGCCTTCATCGCTTTCCTTCCGGACAGTCCCTTGTCGCCGTTTACCGTCCTTCCGATCCAGATTTTTAACTGGGTCTCCCGCCCGCAGAAAGGGTTCTTCACCTGCGCGGCGGCGGGAATCCTGATTCTGCTGGCTGTGTTGCTGATGATGAACGCGGCGGCCGTCTTTTTGAGGCAGCGATACCAGAAGAGGTTGTACCTATGAGTCCGGTTGTGGAGCTTAAGGAAGAACAGCCGATCGCTTTCGGCATCCAGGATCTGAATGCCTGGTATGGGTCTTTCCAGGCCCTCAAGAATATCAGCATGTCGATTCCGGAGAAGAGGATCACCGCCATCATTGGGCCCTCCGGCTGCGGAAAGAGCACTCTGATCAGGTGCCTGAACAGGATCAATGATTTGATCCCGGATTTTCGCCTGGAGGGGCAGATCTATTTCAAAGGGAAGGAGATCAACGACCCGTCGGTGGACCCGATCGAGGTTCGCCTGCGCATCGGCATGGTTTTCCAGAAGCCGAACCCGTTCCCGAAATCGATCTATGATAATATCGCCTATGGGCCCCGGTTGATCGGCGTCAAGAACGGCAGCCGCTTGGACGGCATCGTCGAAGAGAGTCTGAAGAAGGCGGCCATCTGGAACGAGGTGAAGGATAGTCTGCGCAAGAGTGCTCTGGCCCTCTCCGGTGGCCAGCAACAGCGATTGTGCATCGCCAGAACTCTGGCCGTTGACCCGGAAGTGCTCCTGCTGGATGAACCGTGCTCCGCGCTGGACCCGATCGCCACCGGCAAGATCGAGGAGTTGATTTACCGGCTCAAGGAGGAGTACACGGTGGCGATCGTTACGCATAATATGCAGCAGGCCGCTCGGGTCTCGAATTACACCGGTTTTCTGCTGATGGGGGAGCTGGTGGAGTTCGGACCGACGGAAAAGATTTTCACGAACCCGGCCGATTCTCGGACGGAAGAGTACATCACGGGACGGTTCGGCTGATGGAAACCGAGGATGGAGGGGGAATTTCCATGTTGAGGCATTTTGACGCGGAGCTGCAGGAGCTCAAGGGACAGACTTTGACGATGGCCGGCATGGCCGAGCAGGCGGTCGGCCGGGCGATGAGCGCCCTCGTCGAGAGGGACGCCCCCCTGGCGGAAAAGGTGATCGAGGAGGACGCGGCTGTCAACCGGCTGGAGGTCGACATCGAGGAAAAGTGCCTCTCCCTTCTGGCCCGCTACCAGCCGGAGGCGAAGGATCTGCGGACGATTGCGATGATCTTCAAGATCGTCAACGACTTGGAAAGGGTTGGCGACCAGGGGGTCAACATCGCCGAGCGGACGCTGGATCTGCTGAAGTACCCTCTGCTGAAGCCGCTGATTGATCTGCCCCGGATGGCGGTCCTCGCCCAAAGGATGCTCAAGGATTCCCTGGATGCTTTCGTCAACGCCAATCCGGAGCTGGCGAGGGAAGTCTGCCGCCGGGATTCGGAGGTGGACCATCTCAACGACCAGGTCTATCACGAACTGCTTGTCTACATGACGCAGGATCCAAAGACGATCACCCGCGCGCTCGACCTGATTTTGATCGGCCGGTCGCTGGAGCGGGTCGCGGATCACGCCACCAACATCGCCGAAGACGTTTATTACCTCGTCAAAGGGACCACCATCAAACACCGGCTCGCCGGCGTCTGACGCGCGGGTGTCCGGCCGGTTTCCTTCCCGTTTGGGGCCCGGCCCCCTCTTGGTGTATCATGGATTTCAGAGGAGAATGCCGATGAGAACAATCCCCATTCTTTTTTCTGCCGTTGTGTTCTGCCAGATCATCCAGGCGCCCTCCGTTCACGGAATGGGCAAGGAACCCGAGGCGGCGCCCGCCCAGTTTTCCGCGCGGGGCCGGACCGTCGAGGTTGTCCCGGAGGGAAACTCCGAGTGGGTGGTGACCCTTCAGACCGGCGGGCACGAATCCCTGTCGCTGCGCTGTTCGGCACAGTTGACGACTGTCATGCAGGGAGGAATCCACCTGCATCCCTCCGAGCTTCGTAAGGGGGATTGGCTGCAGGTGGAAGGGGAGTTGCTCGGCGGCAAGCGGATTGCCAGGAGGATCTGGATTGAGCTCCCTCCCGCTGAATAAAGCGGCGGTTCTTCTGGCGCTCGGGTTGGCGGCGGGGATTTTTTTGCCATCGGTGGGAGATGCCGGGCCGGCGTCCGACCCGCCGTTGGGATTGTGGATCACCTGCCTGGATCCCGAAAGCCCTTTGAATAACCCGGGCCAGGTTGAGAAACTGGTTTCTTTCGCCGAGCAGGGAAAATTCAAGATCCTCTTCGTCCAGGTTTACCGGGCGGACAAGGCCTGGTTTCTCTCGGAGACAGCGGATTCCTCTCCGTACCTGGAGGCCAGGGAAAAAGCCGGCGGGATCGATCCCCTGCAGGAGCTGATCGATCGGGCCCATGGGAAAGGGATCGAGGTCCACGCTTGGATCAACACCCTGACCCTCTCCAGGAATTTTCAATCCGCCTTCCTGAAGGAATCCGGCGATGAGATTCTAACGAAGGACCAGTACGGCAACAGCGCTGTCAAGAACGAGGAGGCCTTGGAGGCGCCGTACCGGTATTACGAGCAGGAAAACCAGCTGTTTTTGGAGCCGGGTGATCCCAGGGTAAAGGAGCGGGTCCTGCGCGTCGTGGCGGAGCTGATCCGCGCCTATCCGACGCTGGACGGGATTCACTTCGACTACATCCGTTACCCGGCGGCGCCCCCGTTTATTCCGGGCTCCCGCTTCAACGCCGTCGGACTGTCCTACGGCTACGGGGAGCGCAATGTCGAGCGTTTCCGCCAAGCGCACGGCTTCGATCCACACGATGTTCGGGGACAGGCGGACAAGGCACTGCTGTGGGACCGGTGGAAAAGGGAGCAAATCACCGAGCTGTTGAGGGAGTGCTCCCGGCAGATCAAGGCGTCGGACCCCTCCAAGCAGGTTTCCTGCGCGGTGGTCCCATCGTTCGACCGGGCCTATCATGCGGCCGGGCAGGATTGGGGAAAATGGCTTGAGGAGAATATCATCGATTTCGCCGTTTTGATGAACTACTCCGTGGATCACAGAGCCGTGTGGCTGGGTTCCAGGGCCGCCGTCGGGATCGCCGGGGATCCCCGGCGGATCGCCATCGGCTTGGGCGCTTATCTTCTGGAGAAGGACCCCACGGCCTTCCAAGAACAGATTGACGCCAGCCGCCGTTTGGGTCCCCGAGCGGTTGTCCTCTTCGATTATTCGGCCGCCTCCCGACTTTCCACTGCGAAATCGGTTTCGATGGATGAGGAGTAAACGTCTGTCCATTCTGTTTCTTCCTCTTTTTATCGGCGCGGGCGCCGTCTTCTTTCTCTTTTTCACGACGCCGGGCGCCATCTGGCTGACCCGGGGGATCCTTTATCTGGCGTTCGATTCCAGCGCCGTGACTTTTGGAAGCCTGAAAGGGTCCATCGGGACCGGCGTTTCCGTGCGGGATATCCAGGTGAGCCGCCTGACTGGATTGCCCGCGGGCTCCGTTCTAAAGGTGCAGGAATTGATCGTCTCCGGCAATCCGCTCCATCTGGAGCATATGAAGGCGGAAGTGCGCAATGGCCGCCTTCACCTGCCGGAATCGGACCATCCGGTTTTCTTCGCGGGACGGTATGAAGATTTCATCTTCAACATCAACCTTTTCTCAAAAAGCGTCGGAGTCAGGGATACCCTGGAGCTTTTTTCCAAGGAAGGGAACTTCAGCCGGGTAGCCGGTGTGGTGAGCGACCTGGACGGCTACATCAAGGGTTCCTGGCGCAGGCCTGAAGTCAGCGGGACGCTGAAGATCGAGAACTTTTCCTACAAGGAGTTTTTGCTGGAAGACTGCCCGGTCTCTTTCCGGCTTCAGATAGAAGGGGTCAAGACGAACCCCGCAGGAACTGGGGAGGTGGTCTTTCAAAGCGGCCGGATCCGCTCCAAGAGAGCCGTTGTCTCCCTGGAGGAGAGCCGGATGTTGTTTTCAGGCAACCTGAAGGAACCGGACCTCCGTTTCAGCGGCGTGTCCAGAATTGAGGATATCAAGATCAATATTCAGCTGCTGGGAACGTTGAAAAAGCCGGAACTGCGGTTGAGCTCCGATCCGCCGCTGGCGCAGGAGTCCCTTCTGCTGATGCTGGTGACGGGCAAAAAGTGGGGAGGTGTCGACTCGGCAGTCTCTTCGGGGCAGGTCCCTTTGAATCTGGCCAGGGACTTCGTGGACTATTTTATCTTCTCCAACATGGGGGAACATCTTTCCAAGAAACTCGGGATGGAGGGGGTTTCCCTCACCTACAACACGCAGACGAATGAAATGGGGGTAACGAAATCGGTTGCCGACAAGATGGAGTTGCGCTACGGGGTCGAGCGTCCCCGCGCCGGAGAGCAGCCCAAAACAACCGAAACGCACAAGGTTGGAGCGGAAATCAAAATTACGGATAAAATCTCTGTAGAGGCCCAAGGGCAAGTCCGCCAGCCTACGGAAGAAGAGGAAAGCCAGCAGGAAACCGCGCAGAAAGACGGAAAGGTTCTCCTGAAGTACAAGCAGAAGTTTTGAAATGCTGAAGCGACTGATTGTCATCGTTCTGGTTTTAGCGTTCGCCCTTTTGCTGGCGGTTTCCTTCGCCTTCCGCTCCTACCGGATCTTCACCTCGGAGGAGATGGTTGCCATCATCCAGTGCGAACCGCCCCGGGAGGGCTCTGGTTTCGATTTCCAGTTGAAACTGACTCCGGTTGTCGGCGGCATGGAGAGGGCACCCACCGTTCATCCGATGCACGGTGAACAATGGATGATCGGCGGGGAGTATCTCAAATGGCATCCCTGGCTGAACCTGCTGGGTTTGAAAAACCGTCATAAGCTGACTTGGCTTTCCAGCCGCTACGTCGCCGCGGAGGCCGAACTGAAAAAGAGCCGTTCCGTGTATGAGCTCAACGGCGGGACAGGCCGGGCCTGGCTTCTGCTCTACCGGATCCAATCCGTCCTTCCTTTCGTGGAAGCGGTCTACGGAAACGCCGCCTACACGATGGCCTATTCCGGCGGGACATGGGGAGTCTATGCGACCCCTTCCGGATACCTTGTCCGCCGGATCCGGCCTCCTCAACGTTAACGGACAGAACAAGTTACAAGCCATTCCGTTTTGGGATGGACGCGTGCTATAATAAATTTTCTCTAATGATACCCCGCTACACCCCACCCGACATTGGCCGGATTTGGACGGAGGAGTATCGCTTCCAAAAGATGCTGGAGGTCGAGCTCCTGGCGTGCGAAGCTCTATCCCGGCTGGGCATCGTGCCGGCCGCCGCCGTTCGGCGGATTCGGCGCAAGGCCAAACTGGACGTTCAGCGGATCGGAAAGAGGGAAGGAAGGACCCGCCATGATGTGGTGGCTTTCCTGGAGGAGCTGGCGCACCATGTGGGACCGGATGCCCAGTACCTTCATCTGGGATTGACCTCCAGCGATGCCCTGGATACCGCCACCGGCGTTCAGCTGAAAGAGTCGGTCGCCATCCTCCTGCGCGATCTGGAGAAACTGCGGCGCGCTGTCCGGCGGAAGGCGATTCGCTACAAGCAGACCGTCTGCATGGGTCGCACGCACGGCGTTCACGCGGAGCCGACCACCTGGGGGTTGAAGCTGGCCGTCTCCTATGCCGAGTTGACCCGGGCCCTGCGGCTTCTTTCCGACGCGGGCAAACAGGTGTCGGTGGGAAAAATTTCAGGCGCCGTCGGAACATACGCCCATCTGAACCCCGCCGTCGAAAAATACATCTGCCGGAAGCTGGGCTTGACCCCCGCGCCGATCTCCACCCAGGTGGTGCCCCGGGACGGCTATGCCGTTTTCCTCTGCGCTGTGGCGGCGGTCGGCGGCATGCTGGAGCGGTTCGCCACCGAGATACGGCACCTGCAGAGGACGGAGGTCCTGGAGGCGGAAGAGCCGTTCGGGCAGGGGCAGACCGGCTCCTCCGCGATGCCGCATAAGCGCAACCCGGTCGCCTGCGAGCGGGTGAGCGGGCTGGCTCGCCTTCTGCGGGGCTACGGCGTGGCGTCGCTGGAGAACATCGCCCTGTGGCATGAGAGGGACATTACCCACTCCTCGGTGGAGCGGGTGATCCTGCCGGATGCCGTGATTGTTCTGGATTACATGCTGCTGGAAATGACCCGGGTGGTGCAGGGAATGAAAGTCTATCCGCAGAGGATGCGTTCGAACGTCGGCCTGACCCGCGGGCTGATTTTCTCGGAATCGGTGCTGCTGGCTTTGATGAAGAAAGGATTGACACGGGTGGAGGCGTACAAGATCGTCCAGCGCAACGCCTTGGCCGCCTGGAAGGGGGGGGCCGATTTCCAGACCCGTCTGCGGGCGGACCGGGACGTCTCGACACGATTGAGTCGGAGGGAGCTGGAGGGCTGTTTTGATTTGAAGCGGCACACAAAGCATGTGAATTTCATTTTCAGACGGGTAGGGCTTTCCTGATGGGTTCCGACCGGCCCAGAACCACAACCGGTACCTGCTGGCGGTTCGTCGTCCGCCAGAAAGAGGAGTTCCCGGAGCCGTCGGGAAGGGGGCTCAAGGGGGATATCCAGGACCTGGGGATCACCGCCGTCGAGGAGGTCCGGGCGGCCTCCGTTTACTACTGCGCCGGCTCTTTGAGCCCCGGGGATCTTCAGCGGATCGCCCGTTCCCTTCTGGTCGACCCGATCACACAGGAGGCGGAGATTCAGGAGCTTTCTCTGGAAAAAGAAGGGGCCGCCGTTTCCTCGGAAGAGATCTTTCGTGTTGAGGACGGAACTGTCACGGTCGAGGTCGGCTACCGTCCGGGCGTCAGGGATCCTGTGGAGGAGTCGTTCAAGAGGGGGGCGCTGGAGCTGGGCATCCGCGGCCTGCAGAGAGTGCATACCGCTGTTGAATACGCCTTGAAGGGCCGGCTCGACGCCGGGACGGTCGACCGGATCTGCGAGAAGCTCCTGGTCAACCCCACCATCCAGCAGGTGGTGACGCCGGAACATATCCGGCTGCTGTTCCAGGGGGTCGCGCCGACGCCGATCCCGATTGAATCGGTCCCCATTCTGCAGGCCAATGACACCGTGCTGCAGCGGATCGGCATGGATTACCAGCTGTCCTTGAACCTGGAGGAGATGCGGGCCATCCAGGCCTATTACCGGCAGGAAAAAAGGGAACCGACTCTCATCGAGCTGGAGACGCTGGCGCAGACCTGGTCCGAGCACTGCAAGCACAAGACCCTGCGGGGGCCGATCGTCTACACTGAAGAGACCCCTTCCGGTCCCCGCAAGAGGACGATCCCCTCTCTCCTGAAGGAGACGATCGTCAAAGCGACCGAAGAGCTGGCTAGGCCCTGGTGCGTTTCCGTTTTCGAGGACAACTCCGGCGTGATCCGGTTCGATGAGGAGTATCACGTCTGCTTCAAGGTGGAGACCCACAACCATCCCTCCGCTTTGGAGCCGTTCGGCGGCGCCGCCACCGGCATCGGCGGGGTGATCCGGGATATCCTGGGGACCGGCCTGGGGGCGAAACCCGTCGCCTCCACCGACGTTTTCTGTTTCGCGCCGCCGGACACCCCCCCGGAGAAGGTGCCTCCCGGTATGCTTCATCCGCGCCGGATCATCAAAGGGGTGGTGGCCGGCGTCAAGGATTACGGAAACAAGATGGGGATCCCGACGGTCAACGGTTCGGTCCTTTTCGATGAGCGCTTTGTGGGAAACCCGCTTGTCTATTGCGGCAACGTCGGCCTTCTGCCGAAGGACAAAGCGGTCAAGGAGGTTCGGCCCGGCATGGCGGTGGTCGCCGTGGGCGGGCGGACCGGGCGGGACGGCATCCATGGCGCCACCTTCTCATCGATCCCCTTGAGCCAGGAGTCGGAGGTCATCTCCTCCACTGCCGTCCAGATCGGAGACCCGATCACCGAAAAAAGGTTGGCCGACGCGCTGCTGGAGGCGAGGGACGAAGGTCTTTATGCCGCCGTGACCGATTGCGGGGCAGGCGGTTTCTCCAGCGCGGTGGGGGAAATGGGGGCCGGCTGCGGCGTCCGGATCTACCTGGAGAAGGTCCCCCTGAAGTATGAGGGTCTGACGCCGGCGGAGATCTGGATCTCGGAATCGCAGGAGCGGATGGTGCTGGCGGTCCCGCAGGCGAATCTGGAGCGGCTCATCGCGCTCTTCGGCCGCCATGGGGTGGAGGCGGCGGCGATCGGCGAATTCACGCAGACCGGCCGGCTTGAGCTTTACCACAAGACGGAGATGGTTGGCCAGCTGGATATGAAATTTCTGCATGAGGGGGTCCCACAGGTTGTCCGCCCGGCCCGCTGGACGCCGCCGTCTCTTCAAGAGCCGGTGATCCCCGCCGCGGCGGAGCTGACCGGGGACCTACTGACCCTGTTGGGCCGGTGGGAGACCTGCAGCAAAGAATGGATCATCCGGCGCTACGACCATGAGGTGCAGGGGGGGTCGGTTTTAAAGCCGCTGACCGGCGTCCGCCACCAGGGACCTTCGGACGCGGCGGTCCTGCGTCCCCGCCTGGACTCGAAGAAAGGGATCATCCTCTCCAACGGCATCAATTTCCGGTACGGGGATATCGACCCCTATTGGATGGCGGTCCTGGCGGTGGAGGAGGCGCTCCGGCAGGTGGCGGCGGTCGGCGGTTCGCTGGACCAGGCGGCGATTCTGGACAATTTCTGCTGGGGGGACCCGACCCGGGTGGAGGTGCTGGGGTCCCTGGTGCGGGCCGCGTTCGGCTGTTACGACGCGGCGGCGGCCTTCGGGACGCCGTTCATTTCCGGCAAGGATTCTCTCCACAACGAATACCGGTTCCAGGAGAAGACGATCCAGATCCCGGGAACCCTGTTGATCTCCGCCATCGCCGTCATCCCGGATGCCGGCGCCGTCGTTTCGATGGATGCCAAGAAAGCCGGCAGCGCCCTGTACCTGACAGGCGTCACGAAAGCGGAATTGGGAGGTTCCTCTTATTACCATTCCAAAGGGTTTCTGGGATCATCGGTTCCCCGTGTCGATCTTCAGAAGGCGCCGGCGATCCTGCGACTCGTCTCCAGATCGATCCGGGAAGGAATGGCGATTGCCGCCCACGATCTTTCCGAAGGAGGGCTCGGCGTGGCGGCGGCGGAGATGGCTTTCGCCGGAGGAATCGGGATGAGCATCGATCTGCGGGAGGTCGTGCGTCAGGAGGGGATGAGGGATGACCAGATCCTTTTTTCAGAGTCTCCCACCCGTTTCCTGCTGGAAGTTCCGGCGGAGAAAGAGGAGGCATTCCGGACGTTGTGGAAAGGGCATCCCTGCGCCCGGATCGGCCGCATGGAAGGGATCCCGGTTTTTCGTGTCACTGGATTATCAGGCCGGCAGGTCGTGCAGGCCCCTCTGGGGACTTTGCAGGAGGCCTGGCAGCGCCCGTTCCAGGGGTGGTGAGATATGGCCGCCGCCGTGAAGGTTGCCGTTTTGAAGGGGCCCGGGACGAACTGCGATCAGGAGACTGCCTTCGCCTTTGAGCAGGCCGGGGCGCGGCCCGATTTTGTCTGGATCGAGCAGTTGAAAGAGAACCCGGCGGTTCTCTCCGGCTACCAGATCCTGGCTATCCCGGGGGGGTTCACCTACGGCGACGACCTGGGGGCGGGCCGCCTGATGGCGAATGAATTGACCGGCCGGCTGAAAGATGCGCTGGTTGACTTCCTAAAGCAGCAGAAACTGGTGATCGGGATCTGCAACGGGTTCCAAGTGCTCGTCAAAGCCGGGATCCTGCCGGGCGGCGCCGTGGGGTCGCCGCAGGAGGCGACGCTCACCTTCAATGATTCCGGGAAGTTTGAGGACAGGTGGGTTTATCTGCGCCAGGAGTTCAACGTCTGCGTCTGGACGCAGGGGATGGAGGAGCTGCTGGAGCTGCCGGTTGCGCACGGAGAAGGGAAGTTCGTCGTGAAAGACCAGACCGTTCTGGAGCAGCTGCTCGGTTACGGGCAGATCGCTTTCCATTACTGTGATCCGCAGGGCAATGAAGCGGGCTATCCCTGGAACCCCAACGGCTCGGTGGGGGCGATCGCCGGCATCTGCGACCCCTCCGGCAGGATTTTCGGGCTCATGCCTCATCCGGAACGGCACATGTTCGCTTTGCAGCATCCCCGATGGCAGCGGGAGGGACTGGCCGGTCCGGGACAGGGTCTGCGGATCTTCAGGAACGGCGTCGAATGGGTTCAGAAACGAGGATAAGCCATGGGTGAGGATCTGAAGGAGCACTGCGGGCTGTTCGGGATCTACAACCATCCCGAGGCCGCCCGTCTGACCTACATGGGGCTTTTCTCCCTTCAGCACAGGGGAGAGGAATCGGCCGGCATCGTTTCCTCCGATGGCCGGACGCTGTATAAGCATGTGGGGATGGGCCTGGTCGAGGAGGTCTTCTCCGAAGAGGACCTGAACCTTCTGAAGGGCCGTTCGGCCATTGGGCACACCCGCTATTCCACGACCGGCTCCAGCTTGTTGAGGAACGCCCAGCCGCTGCAGGTCGATTTTTCCAGGGGATCCCTGGCGATCGCGCACAACGGCAACCTGATCAACGCCCTTTTCCTGCGGGACGAGCTGGAGGCCCACGGCTCCATCTTCCAGACGACGATCGATTCGGAGGTGATCCTTCACCTGCTGGCCGATCCGCGCTACGCCCATTTCGAAGAGGCACTGACCGACAGTCTGCTCAAACTCAAAGGGGCCTTTTCGCTCATCCTCTTGAGAGAAGATGAGTTGATCGGCGTCCGGGACCCCAACGGCTTTCGCCCGCTGTGCCTGGGCAGGTTGGGGGACTCGGCGATCCTGGCCTCGGAAACCTGCGCCCTGGACCTGCTGGGGGCCGAGTTCGTGAGGGAGGTGGAGCCGGGGGAGGTGGTGATCATCAACCGGGACGGCATCCGCAGCGTAAGACCTTTCCCGCCCACCCAGCACTCCCACTGCATCTTCGAGCATGTCTACTTCGCGCGCCCCGATTCTTATGTTTTCGGGGAGTCGGTCCACCAGGTCCGCCAGCAGCTCGGCCGCCGGTTGGCCAAGGAGCATCCCGCCGACGCCGATGTCGTAATTGCCATCCCGGACTCGGGGAACTCCGCGGCGCTGGGCTACTCCCTGGAGTCAGGGATCCCCTTCGAGGTCGGCATGACCCGCAACCACTACGTGGGGCGTACCTTCATCCAGCCCAGCCAGCAGACCAGGGATTTCCAGGTCCGGATGAAGTTCAACCCGGTCAAGGCCACGCTGGCCGGCAAGAGGGTGGTAGTGATCGACGATTCGATCGTTCGGGGAACCACCTGCAAGGTTCGCTTGAAATCGATCCGGGCGGCCGGCGCCAAGGAGATCCACATGAGGGTCTCGTGCCCTCCGATCATGCACCCCTGCTTTTACGGCATCGATTTTCCGACGAAAAAGGAGCTGATCGCCTGCAGCCATTCCGTCGAGGAGATCCGAAAATTCCTGGAGGTGGATTCGCTCGGTTTCATTTCGCTGGAAGGGTTGTTGAGCGCCGTGAAACAAAGAAGCAGCTACTGCACGGCCTGTTATTCCGGCAAGTACCCGCTTCCTTTCGGGAAAGAGGCCAGCAAATATATCCTGGAACGGAAATTCGCGGGTGAGGCCAGACCCGCGTCGGCCGGCGAGCGGGACCCGAAATGAAGACTTACAAACAGGCGGGCGTCGATGTCGGCGGGGCCGACCGCTTTATCCGGGTCATCGGCTTGATGGCGAAGCGGACCGGCCGCCACGGCGTGATCCAGGGGATCGGCTCCTTCGGCGGTCTTTTTCATCTGAATTCAGGGGCCGGGCATGACTCGGTTCTGGTGGCCTCCGCCGACGGGGTCGGCACAAAACTGTGTTTGGCTCGACTGGCCGGCTCTTACGGCTCCCTGGGGATCGATCTGGTGGCTATGAACGTCAACGACATTCTCTGCACAGGCGCCAGGCCCCTCTTTTTCCTGGACTACATAGCTGCCGGCAAACTCAAGCCGCGGGTTCTCATGCAGGTGATTCAGGGGATCGTCGAGGGCTGCCGTCAGGCCGGCTGCGTCCTTCTGGGGGGAGAAACCGCGCAGATGCCCCTGCTGTACAAGCCGGACGATTTCGACCTGGCCGGATTCGCGGTCGGCGTCGTCCAGCGGGGAGCGATCATTCAGGGGAAGGGAATCCGCCCCGGCGATCTGCTGGTGGGGCTCGCTTCCAGCGGGGTGCATTCCAACGGTTTTTCGCTGGTCCAGAAGGTTTTGTCGGCGAAAACGCTGAAGGCGAATGCGGTCGAGCTTTTAAAGCCGACCCGTATTTACGTCCGGCCGGTCCTGGACCTGATCCGGCGGGTGCCGGTCAAGGGGATCGCCCATATCACGGGCGGTTCGTTTGAAGGGAAACTGCCGAGAATTTTACCGGAAGGGTGCTCGGCGGTTTTAAAGCGCGGCAATTGGAAAGTTCCCCCTGTTTTCGGTCTGATCCGGGCCGGGGGGGTCTCTTCCGGGGAGATGTACCGGACGTTCAACATGGGGATCGGGATGATCCTGGTCCTTTCACCCTCCCGCGCGGCGCAGGCCCGCCGGGTGCTGGACCGCCACCGCCTTGCCAACTGGGTGGTGGGCGAAGTTGTTGCGGGGCGGGGGAAAAGGGTTTTCATCGAGGAGGGACGGGGTTGAGAATTCTTGTCGTGGGTTCCGGCGGCCGGGAACACGCCCTTATCTGGAAGTTGTCCAAGAGCCCGCAGGTCAAAAAGATCTTTGTGGCGCCCGGCAACGGCGGAATGAAGGACCTGGCGGAGTATCTGCCGCTGTCGGCCGATAAAACCGTCGAGCTGGCCGACTTCGCCCTTTCTTCCAGGATCGATCTGACGGTGGTCGGCCCGGAATTGCCGCTTGTCTCGGGCATCGTCGATTATTTCCAGTCCCGGGGGCTGAAGATTTTCGGTCCCTCCAAAGCGGCCGCCCGGCTGGAAGGGTCCAAGGCTTTCGCCAAATCGGTGATGGAGAAGTACGGCGTTCCCACGGCCCGGTGCCAGCTCTTTCAATCGCTTGAAGATGCCTCGGTTTATATTGAGAGGCATCCCGCCCCCCTTGTCATCAAGGCGGACGGGCTGGCTTCGGGCAAAGGGGTGATCGTCGCCCAGACGAAGGAGGAGGCGATCCGGGCGGCGACCTCCATCTTGAAAGACCGGATCTTCGGGGACTCGGGCAGGCAGATCCTCATCGAGGAATGCCTGACCGGCCAGGAGCTCTCGGTTCTGGCGTGCGTCGATGGGAAGAACTTTGTTCTCCTGGACTCCTCCCAGGACCACAAGAGGGCTTACGATGGAGACGTCGGTCCGAACACCGGCGGCATGGGGGCCTATTCACCCGTTCCGATGGTGGACGACCGGATGATGAAACAGATTGCCAAGACGATCTTTGAACCGGTCGTGCGCGGCATGGCGCTGGAAGGGTCCCCCTTCAAGGGGATCCTCTACGCCGGCCTCATGCTGACTCCGCAAGGTCCCAAGGTTTTGGAGTTCAATGTCCGGTTCGGCGATCCGGAAGCCCAGGCGATTCTCCCGCGGCTGAAGTCCGATTTCCTCGAGTTAATTCTCGCGTCGTTGGAGGGGTGGTTGGACAAATACCAGGTTCAGTGGGATGAGCGCAGCTGCGCCTGCGTGGTCCTGGCTTCCAAGGGATATCCCGGCTCCTACGATATCGGCAGGGTGATATCCGGTCTTGACAAGGCCGCCGACCTGCCCGACACGATCGTTTTTCACGCCGGGACGGAGAGCGATAAGGGGCGGCTTCTGACGAAGGGAGGCCGGGTCTTGAACGTCGTTGGCATGGGGCATACGCTGGAGGCGGCGCTGGAGAAGGCCTACCACGGCGTGGACCTGATCGATTTCGAGGGCAAACAGTACCGGCGCGATATCGGTTCTCACGCTTTGAAATCGAAAATGAGCGTTCGCTGATGCGGAAAAAGAAAGGAGTCATTTGATGGCCAGGAAAGAACAGAAGCCGGTTGTGGGAATTCTCATGGGGTCCGATTCGGACCTTTCTACCATGCAGGAGGCGCGGTCCGTTCTGCAGGAAGCGGGTGTTCCGTGCGAAATCAGGGTTCTCTCGGCTCACAGGGCCCCCGAAGACACCGCTTCCTACGCTAAATCCGCGGCCGGCCGCGGAATCAAGGTGATCATCGCCGGCGCCGGAGGGGCCGCCCATTTGGCGGGAGTGCTGGCTTCCCATACCACCTTGCCCGTGATCGGCGTTCCGCTGGACGCCACCCTGTTCAAGGGGGTGGATTCTTATCTAAGCACTCTCCAGATGCCGCCGGGGATTCCCGTGGCGACCGTTTCCATCGGCAAGTGGGGCGCCCGCAACGCCGGCATCCTGGCCATGGAAATCTTAGCTCTCGGCGATAAGAAGCTGTCGGTCTTCCTGAAAGAGTTTAAGTCGAAACTCCGGCAGGGTGTTCTGGAAAAGGACAGAAAGCTGCAGGAGGCCTGCTGCGGTTGAGGACGAAAATCATCAAGGTTGACGCGAACAACCCGGATCCGAAAGTGATCCGGGAAGCGGCCGATACCCTGCGCCGGGGCGGACTGGTCGCTTTTCCGACGGAGACGGTCTACGGGCTGGGGGCCAGTCTGCAGGACCCGCAGGCGATCCAGGAGCTGTATCGGGTCAAACAGCGGCCCTTCGAGAAGAAGGTTACCGTTCACATCTGGGATCTTCGGCAGGTGGAAGAGCAGGGGTGCCGAATGAATGAGATGGCCGCGGAACTGGCCGGCCGGTTTTGGCCGGGGCCGTTGACGGTGGTGTTGAAGCGCCGGGACGGCTCCACCCTGGGGTTCCGGATGCCGGACCACCCGGTGGCGTTGGCTTTGCTGAAAGAGGCCGACGTGCCGGTGGTAGCCCCCTCCGCGAACCTCTCCGGCTCCCCGGCCCCCCGAAGCGCGCCGGAGGTCCTCCGGGACCTGTCGGACGAGATCGACCTCCTGTTGGACGCCGGGCCGGCCCCCGTGGGGATCGAGTCAACCGTCCTGGACCTTTCGGGGCCGGTGCCTGTTTTGTTAAGAGCCGGCGCTTTGTCCTCCGACGTCAGCCGGTATCTTGAGAGGATTGGGGCGAGATCCCCCGGATGAAGAAAATCCTTTTTGTATGCACCGGCAACAGCTGCCGTTCGGTGATGGCCGAGGGGCTCCTGAAGGATTACTTGAGCAAGAAAGGCAGAACGGATGTCCACGTTCTTTCCGCCGGTGTCAGCGCTTTCGGGGGGGCCGGTCCGACCCCCGAGACGGTGGAGGTGATGAGGGCGGAGCATATCGATGTTTCCAACCACATCAGCCAGCCGGTCACGCCGCAGCTGGTCAAAAACGCCGATATCGTTTTCTGCATGGAGCAGTTCCAGAGGGACATCCTGCTGACCCAGATCCCGGAGTCGGCAGGGAAGGTCCACCTGCTCAAGACCTTCCTGAACAAGCAGAGATTGGCCGATCCGAACATCGCCGACCCGATCGGAAGACCCAAGGAAGTTTACGAATCCTGTCTGATGACGATCAAGGAGGCGGTGGACCGGGTCGGCCGCTGGATCGTCGGTGAGTCCGGGACCCCGCAGCGGGGGGATGAGAAATGGGAAACGGAAGGGTGAAGGCCGGCATGAGGAAGGTTTCCATCGGGGCGGATCACGGCGGTTTCGGGCTGAAGTCGGTTCTGATCCGCCGCTTGAAGAAGGAAGGGTATTACGGCGTGGACCGGGGCACTTTTTCGCGACAGCCGTGTGATTACCCTGTTTTCGCCGCCCGGGTGGCGAAAGATGTCTCCTCCGGGATGGTCGGGCAGGGGATCCTCCTGTGCAAGAGCGGAGGGGGAATGGCCATCGCAGCCAATAAATTCCCCGGCGTCCGGGCCGTCGTCTGCCAGACGGCCGCTTCCGCCAGGCATGCCCGGGAGCACAACGACGCCAACATCCTGGTTCTCGGAGCGAGCGGTCTTTCTTCGGAGAGAGCCGTTGCGATATTGAGGGAATGGCTGAAAACCCCCTTTGCGGGGGGCCGCCATGCGAGGCGGATCCGTCAGATCAGCCGGATCGAACACGACACCATGAAAAAACGGAAGTGAGACCATGCTTGAAAATCTGAAAAGTGCGGATCCTGAAATTTACAGGGCGATCTGTCTGGAGACGATCCGCCAGCAGGAAAACCTTGAGCTGATCGCCAGCGAGAACGTCGTCTCCCTGCCTGTTCTGGAAGCGGTCGGGTCGGTCATGACAAACAAGTACGCGGAGGGGTACCCGGCGGCCCGGTGGTATGACGGCTGTCAGTTTGTGGACCAGGCGGAGGCCCTGGCGATCGAACGGGCAAAGGCTCTCTTCGGGGCGGAGCATGTGAATGCCCAGCCTCATTCCGGTTCGCAGGCCAACACGGCTGTTTACCTGGCCGTCCTCAACCCCGGGGACACCATCCTGGCCATGAATTTAAGCCACGGAGGGCATCTGACCCACGGACATCCCAAGAACATCTCCGGCCGGCTGTTCAACATCGTTCCCTATGGCGTCTCCCAGAAAGATTACCGGATCGACTACGATCAGGTGATGGAACTGGCCAGGCGGCACAAGCCGAAGATGATCGTCGCTGGCTATTCCGCTTACCCGCGGGAGCTTGACTTCAAGAAATTCCGGCAGATTGCCGACGCGGTGGGGGCTTACCTGATGGTTGACATGGCCCATTTCGCCGGGTTGGTGGCCGCGAAGATTCATCCCTCCCCGGTTCCTTACTCCGAGTTTGTTACCACCACGACCCACAAAACACTGCGCGGCCCCCGCGGGGGGTTGATCCTCTGCCGCAGTGAGTTTGCCAAGAAGATCAACGCGCAGATTTTTCCGGGCATTCAAGGGGGACCGCTCATGCACGTCATTGCGGGCAAAGCGGTTGCCTTGAAGGAGGCGATGACCCCGGAGTTCAAACAGTACCAGCAGCAGGTCGTCAAGAACTCTCAAGCGCTGGCAAGCGGCCTGCTGGAAAAGGGGTGGAGGGTCTTGACCGGCGGGACCGACAACCACCTCGTTCTAGTCGATCTGACGACCAAAGAGGTCACCGGCAAGGATGCCGCCACGGTTCTGGATTCGGTCCGGATCACGGTCAACAAGAACGCGATCCCCTTCGACCCGAACCCGCCGGCGGTGGCCGGCGGCATCCGGTTGGGAACTCCGGCTGTCACAAGCCGCGGGATGAAAGAGGCGGAGTTCAAAACCATTGCCGGGTTGATCGACAAAACATTGAGCGCCTCCTCTGAAGAGGGGGTGCTGGAGCAGGTCCGTCGGGACGTCCAGCGTTTGACCGACCGGTTTCCGCTTTATCCGGAGTTGAGGCGAACCATGCCTTCGGCCGATGAACTGCTGGCCGCAGGACGAATAGTATAAGGAATGCGCTGTCCTTACTGCGGTTCCATAGAGGATAAGGTCATCGATTCCCGGGAGTCCCCGGACGGGTCGGAGATCCGCCGGCGGCGGGAATGCCTGAAGTGCGCCAGACGCAGCACCACTTACGAACGGCTGGAGGAGTCCCCCCTGCTGGTCGTCAAAAGGGACGGCAGGCGGGAACCTTATGAAAAGCGCAAGGTTCTCAACGGCGTCGTCAAGGCCTGCGAGAAGCGGCCGATCTCCATGGAAGCGATCGAGACGCTGGTCGACGAAGTGGACAGGGAAATCCGCCAGGAGTTTGAGAAGGAGGTTTCCTCCACGGAGGTCGGGGAGCGGGTTATGGGAAAGCTCCAGAAGCTGGACGATGTGGCTTACGTCCGGTTCGCTTCCGTCTACCGCTCTTTCAAAGATCTTAACCAGTTCATGCGCGAGCTGCGCGACCTGTTGAACAGCAAGAAGTAGTTTTGATCATCCGCTTCACCAGTTCCATCGGCAGCCCCACCACGTTCGTATAGGACCCCCGGATCCTGACCACCACGGGATCCATCTTTTCCTGCACCGCGTAAGCTCCCGCCTTGTCCGGATGTTTTTTGGCATATCGGCTGATCTGAAGGGTGGACAGGGGCCGCATGGTCACCCGGCTGACGGCATGCCCCACTTTTCTTTTTCCGGATGCGGCGTTCACCAGCGCCACGGCGGTGATGACCCGGTGGGTTGTCCCCTGGAGCTTTTTCAATATCCGACGCGCCTCTCCGACACTGGCCGGCTTCCCGTAAATCTTTCTGCCGAGCACAACGACCGTGTCGGCCCCCAGTACCCAGCCCTTTCCGGTCTTTCCGGCCACCGCCAGCGCTTTCGCGAAAGCCAGCTTCTTCGCGTAGGAAACCGGATCTTCTCCGGCTTTGGGCGGCGGTTCCGGGATCCGGCTGGCGACAGCGCGGAACCGGATGCCGTGCTCCCGCAGAAGACGTTTTCTTCTCGGAGAAGCGGATGCCAGGATCAAGTTTATTGGTTTTCCTGCTGACCGGCCGGCGCCGTTTCAGGCGGCGCTGTTTCGGGGGCGGAGCTGTCCGGCAGAAGTTTCTGAAGGTTGGCCCGTTTGAGCAATTCCGAATACCAACTGAAGTAGTTGGCGATCCTCTTCTGGTCCGTCAGCTCCTGCTTGAGTCGTCCTTCCACCGCCGCCAGCTCGTCCGGCTGCGGATCCCGCGCTGCTTCCACGCGGGCGACGAACCATCCGGTCGGGGTCGTCCAGGGGCCGCCGCTCTCGCCGGGGGCCAGATCAAACAGGGAGAGGAACCCCTCATTGGTCGTTCCGAACTCCTTGGGGGGAGTCGACTTCTTGAGGAAATCCGTTTTGATCACCTGAAGGTTGCTTTCCTGTGCGATCTGTTCAAGGGTCTGCCCCGGCTGCCTCAACCGTTCAGCGGCCGCCTGGGCCGCGGGTTCATCGTTGAACAGGATGAAGCTGATCTGGATCGCCTTCTCCGACTGCCGGAATGCCTCCAAGAGCTCCGGCTGCGTGACCTCCGCCTGGATGGCCCACTCCGTGAGTTTCAGAATCATCAGGGTCTGACGGATCTCTTCCTCAAAAGTCCGGGGAGTGGTCCCCAGGGTGTACTGGACGATGGCTTGGTATGCCCCCTGGTCAAAAAAGCCGTTCCGCTGAAAAAGGGGCCAGCGCTGGAGTTCCTGGATGACCTCCTGGTCGGTGACCTGAATCTTGCGCCTTTTGGCCTCCTCCAGAAGGGTTAGCCGCTGCCATGCGAGCCGTTCCATTTCCTGGGGCGGTACTTTCTCCCTGAATTTGTCTCCATGATTCAGAAGCGCTTGGCGCGCCACCGCATTGAGGGCCTGCTGATACTCGGTCAGAGAGACCTTTTTGCCAAAGAGGATCCCCGCTGTCTCCCCCCGGGTGCTCTGCAGGGAAACGGCCGTCCCGATCAGCCAGAGCACCATAACGCCGACGGTGATGCCGGCGACTGTTCCGATGTGGTTTCTGACCCAGTTCATCATGAGGAAAAGACTCCTGTTTAAAGGCCTCATTCTACTATAGTGGAGGATCGGTCACAACAGCCGGCGGTGCCGGGGCCCCCGCGAGGGGTTGGCCCGCGCGCGGACGCTCATGAGGCCGCGGCGGGACATCCTGAAGCGGGGCTCCTGATACCGCCTAAGCTTGATATATTAATCAATATATTAATTTAGAAATTGAAGGTTCATATTCTTCTCTTTTGATATCCTTTATTTATAAAGAGTTCCATTGAC
This sequence comes from Candidatus Omnitrophota bacterium, assembly GCA_023818695.1. Taxonomy (GTDB): domain Bacteria; phylum Omnitrophota; class Gorgyraeia; order 1-14-0-20-64-10; family 1-14-0-20-64-10; genus JAMWCF01. Next base: position 27,651 of record JAMWCF010000001.1, read on the forward strand.
GAAGAGACCGCAGCGTCTTATAATCCCTTTCCTGCGGTTTTACTTTTCTATCCTAATGGGTTGAGTCTCCCTAAACATGGGGGATGCGAACAAGAGCGGAGGTTCCAAAGCGTGAGGCTTAAGTTAGGTTTACCTAAGGGAAGTCTGCAGCAATCCACGGTTGATTTGTTCCGGCATGCCGGATTTCAATTAAATTTCTCGGAACGGTCCTATTTCCCGACAATCGATGATGAGGAGATGGAGTTGGTTTTCCTCCGGGCCCAGGAGATGTCCAGGTACGTGGAGGCGGGCGCCATTGACGCCGGCATCACCGGAAATGACTGGATTTTGGAGAACGGTTCCGACATCGTCAAAGTGACGGAGTTAACCTATTCGAAGCAGAGTCTGGAGCCGGTCCGGTGGGTTTTGGCGGTGCCGGTCGATTCCAAGGTGACCCGCCCGAAAGATTTGGAGGGCAAGCGGATTGCCACCGAACTGGTGAATATGACCAAGTCGTACCTCAAGACCCATCGGGTCAACGCTCATGTGGAGTTTTCCTGGGGAGCCACGGAGGCGAAGGTGGGGACGAACCTTGTCGACGCCATCGTGGAACTGACGGAAACGGGCGCCTCCTTGAGGGCCAACAAGCTGCGGATCGTCGACACCATCTGCTCTTCTTCCACGCAGATGATCGCCAACAAGGCGGCCTGGAAGGATCCCTGGAAGAGGAAAAAGCTGGAATCGGTTTCGACGCTGCTCAAGGGCGCGATCGCCGCCCGATCCAAAGTCGGGCTGAAGCTGAACGTTTCCAAGAAGAACTTAAAGGCCGTGCTGAACATCCTGCCGGCCATTAAGAAGCCCACCATTTCTCAGTTGAGCTCCACCGGCTGGTTTGCCGTGGAGACGGTTCTGGATGAGAAGGTGGTCCGGTCCCTTCTGCCCGATTTGAAGAAAGCCGGCGGTGAGGGGATCATCGAATACAGTTTGAATAAGGTCATTTATTAACGGTTCCTCTTCAAGGGGAGCGTGGATGTCGAACTTAAGGAAAAAACGCCGAAAGAAGATGGCTAAGCACAAGAGAAAGAAGCGTCTTCGGCGCGACAGGCACAAGAAGAAATAATCGCGCCGGACGGTTATAACCGGCGTCGATACAGGAGGAATGATGAACCCGCGGGGAGTGGGAAGGGGAGTTCTTTTGTCCGTTGTGATGGCCCTCCTCGCGGCCGGTTGCAAGCATGCCGAGCGGATCAAGCTGGCCATGGATCTGCGGCAGGCGGCCGCCAGCTCGTCGAACGATTATTTTTTTCCCCGCCGGACGGAGGAACGTCTCTCCCAGTCCGCCTCTTTGGCCGCGTACTTGGCCGGCCTGCTCGCCGAGGGACAGAACGACCTTCAAACTGCCGAACAGAAATATGGCAAGGTCCTGGAAAAGGACCCCAGCTCCCAGCAGGTGCTCCTGCGCCTTGGGATCATCTACATGCGGCGCAACCAGCTGATGAACGCCAGCCGCTGTTTCGAATTGGCCGCCGCGCGCAATGAGGCCGATCCCCGTCCCCGCTTTCTGTTGGGCATTCTCTACACGAACCAGGGCCGTTTGGGCGAGGCGGCCGGTCAGTACAGCCAGATCCTCGTTGAAGACCCCGGGAATTTAGCGGCCTTGAGCCAGTTGGCCGACCTGTATGTTTTTCAGGAGAAGCTCCAGGAAGGGCTGGCCGTTTACCAGAAGTTTCTGGAGCAGAGGCCCGATTCCGCGGTCGCCCATTTCAATGTGGCGGTTCTGTACGCCAAGGTCAAACAGTGGAAAGAGGCCTCGTGGCATTTCCGCAAAGCGATCGAGCTGGATCCCGCCAATCTGGAAGCCCGTCTGGGGCTGGCTGTGAGTCTCGAGCAGGAAGGGGATTACGGCGGGGCCCAGGAGCAGTTTGAAAAAGCGCTGGCGATGGAGCCGGCCAATGTCCGCCTCATCCGCTACCTGGCCCATTTGTCCTACCGGCTGGGGGAGTTGGAGAAAGCGGCGGAATGGTTGGGCCGCTACTTGGGATACAACCCGCGGGATTCCGAAGCCTACCTGGAACTGGGATACCTGCGGATCGAACAGGGGCGCCTGGAGGAGGGGATACAGTTCATCAAGCTGGCGCTGGAGATCGGCAGTTTCGAAGAGCCCCCCCTGGACCTCTGGATCCGGCTGGGAGCCGCCTACCAGTCGGCGGGGGCTTATGCCGAGGCGGAGGCCTCTTTCCAGCAGGCGGTGAAGCTGGCACCGGAAACCACCGTCACTCATTTTTATCTGGGGGCTTTTTATCAATGGAGGCAGAGGTATCCGGAAGCGGAGGAGGCGTTCCGCAAGGCCTATCAGATCGACCCGGAGGATCCCCAGATTCTCAACGCGCTGGCTTATCTTTACGCCGTCTGGGAGGTTCGGTTGGAGGAGGCGCAGGAGCTGATTCAGAAGGCGTTGAGCCAGGATCCCGGCAACGGCGGTTTTATCGACACCCTGGCGTGGGTTTGGTTTAAAATGGGAAAGGCGAAAGAAGCGGTTCCGCTGTTGGAGGAGGCGGTCACCCGGCGCGCGGATCCGGAGATATATGAACACCTGGGTCAGGTATACTTACATCTAGGGGAAGGGGAGAAGGCCAGGGAGGCGTGGCAGAAAGGATTGGAGTTGAATCCCCAGGATCCCAAAATACGAAAAAAACTAGAGTTGAATATAAAATTAATTAACAATCGGCATCCGAAGCGAAAAGAGAGCAGGTTGGATGCGTCTTCCCTCATAAGAGAAAGGTTATTTACATGATTTACTGGTTGCGCAAGGTCAAGATTTTCTTCTCGGATCACTGGATCGCCTTTACAGTGGGGATTTTCGTCGCCATCTGTTTTGCGCTGACCTACTACGGGATGTCCAAGCTGGAGTCCTTTTACGTCAACATGACGATAGCGACCCTGCCTTTGCACATCCTGACATGGATTCTGGGTTCTGTCATTTCGGCCTTCATCTACGTTTCTCTTCTTTTCGGCATGTTTTCGAAGAGGGGTTCGCAGGGGAAGAAGGTCAAAGCGGACGAGGTGAACGTCCACTTCAGCGATGTCATCGGGATCGATGAGGCGAAAGAGGAGGCATGGGAGGTCGTCCAGCTTCTAAAGGATCACGCCCGCTTGAAGAGGGTGGGGGGGAAGATCATCCGGGGGATTCTGATGCAGGGGCCTCCGGGGTGCGGGAAGACCTATCTGGCCAAGGCGATCGCCACGGAGGCGGGGGTACCCTTCCTTTCGCTGGCCGCTTCCGATTTTGTGGAGATCTTCGTCGGTGTCGGGGCCAGTCGGGTCCGCAAGCTGTTCAAGGATGCCCGACGGAAGGCCTACAGCAACGGGGCCTGTATCGTCTTTATCGATGAGTTGGATGCGGTGGGCCGGACTCGGTCCTTCAGCTGGATGGGAGGGCAGGAAACCAATTCCACCTTGAACTCCATTCTGGTTGAGATGGACGGGTTGCAGGGAAGACGGGAAAATGTAATCGTCATCGGGGCCACCAACGCTGCGGAGGAGGCTTTGGATCCGGCGCTGCTTCGTCCCGGCCGATTTGACCGGAAGATTTATGTGGACCGTCCCAACCTGGTCGGCCGCGAAAAAATCCTGGAGTATTACATGGGAAAGATCCAGGCGGAGGCCGGGATCGATATCCCCCGCCTTGCTCGCAGGACCGTCGGGAAGACCCCCGCGGAGCTGGAGAACCTTGTGAAGGAAGCGGCCTTGATCGCGACCCGCAACAAGCGGGAGAAGGTGACATACGATGATCTTTCCGAGGCCCTGGAGCGGATCGAGCTGGGGATCAAGCACCGCAAGAGCATGTCCGAGCATGAAAGAAAAATGACGGCCTACCACGAAGCCGGCCATCTGCTGGTCCTTTATTTTCTGCATCCGACCGACGATGTCTTCAAGGCCTCCATCATCGCCCGGCGGGGGACGCTGGGGGTGGTTTACCACGCTCCCCGCGAGGAACTGCACTCCCACGATAAGAACAAACTGATGGCCGACATCAAGGTGTCGCTGGCGGGCTACTGCGCGGAGAAAATCGTTTACGGCGTCACCACCACGGGGGTGTCGGGCGATTTCCAGAACGCCATGGCCAAGGCGCACACGATGGTTTGGCGGCTGGGGATGGGTTCGAAATACTTGGGGGACTGGGGGATGCTCACGAACAACGGCAGCAGCCAGACCCTCTCCGAAAACGTCCGGGCCGAACTGAACGCCGAAACCAACGCCATCTTTCAGGAGTGCCTGAAAGAGGTTGAGCAGCTTTTGACCCGGGAGAGGAAGATCCTGGACCGGTTTGCCGATGAGCTGGTGAAGCGCGAGGAGTTGGAATACGACGACATCGAGGCAATTTTTGCCGAATACGGCAAGAGCCAAAAGCGCGAGGGAAATCAGCCCAAGCCGGCTTCCACGTAAAAGGTGCTTTTGGATGCGACGTTCTTTTCTCCTGTCCGTGACGCTGCTCTCCTGTACGCTCCTGACCTCCTGCGGCCCCTCTTATCCAAAGGAGCGGGTGGCGCAGTCGGTCGTTGACCTGTGCAAACGGGAATACAACCTGGACGTCATGTGCCAGGTACAGCAAACGACCATCGGCGTTCAGATTGTCATTCCCGGAATCATCGCCGAGTTGATGAAGCAGTCCGCCGGCTCCGGACCGGAGCTGCCCCCTCCGCTGGTGATGGAAGGGGAATACCGGGATAACGATTTCAATTTTCAGTTCCAGGCCAAAGGGACCTTTGTCCGGGCTGGAAAGGAAAAGGAACGGGAAGAGAGCCGCCCCTCCCGGGACAGGGAGGAGTCGAAAGAGCTCAAAGCGCTCAACAACGTCTCGATGGTGATCAACCGGGTGGCCCTTTCGACCGATGCCAAACTGGAGTTCTATCTCCTGGTCGTGCGGGACCCCCTTTCGCACCTGGACCTGATTTTTTCAGGCCACCTCGGCGATTTGAAGCAGGTCCAATACTGGGCGATTTCGCGAGGGGAACTGCAGAAGCGAAGTAGGGTTTCCATGCGTCCGCCGCCGGAAGAGGTGGCCGCGCAGACGGTGGCTGATTTCTTGAACGACCTGTCGCAGGAGACGCTCCTGCAGCTTTTGGAGCGCTACGCCGCTTTTTCCACCCGGTTCGGAGAGCTGCTGCCCAAGATCCTGCAGATGGCGGTGGAGTTCCAGGGGGCCCAGCGGCTGCTTCTGACGGAGAAATGGCCGGTCCGCCAGATCAGTCCGGACGAGGTTTTGGTTTACGTCACCCTCGAACCTGTGCGCAAGCCGGGAGCGATTCTGTTCACCGTTCAGATCAGGGAAGGCAGGGGGTATCTGGCCGGCCTGGACCGGTTGGAGAGCGGCCAGGTTCCCTATCCCTATACGGCGTTCGGCCCTCCGGAAAAATGGCATGAGGCCTTTTTCCTTGAGCCGATCGATCTGGCTCAATTCCTTTCCGATCAGATTGCTAAGCGGGTCCTGTCGGAATTCCGCCCGTACAGCGAGCTGGTCACGAAAGAAGGGGGCGGCGCGTCAGGCAGGCCGGCGCCGAAACCGGCGACGGAAGCGGATGTCGTCCGCACCCTGATGGAAACCTCCGCTTACGTGCTCAACAGCTACCGGTTTCAGGAATTCGATGCTGTCAGCGTGACGGACGTCATGCAGGGAACCCGGTGGCAGGTTTCATCAAAGGAGCTGCCGCTTTACCGGCGGTCGAACGCTCCGGACCTGCAACCCATTCCATGATGCCGTTTTTGCGCGCCTGATCCCGCGATGACCCGTTTGACCCTCCCTTCCTACGCGAAAGTGAACCTTTATCTGGATATTGTCGGCAGATACCCGGACGGCTATCACCAGCTTGTCACCCTTTTCGAGCGGATCGATCTGTCGGATGAGCTGACGATGGAGACAGTCCGGGGAGATCGGGTGGATTTTTTCTGCGACCATCCGGATGTACCGACGGATACCTCCAATCTGGTGGTGCGGGCTGTGGAAAAGTACCGCCAGGCGTCGGGATGGGACGCCGGATTGCGCATCACGCTGAAAAAACGGATCCCGGTCGGTGCCGGACTGGGCGGGGGGTCCTCCAATGCCGCGTCGGCTTTGAAAGGGGCCAACATCCTGGCCGGCAACCTGTTGCCGGAGGGGGAATTGTCCGGGATCGCCGGTCGGCTTGGAGCGGATGTCTCCTTCTTTTGGTCGCACCGCGCATGGGCATTGGGGACCGGCAAGGGGGACAGGATTGAGCCGGTGTCGATTTCGGCCCGCTTATGGCATCTCCTTGTCTATCCTTCAGTTCTGATTCCCACAAGGCAGGTTTACGAGGCCTTCAGCGTCTCCGATGGTCTGGCGCGGAGCTTGACAGCCAGCAAACCCGATGTTAAACTGCTCGTCGACGCCTTGAGAGACAATCAACAAGTGCCCAAAATCCGCAGATTTCTCTTCAATGCGCTGGAGCCCACCGTGGAGGCCCTGTATCCGGCCCTCCAGCATGTGAAGCAGACCATCCAGACAAAGGCAGAGCTTTCGAACCCCCTGATATCGGGATCCGGTTCGACCGTCATGGCTTTGTGCGGCTCTCGGGAGGAATCGGAAAAGGCGGCGTGGGCCATACGGCAAGCGGAGCCGGGGTGGGGGGTGTTTGTCGCCTCGACGAGGTCCTGACGTGGAAATCACCGACGTGAGGATTTTTCTTCAGCCCCGGGGAGACAACAAGCTCAAGGCATATGTGACGATCACGTTCGAAAATTCATTTGTTGTCAGAAATGTGAAGGTCATCGAAGGGACAAAAGGGCTTTTTGTGGCGATGCCCTCGGAACGGGTGAAGGAACCATGTCCGAAGTGCGGTTTCCGCAATGTGGTCCGCAGCAAGTTCTGCAATCAGTGCGGGGCCGGGTTGACGCATCCTGGGCAGCATGAGGAACGGACGGGCGAGACGCCTGAAGAACGCCAGGCGGAGCATCGGGACATCGCCCATCCCATCACGATGGAATGCCGGGAATATATTCAAAAAAAGGTCCTCGACGCGTACGAGGCGGCCCGCAGCCAGTCACCAGAACAGTAGGTTCGGATTTCCTCGGCGGTGTTTCCGCATCCATTTGTCGCTCACCTGTGCCCTGTCGTCCAATGGTAGGACTCCAGATTTTGGGTCTGGTTATCCTGGTTCGAGTCCAGGCGGGGCAACGAACTCGAACGAGGATTTGGGGGAATAATAAGGAGTTGAGATGACGTCGATGCGAGAAAGATGTTCATTTTGCGGCAGGGGCAGGGAGCGGATCCATAAACTCTTCAGCGGTCCCAGCGGGGTTTATATCTGTGATCTGTGCGTTAAGCTCTGCCACCAGATCCTGTCGAAGGAAGAGGATCTGACGAAAGTTCCCAAGAGGCCGCCGAGCATCAAGGATCTGCCGCCGCCGAGTGACATCAAACGTCAGCTGGACCAGCATATCATCGGCCAGGAGCGGGCCAAACGGCAGGTGTCGGTGGCCGTCTATAACCATTACAAGCGGATTTGGGCGGCCCCCATGGTCAACGATGTAGAGCTGGAAAAATCCAACATCCTGTTCATCGGCCCGACCGGTTCAGGGAAGACCCTCATGGCCCGGACTTTGGCGAAGATTCTGGATGTGCCGTTCGCCCTGTGCGACGCCACGCCGTTGACGGAAGCCGGCTATGTGGGAGAGGACGTGGAGAATGTTTTGCTGCGGCTCCTGCAGAACTGCAATTTCGACATCAAGAGGGCGCAGACCGGCATCGTTTATATCGATGAGATCGACAAGATCGGCAAGACGCAGGACAACGTCTCCATCACTCGGGATGTTTCCGGAGAGGGTGTCCAGCAGGCCCTGCTGAAGATCGTCGAAGGGACCGTCGCCAATGTTCCCCCGCAGGGCGGACGCAAACACCCCCAGGCGGAATACCTCCAGGTCGACACCTCCAACATCCTTTTCATCTGCGGCGGCACCTTCGTTGGCTTGGATAAGATCATCAGCCGGCGGATCGGCAGAAAGGTGATCGGTTTCGACGGCGATTCGGACAATGCAGCGGACCGTATGGATGTGGGGGATTTGCTGGCGAAGGTGGAGCCCAGCGACCTCATCCGGTACGGGATGATTCCCGAGTTCGTCGGGCGTTTTCCGATGGTCGCTTCGTTCAGGCCGCTGGGAGAGGAAGAGCTGATGGACGTGATGCTCAAGCCGAGAAACGCCATCATCCGGCAGTACATGAAGTTTTTCGAGCTGGAGAACGTGAAGCTCACCGTTCAGCCGGATGCGCTTCTGGCGATCGCGAGGGAGGCTCTGGCCAAGGAGACAGGGGCCAGGGCGATCCGGGCGATTTTGGAGGAGATCATGCTGGAAGTGATGTTCGACCTTCCCGGGCAGAAGGACGTGGCGGAATGCATTGTCACCGCGGAGTGCGTGACGCAGCGGTCGGCCCCGCTTTTGGTTTACCGCGACGGCAAGAGAGCGGTCGCCTAGATGTCCAGGAGGGCCTCGAGAAATCTGGCGGCTGTCGTTTTGGCGGCGGGAGACGGAACCCGCATGCTTTCCCGAATCCCCAAGGTCATCCACGCCCTTTACGGCAAGCCCCTGATCCATCATGTGCTGGATGCTATCCGCAAGGCGGGCGTCCAGCAGATCGTTGTGGTGGTCGGCTACCGTTCCGACCTCGTGAGAAAGCAGTTGAGCGCCGGCGTCCAGACGGTGGTGCAGAAGCAGCTGAAAGGGACCGCCCACGCGGTGATGCAGGCAATGCCCCGGCTGAAAAATTTCCAGGGGGACATCATTGTTCTGTACGGCGATACGCCGCTCTTGACCGCCCAGACTGTGCAGGGACTGATCCAGACGCACCGCCGTCAGAAAGCGGTCTGCACCCTTTTGACCGCCCAGCTCAAAGATCCGGCGGGATACGGCAGGATCGTCCGGGACCAAACCGGCCGGATCGTTCGGATCGTCGAGGACGCCGATGCTTCGCAGGCCGAGAAAACGATCGAGGAGATCAACGTCGGCGCTTATTGTTTCAACGCCAAGGCTCTGCGCCGGACATTAAAGCAGGTCAAGCCGGCTCCAAACGGGGAATATTATCTGACGGATACCGTCTCGCACTTGGTGAAGTCCGGGGCCGAACTGGCTTCCGCTTCGACCCGTTCGGTCGGGGAGTTTATGGGCATCAACACCCGCGCGGATCTGGCGAGGGTCCAGACGATCATGCGCAGCCGGATCCTTGAAAAGTTCATGTTGAGGGGGGTGACGATCGTCGACCCCTACACCACCTACATTGACGGTTCCGCCACGATCGGTCAGGACACGGTGGTCTATCCCCACACCGTCATAGAAAAAGGGGTGCGTATCGGGAGAGGATGCCATCTGGGCCCCTTCTGCCGGGTGGGATCCAATTCGACCCTAGCCGACGGCGTTTTTGTGGGGAACTTCGTGGAGCTCTCGAACTGCGCGGTCGGCAGGAACAGCAAGATCTTCCAGCATAGTTTCATTTCCAACACGTCGATCGGGCGGGATGTGCAGATCGGGGCCGGAACGGTGACCGTTTCGCCCAACGGCATGTGGGAAGGGCTTCGGAATAGAAGGAGAATCCGGATCGGGGACAGGGCGCATATCCAGGGAGGGTCCCTTTTTCTGGGGCCCGCGTTTATTAAACCCGGCGAGGTGGTAAAGGCCGGTTCGGCGGTAAGGAGCGGTTCATGAGCGATAAGAAAGAGTCCCCTGTTCTGATCACCGGGAACGCCCACCCGCAGTTCGCCAAGCGGGTTGCGCAGGGTTTGGGGGTCTCCCTTTCCGACGCCCTGGTGGGGCGCTTTAGCGAAGGTGAGATTCGGGTCAAGGTCAACCACAACGTCCGCGGAAGGGATGTTTTCGTGATTCAGCCAACCTGTCCGCCGGTCAACGATCATCTGATGGAGTTGTTGATCATCATCGACGCCCTGAAAAGGGCCTCGGCCAGAAGGATCACCGCGGTGCTGCCCTATTACGGCTACGCGCGCCAAGACAGGAAGGACCAGCCCCGCGTTCCGATCACCGCCAAGCTGGTGGCGAACCTGATCACCGTTTCCGGCGCCGACAGGGTTTTGACGATGGATCTTCACGCGGGACAGATTCAGGGGTTCTTTGATATCCCTCTGGACCACCTCTTTGCCGTGAACGCTTTCGTGGATTATTTCACATCCGAGCGGCTGATTCCCAACCTGGTCGTGGTCTCGCCGGACGTGGGGGGGATCAAAATGGCGCGGGCTTACGCGAAACGGCTCAAGGCCGATCTCGCGATGGTGGACAAGCGCCGGATCAACTCGGAAGAAACGGAAGCCCTGGATATCATGGGGGAGGTCAAGGGGAAAAACGTCCTGATCGTCGACGACCTGGTTTCGACGGCCGGCTCTCTGGTACAGGCCGTCAGGGCCTTGAAGGAGGCCGGTGCCCTCGACATTTACGCCGCCATCAGCCACCCAGTCCTTTCCGGGCCGGCTCCACAGCGGCTGGCGGCCTCTTCCCTGAAGGAGCTGGTGGTCACCGATTCGATTCCTATTCCAAAAGAGCGGCTTTTAGATAAAATTAAGGTTCTTTCCGTCGCCCCCATGTTCGCGGAAGCGATCCGACGGATCCACTGCGAGGAATCGATCAGCGGGCTCTTTCATGAGCATTGGGAAGAAGGCGGGAAGAAAGAGGAAAAAGGGCCTCCGAAGCGCTCTTCGCCGGGAAAAGGGGCGAAGCAGCAGCCGGTGAGGCATTAACACAGAAAGAGTGAAGCGGGTAAAGCCATGGCACAGCAAACGGAAAAGATAACTCTCAACGCGGACGTCCGTAAAAAGGTCGGGACCAGCGGTTCGAGGGATTTGCGCCGGGAAGGGAAGATCCCCGGGATTCTTTACGGCGAAGGCGGCGTGTTGGTCCCGATAGGCGTCCAGAGGAAGGATCTGCAGCAGGTTCTGCACACCAAGGCGGGCGAGAACGTTCTCATATCATTGAAGATCAAGGGCGATACCAAGGCCCCGGAGAGCGTTGTTCTCATTAAGGAGCTTCAGCACCATCCGGTGACGCACGATATTTTGCACGTCGATTTTTACCGGGTTTCACTGACCAAGAAGATCCATGTCACCGTGCCGCTCTCCTTCAAGGGAGAGGCGCCCGGCGTCAAGGTGGGAGGGGGCGTTTTGGAACACCTGCGTTGGGAAGTGGAAGTGGAGTGCCTGCCGACGGACATTCCGAACGAAATTCCGGTCGATATCTCCGGTCTGGAGCTTAACAAGCACATCGAAGCGAAGGATATGCTGGTTCCAGCCGGCGTCAAACTTATGTTGGAGCCGGAAACCCCAATCATCGGCTGCGTTCTGCCGAAGCTGGAAGAGGTTTCTGCGGCGGTGGAGGGAGAACCGGCGGAGCCGGAAGTGATCACGGAGAAGAAGCCGGAAGAGGGAGTGGAACAGCCGCCTGCCGGGGAGAAGGGCAAGGAAGAGAAGGCGGTTTCCAAGAAGGAAGAGAAACCGGCTAAAGAGGAAAAGAAGTAGCCTTCCGAGTGAAGCTGATTGTTGGATTGGGCAATCCGGGCGCCCGTTACGAGGAAACCAGACACAACATCGGTTTTACCATCGTGAGCCGGCTTTCCAAGCGGTGGGCCATCCCCCTGAAAAAAGAGCTGTGCCGGGCAAAGGTCGGGCGGGGAACAGTCGGCTCGGACGATGTGGCGCTGGCGCTTCCGCAGACCATGATGAACGCCTCCGGTGATTCGGTGGAGCCCTTGCGCCGGCATTGGAATATTTCGCTGGCGGACATCCTGGTTGTGTATGATGATAAAGACCTGCCCCTTGGTGTCGTCCGGTTGCGTCCGAAAGGATCGGACGGAGGGCACAAAGGGCTGGCATCCGTCATCCGCGCCGTCGGAACCGAGGAGATTCCACGGCTGCGGGTTGGGATCGGTTCCCCGGATTCGCAGGATACCGTTGATCATGTTCTGACGCCCTTTCATCCATCCGAGAAAAAGGCGATGGAAAAAATCGCGGAACGGGTCGAGGAGGCCTGCGAAATGTGGCTGTCCCAGGGAATGACGGCGGCCATGAACCTTTTTAACAAGAAAGAACCGGATAATCAGGGGCGGTAGCGTTGTTTGTTAAGGAGAACTGGTGGCGATGAGGAAATATGAACTGTTGTTTATTTTGAAGCCGACGTTGCAGGACGATCAGACGGCCGCTTTCCAGGGCCAGGTATCGAGCGCTGTGAGTCGGGCGAAGGGACGGATTCTGGAAGGGGCCGTTTTGGGCAAGAGGAAGTTGAGTTATCCCATCGCCAATGCGGGGGAGGGGATTTACCTTTTGGTCAAGTGCGAACTGGAGGCCGATCAGATCGCTGGTTTGGAGAAATCTTTAAAAGTGATGGATGGAGTCCTTCGCCTTTTGGTCACCCGCGACACCGGGATCGCGACGCCGCCCCCTTTGAGTGAGGAGGTGTCCACCCCAAAGGCGGAGGGGAGCGAATTTGAACAGGAGGCCGCAACTCGTCGCGTCGAAGGGACAGCCTCGCAGACTTAGGTTTTCGGGAGGATGAGATGGCGAATCTGAACAAAGTGTTTTTGATCGGCAATTTAACGCGGGATCCCGAATTGCGGTACATTCCCAGCGGCACAGCCGTGGCGACCTTTACTTTGGCGACGGGCCGCGTTTACACGATGGCATCGGGTGAAAAACGGGAAGAGACCTGCTTCGTCCGCTGTGTCGCGTGGGCCAGACAGGCGGAGCTGTGCGGCGAGTATTTGTCCAAGGGGTCCCCTGTTTTTGTGGAGGGGCGCCTCCAGAGCCGGTCGTGGGAGTCGCCGGATGGTCAGAAGAGATCCACGATCGAAGTCGTCATTCAGAATATTCAGTTTTTGGGAAGGGGTCCGGCAAAGGGAGCCGCCGGAGAAGCGGTATCCACGGAAGAGCCGGTCGGAGCGGGCCGGGAGGCCGTATCCCCGGCGGGAGAACCAGCCGGGATTTCAGAGATCTCGGAAGCGCCCCCGGAGGGGGATGAGGGAGAGGTGCCTTTCTAATGGGAAAAGTGATGGAACGACGCCGTCATCCGACGGACGAGGCATTGGAGAAAAAAAAGCCGTTCCGGAAGAAGGTCTGCAAATTCTGTCTGGACCGGGTCGAGAGGGTCGATTATCGCGACGCCCTTCGCCTGGCTAAATTTACTTCCGAGCGGGGGAAGATTCTTCCCCGCCGCGTTTCCGGCACCTGTGCTCATCACCAGCGCCAGTTGTCGAAGGCCATCAAGCGGGCCAGGGTCATCGCCCTGTCTCCGTTCAGCGCCACCTGATCTTTTCGTTCCGGCCGGAGAGGCCGGTTCCGACACCTCATCATAAGGAGATCATCCGGTGGATCTCATATTGCTCAAGGACGTCGCAACGCTCGGGAAGACGGGACAGAAGGTTTCCGTGAAAGACGGGTACGCCAGGAATTTCCTGATTCCAAACGGCTTGGCTGTTCCGGCGACCGGCTCCCAGCAGAAGCAGGTCGCTTCCCTCCTGGCTGCCCGGGAGAAGAAAGCGGTTGGTCTGCTGGAAAAAGCGAAAAAAACGGCCAAACAGATAGAGAACGCGCCGTGCGCCATCTCCGTGTCGGTGGGGCAGCAGGGGAAGATGCACGGGGCGGTGACCGCCGCCGACATCGCCGCAGTCTTGAAAGAGAAAGGTTTCTCCGTGGACAAGCATCAGATCCTCTTGGATGCTCCCCTGTCCACCATCGGGACGTATGCCGTTTCCGTGAAACTGCACCAGGATGTGACGGCGGTCCTCCGGCTGGATTTAGTCGCGAAGTCGTAACATGCCGACCCTCGAACAGATAACGGAAAAGGTTCCCCCGCAAAACGTCGAAGCGGAGATGGCCGTCCTTGGTTCGATGCTCATCGACGAAAACGCCGTGCCCCCCGCGGTGGAGCTCCTGAACCCATCCTCGTTCTATAAGGAATCCCACAGGAAAATTTTTGAGGCCATGACAAGCCTCTTTTCCCAGCAGAAGGCCGTCGACCTAGTCACGGTTACGGAGACTTTAAAGGCCGACGGCCTCCTGGAAAGCGTCGGAGGTGCCCACTACCTGGCTTCCCTGACGACGGTCGTTCCGACCACGGCGAATGTTCAGCATTACATCAAAATCGTTCGGGAAAAGGCGGTTCTGCGGGCGCTGATCTCCACCGGCACGCAGATCGTCAGCGAATGCTACGAGAACCAGGATGACGTGGAGATTTTAGTCGACAAAGCCGAACAGCTCTTGTTTGATCTGGCGACGCGCAGCGATAGTTCTGACGCCACTTTGGTCAAGGAGCTGCTGCATGACTCCATGGAGACGCTTGAACGGCTTTCCCAGCGCAAGGATCTGGTCACGGGAGTTCCGACCGGCTTCCATGATCTGGATGTCCAAACGGCGGGACTGCAGCCGGGCGATCTGATCATTGTCGCCGGCCGGCCGTCGATGGGGAAGTCGGCTTTGGTGACCTGCATAGCGGAGCATGTGGGGGTTATCGAGAGGATCCCGGTCATCATCTTCAGTCTGGAGATGTCGAAAGAGCAGCTGGTTCATCGGCTGCTGTGTTCGCACAGCCGCGTGGACGTGCATAAAGCCAGAACCGGTTTCCTCGCGCAGGCCGACTGGCGGAATTTGAGCAGTGCCGCAGGGAAGCTGTCGGAGGCTCCTATCCTGATCGACGACACTCCCGCTATGTCCGTTCTGGAGCTCCGGGCGAAAGCCAGGAGATTAAAGGCCAAGCATCGGATCGGCCTGATCATCGTCGATTACCTGCAGATGATGCGGGGACCCGGCCGTTTTGAGAACCGCCAGCAGGAGATCTCGGAGATCTCCAGGTCGCTCAAGGCGCTGGCGAAGGAACTGCATCTTCCGGTGATCGCGGTCAGCCAGCTCTCCAGGGCCCCGGAACAGCGGGAAGACCGCCGTCCCCAGCTTTCGGACCTGCGGGAGTCCGGGGCGATTGAACAGGATGCCGATCTGGTTCTCCTGCTCTACCGGGAGGAGGTTTACCGGCCCTCCGAAGACAACAAGGGGATGGCCGAGCTGATTATCGCCAAGCAGAGGAATGGTCCCATCGGCACGGTTCCAATGGCTTTCATGAAGGAATCGACCCGGTTCGAGAATCTCTCCCTCCGCCACACCTAACCTCATGCTGTAGAAGAGGTTGTCTTTCCATTCCGGCTGTGTTAAAGTACCCCACATAGATGCGATACGGCATGTTCCTTCGTCCCAATCTGCGCCATTCTTTCTTGCGGGCCGCACTCTGTCTCGTCCTCTCCGTCCTTCTCGCTGTCCCGGTTTGGTGCGAGGAAGGGGAATTCAAGGTGACGGCCGTGGAGGTGGAAGGCAACACCATTGTGTCTTCCGGAACGATTCTTTCGAAGATCAAAACACGGCCCGGAGACACCATCCGCCAGGCAGAGGTGGATGAGGATATCAAACGTCTTTATGCCACCGGGTTCTTTATTGATGTTTCCGCCGAGACGCGTTCCTACCAGGACGGGCAGTTGATCCGCTTCCGGGTGAAGGAGCGGCCGCTGGTTTCCAGCATCGTGATCACGGGCAACCGCCATTTTAGGGAGAATAAGATCCGGGAGGAACTGGGGACGAAGGAGCAGGAGTTGTTGGACCGCAGGCAGTTGAAGGAGGACCTGGACAAGATCCGCCAGCTCTACCGAACGAAGGGGTTCTACCTGGCGGACATCAGCTCGGATGTCAAGATAGACGAGGCGACCAACAGGGCCACCGTTTTCATCACCGTAACGGAAGGGAAGAAAATCCGCGTCAGGAGGATTCGGTTCAGCGGCAACGAACATATCTCCAGCAAGCGTTTGCGCAAGGCGATGTCCACGAAGCAGGGATGGTGGTTCACGGCCGGCTATTACCGTCCCGAAGTCCTGGAGGATGACGAAGAGCGGCTGAAGGCACTTTACCGGTCGGAGGGCTACAGCGACGTTCGGGTGGATTCCTCCGTGCAGTTTGACGAAAAGAGAAGATGGCTGACGGTCTCGATCATCGTTGAAGAGGGCCCCCTTTACCTCGTCGGCAACGTCCTCTTCCGCGGGGTTTCCCAGCTGCCGGAGGGGGAGCTGGCGGAGAAGCTCAAACTCCGGGCGGAGGAGCCGTTCAGCCAGGACCGTTTGGCGGAAGACGTGGCGATGGTTCAATCGGCCTATTTTGCAAAGGGATTCATGGCCGCTTCCGTGGATCCGACGACTGCCTTGAACCCTGCGACGAACCGGGTGGATGTGACCCTGCAGGTGGAGGAAGGAGCGATTTATTACGTGGGGGAGGTCTTGATCCGCGGGAACACCAAAACGCGGGATACGGTAATTCGAAGGGAATTGCTGGTTTCCCCCGGAGAGCGCTTTGACGGGGACCGCTTGAGGCGTTCCAAGGAGCGGCTTTACAACCTGGGATATTTCGAGGAGGTGACGCTGGAAACGGTGCCGTCTGAGGAACCGCAGATGCGGGACTTGGTGGTCTCCGTCAAAGAGAGCAAGACAGGCGAGTTTTCGTTTGGCGGCGGGTTCAGCTCGGTTGACAGCTTCATCGGTTTTGCGGAGATCACCCAGCGCAACTTTGATCTCTTCAACTGGCCGACCTTTACAGGGGGCGGGCAGGAGCTCAAGTTCAGCGTTTTACTCGGGACGACCCGGAAGGATTTCGAGCTTTCGTTCACGGAACCGTGGGTGTTCGACTACCCCTATCTGTTCGGTTTCGACCTTTTCCAGACAAGCCGGATTGAGGCGGAAGGGTACAGCTTTGATTTGAGGCGGCGCGGCGGCGACCTGCGGCTCGGCAAACGGCTCGGAGATTTCGACAAGCTGGCGTTCCTCTACCGCTTGGAGCGCGTGGAGGTTTCCAATGTGGCCGACACGGCGTCGGCGCCCCTTTTGGCCGAGGTGGGGACCAACACGATTTCCGCCATCCGACTGGCTTATACCCGGGATATCCGGGACAATGTTTTCAACCCGACAAGCGGCTATCTTTTCTCCACAAACGCGGAGGTCGCGGGTTCGGTCTTGGGCGGCGACAAGGATTTCTGGAGGTGGACGGGGACGGCCTCTTATGATGTGGAGCCGTTTATCGACAACCAGGTCCTGGAACTGCGCGCCAATCTGGGGATCGTCAACGAGTACGGTGATTCCGATGCTGTCCCGATCTTTGAGCGGTTTTTCGCTGGAGGGGCGGACAGCATCCGGGGTTACCAGGAGCGCCGGGTGGGTCCGAAGGATGTCGTGACAAACGATCCGGTCGGCGGCGAGGCGCTGGCCGTCTTCAATGCGGAGTACACGGTCCCGTTCGCTGATTTTCTGAAGGGCGCGATCTTCTACGATGTCGGCAACGTATGGGCGGATATGGAGGATTTCGGGTCGGAGGGTTTTAAGTCGGGGGCGGGAGCGGGTGTTCGGGTAAAAACTCCTTTCGGGCCTGTCAAACTTGATTACGGGTTTCCGATCAATCCGGACAAGGGCGAGCGAAAGACAGGCCGGGTGCATTTTTCCGCGAGCAGAAGCTTCTAAACAACCTCTCTATTTCAGGTGCGGCGATGAAAACAAACAAAACTTATCTCGCGTTTCTCCTCTTTTTTCTGGTCTTTTCGGCCGGGGTTCCGTTGTTGGCGGCGGAAGGGGGAGGTTCGGTCGGCAAGGTGGGCATTGTGCGCTTGAGCAAGGTTTTCGACGAATATGAGCAGACGAAAAGCTCTGAAAGCGCTCTGGAGGACATCTCCAACGCGAAACAGAGCGAGAGGGAGCGGATGGTCATCGAGATCCGGAACATGAGGGATGAGCTGCTCCTGCTCAATCAGCAGGGCCGGGCCGAGAAACAGAAGGAGATCGAGGAGAAGATGAAAAGTCTGGCTTTGTTCGAGCGCCAGGCCAAAGAGGAGCTTCAGAAGAAAAGAGAGGAATCCCTCCGCCTGATTTTTGAGCAGATTGAAGGGGTTGTCACCGAATATGCCCGGCAGAACGGTTTCCAGATGATTCTGTCGGACCGGGCTGTTTTGTACGGCGAGGATTACCTGGACGTGACGGAAGACGTGATCCGGGTCTTGAACAGCCGTCCGACGGCGACGGCAAAACGGTAACAGATTTCTCTATGGTGCTCAAAAAGGGCAGAAAAGCAGGCGCGACGAGGGCCGTTTCAGCCCGGCGTTTGAAGGAGTTGGCAAGGCTGGTTTCCGGCGAGGTTGTCGGCGACGGCAACACCCTGATCACCGGGATCTGTGGGATCAAAGAAGCCCGTGCCGGAGACATCACCTTCATTGCCAACTCCAAGTACCAGCATCTGCTGCAAACGACGCAGGCCTCGGCGGTCATCACCTCCCGCGATGTGCAGACCGCCCCGAAGCCGATCATCCGGACCGACAATCCGTCCCTGGCTTTTTCAAAGCTTGTTTCTCACTTCGTTCCCTCGGTCCAGAAGCATCCTTCCGGGGTCAGCCCGAGGGCTTTCATCGGCAAGGGGGTCCGTGTGGGCAAGGGGGCGGCGGTTGGCCCGTTTGCCGTCGTGGAAGAAGGGGCCAGCATTGGGGACAGGACGGTTGTGTACGCCGGCGCCTACATCGGAAGGGACGCCTCTGTCGGCAACGACTGCCTGATTTATCCCCACGTCACCATCCGTGAGAGGGTGGAGATAGGCCACCGGGTCATCGTCCATTCCGGTAGCGTCATCGGCTCCGACGGGTTCGGGTTCGCCACGGTGCAGGGGGTCCACCATAAAATCCCGCAGATCGGCACAGTCATCGTGGAGGACGATGTGGAGATCGGAGCCAACGTGACCATCGACCGGGCCCGCTTCGGCAAGACCCTCATCGGCAGGGGGACAAAGATTGACAACCTGGTCCAGATTGCCCACAACGTGATCGTGGGACCCAACAGCATCCTGGTTTCCCAGTCGGGCATTTCCGGGTCGACCGTTCTGGGCAGCAACGTTGTCTTGGCCGGACAGGCCGGTTTGGTGGGCCATATCACCATCGGCGACAACGTGATGGTGGGAGGGCAGTCCGGTGTCACGAAATCGGTTCCTCCTAACACCCACGTGTGGGGGATTCCCGCCAAGCCTTTGGCGAAGGCCAAGCGGATCAACGCGGTGGTGCAGCGCTTACCCGAACTTCATAAGACGGTTGAAATGTTGGAGCAGCGGATAGAAGAACTGGAAAGGGAACGTGGAAGAAAGTCAGTCCCCCCCTAAACAGCAGACCATCAAGCGTCCGGTCCGGATCGAGGGGGTGGGCCTTCATACCGGGTGTTCGGTCAGGGCCGAGTTCAGGCCGGCTCCGCCGGATTCGGGGATCCTCTTCCAGAGGACCGATCTGGCCGGAACAGGGCCGATCCGGGCTTCCGTGTCCGCGATCCTGGACGCGAGTCGGCGTCTGCGCCGCACATCCATCGGGAACTCCGCCGTGGAGGTCCATACAATCGAGCACCTGATGGCCAGCTGCGTCGGCCTCGGGATCGACAACCTGCTGGTGGAACTCAATAACGAGGAAGTCCCAGGACTGGACGGTTCCGCCTATCCGTTCCTGGAGATCTTCAAGCAGGCGGGCCTCCAGGAGCAGAACGCGGCCAAGAAGATGATCCAGATCCGGGAGCCGGTCTGGGTGGAGGATGAGGCGGCCGTTGTGGCGGTTTTCCCCAGTGAGACGTTCCGCGTTTCGTATACCTTGAGCTACCCCGTTCCCGGCCTGACGGCCCAGTTCTTCTCGGCCAGCGTCACGCCGCAGCTTTTTGAAACCGACCTAGCTCCCTCCAGAACCTTTTGCCTGGCCCAGGAGGTGGAGGCATTGAGGAAGATTGGTCTTGGCAAGGGGGCCAATTATGAAAATACCGTTGTGGTCGACAACACCGGCCGGGTCGTCAACAACCACCTGCGGTATCCGGATGAATTCGTGCGTCATAAGGTGATTGATCTGATCGGCGACATGTATCTTCTGGGCAGGCCCCTGCAGGGACATGTGCTGGCTTTCCGGTCGGGCCATGCCTTGAACTTGAAGCTGATCCATAAGATCCAGCAGACGCTGGATCGGGGTCGGGAGAGCGGCATCAAGGCCCAGTACATCGAGCCGGAGGCCTCCTCGCTTGACATCCTTGCGATCGAGAGAATTCTGCCTCACCGCTACCCCTTCCTGCTGGTGGACAAGGTGACGGAGATTGTTCCGGACAAACGGGCCTCCGGCGTCAAGAATGTCACCATCAACGAGCAGTTTTTCACAGGCCATTTCCCGAAGCGTCCTGTCATGCCAGGCGTTCTCATCATCGAGGCGCTGGCGCAGCTTTCCGGCCTGCTCCTCCTGAATAAACCGGAGAATCTCGGCAAGTACGCCTATTTCATTGCGATGGACAATGTTCGGTTCCGGCGGACCGTCTTGCCGGGAGATACCCTTCATCTGGAGACGGAGGTCCTCAAGCTCCGGACGAAAACCGGACAGATGAGGACCCGGGCCCTCGTCGATGGAAAGGTCGCCGCCGAGGCGGATCTGATGTTTGCCCTTTTAGAGGGGGATGAGAAGCTGTAGGCAGAAGGGAAAATGGCCAAATTAGGGCTCATTGCCGGCAACAGGGCATTCCCCATCCATGTCGCCAGGGCGGCGAAGGGGCAGGGGTACGAGGTGGTGGCGATCGGCTTGAAGGAGGAGACGGTCTCCTCCCTGGAGTCGGAGGTTCAGCGGATGTATTGGCTGACCCTGGACAAAATTGGTCAGGTTCCGGAAATTCTGAAAGAAGAAGGAATCAAGGAGCTGATCCTGGCCGGGCAGATCAAGCCGGAGAGATTGCTCCAAGGGGACGGCCGTTTTGAGGGACCGGCGCAGCAGCTGTTGAGGATGATGCCGGACCGTTCCGGGGCCTCCGCGATGAAGCTGGCCGTCCACTATCTGGAATCCCAGGGGTTCCGCGTCCTGGATTCCAGTCATTTCCTGAAGGAATGGATCCCCTCTGCCGGCCTCTTGACGCGCAGGACGCCGACCGATGAGGAGCAGGCGGACGTTGCCTACGGGATCCCTCTGGCCAGGGATTTGAACCGCTTGGGGATCGGCCAGACGCTGGTGATCCGGCGCAAGGCGGTCGTGGCCGTTGAGGGGATGGAGGGGACGGACGCCGCCGTCCGCAGGGCCGGCCAGGTGGCGGGTACCGGCTGCGTGGTCGTCAAGGCATGCGGACCGCAGCACGACATGCGGTTCGACATCCCGGTGGTCGGTTCAGAAACGTTGAAAGCCATGAAAGAGGCAGGCGCCTCCTGCATCGGCGTGGAGGCTAAGCGGACCCTCCTGTTTGAGAAGCCGCAGCTGATCCGGTTCGCGGACGAGACCGGCCTTTCCATCATCGCTGTTTAGTCCATGAATCTCCGAATCGCTCTTGCGCAGATCAACGTGACGGTCGGCGACTTCCCCGGCAATGAGGCGAAGATAACGGAATCCTTTGCCGAGGCCCGGAGGAAAGGAGCCGATCTGGTTGTCTTTCCGGAGCTGGCTGTCACCGGCTATCCGCCCGAAGACCTCCTTTTCAAAAAGGCGTTCGTTCGGGCCGGTCTCCGGGCCGCAGACCGGCTGGTGAAGCGGTGCGACAAGGGCGTCGGTTTCATCGGTTTCGTTGATGAGGACGCGGGCGGCCGGATCTACAACGCGGCGGCAGTCTGTTTCAAAGGGACATGGGTCGGCCGGCACCGGAAGATGGAGCTGCCCAATTACGGGGTTTTCGATGAAAAGAGATATTTCACGCCGGGGTCGGCCCCTTTCCTGGCGGATTGCGTTGTCGACCCGAAACATGCCGTCCGGATCGGTGTTTCCGTCTGCGAAGACATCTGGGTGGACGGGGGGCCGACCCGCATTCAAGCGCAAAAAAGGTGCCGCATTCTGGTCAACCTGTCCGCCTCTCCCTACCATACCGGCAAGCGGCTGTCGAGAGAGCGGATGCTGATCCGCAGAGCGCGGGAGTGCACATGCTGGATTGTATACCTGAATCTCGTCGGGGGACAGGACGAGCTGGTTTTTGACGGCGGGTCGATGGTGGTCAACCCGTCAGGGAAGGTTGTCTTCCGCGCCCCCCAATTTGAGGAAGGGGTTTTCCTGACCGAGATTTCAGTTTCGCCGACGGCGGTCCCACCTTCCCGGGAGATCCCGCAGTTGAAGCTTGGCCGGCGGCGCGGCGCCGGCCGCGCGGTGTTGAATCGCTCCGCCAAAGTCTTGGAGCCGGATGAGGAGATCTTCAAGGCGCTGGTCCTGGGGTTGAAGGATTACGTCCATAAGAATGGTTTTTCCCATGTCGTCGTGGGTTTGAGCGGCGGCATCGATTCGGCCGTGACGGCTGCCATTGCCGTGGCCGCCCTGGGGAACCACTCGGTGACAGGGGTCTCCATGCCGTCCCGGTACTCCTCGGCGGAAACGAAGCAGGACGCCCATGCTGTGGCCGCGTCGCTGGGGATCCAGTTCCTGGAGATCCCCATCGAAGGGATGTTGCAGGCCTCCCTGCGGAGTCTGGAGCCGGTCTTCATGGGGCTTGAACCGAACGTCACGGAGGAGAACATCCAGGCGCGCCTGCGGGGGATGCTCCTGATGGCGCTGTCCAACAAATTCGGCTGGCTTGTACTGGCCACAGGGAATAAATCGGAGATCTCCACCGGCTACTGCACCCTTTACGGGGACATGGTGGGCGGTTTCGCCGTCATCAAGGATGTTCCGAAGACCTGGGTTTACCGGGTCGGCCGTTTCGCCAACAGGCATTTCGGCCGAGCCGTCATCCCGGAGTCGACGTTCAAAAGAGTCCCCACGGCCGAACTGAAGCCCGGCCAGAAAGATCAGGATATTCTGCCGCCGTACAGCCGTCTGGATTCGGTGATCCGCGCTTACGTGGAGGAGAACAAGCCGATCCAGGAAATCCGGCGGACATCGGGGTTGTCGAAGAAGGCCCTGGAGTCGGTGATTCAGATGATCGATCGGTCTGAGTACAAGCGTCGGCAAGCCCCTCTGGGGATCAAGATCACCCCGAGGGCTTACGGCCGGGATAGAAGGATGCCTTTGACCAGTCAATTCAGGGAGTTCTGATGGAGTCGCTGCTTTTGATCGAATCGAACGGATCCTCCTTAAAGCAGGTGAAGTCCCAGTTCGTTCGCTCCGGGTTCCGTGTCGTTGTCTGCGATGCGGCCGGCCTGGAGCGTTTGGACGCGGGTAAGGAGAGGTTCCTTCTGATCGTGGCGGATGGCACCGATTCCTCCCGCCTGGCGGGAACCGTCGCGCAGGTCCGGTCCAAGCCCTTCCTGAAGGAGATTGGCCTGGTTCTACTGATCAAAGAATCACAAATGAAGGAGCTGGGGCAGCTGACAGGGGTGGAGGATTTCCTGATCCTTCCGTGCGACCCGTCCATGGTGGAGTCGAGGGTTCGGTTTGTTCTCAAGCGGATGAACCGCTCCGCACCGGGTGAAGAGGGAATCCAGGTCGGCAAGCTGAAACTGGACATCGACCGTTACGAGGTGACACTGGACGGGGAGCCGCTGGAGCTGACCTACAAGGAATTCGAGCTCTTGAAATTTCTGGCGACCCACCCCGGCAAGGTTTTCAGCAGAGACCAGCTCTTAAACCAGGTTTGGGGCTATGATTTCATCGGAGGGACCCGGACCGTGGATGTTCACATCCGCCGATTGAGGGCCAAGCTCGGTCCGAAATACGCTTCCTTAATAGATACCGTCCGGAACGTTGGCTACAAGTTCCTCGAAAATCTTTAACCGTTTACACGGATTTAACATTTCTGATATTTTCGCGTAACCTTCCTCCTTAAACTGCACCAAAACGGTTCAAGCTTCTTTTCTTTGAGCACAGAACAGCAGGATTTCAAATTTAAGGAGGGCAGCTCCCCGATGATCTTTGTGGTTCGAAGGTTCGTTTTTATGTCTTTGGCGACGGCGGTTGGTTTTTTCGCCTTTCCCGTGAGCCCGTCTGTGGCTGACGAAACAGCCGATCTCATGCAGGAGATCAAAGAGTTGAAGTCCCGCCTGGCATCTCTGGAGAGCCGGTTGGCCAAGCAGGAGGCCAAGCCGTCTTCCGCTGCGGCCCTGAGCGCCGTGTCCGATTCGGACGTTCCGTCCTGGGTCAGGAAGGTTGATATCAGTGGTTTCGTGGATGTGTCCTATGTTTACAACTTCGATGAGCCAAAAACCACTGGTGCCAACGGTCTGCGTGTTTTTGACACCGAGCCAAACGGTTTCCAGCCCAATGCCTTCGAGTTGGTCGTCCAGAAGCCGGTTTCCACCGACTCGCCAGTCGGCTTCCGGGCCGATCTGGATGTCGGCGAGGATGCCGAGATCGTGGGGTCGGTGACAACCGGTTTGGGGTCGACAACCGATGAAATCGATCTTCAGCAGGCCTATGTGGAGGCGCTGGTGCCTGTCGGCAGCGGGTTGAACGTGAAGGCGGGGAAATTTGTGACGCTCCACGGGGCGGAGGTCATCGAATCGAAGGACAACTGGAATTTTTCGAGGTCCTATCTCTTCGGCTACGCTATTCCCTTTACGCACACGGGTGTCCGGTTGAGCTACCCGCTTACGTCGTGGTTGACCACGACGGCCGGCGTGAGCAATGGCTGGGATGTAGTGGATGACAACAACACCGGCAAGACGCTTGAATGGATGCTGGCGGCAACGCCGACCGCGAAAACCTCCCTCTGCGCTACTGTCATGTATGGCCCGGAGCAGACCAATGATAACCATGACGACCGGTTTCTGCTGGATGTCGTTCTCGGCTACAACCCCTGTGAGAGATTGTCATTGAAGCTGAACTATGACTATGGGCAGGAGCATGACGCGACAATTGAAGACCTGGAGGACGCCAGCTGGCACGGGGTGGCCGGCTACGCCCGGTACCAATTCAACGACTGGTACGCCCTGGCCCTGCGCAGCGAGTATTTCGTCGATTACGACGGCATCCGGACCGGGGTTCGCGCCGCCAACGGGGTGGGAGACGTTGGTTTGTGGGAATTAACCGTCACAAACGAATTCAAGCTGTATAAAGATCTCATCACCCGGCTGGAGTACCGTCACGATCACGCCACCAACTCGGTTTTCGCTTCCGGCGGCGGTACCGACAACACGCAAGATACGATCAGTCTGGAAGCGATCTATCCGTTCTGAATTTTTGATTCGAAGGGTAACAGCGATAGAATGAGTCACATGACGAAGGGAGGATTTTTGAAATGGAATGGAAAGTAGCGGCAGACACCCTCTGGGTGTTGATAACGGCGATGCTGGTCTTCTGGATGAATGCCGGCTTCGCGACGGTGGAAGCCGGTTTTCAGGCGCAGAAGAACTGCGTCAATATCTTGTCCAAGAACTTCGTTGTTTTTGCTATTGCGTCGATCGCTTATTGGTGGGTTGGTTTCGGCCTGCAGTTCGGGGATGGCAACGGCTGGGTCGGGATGCAGGGGTTGTTTTCTCTTCGCGGAGCCGATAATTCGCCGGCGACCGGGGATGCTTATAAGGGTGTCTACAGCTCCTTGAGCTGGACCGGCGTTCCTCTGCTGGCGAAATTCTTTTTCCAGCTGGTTTTCTGCGGGACGGCGGCGACCATCGTTTCAGGAGCGGTCGGAGGCAGGATCAAGTATTTTTCGTTCCTTGTTTTCTCCTTCTTCCTCTGCGCGCTGGTTTATCCGATCGTCGGACACTGGATCTGGGGCGGAGGATGGCTGGCGAAGGCCGGTTTCTGGGATTTCGCCGGCTCAACGGTTGTTCACTCGGTCGGCGGCTGGGGTGCCCTCGCGGGGGCTCTTCTGCTAGGGCCCCGCTTCGGCAAATACAGCCCCACCGGTTCCATCATGCCGACGCCGGGCCATAATCTGTCGCTGGCCACGATAGGAACCTTCATCCTGTGGCTTGGCTGGTTCGGGTTCAATCCTGGATCAACCATGGCGGCGGATCCGAGCGCCATCGCCCGGATCTGCGTGACGACCAACTCCGCCGCGATTGCCGGGATCCTGGGAGCCACTTTGACCTCCTGGATCACGCTGGGCAAGCCGGACCTGGGCATGACCTTGAACGGCTGTCTGGCCGGGCTGGTCGGCATCACGGCGCCGTGCGCCTTTGTCAGCGTGGAGAGTTCGCTGATCATTGGCTTCATCGCGGGTGTTCTGGTCGTGCTGGCTGTCCCGATCTTTGACCGGCTGCGGATCGACGACCCGGTCGGCGCCACCTCGGTCCACCTCGTCAATGGGATCTGGGGGACCCTGGCGGTCGGTCTTTTCGCGCAGGATTCGATCATGCCGAATACCACCGGAAACGGCCTGTTTTTCGGGGGAGGCACCAAGCTCCTGGCCGCCCAGGCGACCGGTGTTTTCGCCGTTGGGGTGTTCACGTTCGTGACCTGCGCGATCGTGTGGGCTCTGATCAAGGTGACGATGGGAATCCGAGTCGCTCTCCATGAGGAGATCTCCGGTCTGGATGTCGGCGAGCACGGCAACTCGGCCTATCCGGAGTTCGTGATCCGCAAGCCCTCTTATTCCTATGCGAGCATCGTGGCCCGTCCCGCGGAATACAGCGAGACGCCGGTTTCTGTGAATGGAGGCAAGAAATGAAGAAGATTGAAGCGATCATCCGCCCGGAGAAGGTCGATGAGGTGCGCCGGGCTCTGGAAAAAGTCGGATTTCCCGGTCTTCACATCGGCGAAGTGGAGGGGCACGGGAAGCAGAAGGGAGTCGTCCAGCAGTGGCGCGGCGAGCAGTACCGGGTGGAACTGCTTTCCAAGGTGAAGCTGGAGATTGTGGCCAACGACAAGGACGCCTCGAAGATCGTCCAGGCCATCCAGGACGCCGCCAAAACCGGCGGCGTGGGGGACGGGAAGATTTTCATCTCGCCGGTCGAAGAGGTGATCCGGATCCGGACCGGGGAGAGGGGGGATTCCGCCCTTTAAAAAGGGGCGCCCGGCTGGGCAGGGCCTTAACCGGGATTTAACATCCCCGTAATATTGTTGTAACGGCCGGAAATTAAGCTAGAATAGTCAATATTCCGGGCTGGGGAACCCCACCCCTCCTGTTTCTGCACGGTTGGACACAGTTCTTCCAAAGGGCCGTTTTTCCCTTGTAGAGAAATCGGGCCGAGTGTCTTGATTCGAATCAGTTTTTGAGGTGGATTTTGAAAAAGCGAAAGAAGGAGAAACGAAAAGCCATGGCACGAGGGACCACAGCAGCTAAAACACGGGGCAAGGCGTCATTGAATGGGCGGGGGAGCCAGTCCGAAAAGACGTTCCCCATCGCGGCCGTTGCCAACGAGCCGCCGAAAGCGGATGAAGCGGCTGTCCGCCGGTTATGGAAGATTATTAAGGAGAATAACATCCAGGTCGTGGACCTGAAGTTCAACGACCTGCCCGGGCTGTGGCAGCATTTTTCCATCCCGGTCTCCGAGTTGAGCGAGAACCCCAGAGAGGGGATCTGGGTCGACGGGATTGGGTTCGACGGGTCGTCGATCCGCGGTTTCCAGAAGATCCAGGAATCGGACATGAACCTGTATGCCGACCCGAGCACGGCGATCCTGGACCCGGTTTGCGAGGCGCCGACCTTGAGCATGATCTGCGACATCTATGATCCGTTGACGAAGAAGCCCTACACCCGGGACCCCCGCTACATCGCCAGGAAGGCCGAAGCGTACCTGAAGAAAACCGGCATCGCCGACATCAGCTACTGGGGTCCGGAACCGGAATTCTTCATCTTCGATGACATCCGGTTCGATTCGACGGAAAACTCCAGCTACTACTTCGTCGATTCCATCGAAGGAGAGTGGAACTCCGGCCGGGACGAGAAGCCAAACCTCGGCTACAAGCCCCGCTTCAAGGAAGGGTACTTCCCGGTGCCGCCTCACGATGTCTTTCAGGACATCCGCAGCGAGATCATGAAGAAGGCCCGGGAGGCCGGCGTCCCCGTGGAGAAGCATCACCATGAGGTGGCCACGGCCGGTCAGGCGGAGATCGACATGCGCTACGGCACCCTCACCCAGATGGCGGACTGGCTGATGACGCTCAAATACGTCGTCAAGAACGTCGCCCGCAAGCACGGCAAGGTGGCCACCTACATGCCCAAGCCGCTCTTCGGCGACAACGGATCCGGCATGCACACCCACCAGAGTCTCGCGAAAGAGGGGACCAACCTGTTCTACGACAAGAACGGCTACGCCCTGATCAGCCAGACCTGCAAGTGGTACATCGGCGGGCTGCTTAAGCATGCCCCGGCAATCCTGGCCTTCGCGGCTCCCGGCACCAACTCTTACAAGCGGTTGGTCCCCGGCTACGAGGCGCCTGTGAACTTGGCCTACTCGGCCCGGAACCGGTCGGCGATCTGCCGCATCCCGGTTTACACGCCGCACCCGAAAAGCAAGAGGGTGGAGTTCCGCGCCCCCGACCCCTCCTGCAACCCGTACATCACGTTCGCGGCGCTGCTTATGGCGGGGCTGGATGGCATCCAGAACCGGATCGATCCGGGACAGCCGGTGGATGAGAACATCTACGAGATGCCGGCGGACAAGGCGCCCAAGCAGGTGCCCGGTTCGCTGGAGGAGGCGCTTGACGCCCTCGAGAGGGACCACGCGTTCCTGCTCAAGGGAGACGTCTTCACCAAGGACGTCATCGAGGTGTGGCTGGAGTACAAGCGGCAGGAGATTGACAAAGTCCGGCTCCGACCGCATCCGTACGAGTTCTACCTGTACTTCGACGCCTAAGAGTCAAGGTTCCTTGTCAAAGTGATTCAAGCGACGCCCGGGCCGCCACGCGCGCCCGGGCGTTTGCTTGTCGAGTGAGAGCCAATGCCCGCTATTGAGCTGAAAGACAAAGAATACGTCCTGAAATCGGCCCGCGACCTCGGGGTCAAGTTCATCCGGTTGTGGTTCACCGACATCCTCGGGTTCCTGAAGAACGTGGCGATCACCATCGAGGAACTGGAGGAGGCCCTGGAGGAAGGGGTCGGTTTCGACGGTTCCTCCATCGAGGGGTTCACCCGGTCCGAGGAGTCCGACATGGTGGCTTTGCCGGATCCGAACACCTTCGCGGTTTTGCCCTGGAGGCCGAAAGCCAACGCCGTTGCCCGAATGTTCTGCGACATCGTGCGCCCTGGCGGGGAACCGTTTGAAGGGGATCCCCGCTACGTTTTGAAGCAGAATCTGAAGAAGGCGGCCGAGTTGGGCTACACCTTTTACGTCGGGCCGGAGCTGGAGCATTTCTATTTCAAGTCGGCCGAGGAGCCGATCCCCTTGGATGCCGGCGGCTATTTCGACCTGACCCCGCTGGATCTGGCTTCCAACCTGCGGCGTGAAACGATCCTGGCGCTGGAGGAGCTGGGGATCGGCGTCGAGTTCAGCCACCATGAGGTGGCCCCCTCCCAGCATGAGATCGATTTCCGGTACGCCGACGCCCTGACGATGGCGGACAACGTGATGACCTACCGGCTCGTCACCAAGGAGATCGCCCTGGAGCACGGGGTCTACGCCACTTTCATGCCGAAGCCGATGGCCGGGCAGAACGGTTCCGGCATGCATGTGAACATCTCCCTCTTTAAAGGGGAGAGGAACGCCTTCTTCGATCCGAACGATCCGGCCCATCTGTCCGGAGTGGCTAAGAGCTTTCTTGCCGGGATCCTCAAGCATGTCAGGGAGTTCACCGTGGTCACCAACCAGTGGGTGAATTCCTACAAGCGGCTGACCCCCGGTTATGAGGCGCCGGCTTATGTCACCTGGGCTTTAACGAACCGGGCCGATCTGGTGCGTGTCCCCAGGGCTAAACCAGGTAAAGAAGAGGCCTGCCGAATTGAACTGCGGTCTCCTGACCCGGCTTGCAACCCGTACCTGGCTTTCAGCGCCATCTTGGCGGCCGGACTGGATGGTATCCGGAAGAAAGAATCTCTTCCGCCTGAAGCGCAAACTAACGTGGCCTCCCTCTCCCCCGCGGAGAGGTCCCAAAAGGGGATCCAGGCCCTTCCCAGAGATCTGGGAGAGGCGATTGAAGCGGCCAGCGGCTCGGCGCTTCTGAAATCGGCGTTGGGCGACCACATCTACAGTTCCTTCCTGCGCAACAAGCAGATGGAATGGGAAAAATACTGCTCTGCCGTCACCGATTTTGACCTGAAGACCTACTTACCGTTGCTGTAATAAATAGTAAAAGCTTATCGAACGCATATTCTCCTTCTCCCGATTTCGATGGTCTTTGGTAATGCACCCCTGTCGGCAAGCCGGTTCAAACGCAGATCGATCCGGTGCAGGAGGCGTCCGCCATCCTGGCCAAAAATCTCAATAATGTATCTCCTGCGAATGCAGCGCCTTCCATAGTAGTTAATAGGAATTAAATCTAATATAAGGCCTTGCCAAATCAGGTTTAGTTAAGGTAAACTTGACCTCACCATTGAGGAAACACCATTTCCTGCCGGTTCTTACGATGAGATCTATAACAGTTTTCAAGAGAAGCATTGCCTTTTTCGCGGCGATCTCGCTGGGATTGCCAGGGACCTCCTTTGCCTTGAGGCCGGTCAGCCCTGTGGAGTCAGGCGTCCAGGATCAGCTGGTCCTCTCCCTGTCTGCTGGCCTGGAGGAAGAGAAGGATTTGGGCCTGCGCAGGCGGGTCGATGTCGGCGGACAGGTGGTGGTCTGGAGCTTCAACCAGGAACAGCCCCCTCAGATCGTCCGGATTCGGTTGGCGGAAGTCAAAGGAATGAAGAGAGGTGCCATCGAGTTCCAGGGGCCTCCGACAGTCTTGATCTTCCGTCAAAAGCTGTGGGACCAGATTACGCGCGAGGTCACAGAGAGGGGCGGTTTCAATTCCGGCGGCGGCAGGGGCCATCTGCAAACATTCGTCAAGGAGGTGGAGGAGGGGAAATGGCTCAAGTTGAATTTCAAGGCGGAAAAGGATTATCGGAGCAAGGGCACTTACCCGCCCGGTGAACGGGGGGAGGGGGTCATCCTGTACGATCTGACCTCCAACCGGGAGATTGCGCGGGTCTTCCTCCGGGCCGTCGCGTCGAACAGTTCAGCCGAACTTCGGCTCGTCGCCCCGAAGGACGTTAAGCTGGATGATGAAGCGACTTATCTCTCCAAACTGGCCGACCTGGCGGCGCGGCCGATCCCGTACGATGAGGCGATCCTTATCGATGACAGCGCTCTCGTCCCCGTCCGCCTGTTCGCCGATACCTCCGGCGGCGCGCCGAACAGCTTTGTGCCCGTCCCGTCCCAAGGGGTTTTCATCCCCTCTACTTACCTGGAAGAGTGGAGGGGGCGGGGTTTCTTCATCCTTAACCGCCAGGGGAATGGGCAGCGTTTCCTGCACGTCGTGCTTGGTAATAAAGCCCATTTCCCGAACGTCAACACGGTTTTCATGCAGGCGGGAGCCGATCCTGTCGCGGCTCGGTTGAGTTTGTCCAGGTCAAGCCGGACCGAAGACGGATTCACTGTGGAGGTGACGCCGCAGGGAGTGACAATCCGGCCCGGATCAGGACAGCAGATACTGGTTGAAAGGTCATTCATTCCCTTTGAGATGAACCTGCGGTCCCTTTTCGAAGATGCCGGGGTCGCTCTGGAAATGCAGCGATGGAGCACGTTGAGCAATCTTCTGACCCGCGTCTCCCGCCTGCAAAAGCCGGAACGTGCCCGGCAGACGACCTTCGTCCGAAGGCAGTTGGATACGCTGGAGATCATGCGGATGCAGATGCTGTTGAGCCGCCGCTTGCCTTCCGTCTGGATCGTCGGCAATCCCTTGTCCAGATCGGCTGAAAACGATTACTGGGCCGCGCTGGCGGCCGGATCTCGGCTTTTGAACCAGCAGCCGCCGCCTCACCAGGAAACGGTCCGGATGGTCAGAACGATGATCGCGCAGGCGGTTTTGACATTAAGCGCGGCCGGCTCCCTGGCGCAGCGCACGCGGATTGATCAGATCATGACCAACCCGGACGTTCCCCGGGGCCATGTCTACGCCCTGTTCCGGGAAAGATGGCTTGCCCGCGTCCTCCGGGAGCAGGAAAGGGGTCGGCTTGAGCTGCCGAATGAGTTTTATACCCGCGCCCTGGCCTATGCCCTCATGCAGGTCATGAGCCCCGCGGATCAGTTTTTGAGCCCAGCCGACCGCCTGGACGCGCCGGATGCCCTGCTGACCTTTTTGCAGGGAGGGGTACCGGCCGATCACCTCGAATCGGCGCGCCAGCGCCACATGGTTCGGAGAATCGTGACAAAGGAGTTGTGGAATGTGGAGCAGAGCAGGCCGGGACAGATGCCAGAGGATATGATGGAAGAGGTGCTGATGCCTTACGACATCACGATTTTGGAGGCAGCCGCCATCGCCGCACGCGTTTTGTCTCGTGTGGCGGAGGAGATGGGACACGCTGGAGACGCGGCGAAATTCCGGCAGCTCTCCGAGGAGATTCAGGAACAGCTGCGGGGGCGGGTTTCCGGCAGGATGCCGCGCCGGCTGGATATGGTGAACGTGGTCCGGGGACCGGTCCAGATTCTTGCGGACAACCTGAGAGAAGAGCAGGAGGTCATCGAAACGCTGCACGGCCACATGAAGCGTTTACTGGAGGAAGTCACGGAGGAACCGCGCCTCGATCCGGGCTGGGTCCGGTTCTACAACGAGGCGACAGGCAGCAACTACTGGATTGAGCTGGGGCCGCCGGATGAATGGCAGGAGCGTTTCGGCCAGGAGGGGGATCTCATGGAGTCGGCCCTCTGGGCGATTTCCGCCGGTGCGGCAGGCCGGTCCTTCCGGGTGCAGGTCCGGACTTACAGGGAGCGGCATCACAGCAGGTGGGTTCAGGTCCTTGTGCCGGAGGTGACCTATGGTCCCCCCCTGCCTGATCAGCCCGAGCGCCTGGTGATGCCTTCCGCCGGTCTGGAGGGGACTCTTCCTTTTCGAGCGGTGGACGCGGAGGAATTCGCCCGGAACCTGCCGTCCCGCTACAGGGATTCCATCCCCGGCGTTTTCAGCAGGGTCTGGGTCGTTCCATTGCCAGCCCGCGTGAATGTTTATTCCCAGGAACCGCTTCTACAGGGCCTGGAGCGGGATTTCATCGGCAAGCTGCCGGCGGATTTGGCGGCGGCCGTTCGGCTCGTACGGGTCCCTCTGGCGCCGACGGAGTCGTACGAAAAACCCGGCGTGATTGTAGAAGACGCGGGTCTGGATCT
The DNA here is from genome assembly GCA_023818695.1 of Candidatus Omnitrophota bacterium. Classification (GTDB taxonomy): domain Bacteria; phylum Omnitrophota; class Gorgyraeia; order 1-14-0-20-64-10; family 1-14-0-20-64-10; genus JAMWCF01. The sequence continues at coordinate 60,770 of JAMWCF010000001.1, forward strand.
CTCGGTTGATAATCCCCTGAATCTTCCGGTTCTGAAGCTGTGGCTGGCCGACCTGGCCCGCATCAATCCGGCAGCCGTCATTATGCTGGCCCTGGGTGGCTATCAGGATCCGAATGTGCAGCTTCTGGGGTTGATGACCTACCAGGACGCGCAAGGGCAGACCTTCCTCGCCATCTTCGCGTAAAACCCGGTGCAGATCAGCCGGCCTTTCTCAATTCCTCCAGGATTGTCTGCGCGGCTCTCCGGCTGGCGCCCGTCTCACCGAGGGAGTGTTTGATTTTCCGGAAATCCTCGACCATCTTGTTTCGCCAGGAGGCCTCTTTCCATAGCTGGATTGCCGTGGCGGCGATCAGAGCGGGGGAGGCGCTGTGCTGGATGAATTCCGGGACGATCTTTTTGTCGGTGATCCGCCCGTTTTCATCGGCTGATGCCACCACGTTGACCAGTCCGATCACCGGGATCTTGATGAGCAGACGTGAAAGGAAATAGGTCGGCCACGAGGTCTTGTAGGCGATCAGCATCGGCCTTTCCAGCAGGGCGCATTCCAGCGTGGCCGTCCCCGAGGCGACCAGCACAAAATCGCAACTGTGGATGCAACTGTAATCCCAGCGTTCGACGACTTTCGGCTTCAGGGCGGATCGGGTCATCGCCTGCCTGTAGATCTCCCAGTCCAGATGCGGCGCTTTGATGAGGAGGAACTGGGTCGTGGAAGGCAGCTCTTTCTGCATCCGCTCGCCGGCGGCGAGAAAAATCGGGAGGATCCGACGGACCTCCCCTTCGCGGGACCCCGGCAGCAGGCCGACGACTGGCATACGGTCTTCCAGCCCCAGCTGTTGCAGGGACTCTGCCCTGGAAAGGGCCGGCTTGACATGTTCGACCAGCGGATGTCCGACGAAAGTTACGGGAACGCCGGCCTGTTCGTAGATCTTTTGCTCGAAGGGGAAGACCACCAGCATCCGGCTGACCAGGGATTTGATTTTGTGGATCCGGCCCGGATCCCAGGCCCAGATCTGTGGGCTGATGAAATAAACCACCGGGATCCCGCGGGTTTTCGCTTCACGAGCGAACCGGAGGTTGAAGCCGGGGTAGTCGATCAGAACCACCACGTCCGGCCGCCTCTCATCCAGCGTTGCGGCCGCTTTCCGGAACATGGCCTGGAAGGTTCCGAGATGGCGCAGGACCTCCACGATGCCGATCACCGCCAGCTCCGTCGGGTCGACGAGGATTTCCACGCCGGCCTGTTTCATGCCGCTTCCGCCGAAACCGAAAAGCTGCAGGTCCGGTTCCAGGGCGAAGAGTTCGGCAGCCAGGTGTGCGCCGTGGAGATCGCCGGAGGATTCGCCGGCGATTAGCATGATTTTTTTTGTCATGGGTGGTTTTGGTGAACGAGGCGGGTGATCTGCAGGGCCAAGTCCAGCGCGTCCCGGGCCTCCTGGCCGGAGACTGGCGGCGGCCGCTTGTGTTGGATCGCCTCCAGGAAGGCGGCCAGCTCCGCTTTCAGCGGTTCTTCCGGGGCGATCCGGAGCCGTTCGTGGGTGATGCGCCCTATCCGGCCCTTTTTTGTGCCGGGCAGATGCCGGAAGATCTCCACCCGCTGCTTCAAAAGATCCATGGAAACGTAGGTGTCGGCTTGGAAGATGCGGAACTTTCGCATCGCCTTGTTGGAGATCCGGCTGGCGGTGAGGTTGGCCACGGCGCCGTTCTGGAAGGCGATTCTGGCGTTGGCGATATCTTCGGAGGAAGTCAGGACCCGCACCCCGACGGCATCCACCCGTTTCACGGGACTTTTGACCAGCCCCAGCAGGATATCGATGTCGTGGATCATCAGGTCCAGGACGACCCCAACCTCCGTGCCACGGGGCTGGAAAGCGGCCAGTCGATGAGTCTCGATGAAGCGGGGATTGCTCAAGGAATCCCGGACCCGCCGAAAGGCGGCGTTGAACCGCTCCACATGCCCGACCTGCAGGATGGCCCCTGTTTTTGCGGAGATCCCCAGGAGCTGATCCGCCTGTTCGACGGTGTTGGTGATCGGTTTCTCCACCAGGGTGTGGATTCCCTTGGCGAGGAAGGCCTGTGCGATACGGAAGTGCTCCTGGGTCGGAACGGCGACGGAGACGGCGTCGACCTGGCCGATCAGTTCCTGGAAGTCCTTTACCGCCTTGCAATGGTATTGGCGGGCGAGGGTCTTCGCCTGTTCCGGGCGCAGGTCGCAGACCGCAACCAATTGTGCTGATTCAAGTTGTGAGTATATTCTGGCATGGATCGAGCCCAGATGCCCGACGCCGACTACGGCAACTTTGATAGGTTCCATCGTCCTAAGTCCTTGATTGTGATGGGGTAGTATAGCATGGTAGAATCGTTGTTTCGATGAAGAATTACCTCAAGCTCTTGCCGTTCCTGAAGCCCCATTCCGGGCTGATTGCCGCCGCCTTCGTTTTCATGCTGGCAACCAGTCTCTTCGAAGGGGTCTCTCTGGGGATGATCGTGCCGCTGATCGACATGGTTTTGCTCAACAAGTCGGTTGACCTGCCGGAGTGGGCCCCCTCCTTTCTGACCTCCGGCGTCGCATTTCTGGATGGGATGAACCCTTTGAGCAAGCTCAACGCGATCGTCGGCGTTTCCATCGTCCTTTTCGTGCTGAAGAACCTGTGCATCTTCTTTCAGAAGTATCTGATGAACGACGTGGCGATGAAGTTCCTGCGGGACACCCGCAACGCCCTTTACCGACACTATGAAACACTCTCCCTCGATTTCTTCGGCGGAGAGAAGACGGGCGACATGGTCTCCCGCATGACCAGCGACGTCTCGGTCCTCCACAACACGCTCGTCGAGGGGATCACGGACCTGGTTTACAACTCCACCCGGGCCCTCGTGTTCATGCTGATGGCGGTCCTGATCGACGTCCGGTTGGCGCTGGTGGTCCTGCTGCTTTTGCCGGCGATCGGCTACCCGGTTGTCCGGATCGGCAAGGCTCTGCGCAAGCTCGGTGTGCTGGCCCAGCAGAGGATGGCCGATATCAACAGCCATCTGATAGAGACCTTCCAGGGAATCCGGATCATCAAGGCGTTCACCGCCGAGGAGACGGCAGCCGCCCGTTTCGGGAAGGTCAACCAGGAGTATTACAAGGCCAACATCAAGACGGTGAAGAGACGGGAGGCGTTGGGGGCGATCACGGAGATCATCGGCGTCGCCGCGGGACTTTTTGTGCTGGAAGTCGGAGGGCGAGCGGTTTTGAGCGGCCAGCTGTCGCCCGGCGTCTTCGTGCTGTTCATCGGCTCTCTGATGTCCCTGCTGCCGCCGGTCAAGAAATTAAGCCGCCTGCATTCCATCCACCAGCACGCGGTGGTCGCGGCCAAACGGATCGTCTCCATTCTTGATGTAAAATCGACGGTCGCCGAATCTCCCGCGGCCGTCGATCTGCCCCGTTTTCAAAAAGAGATCCGGTTTGAGGACGTTTGGTTCAAATACCAGGACCAGTACATCCTGCAGGGGATCAACCTGTCCATCCCCGCAGGACGGGTTCTGGGGATCGTCGGCTCCAGCGGGGCCGGGAAGACAACCCTCCTGAACCTGATTCCCCGGTTTTACGATCCGGTCAAGGGGCGGATCCTGATCGATGGGCAGGATATCAGGCAGGCGACCCTGCGCTCGCTCCGTTCGCAGATCGGGCTGGTGACGCAGGACCCGTTCCTTTTCAACGACACGGTCAGGGCGAACATCTCTTTCGGGTTTCCGGCGGCCGATGAGCAGGCGATCGTCGCGGCGGCCAAAGCCGCCAACGCCGACTCCTTCATCCGGAATCTGCCCAACGGATATGACACGGTTGTGGGGGACCTGGGAAACCGCCTATCGGGCGGGGAGCGCCAGCGGATCGCCATCGCCAGGGCCATTTTGAAGGATCCGCCGATTCTGATCCTGGATGAAGCCACCTCCCAGCTGGATTCCGAGTCAGAATTGCTGGTGCAGGAGGCGCTGGACCGGCTGATGAAGGGCCGGACGGTTTTCGTGATCTCCCACCGGTTTTCGGCCATCCGCGGGGCCGATCAGATCATCGTTCTGGAAGGGGGCAGGGTGGTGGAGAGCGGCCGACACGAGGATCTCCTGAAGGATTCCGCTATCTATAAGCGGCTGTATGAATTGCAGGTTGCGCAGTAAATTTTTTCTGGTAAAATAATTGTTTACTATGGTGGAGCCACTGATGAAAGAGTTGATTGAAGCAGGCGTCCATTTCGGACACCAAACGAGCCGCTGGAATCCCAAGATGAAGCGATTCATCTTCGGCGAGAAGAGCGGCGTTTATATCGTCGACTTGGAAAAGACCGTCAAGGGCCTCACGGAGGCGAGGGAGTTTTTGCGCTCCGTGGCCCAGCAGGGCGGCTCGATCCTTTTCGTTGGCACCAAGCGGCAGGCGCAGGCCATCGTGGCGGAGGAGGCGGTCCGCTGCGGCCAGTTCTACGTGAACCTGCGATGGCTGGGCGGGCTGTTGACCAATTTCCAGACGATCCAGAAATCGATCCAGCGTTTAAAGCTTATTCGGGAGGGGCGTAAATCAGGTGCCTTGGAGCAGATGACCAAAAAGGAAGCCGCTCGGCAGATGACGGAACTCGCCAAGCTGGAAAAAACCCTTTCAGGCATTCTGGAGATGAACCAGCTGCCGAAAGCGATTTACGTCATTGACGCTAAGAGGGAAGAGACGGCCGTGAAGGAGGCGGTCCGGCTCGGCATCCCGGTGGTCGGGCTGGTGGACACCAACAGCGATCCGGACCCGATCGAGTATGTGATCCCCGGCAACGACGATTCGATCCGTTCCATCCGCTTGATCACCTCCCGGCTGGCCGATGCTATCCAGGAAGGCCGCCAGATCTATCTGGCCAATCAAGCGGAAGAACAGGCCAGGCGGGCGAAGGAGGAGGCGGAGAAAGTTGCTTTGGAAGAGAAGGAGGCGGCCGCCGCCTTGCAGCGCCAGCAGGCAACCGCGGGTGATCCCGCCGCCGAGGGAGCTGTTCCCGTTTCGTTGGTGGATGAAGTGGAACAGATCATGCCGAAAGAGGCCATCAAGGTGGAAGAGGAAGGGATCACCAAGAGGCGCAAGGTTGTGAAGGCCAAAGAGGAAACGAAGGGGGAAGCAGCCAAGGAGGCCGGGGAAGAGCCATGACGGCCGTGAGCGCCGATCAGATCAAGACGCTGCGGGAGCAGACAGGGGCCGGCTACATGGAGTGCAAGAAGGCCCTGACCGAAGCCAAGGGGAGCATGGAAGGAGCTGTTCGGATCCTCCGCGCCAAGGGGGCGGCGATCGCCACGGAAAAAGCGGGTCGGGAAGCGCGCCAGGGGGTGATCGGCAGCTACGTCCACGCCGGCCGGATCGGCGTTCTGGTGGAGGTTAACTGCGAGACCGATTTCGTGGCCCGGAACGACCAATTCAAGCGGTTTGTCAACGAGATCTGCCTGCAGGTGGCCTCCATGAACCCGGCGTATGTCAGCCGGGAGGAGGTGCCCGCGGAGGAGTTGACGGCCGCCGGCCTCAACGGCGAAGAGGCCAGGAAGGCCTACGCGGAGAAGTTTTACAAAGAGCAGGTCCTCTTGGACCAGCCCTATGTGCGGGACCCCAGCAAGACCGTTCAGGGGCTTTTGCACGAGACCGTCAACAGCATTCGGGAAAACATTGTGATACGCCGGTTTGTCCGTATCGTTTTAGGAGAGTCACTGGATTCAAAGCGTCATCCCAGCTGAAAAGATGGCTAAAACAGCCCATCGCCCCGTCTACAAGCGCATCGTCCTGAAGCTAAGCGGGGAAGCCCTTCAATCCTCCGGAAATGACCAGAGCATCGATTCACAGCTGACCCACCGGATTGCCGCCCAGATCAAAGAAATCCAAAAATTAGGAATTCAGATCGGCGTGGTGATCGGGGGGGGCAACATCATCCGGGGGACCGGCGTCACCGCGAGGACGCAGGGGATCGACCGGACGACGGCCGACTACATGGGGATGCTGGCGACGGTCATCAACTCACTGGCTTTACAGGACGCTCTGGAGAAACAGGGGTGCTTTACCCGCGTGCAGACGGCCATTCACATGGAGGAGCTTGCGGAGCCGTACATCCGCCGCCGCGCCATCCGCCATCTGGAAAAGGGCAGGGTCGTCATCTTCGCGGGCGGGACCGGCAACCCTTATTTCTCGACGGATACGGCGGCCGCTCTGCGGGCGATCGAAATCGACGCGGAGGCGGTCTTAAAAGCGACCAAGGTTGACGGTGTCTATTCAGCCGATCCGAACCGCGATAAGAAAGCGGTCAAGTTCAAGAGCTTGAAGTACATCGATGTCCTCAACAAGGGACTGCAGGTGATGGATGCGACGGCGGTCAGTCTGTGCATGGATCACCGGCTGCCGATCATCGTGTTTAACCTGACTCGTCCGGACAACATCAAAAGGGTTGTCATGGGAGAGTCCATAGGGACGGTGGTGAAATAAAATGCCAGAATCCAAACCAGCTGTAACGAATATCCAGTCTGTTTTGCGTGATTCGGAAGCCAAGATGCAGAAGGCCATCGAGGCCGTCACGAAGGAGTTTGCCTCCATCCGGACCGGCCGCGCGGCGCCGTCTCTCGTGGAGGGGATTCGCGTGGAGTATTACGGGGCTCCCACGCCGCTGAAACAGTTGGCCGCGATCAACACGCCGGACCCCAAGCTCCTGACGATCCAGCCGTGGGATCTCAACGCCTTGCCCGAAATAGAGAAAGCCCTCATGAAATCGGATCTGGGGCTTTCCCCCTACAACGACGGCAAGGTGATCAAGATCTCCGTGCCGCCCCTTTCGACCGAGCGCCGGCAGGAGTTGACGAAACTGGCGCATAAGCAGGCGGAGGAGGGAAGGATCTCCATCCGTAATATCCGCCACGCCTCCAAGGAGTCGATCGAGAAGCTTTTCAAGGACAAAGCCATCACCGAGGACGACAAATTCAAGGCGACGGACATGCTGCAGAAGTTGACGGACCGGTATCAGGCGAAGGTGGATCAGATCTTGGCTGATAAGGAGAAAGACCTGCAGATTGTTTAATTGAAGGTCGCCTGGCCGGTTCCTCCCACCTGTTGTGCGGTGCATTTCCCGGGCCGATAGCTCAATGGGCAGAGCAGCGGACTTTTAATCCGTAGACCAGAGTTCGAACCTCTGTCGGCCCACGTTTCGCGAGCCATGATCCCTTACGAAATCATCGAGCACACCGCCGAGATAGGCATTCTGGCCAGAGGCCGGACCCTGAAGGAGCTCTTCTGCAACATGGCCTCCGGCATGTTCAGTCTGATTATCCCCCCAGATGACCTCCAGTCCCTCGAATCGGAGAGAGTCCGCGCCTCATCCGATTCCCTGGATACTCTCCTGGTCGCTTGGCTGCGGGAGCTGCTCTTCCTTTTCGCAACGAAGAACTTCCTGATGCGGTCGTTCGACATCACCCGCATGGACGAGACCTCGCTGGAGGCGGTTGTCACCGGCGAGAGGTTCGATCCGGACCGCCACCGCCTGAACAAGGAGATCAAGGCGGTGACCTACTGCGACCTCTGCGTCCGTCAGGAACTGGATGGAACATGGGTTGCCCAGGTGATTTTCGATATATAATCGACGTGGGGTCGGTCCTTAAGATGATTTCGGATACTTTGCAGATTAAGAAGCTCGATGATTACCGGTGGGAGATTCCCGTCGGGACCAGGCCCGGGATGCGGGTCCCGGGGCTCATCTTCGCCGACGAGCGGCTCATGCGGGACATTCAGCAGGACAAATCCCTGGAGCAGGTGGCGAATGTGGCCACTTTGCCGGGGATCGTGAAAGCCGCCATGGCGATGCCCGACATCCACTGGGGGTACGGTTTCCCGGTGGGTGGGGTGGCGGCCACCGATCCCGAGAGGGGCGGTGTCGTCTCTCCCGGCGGCGTTGGATACGATATCAACTGCGGCGTCCGGCTCGTCAGGACGAAGCTAAAGGAAGAGGAAGTTCGGCCGATCTTGAAGATCCTGATCGGCCAGCTGTTCCAGCATGTCCCCTGCGGGGTTGGGGCTGGCGGGGACATCACCTTTTCGGAGAAGGAGGAGAAGAAGATCCTCCTGGAGGGGGCCGGGTGGATCGTTCGGCAGGGATACGGGACCGAAAGCGATCTGGAACACACGGAAAGCCGGGGCTGCCTGGAAGGGGCCGATCCGGAGGCCGTTTCAGAAAGAGCTTACGAGCGGGGGGCCGGACAGGTTGGCACCCTCGGGTCCGGGAACCATTTCATGGAGGTGCAGGTGGTGGATCAGGTTTTTGACCGGCAGGCGGCCGATCTGTTCGGGCTTCAGGAAGGGTCCGTGACAGTGATGATCCATTCCGGTTCCCGCGGGCTGGGCTATCAGGTGTGCGACGACTACCTGGAAACGGCCAGGAGGGCCTCCCAGAAATACGGGATCGACCTGCCGGACAGGCAGTTGGCCTGCGCGCCGGTCCATTCCCCTGAAGGGAAGGCCTACTTGGGAGCGATGCGCGCCGCCGCCAATTACGCCTGGGCCAACCGCCAGCTCCTGATGCACAGGGCCCGCATAGTCTTTGAGCAGGTTTTCCGCTCCTCCTGGTCCGCCCTGGGGATGTCCCTGATTTACGATGTGGCCCACAACGTCGCCAAGATGGAAAAATATACGGTTGACGGGAAAGAGAGGATGTTGTGCGTTCACCGCAAGGGGGCGACTCGCGCTTTTCCCGCCGGTCACCCGGAGCTGCCTCCGATGGTCCGCCCGTACGGCCAGCCGGTGATCATCCCAGGGGATATGGGCCGGAATTCCTACCTTCTGATAGGCGGCGCCAAATCGATGGAGGAATCGTTCGGCTCCACCTGCCATGGAGCCGGGCGGGTCATGTCGAGGACCGCCGCCGTCAAGAATGCCAGGGGCCGGTCCATTCGTCGAGAACTGGAGGACAGGGGGATCATCGCCATGGCGCGCGGCAGGACCGGTTTGGATGAAGAGCAGCCGGCCGCCTACAAGGATGTCAACGAGGTGGTGAGGGTGGTGGACGAAGCGGGATTAGCCCGACGGGTCTGCCGGATGAGACCGATGGGAGTGATCAAGGGATAAAAATGCTCGACTTGAAGCAAATCCGCGAGAATCCCGACCGGTTGAAGAAGGCCCTGATTTCCCGTGCTGCGACATTCGACGTCGATTCTTTTCTGAAGATGGAGGCGGAAACCCGGAAGGCGCAGCAGCAGCTGGAGGAGATTCGCCACCAGAAGCGGGTCGCCTCCGATGAGATCGGGCGTCTGAAACGGGAGGGCAAGCCGGTTGACGGGCAGTTGGACCGGCTGAAGGAGGTATCCGCCCAGGAGGATGCCTTGTCCGCCAGGGTTTCCGAGACGGAGGATCAGGTGAGGCGGCAGCTTCTTCTGATTCCCAACATCCCGCACGCGTCCGTCCCGGTGGGGCCGGCGGCCAACAACCAGATTGTCCGTTCCTGGGGGGAACCGAAGAGGTTTGCCTTTCAGCCCCGCTCCCATATGGAGCTGGCCGAGATCCTGCGCGTGATCGATTTCCAGCGGGCCGCCAAGATATCCGGGTCCAACTTCGTCCTTTTCACGGGTCCGGGCGCCCGTCTTCAAAGAGGGCTCATCAACTTCATGCTGGATCTGCACACCGCTCGGCACGGCTACACCGAATTCGCTCCGCCGTACCTGGTCAATCGGGCCACCATGACCGGCACGGGCCAGCTGCCGAAATTCGAGGAGGATATGTACCGGGTGCAGGACGACCTGTTCCTGATCCCGACGGCGGAGGTGCCGGTCACAAACCTTCATGCCGGTGAAATCCTGGAGGGTGATTCGCTGCCCAGGTATTATACCGCCTACACCGCCTGCTTCCGCCGGGAGGCCGGCTCCTATGGCAAGGAAACGAAGGGAATGACGCGGGTCCACCAGTTTGACAAGGTGGAGCTGGTGAAGTTCGCAACCCCGGAAAACTCCTACGCCGAGTTGGAAAGTCTGACGGCCAACGCCGAGAAAGTGCTCCAGCTGCTGGAGCTTCCGTACCGGGTGGTGGTCCTGGCCAGTGGGGACCTGGGGTTCGCCTCCGCCAAGACATATGATCTGGAGGCATTTTCCCCGGGAACGGGCAACTGGTTGGAGGTTTCCAGCTGCAGCAATTTCGAAGATTTTCAGGCCAGGCGGGCCAACATCCGGTTCCGGGACCCGCAGACCAAAAAGCCCCGTTTTGTCCACACCCTCAACGGTTCAGGGGTTGCCCTGGCGCGGACGATCATCGCCCTTCTGGAAAACCACCAGGAACAGGACGGGTCGGTCCGCATTCCGAAGGCGCTCCAGCCGTATCTGGACGGCCTGACCCGGCTGACTCCGCCCTGACGGATGATCGCCAGCATCTCGCGCACGGTTTTAGGCGTTCTTCTCCTGCCGGCCCTGGCCGGTTTTGCCTTTTCTTTCTACGAACAGCTACTGGCCATTCACCAGGTCCGGAAACCGGAATTGCTTTTCCTTTTCGGGATTACCATCTACCTGGCTTTCCATGTGCTCGTGACGGCTCCGAACAGAGCCTACGTCTTCGGGCATGAGATGATGCACGCCGTCGCCGCCTGGCTGACCGGCGGGCAGGTGAAAGGGTTCAAGGCCGGCTCCAAGAAAGGGGCGGTGACGACGAACAAGGTCACCGGCGTGGTTGCCCTGGCTCCGTATCTGGTCCCCGTCTACGCGATCCTATGGGCTCTGGTCTACGTGATTGTCGGGCTGTTCGAGGATGTTGAGTTCCTCTCCGGGCTCTTTTATCTTGGGTTGGGGGCGGCGCTGACCTTCCACCTGGTCTACACGGTTCTATCCCTGAAGCAGAAGCAGACCGACCTGGAGGTGTTGGGCCCCCTGATCTCCCTGAATTTCATCCTATGGGGCAACATCTCCTTTGTTATCCTGGTGATTGCACTGATGGCCCCGGAGGTTGGTTTTTGGAACTATATCAAGGGCGGGTTCCTCCATGCGGGGGAGTTCTACAAGCTGATCTTCCACCAGCTGTTCATGTAGACTAGGCGGCATTATTGGAGAGGTGGCTGAGCGGTTGAAAGCGGCGGTCTTGAAAACCGTTAGTCCGCGAGGGCTCGTAGGTTCGAATCCTACCCTCTCCGTTGTAAGATGATGTGAAGAGCTTGGGAGAGTTGGCAGAGCGGCCGAATGCGGCGGTCTCGAAAACCGTTAGCCAGCAATGGCTCGGAGGTTCGAATCCTCCACTCTCCGTAATCTTAATGAACGTTGTGGAGGATTCGAAGGGAGCCGCGACTGTCCGCTGTTTTAAGCGGACAGTCCAGGTCAGGCCGACCTGATGGGAGGCCTGACGTTCCTTGGGAGCGGCGGATGGCCGACCCGGCAGGGCGCCGAATCCTCCACTCTCCGCCAGCTTTGGTTTATAATGAAAGAAAAAGGAGACGGAATGGATGAATAGAATCATTGCCGCGGGACTTGCCGTGGCGGCTGTAACGGTTATCGCCGTAGCCGTCGCTACGACGAAGTTCGGGCCGAAATCTTCCACCGAAGCGATCCGGGAGGCGGAAACCTATGCCACCTTCGAGCAGAAGGGGGAATATCTGGTCAGGCAGGCGCAGCGGTTCGTCGGCGCGAAAAATTACGACGACGCCATTAAGACCGTCGAGTACATTCTGGCCAACGCTGATCCGACATCCGCGAGAGCGCAGGAGATTACCCGCGAGGCGAGGCGGCTGCTGGCTCAAGCCAGAGAGCGTTTGACGGAGGGAGCGGATCAGATCCTGAAAGAGGCGGGGTCGGCCGCGACGGAAGCGAAGCAAGAGCTCTTTGGAGGCCATGCCGGACCACCCGAAGCTGAATGAAAACAGGCCGATCTCCGTTCTCCTGATAGAGGATGACGATCGGTATGCCCTCTTCGTGCGCGAGCTCCTCGCGACGGAGAAAAGTTTTTACCTCTTCCAGGTATCGGTTGCGCAGAAGATGGAAGAGGCCAAGCCCATCCTCCAGAGCGATCCTCCCGACGTCATCCTGCTGGATATCTCCATGTGCGCCAATTACGGCCTGAAGGTTTTTTCCTGGCTAAGGAAGGAATTTCCAGGCATCCCGGTGGTTGTCCTCATGCAGCTTGTCGATGAATCACGGGCCCTTCAGGCCGTCAAGGAAGGGGCCAAGGATTTCCTTCTGAAGGATTACACCCACGGGCCGAAACTGCCCCAGACGATCGTCAGTGTCCTTCAGAAGAAGGCCGCGGAGGATGCCCAGCGGGAAGGGGAAGAGCGTTTCCGCGTGATGATCGAAAATTCCTCAGACGTGATCACCGTGCTGAACAAAGACGGCGTCGTGGATTACGAAAGCCCGTCGCTGGAGCGGATTTTCGGGTATGAGCCCAACGAGCTGATCGGCAAGCGGATCTTTGAGTACGTCCATCCGGAGGACAGGGAGAAGGTTCTCAAGGTGTTCCAAGAGTGCATCAAGGAGGTCGGTTCGGTCCGGTCCGTCCGCTTCCGGTTCGCTCATAAGAATGGCTCCTGGATTTTTGTCGAGTCGATCAGCAAGACCGTTGCGGCGAAGAGAGGGGGCGAACCGTTCTGCGTCGTCAATTCCAGGGATGTAACGGAACGGATCCGCATGGAGTCTGAGCTTCGGTCCCTCTCTTTCACGGATGAGCTGACCGGGACCCACAACAGAAAGACGTTCATGATGCTCGTCGACCACCAGCTCAAAGTGGCCAGGAGGGAAAAGAAGGACAACGTCTACATGCTCTATGCCGACGTGGATAACCTGAAGGAGGTCAACGCCCGGCTGGGGGAGGAAATGGGGGATCAGCTTCTTGTCGACGCGGCCCAGGTTTTGAAGACCGTTTTCCGGAGTGTCGACATCATCTCGAGGATCGATGGAGACGAGTTTGCCGTTTTTCTGCCGGGTACGAAGGGCCGGGATGACGCCATGACGATCCTCAAGCGGTTGTCCGACGCGGTCCAAGAGTGGCAGGACAAAGTCAGCCGTCCTTACAAGCTCTCGATCAGCGCGGGGATCGTCCAGTACAATCCGGAGCATCCCAAGGAGGCGGAAGTCCTCCTCTCAGAAGCCGACAAAGCGCTCTCCGCCGAGAAGCTCAAGAAGAAAACCATCAGTTCCTCCTGAGACAATCGATCCACATCTGTCCTTTTTGTTTCTCCTTAAAGAGTCTTCCCTCCGAACTGGCTAACTGGTAAACTGGCACACTGGCCAACATCTTCGGAGAGGTGTCTGAGTGGTTGAAAGAACACGACTGGAAATCGTGTAGTTGCCGAAAGGCGGCTCCAGGGTTCGAATCCCTGCCTCTCCGCCATTGCCTGCTTGTATAAGTTGCACAATTGCACAAGGGGTTTGCTGAGGGTTTTTTGTTAGTTGATTTGAAATTTTGTATTTTTTTAAAAAATTAAGTAAACTACTTCTTATCATACCTAGAGACGGAGTCGGGTGGAATTAAGATGACAAGAGAGGTTATAAGATCCATTGCGCTGGGATTGGCGTTGATGCTTCTGCAGCCGTCAGGCGCCTTCGCCTTGAGACCGATTTCCGTGAAAGAGGGAGGGACCGCCGGGGAATTAGCGCGGAATCTTCAAGAACCGGTTGTTAGTGCCGGTCTGGAAGAGCCGAAGCTCACGCGCCGGGATTTCCTAAAGGGACTCATCCTCGGGCTGGGCGCTGTCGGGCTGCCGCTGGCTGCTCCGGCTCCGCTTGCCAACGCCCACACCGGTATTTCAACCACTTCCATGCAGATTTTCCAGGAGTTGGCGGCCCTCGTGGTTGGCCAGGTGCCTGCGCAGGATCCGGTTGCCCAGCCCCTGCCGCCTGCGGGTTTGCAGAGGACGCCGGTTATCAGAGGGATCCAGTCCGAACTTCTGGCCAACCAAGCCGCTCGTCCTCCCCGGATCCGGTTTCTCCAGGAAGTTTCCCGCCGGATTACCGAACTGCGGAATATGAACGATCGGTTCGTTTCTCTCTTTGAATTTGAAGAGGCGCTGACCGCAGTGCAGCAAAGCGGCGTCTTCGATGCCCGGACCGGTGTTCTCGAACTGCTCCAGCAGCACATCGGTCAGGTTCAGCCGGGGGCGGCTCCTCCCGGACAGGGTCTTTTCCCGTCCCTTTTCAGGCAGATAGCGGCCGAAGTCCAGTTTGCCCAGATGCTGGAGCGTTTCTTGAGCCGGTGGGTGGAGCGGGTTCGTCCCCTTCTGGCCCAGCAGTTCATGAGCGAACAGGAGTTCGATATTTTGCAGACCGCCCGGGATAAGGGTCGGGTCCGCTTGTCGATCCTGGAGGAGTTGCAGCGTCTTTACGCCGATTTGAGCCGTGTGGGAGAGATCCTGCCGGTCCCTGTGGCCTTTACGCAGGAGGGAAGGATCGGCGAAGTGGATGTCACGGGGGCCGTTCCTCCGGTGACGGAACCAAGGCAGGAGCTTACGCAGGAGCAGAAGAACCGGCTCCTGGCGTCGGTCCGCCTGCGGATATGGAAGATCCTTGAATTGGAGAAACAGCGGCTCCAGATGGACCTGGATTTCCGGTTGCGGTGGGCCGGAAGGATCGAACGTCTTGAGGAGCAGTTCCGAGGGTACTTCGAGACCAACGAGGCTTGGTTTTTGAGGCAGCATGCCGCTCCCACTCGGGCCCAGCAGGCCATGCTGTCGGCCCAGCAGGTGCAGGTCCTGATGGGCGGGGAGAACAACCCGGTCCTTCCGTTCGCTGATGCCGATGATCTTCCCGACGTTCTGCCTGCCGCGGATATGACCGCGGTCCGGTCGGTTTTGGCCCGCCGGCGGACACCGACCGACGTGCAGAGAGCGCTGGATTCGGCAATCCGGGCGGATGCCCAGGCCGCGGAAACCTTGGCCCGTTCTGCCCTCCGGTATCACGAGTTGAACCTCCGGATCGCCCAAGGCGTTAACCGTCGGCTCACCGGGAATCCGGAGTCCGGTCTTTACTCCAGCATCACGATGAACGAATTCCGGTACAACATCGTCAGGGCGCAGATCCATCGGGACAGGATCGTTCTTCAAAGAGAACTGGCAGAGCATTTGAGGGTGCTTGGGTTCCCGGAGCCGATCCTGCGTTCGCCCGCCCGATTTTCAAGCTCGTTGGATGCGCAGTCCCTTGTCCAGCCGCTGGTACTCGGTTTGGCGGAGGCCCCGCCGGCTGAACAGGTTCAGGACCGGATCCGGGAGATCCGGCGGATTCAGCGTGATCTGGCCGACATCGAGGTCAGGATCCTTCAGCCGGATATCGATGAGCTTGAAGCGGACGCTCGCCCGGTGATGAATCTGTTGGCGGCGGACACGCCGCAGGCCCGCCACGATCTGGAGCTGCTCGGCACATGGACGGTGGAGGATGTCCGGGGGTGGTCGGCCGAGGCCGGCGTCCTGCGGCTCCAGCAGGAAGCGCGCCGGAAAGAGAAGGATATTCTGGCGGCCCGGACGCAGGAAGCGTTCGATACGGCCCTCCAGGCGTACGAAAGGGCGTTGGCGGCTCACGTGCGGGCCGATATGGCTTATGTCCGGGACAGGGAGAGGATTTTGCGGGGGCGGGCCGACTGGATGCGGCAACGAAACAGGGAAGAGGGGATGTCTTTTTACAGCGACCAGGAGATCGAATCCATGGAGACCCGGGCCGCCGTCCTGGGGATCCGCCGGCAGGAGCTTGCTCTTCTCGACCGGCTTTACACCGCCATGCAGGGCTGGTTGCCGCCGGTTGATCTGCAAAGACCGACGGCGGATGCCGGAGGCGTTTCGCCGGATATCGTGGCGCTGCTTCTGCGGCAGGTCTCCGGGCCGGTCCGCGCGCCGGGTTCGGTCCGGCTGCATGGAGGGGAGGAGACAAGGGCGGTCTGGTTCGGTTCCCAGTGGATCTGGTTGAGCGGCCCCCCTGTTTTGGCCGGGCCTGACGGTTTCGGCGAGAACGTCGAGTTTGTCCGGATCCCGGAGGGAAGGCCCGGCGCCGGCAATTTTATCCTTCGGGAGCGGTTGCAGAAACTGAAGGCCGATATCGGGTATATTGTGGGGCCGGCCTCTTCCTCCAGTTTGGGGCAAACACTCTACGTTTTCCGATGGGGACCCCAACCGTACCAGGGACGAAGCGGCTACTATCCGGTCGAAGCAGCGGAGGGAGTTCTGGTGGTCGGCGAGCAGGCGATACGGCTTGGCCTGGTTGCCAGACGGGATCCTGCGAACGCGACACGCCTTCTTCCCCCGACGCATGGGTTGGTCGGTTTCGTTGCCCGTGAGATGCGCACTGTTTACACGGCGGACCGGCGTCCTGTCCAGGAGCTGGTTCCCGCGGGAGTCGTGGTTCAGGAGATTCCGCTGGCGGAGTATAACCGGCGCGGAGACGATGGCCGGGAAGCCCCGATTCCCCTGACAGGCCGGCGCGTGGGAGGGTCCAACGTGCTGGATTACGGGGTCTACTACCGCGGCGGACTGGTTACTTACGGTCCGAGAGGAGAGGCGTATGTGGGCAGGGCGATGAATGACCCGGGGCAGCGGCTGCCGGTCATTTTCGAGCAGGTTGGAGCGCAATTTAATCTTGTCGAGAAAGAGGTGAGGGTGGCTTTCCTCGAGAATGAGAACCGGCTGACCGTCACGTTTGATGATCACACGGTGGCGGTCTTAGGCGGCCGGCAACCCGCGCCGGCGGCGCCTGAACAGCCGGGAAGACCCGGCGAGGTTCCAGAGCAGGAATGGGCGGCTGGTTTGGACATCCCCTGGTGGGGATGGGCGGCCGGCGGCACGGCGGTCGCCGCTTTGGCTGGAGGCGCAGCCTACCTGGTTTGGAGATCGCGTCATGCTCCGCCTGGCGAGACATCTGAAGCCATCTCGCCTCAAGATACGAATCCTCCGGCGAGCTCCGCCGGCCTGGAGCAAGAGGTGACAAGAATGTTGCATCTGCTCTCGGAGGCGGCGCAGGGGCCCGGTGTTTTGGTCATTCAAGCGGACGTTTTCCAGGACCGGTCAGGTTTGCTGGAATTCGTTTCCAGGATTCCCCCCGAATTGAGCCGGCGGGTCGTCATCTTTGCCCCCTCTTCGGCTGGACTGGAGGGGCAGGAGGAGGTTCGCAAGCGCAACCCGAAGGTCACCATTGTCGATACCGTGATGGCCCTCGCCGAGCACCTCATCCAGATGCAGATCGCCGACAGGATTGCTTTCCTGGGGGAGAAGCTCTTTGCGGACCTGCTGCGGAATATGGTGCCACCCAGCATGAAGGTCGTCTCGGTGGAGAAGATCACCTCGCTGCTGGATGCCTTGCAGTATCTTGGGATCTCCAACTCCTGGCTCGATAACCTTCGGATGTTCGCCGGGTTGGAGGATTCCCTGGCCGTACTGCGGTCCGCGTAATTCCTCTGCATCAACTCTCGCCGTTTCGCTATAATCGGCAGTAAATGTCGCGCCTTCCCCTTTTACCCGCCGTTCTGTTGGCTTTCAGCGGCTGCTCCACACTGCCCCTGGAGTCTTCCAGAATTCCACATCCCTCCAGCCGGGAGTCCCAAGCGGTCCAAAGCCCCTACCGGGAAGCGGTCGGCGTGGTCCACGTCCACAGCACTTACTCCGATGGGAGACTACCGATCGAAGAGATTGCCGGGATTGCCAACGCCCAGCAGTTGGATTACTTGATCATCACCGACCACGATACCCTGGCTGGGAAATTCGAAAAGAAGGAAGGGTGGTATGGCCAAACGCTGGTTTTGGTGGGCAATGAGATTTCCACCAGCGGCGGTCATTACCTGGCGCTTCGGATCGACACGGAGATCCCGCGCCTGAAAGACCCGGCTTGGACGATCGAGGCGGTCTCGGCGGCGGGAGGGCTGGGGTTCGTCGCGCACCCTTTCTGGCCGAGGCGCCATTGGAAGAACCTGGATGCCCGGGGGATGACCGGCATCGAGATTTACAGCGCCAAGGAGGATGTGACCGAGGAACCGCTGCTGATCCTCGGTTTCTGGACGATCCTGGCAGGTTCCGAGCTCTCATTCAGCCGATGGATCGATCGGCCTGACCAGCATTTGGCTTACTGGGACCGGCTCTTGAACGAGGGACGCAAGGTCGTCGGGATCGGCTCGCCTGACGCGCACGGACTGCGCCGGTTCGGGCTGCGGCTGGGGCCTTACAGCACAATGTTTAAGATGGTCCGCACCCACCTGCTTTTAAATGAAATAACCGAGGAGGCCGTTTACGACGCGCTGGCCAAAGGGCGCTGTTTTGTGGCCCACGATCTGGTCGCCGACGCGAAGGGATTTCAATTCCTGGTCGCCGGAAAGGACAAAACGATCCTCGGCGTCATGGGGGACGAGCTGACGTGGCACCCATCCCTGCGCTTGTACGCCTATCTTCCGAGCCCCGGCCACGCGATCCTCTTAAAGGACGGCCGGCTGCTCTTCGAACGGAAAGGGCAGCAGCACTGGTTCGAGGTCGATGGTCCCGGCGTTTACCGGCTGGAGGTGACCCGCAAGGGAAAACCCTGGATCTACAGCAACCCGATCTATGTCAGGCCGGCTTCTGTGGATAACTCTTCCGATCCGATGGTAAAATAAAAAACTTCCATCCTGACCTTTTGCGCTCGTAGCTCAGCTGGATAGAGCACCAGCTTGCGGAGCTGGGTGTCGGGGGTTCAAATCCCTCCGAGCGCGCGGACTTATTATGGACAGCACGTGCCTGGAGAGGTGGCAGAGTGGCCGAATGCAGCTTCCTGCTAAGAAGCTAGCCTGCCAAAAGTGGGCTCCTGGGTTCAAATCCCAGCCTCTCCGTTATGCCGACTGAACAATATTTATGAGCTACCTCGTCTACGCCAGAAAATACAGGCCGCAGACCTTCGCCGAGATCCTCGGCCAGGGTCCAATTGTGACCACCCTGACCAACGCGGTGCGCCAGCGTCGGGTGGGGCACGCCTACCTTTTTTCCGGCCCCCGAGGGACCGGCAAGACCTCCACGGCGCGGATCTTCGCCAAGTCGCTGAACTGCCAGGAAGGGCCAACCTCCACGCCGTGCCTGTCGTGCGCAGCTTGCGAGGAGATCGCGCAGGGCAGGTCCTTGGACGTCCTGGAGATCGACGGCGCCTCCAACCGGGGGATCGACCAGATCCGGGCTCTGCGCGACCACAGCAAGTTCTCACCGGCCGGCGGCGCCTACAAAATCTACATCATCGATGAGGTTCACCAGATCACGGCGGAGGGGTTCAACGCTCTCCTGAAGATTCTGGAAGAGCCGCCGGGGCACGTTATCTTCATTCTGGCCACTACCGCCGCGCACAAGGTGCCGGCCACGATTCTCTCCCGCTGCCAAAGGTACGAGTTCAAGCGCTTGCCCTCGGAGATTATCTCCTCCAAAATCAAATCGATTGCGCAGGCGGAAAAGATTACCATCAGCGATGAGGCGGCCGCGGCGATCGCCCGCGCGGCTTCCGGCTCCCTGCGCGACGCGGAGTCGATCCTGGACCAGGTCGCCTCCTTCGCCGATTCTTCCATTGAGCGCCGGGACCTGGAGGCCCTCCTGGGGACGATTCGGGAGGATGTTTTCGTCGAGGCGGTCAGCGCCGTCCGGTCGAAGGAGCCGCTGAAGCTGCTGGAGCTGATCTCGGAGGCGGTCCGCGACGGAACCGACCTGATCCAATGGGCCATGGAGTTCCTGGGTTTCCTCCGGGATCTGCTGGTGGCCAAGGCGGGCGCGGGCAGGGCCGGTTTCGAGGATCTTGGTAAAGAGAGCGTCGAACGCCTTCAGAAATTATCCGGTCAGTTTTCGCTGGAGGAGCTGACTTTGATGGCCCAGATCCTGGCGGCGGCGACGGAATCGATGCGCCGGGCCGGAGATCCGAGGGTCCCTCTGGAGATCGCCCTGATTCGGCTGGCTTCCGGTGAACCGCTGGTTCCGGTCGCCGACCTGATGGAGAGATTGGACCGGCTGGGACGATCGTTGATCGTCGGGGAGAGGACCGGTCCGGTTCCGCAGAAAGCGGCGGCGCCTGTCTCCGTCTCTGCCGCCTCGAGTCCGGCCGGGGCAGCAGGCGAACTGCAGTCCCGCTGGAACGCCTTGATTGAAAAACTGCTGCAGGAGAAAGCTTCCACCGCGGCTAATCTGAGCATCGCCTCTCCGGTCGAATGGAAAGAGGGAGATCCGCCGCAGATGGTGATCGAGTTCCCGAAGGGCTCCCAGTTCCAGATGGAAGCGGTGGAGCGCCCCGCCGCCCGCCAGGCGGTGGAGGAGGCGCTCCTAGCCCTCTTCGGCCGGAAAGTACGCTGCGTCTTTCGGATGGGCAACGGCACGGCGGCTCCCGCCGCTGAAGCGGCGGAAAAATCATCCCCTCCGGCCGCGGCCGGAAAAGAGCGGGGCGATGCCTCGGATACCGCCTCCCCCGACCCGTCCGTCATCGACTCCGTCGTAGATCTTTTTGAGGGCCGGGTTTTGCCCGGCGGCGGGTAACAGCATGGCGGGCTTGACCGCTTCCATGGAGGCGCTGATTGCCGCCTTCAATAAACTTCCCGGCGTAGGCCCTCGCACGGCGGAGCGGTTCGCTTTTTACCTCTTGAGCCAGCCGTCGTCCGTTGCCAGGGAATTGAGCCAGGCGATCCTGCGGGTCAAGGAAACCATCGGCTTCTGCAGCGTCTGCTTCAACCTGGCCGACGATGATTTCTGCTCGATCTGCCGCGACCCCGGCCGGGACAAATCGATCGTCTGCGTTGTGGAAGATCCCCGCTCCGTCATCGCCATGGAGAAGGCGGGTGCCTACAAGGGGGTCTACCATGTCCTGCTGGGAGCCCTCTCCCCGCTGGACGGGATCGGCCCGAGAGAGTTGAGGATCCAGGAGCTAAAGAACCGTTTGAAGGCGGGCGGCGTCAAGGAGGTGATCCTGGCGACCGATTCCGACCTGGAAGGGGAATCGACGGCGCTTTATCTGACCAAGGAGCTCAAAAGGATTGAACCGCCAATGCAGGTCACCCGGCTGGCCTTCGGCCTTCCGATGGGGTCGAACGTCGAGTTCGCCGACCAGGTGACCCTCGGGCGGGCCATGGAAGGACGCCGGTCGGTCTGATGCCGAAGAAGCGCGAGTCCCGCCACTTCATGGACCCGGAACTTCGCCGGGATATCCGGTTCCTCACCTCCCTGCTGGGAGAGATCATCCGGGAAAAGGAAGGGGTTCCCTTTTTTCGAACGGTTGAGACGATCCGGGTCCTGGCCAAGGAGATCCGGGCCTCCCATGACGGGCAGATTCACCGGCTGCAGCATGCGATCCAGCGGCTTCCCCTGCGCACGGCGGCCAAGGTGGCGAGGGCCTTCACGATCTATTTCCAACTGGTCAATCTGGCGGAGGAGGCCCACCGGATCCGCCGGATCCATTACTATGAGGCCCAGCCGGGGCCGGGGCTGGAGATGTCCCTGACTTGGACGGCGTATCAGCTGGTCTTCGCCGGCATCGACGGTTCCACTTTCCTGAAGCACCTCCAGAACGCCGAAATCAGGCCGGTGCTGACGGCGCACCCGACGGAGGTGCGCCGGCGCACCACCATGGATCACCTTTTGGAGGTGGCCCGCTCCCTGGAGGAATGGACCAGGCCCCAGGCGACTTTGGCCCAGCAGCGCCAAGCGGAGCTGAAGATACGGGAGACCCTCGAGATTCTCTGGGCGACGAACGAAACCCGCCAGAGAAAACTGAAAGTGGAGGATGAGGTTTCCCAGGTCCTCTTCTTCATGGAGAGGACGATTCTGGGGCTTGTTTCCGACGTCTACGAGGGGCTGGATGAGCTTTTGAGGTTCCTGGACCCGGACAACAAGCGGAAAGTGCCCTCCATCCTCCGGTTCGGTTCGTGGGTCGGGGCCGACCGGGACGGCAACCCGGCGGTGACTCCCGAGGTCACCTGGAACACCGCTTTGGAACAGCGCCGGGTGATCCTGGGCTATTACACGGCCCGGCTGGAGGACCTGATCCGGCGTTTCAGCCAGGCCGACACCCTTCTGCCGGTCAGCCGGGCTTTGGAGAAATCCCTCGTGAAAGACAAGCGGGAACTGAAAGAGGCGGCCCGGCAGCTGGACCGGTATGAGGGGTCGGAAGTCTACCGGAAGAAGCTGTCCTTCATGCATACCAGGATCTTGAAGGCCAGAAGCCGGGAACCGGGCGGCTACCTCTCTTACGAGCAGTTCCTGAAAGACCTGGAACTGATACGCGACAGTCTGGCCTCTTCCGGCTCCCCCTATTCGGCTCGGGAGATCGACCAGCTGATCCGCCAGGTGGACACTTTCGGCTTCCGCCTAGCCAACCTGGAATACCGGGATCATCGGGACCGGATCCTGCAGGCGGTCGCCGAGCTTCTGCCGGCCTGCCTGCGCAAGCCGGTCGATTACCTCTCCCTGTCGGAAGCGGACCGGCAGGCGGTCCTGCGCACGGTGCTGCTGAACCCAAAGGCCGCTTCCTGCAAGCCGAAAAGGCCATCCGCCGTGGCGGCCGACATCCTGGCCCAATTCCGGACGATGGGATCGATCCAGCGGGAGATCGATCCACAGATGGCGATGACCTACCTAGTCAGCATGACCCGCTCCCCCAGCGATATTTTGGCCGTCCTGACGGTCGGCTTCTGGACCGGCCTGATCGAAGGCCTGCACAGGAACGGCGCCGGATGCAAAGCAACCTTCGATGTCGTCCCCCTGTTCGAGACGATCCCGGATCTGGCCAGGAGCCAGGAGTTCATGGTCTCTCTCTGGAACGATCCGGTTTACAAGAGGTACCTGGCCGCCCGGAATTTCCGCCAGCAGGTGATGCTGGGCTACTCCGACGCCAACAAAGACGGCGGGTATCTCCAGGCGAATTGGCGGCTGTACCAGGCGCAGGCTCGCCTGTCCAAGGCGGCCGCCCGCTACGGGGTGAAGCTGGTCTTGTTCCACGGCAAGGGAGGCAGCATCGACCGGGGCGGCGGGTTGAGCCACCGGGCGATCCTGGCCCAGCCGTTTTCCGCGCCGGGATGCCGGATCAAGATCACGGAACAGGGGGAGGTGGTGGCGGCCAAATATTCCCATCCGACCATCGGGCGGCGCAACCTGGAACAGCTTTTAAGCGCGGTCTTCCTGGCGAACATGGTCTCCGGCAGCAAACACGTCGGCGCAGCCCAGATCCGCCGCTGGGAGGAGATGATGGAAGAGCTGGCCGAGGCCTCCGAGCAGGCCTACCGGGCCCTGGTTTTTGAGGACCCTGATTTCATGAGCTATTATGCGCAGGCCACCCCGATCAAAATCATTCTGGAACAACCGGTGGCCGGCACCAGGCCGGGCGCCCGTCCCAGGGAGGGGCAAGGGGATGTCCCCCTGACAGTGGAGCGTTTGAGGGCGATCCCATGGGTTTTCAGCTGGATCCAGTCCAGGCATATGCTCTCCGCCTGGTACGGGATCGGCTCCGCCATTGAAACTTTTCGGAAGAGACACGGTCCGGAAGGATTCGCGGAGCTGACCGCCATGGTCCGGCACTGGCCCTTCGCCAAGGTCATGCTGGAAAACGCCCAGGCCTCCCTCGCGAAAGCGGAACTCAACATCGCCCGGGTTTACGCCGGGTTGGTCTCTCCCAAATCGGTCGGCGACAGGATTTTCAAGCTGATCGAGCAGGAATACCACCGCTCCGTGCGGGAGATCCTGGCGGTCACCGGTTCCCGCTCCCTCTTGAAGGACCAGCCGGTCCTCTACCACTCCATCGCTTTACGCAACCCTTACGTCGATCCCCTTCATTTCCTGCAGGTCAGGGGGTTGAAGCAGTTCATGAAGAGCCGCTCTGCCAGGAGCATAAGGCTTTCCGATAGGCGTGACGGTCTTCTGGATCTGATCCGGGTGACCATCCACGGCATCTCCTACGGGATGAAATCCACCGGTTAGATTTTAGTACATCCTAACAAATCCTGATTTGTCTCCGTTAAATTCCAACGAATATAAAGCTAGATTATAAATATTTTTACACGGTCCCCTTCCGTCGTGGCATATTTGACAGTGGGCCACCACTATGTTCGGACTACAACGGAGTACAGACGAGATGGAGGAAAGGCGTGCCTACAGGCGGTTTTCTGTAGGCAATAAAAGCCAATACCACTCCGGCGGGGGGATCGTCCTCTCCCGGTTTGGGCAGGTGGTCAATCTCTCTTTAGGCGGTATGGAGCATATGCAGGCCGAACGCCTCTGCCCGGGGCAGAAGATAACCGCTTCCATGCACCTGCAGGGGGTTGGGCCGGTGGTCCTGCACGGCACCGTCGTCTGGAACAGGGAATCGGCCCGGAAGAAGGGCCGGTACGAAAGCGGCATCCGCTGGACCGAGAGCAACCCCACTTCGCAGGCGCGGCTCGCCGCTTATTTAGCCAAACAACAGTCCGGAGGGCCTGATGTGCCCGCGTTCACCACCACGGCGTCAGGTCCTCCTGTTGTTTGGTGGCGGGCCATCATGCTGGGGTTCCTGGTCTTCGCCATCCTGGCGGCGGTGGATATCTTCTGGCTGAAGAAGGGAAACATCTACGGCGAGCGCCAGACCCTGGATACCGTCTTCCGTTCCGCCTTCAGGCTGACGGATCAAACGCTTCACAGAACGTACCACAAACTCTTTCCGGCTGCAAACGAGTCAGGCACACGGTAGGGCAGAAACACCTCCAGATTACACCTGGAGTTCCGACAAAAAGCGTCCGTAACGATTGTCACGGACGCCTTTTTACCGGCTGGGAAGGTGTGAGATCCAGGGCGCTTAGGTAATCGTAGAAGGCCTGTTTGTTGCGTGCTTCCTCCCCCGGATAAAGGCGCAGCAACTCTTCATAAGCTCGGCGGATTGTGCGACTGGAGGTTCGGGCGAGCGGGTGGTCGCTTAGAGCAAGCTCCGCATGGGGTTGTTCCCATTCTTCCAGGAGCTTTTTTGTTCTTGCATGGCCTGAAGGATCATCTGCTGAAATTTTTGAAGCTTGAGTGGAACCCGCATGTGCTTCAATTCCACTATGATCAAGTCGTATGAGATTTTCGGCCGGGGACTCTTTTGGCCGGCTTGTATCCATTGTAGCCACCGGGTCCTATCCAGGATGGCTCTGTCGATTGCCTGAAGGAAATGCTGTATACACGCCAGTTCTTCGCCCTCTATCGTGGAGTGTTCCGCCTGGAAGGGGGTTCGGTAACGTTGGGATATTTTATAAGCTTCCTCCACCGGAGTGCTGTGAGCTGCAGGCGCAATCCGTCCGCTTCCGCCGGCGAAGAGCACGGCGACGAAGAGGGTCAAAATAACCGTCTGTTTGAAGGCCCTTTTCCGATGCATAACCGAGTTAATTATACTCTGAACGCGTTCTCTGAATCCATTTACAGCCCGTCGATTTCCAGCTAAACTAATGCCTATTCCCCTGTAGCTCAGTTGGTAGAGCAGGTGACTGTCATCGCGCGGCAGCCCCGCCCGGAAACGGCCGGGTGCAACAGCGAGTAAATTCAGGGAACCCCTATCGCTTGATAGGGCAATCTTGAGCCAAGCCCGCCTTCAATAAGGCGAGGAAGGTGCAGAGACTAGAGACTCGCCGCCTAAATCCCATCGTGGGACATGGCGATGGTATAGTCCTACCCCCTCGGTAACGAGGGAAGGTCGTAATCACCGGGTCCGAGGTTCGAGCCCTCGCGGGGGAGCCATTCTTTGCGCTCGAGGTCATTGATCGGGCGATTGACGCGCCGTGGTTCACGCGTGAGCCACGGCGCTTTTTATCTGGCCAGGCCGTCAAGAGTTAGGGCGTCCTGCCAACTGCCGGCCTGACCGTGTTCGTATCTCTCCGTCGGCAAACTCGCTCCCCCGTCGCGCTAACAGTCAAAGCAGGCGCTTCCTGCCGCTCTCCCTCTTGGATCGTGGTGATCCTGGGCGCGTTTTGGTGGCAGCGGATTTCGGCTGCCTGGGCGCGGTTCTGCCAAACTGCTGAACGTGCCCGCAACCCAGCCGTAACCGGCCCGGCCTCTCGCTTGCTGCGCCAAGGGCGCCAACCTCTCGCCATCTCCATCGGGAGAGGCCGGTTGTAAATCTGCAGACTGAACCTGGTCAGATGAACGATGAGAGTTGCCTGATGAGAGAGGGAAGCGGCAGGACAGTGATGGTGAGATCTGCGTGGCGTCGCGTGAACGCGCGATCTGCGTCCTGGGCGACCAGAAAGTTCTGGCCCTTGGGGTAGGCATGGCGAAATGACCGCAACCCGGCGAGATCCGGATCACCCGACGACCATTTGCATTCGATGGCGATGGGGTCGCGGCCGCGCGGTGCCAGCACAAAGTCTACCTCATGATCATGCTTGTCACGCCAGTACCGGATGTCACGCAGCTGGAGGCAGCCTTGCAGTTCGTTGAGCACGAAATGCTTCCACAGCAGTCCGAAGTCTTCCCGCCGAAGCTGATGCCAGCCACGGTGGTAGCAGACAAAGCCTGTATCGAAGGCGTACACCTTAGGAGCCGAGACGATTTCAGTGGAACGATGCGTGCTGAACGGACGGATCACATGCGCGACCAGGGTGGTTTCCAGCGCTTTGAGGTAGTTCCGGATCGTCCCATGGGCGACCTCGCATTCCTTGGCGAATTTCTGCGCCTGGAAGATCCCGGCGCTCCGGGCCATCAGGAGTTCAGCAAACCGCTGGAACGAATCCCGACGTTCCAGCCGGAAGAGCTCCTGGATGTCTTTGGCCCAGTAGGCGTCCATCCACTCCTGGAAGTCGCGCTCCGGCAGGTCTCGAGAAAGGAAGAACGGCGGCAATCCCCCGCGAAGCAACCGGTGTTCGAGCCGCTCGTAGTGGAAATCCAACAGATCGGCCAGGATCATGGGCGTCAACCAGAGCACGGTTTTCCGTCCGGTGAGCGTATCCCGGAATTTGCGGGAGGCGCCGAGGGTCGAGGAGCCGGTCGCCAGGATGCGGACAGTCGGGAAATGATCAGCCGCGATCTTGAGCACTTGGGCCGGGTCGCGCAATCGATGGATCTCATCGAGCACCACGCGTTTGCCCTTCATGTCTGCGAGGAAGCCCTCGGGATCTTCCAGGAGGCGTCGCACACGGGGGATTTCGCAATCGAAGTATTCCACATCTCCCAGGCTATGGGCGAGCGAGGTCTTTCCTGTCCGCCGTACCCCGGAAAGCCAGAGAATGGAGCGGCGCTGCCAACCGTTCTCGATCTCCTTAAGCCAGTGTTTCCGTTTGACGAGCTGTTCCATCAGGAATAACATTACCATATAGTTCAACTATTTGCAATCATGATGATATATAGAACACGTCCATTGACTGGCGTTTCGAGCCGTGGAGCATACCCATCGGCGCCTGCCGCTCTGGCTCGGCGCAAGCTGCGACCTCATAAGGAACGCGCGCGGATGGGAGTGAGGTAAGCCCGGCATGGTACGAGAGAGGCCGAACCGTGTTGTAAACAGGTTCGATCCCTAGGAGGGGAGCTAATACATCCTCTCATCAAACCGAGAGGATACAGAAGACCCGCCAGAGCGACCCTTTTTAGGGTTGCCTGGCGGTGTTTTTATTTCAGGCAGGTTGTAGAACGAGATGCTGATCTTCGACGGGTCTTTGTGATAGACGATTTTTTTGATAAGCAGATGCACCAAGTCCCGCTGTTTTTCAAAGGGCAGAACGTCAAGAACCGCCCCAAAGTATTGAAGATTCTGGCAGACGACCGCAGGGTCAATGACCTTCTGTTTTTCTTTGGCCATTTCTTCGTCAATCTCGGCCAGCTTGGTTTTCAGCGTTTCCCGTTGCCCGTCCAGGACAAGCAGTTTTTCCTGAAGGATGGCGAATTTCTTTTTCCCAATGGCCTTCATAAGCGGGGCGGCCTCTCGGTCTACTTGCTGAAGCCGAGCCACGATTCGGTTCCGCTCAGCCCGAAGCTCAGGGATTCGCTTTTTGGCCATCTTCACGGCCAACGCTGTGATTTTTTCCACCAAGTCTTGACGCTCGGATAAGAAGCGCAGTCGCTCTATCACCAAAGCGTCCAACGCCCTGGCCGAAATGCGTCTGATTGAGCAAGCTGTCTTGTCGGCATGACCGACTTTCGTGCATTGATAATAGAGATAGGTCTTTGAATTGCTCCCCGTTTGAACTGGACTTTAGAACAAGAGAGAATGGGTTCAGTGCAGACGGAGGTCAAGATGGCGCAATGACGCAAATGGGATTCTAAGACCAAAGCGCTCATCGTGCTCCAGGGGTTGAAAGGCAAGCCGGTGGCGGAGCTGTGCACCGAGCACCAGATCAGCCAGGTCCAGTTCTACCAGGGGCGCGATCAATTCCTGGCCAACGCTCCCAAGCTGTTCGAGCTGCCTTTAGCCACCCAGCGGGAAGCCCGCTTGGCGCACGAAAACGCCAAGCTCCGTTCCCTCGTGGGGAGCTGACGCTGGAGTTAAAAAAACTCGACGAGGTGCTCGCGTGAGACACCGCACCTCGGTCCAGGTCGTCCAGCGAAACCACGGATTGCTCCAGCGCATCCAGGCGCTTAAGGCCGAGCGCCCCTTCTGGGGCTACCGGCGCATCTGGGCCTACCTGAAGTTCGTGGATCGGCTGGCCGTCAACAAGAAACGGGTTCTGCGGCTGATGCGCCAAGCCGATCTGCTGGTCAAGCCCAACCGGAGGCTCCGCCAGCAGTTTCCGGAGGGCGCTCGAGGTCACGATGTACACCTTATGTCCGACAACGGCTGCCAGCCGACCTCGGTGGTCTTCATGGCTGCTTGCAACCGCCTGGACGTTTACCAGACCTTCACCAGCTACAACAACCGCCGGGGCAACGCCGACACTGAGCGGATGGTCCGGACGATCAAAGAGGAGCTAATCTGGCTGCGGGAGTGGACGAGTCCCTTCGAGCTGGCCGAGGCACTCGAAGCCTGGATCAAGCGGTACAATGCCGAGTACGTGCACTCGGCCCTGGGTTACAAGAGTCCGATTCAATGTGAATTGGCTTTTAAAAACAGCCGCCAGACTCAGTTCCTCCCAGCTTGAAAAATGGGGAGCATTACACCCGTTACCGAATACAATAAGCTCCATGACACGCAAGGAGTTTGAAGAGGCGGTCCGTGACGCGGCGGGAAGTCTCCCGAAGCGTTTCAGGGACAGGCTTGAAAATGTGGAGATCGTGGTTGAGGAGGGGACGGCCGACGGGAAATTTTTGGGGCTCTATCAGGGGATTCCCCACACCGAGAGGGGAACCGGTTACAGCGGAGTTCTTCCCGATAAGATCACCCTCTTCAAGAGAGCCATTGAGGCGGAGTGCGAAGCCAACGGGTTGGATATCCGGCAGGAGATCGCGCGCGTTGTCCGGCATGAAATCGCGCATCACTTCGGGATTGACGATGGCAGACTGGAGGATCTCGGCGCCTATTGAAGACTAGAGGCCGCCGCAGTTTTCCACAAGCGTTTCGCCCATTTCTGCAGGATAATAAGCGGGAAGGGGCGTTTTTCTCGAATGAACAGAAAAGCATTCACCCTTGTTGAACTGCTGATCGTCGTGGTCATCGTCGCGCTGTTGACGGCGTTCGCGATCCCTTCGCTGGAAGGGATGGTCTGGCAGGGGCGGTATGCCGAGGTCTTTTCCACATTCGGGACGATTGCTCAAGCCAAGTCAGCGTATTTCGCCGCCTACGGCACCTATGAAGGGAACCCCCCGTACGATTTCACGGATTGTCTGGCCGGAAGGGACATCCCGCCGGGATCCACGCGCGTTCAGCAGGATCTGGGAATCAGCATTTCGGACAAGAGCTATTTCCAGTACCTGATCTACCCCAGCGTGGAGTATCCTGCCGAGAACGCCCTTTACTTCAGGCAGATTCCGTTCGAGTGGGCCTACCTCTGGGATTATTCAAACGGGCAGTGGGCCGCTTACGGCGGCGAGGACAGCCCCGCGAAGAGGTATTTCAGGCCGCCGTCATAACCAAAAGGATGAGAGGTGACACCCATGAGTTTGCTTGCTGAAGTCAGTATTTTCCCGCTGGACAAGGGAGAGAGCGTGGGTGACTACGTCGCCCGTTCCATCGGGATCATCGAAAAGAGCGGTCTTGCCTACAAGGTCGGCGCGATGGGGACCTGCATCGAGGGGGAGTGGGACGAGGTGATGGGGGTCATCAAGGCCTGCTTCGAGGCGTTGCGGAGGGACTGCCATCGCGTGGAGATCCAGATCAAGGCGGATTACCGCGCCGGCAGAAGCGGCTGCCTGGAAGGAAAGGTCAGGAGCGTGGAGAAGCGCCTCGGCCATGCGGTCTGCAAGTAGGCGGGCAGGCGGTAAGATGCAACTTGTTTTTCTTTTGATCCTGGCGACGGCAGGGTCCCTGTTCGCCGCGGGACCGTCGGCCGGGGAGGATTAACGCTAGCCCCGTCTCCTTCGATGCCAGCGTTACTGGCGTAGCTAGATTTTTATACGCCCTTATGATCTGGTTCTTTTGTCGTATATTTTCAACATATATAGCTTGAAAGACGACACTCTGTAGAATAGTTAATTCTTCAACGTCTCATCCACTTAAATAGACTGATTCCAAGTTAACAGATCTTATTCCTGCTCATCGATCTCCTGGCACGTAAACTGCTTATTTCAATTATGCAAGAGGGGGCGAAATTATGTCTCGTTTTATTATGAGAATAGTGGTTGTTATCGTTGTTTTTCTGGCCGCGGCGGCGGGGGGGCCGGAATCCGCTGATGCCGTCCTTATCACTTTTGACTTTAATCCGCTTAAAGATGAGGACAACAACACCAAGGTTCAGACCTACATGAACAACCTCCTGGCCGGCATTTTGCCGGGCGAGACGGTGACTGTGACAGGTTCTAAAGCGGAGAAGAACTACACCGGCGACGGTCACGCGGTGGGGCCGGTCAACGGCAACAGCGTCAAGTCCGAGACCTTGGGCAACACGGATTACGGCGTTCCGCATGGCGGCGCCAATGACACCTTCCTCGTCAATAAGAGCAACTCCGACAGGATCACGATGATCTTTTCCTTCCCGGTCTATTCGGTCTCCTTCGACTACGAAATCTTTCCGGATGGGACCCTTCCGGACGGGACCAAAACAACCAACGCCAACCCGAATTGGCCGGACTTCAAGTTCGCGGCGGATGGAACGGTCTACTTCGTCACGCTGGGCGTTATGCCGGGGACCAACGGCACCTACCTGCATTCCCCGGCCAGCGGGAAGAACAAGGCGGAGAAGGCCCCTCAATACCTGGGGGAAAGCGGCGACTGGTTCTTTGAGGACGGGGTCATGAAGCTGGAGTTTATCGACTGGCCCCGGACGATCGGGATCGACAACCTCGAGATCTGCACCGATCAGCCGCAGCCGGTCGTACCGGAACCGGGGTCCCTTCTGCTCTTGGGTAGCGGCCTGGTGGGGATGGGGCTGCGTTTCCGCAGGAAGAAGGGGTAGAAGAGTTCGGCCCAGAAAGAGATTTTTTCAGAGTATAATAAGGCCTGTCGGCATTGCCGATAGGCCTTATTGTTTTGAACGGAGGGGCGATGGGCGGGAGACTTGACCGGAAAACGCTGGAGGAGATGAAGGGCCGGCTGGAGAGACGGCTGGCGGAACTGACGAAATCGCTGGGCAAGCACGATAAGCTGACTAGCGAACCGCTGCCCAGCGATTGGGAGGAGGCCTCTTCCATCAAGCCGGAGATGGATGTCGTCGAGTCGCTTGAACGAGGTGAAGCCAAAGAGATTCGGATGATTCGCGACGCACTGGAGAGGATGAAGGAGGGGACTTACGGGATCTGCGCCGGCTGCGGCAATGGGATCCCTGTGGAGAGGTTAATGGCCCGGCCCGACTCGGAGCTATGCGTCTCCTGCAAGGAGATTCGAGAGAGAAAAGGCCGGTGACCGTCCGATCTTATTTGGACTTTTGGTCTTTCGTGAAGATCTTCCAGAAGGAGTAGAAGGTCAGCCAGGTGATGAACGCGGCGCTCAAGATCATAAAGATCCAGCCTGAGGGTTTCATTTGGGCACCTTATGCTGGATGCGGTGTTTCTTCTGCCAGGCCAGGAAGACGAGGAAAATCAGCGTCAAGAGAATGGTTGTCATCAGGAAGCGGGCGAACCAGATGTAGGGGTAATCTCCGGGCTGAACGCCCTTCATGAAGATGATTTTGAGCCCGTCCTGCGCGAACCAGGCAACCAGCAGGATGCCCAGGTAGATGGGAGTGACGTACTGCATCACGGGGTAGAAGAATTTCGGGATCCGCATGTCGGCCCCCATTTCGATTTCCTTCCAGGCGTTCTTCGGTTTAAAAATCCAGATAAAAAGGATGATTTCTACCAGCGCGAAAAGGACGACGCCGAACGTCCCGAGCCAGAAGTCCATCTCATCCAGAAAACCGTGCTTGAGGAAGAAGACGATAGGGATGACAAGGAAGAGGCACAGCCCTCCGACCATCAGTGCGGCTTTCTGCCGGCTCAACGTAAACTCATCCTGAAGGAAGGCCATCATCGGCTGGGCGAGGGCGATGGAGGAGAGAAGGCCGGCGATGAAGAGCAGAAAGAACCACAGCGCTCCGAAGAGCTGTCCGCCGGGCAGTTTTTGGAAGATGAGGGGCAGGGCGCAGAAGCCCAGGTCAAAGGCGCCGCTCTGGGCGATGACCTGCGTTTGCGCCAGCCCGAAGTAGGCCACGGTGACCGGGATGGCGATGAACCCGCCGATCAGGACTTCCGAGAATTCATTGGTGGCGACCGTTGCCAGTCCGGAGACGACCACGTCGTCCTTTTCCGAGAGATAGCTCGCGTAAGTCTGGATGCAGCCGAACCCAACGCTCAATGTGAAGAAAATCTGCCCGGTGGCAGCCAGCCAGACCTTCGTGTCCTTCAGCGCTTCGAAATTCGGATTCCACATGAATCCGAGGCCGTTCAGGATGCTCCTGTCCGGGTAGGCGGGGTCCGGGGTCCCCAGCGTGGCAACGCGCCACACAAGAACGACGCCGATGATGAAGGTAAGGGGGACTCCCCAGGTGGCGACCGCTTCGATCCCCTTGACGATCCCGCGTGAGAGGATCCAGGTGAGGATGGCGATGGTGATGAAGAGAAAGATCAGGGCCGTCGCGTGGCTGTTGAAATATTCGTTCTGGGCCCTTCCCTGAAAGGCGGCGAGAAAGTCGACCATCTGCTCATGGCCGGGGACGGCGAGATACTGGCCGGTGAGGGAAAATGCGCTGTAAGCGAGCGTCCAGGAGACGATGTAGTTGTAATAGATTAAAATCCCGAAAGGCAGGAAGATGCCGATCGCCCCGAGGTATTTGGCGAAAGGGTGATTCCAGAGATAGTGGAACATTCCCGGCGTCGTGCCGTGGCCGTATTTCCCACCGAAGCGGCCGATTCCCCATTCAATCCACATCAAGGGGATTCCGATGAGGATGAAGGCGATGAAATAGGGAATCATGAAAGCACCGCCGCCGTTCTGGGCGCATTGGACGGGGAAGCGGAGGAAGTTTCCTATTCCGATGGCGTTGGCCGCCATGGCCAGCACGACGCCGATGCGGGTCGCCCACTTTTCGCGCGTCTTGTGCGCGGAAGGATCCTGTTTGTGAGTGACGCGTTCCTTTCTTGCCATAGAAGGTTTATTTAGATTACACCTGTTTTTAGTTTTTGAAAAAGAAAAATGTCCTCCAGTTTTGGTAGGATAGAAGAACGTGATGGAGAATATCTTTCAATTTGAAAATCTGGCGGCCCTTCTGACGCTGACGGCGCTGGAGATTGTGCTGGGGGTCGACAACGTCGTCTTTATCTCGATCCTGACGGGAAAGCTTCCCCGCTCCCGGCAGGAGCAGGCCAGGAGGGTGGGACTCGGGTTGGCCATGTTCATGCGGCTGGCCCTTCTTTTTTCCATCAGCTGGGTGATGGGGCTGACCCGGCCGCTTTTCTCGGTCCTCGGAAAGGAGATTTCGGGCCGGGACCTGATCCTGGTGATCGGAGGTCTGTTTCTGCTGGCCAAGAGCACCAGCGAGATCCATGAGAAACTGGAAGGGGAGACAGCCGGAGCCAGGGGGGTGGGCAAAGGGGTCTCCTTCTCGGGGATCATTTTCCAGATTATCCTGCTGGACATTGTTTTCTCGCTGGATTCGGTGATTACGGCGGTCGGTATGTCGGACGAGATCGCCGTCATGTGCCTGGCGGTTATCATCGCGGTTGGGTTCATGATGGTCTTCGCGGGGGCGATCAGCTCCTTCGTGCATAAGCACCCCACCGTCAAGATGCTGGCGCTGGCTTTCCTGCTGCTGATCGGGGTGGCTCTGGTGGCGGATGGCCTGCACCACCATATCCCCAAAGGGTACATTTACTTCGCGATGGCTTTTTCCGTGTTCGTGGAAATGTTGAACTTAAGGATGCGGGCGGCGAAAACGCCGCCGCTGGAATTGCGGGAACCGCAGATGATGACGGAGAAGTGGAAATGAAGCGATGGATGGTTGCTGTTTTACTGATCGCGGTTGGATTCGCCGTGGCGGCTGTCAAGGCGATGGCGTGGAATCACTGCCCGCCATCTCCCGGCTGTCCCTGCTGAACCGGATCGGCTGATGTGCCTTTCGGTCGGTGGATCCCCAGCCGCCGCCGAGCGCTTTGACCAGCAGAATGGTTGAAGCCATCTGCTGGTTTCTGATCTGCACCGCGGCCCGTTCCGCCTCCAGGCAGGCGCGTCGTGCGTCGATCACCTCCAGATAGTTGACCAGTCCCTGCGCGTACCGCTCGTTGGAAAGTGAGGCGGCCCGCCGGGCCGCCTCAACGACACGATCCTGGGCTTCGGCTTGTTCCCGCCTTAGACGGAGATTCACCAGCGCGTCCTCGGTTTCCCGGATGGCGGTCAGCACCTTTTGTTTGTAAGCCGCGAGGGTCTCCTCGTAGCCGGAGCGGATCGCCCTGAAGTTCGCCATATTCCGGCCGACGGCGGTCAGGGGGAAGGAGACGCCCGGGCCGATCGACCAAACCCGGCTGTCCCACGTCAGCACGTCTTTGGAAGAAGGGGTATCGAACCCGCCGGAAGCGGTGAGGGTGATTGTCGGGAAAAAAGCGGCCTGCGCGACACCGATCTTGGCGTTGGCGGCGGCCATCCGCCGTTCCGCCTCGGCGATGTCCGGCCGGCGTTCCAACAAACTGGAGGGCAGGCCGGCCGGGATGGACGGCGGATCGGCGGCCAGCGGCATGAGGGCCAGCTTGAAGCCGGACGCCGGCTGGCCGCACAAGAGGGCCAGGGCATTCTCCAGTTCGGCCCGACGGCGGGAGAGGTCGATCACCTCGGCTTCCGCGGTGGAAAGCTCCGTCTCGGCCCGGGCGACATCCAGGTTGTCGCCGATGCCTCCCTCCATCCGTTCGCGCATGACCTCCAGCGCCTCCCTGCGCAGGCCGACCGTTTTCAGGAGGATCGCCCGTTCCGAATCCAGCGCCTGAAGGGTGAAATAATTCAAAGCGACGTCGGTCGTCAAGATGAGCAGGATGGAGTGGTAGGCCTCTTCAGCGGCGATTGCTTCGGCGCGCGCCGCTTCAAACGATCGCCGCACCTTCCCCCAGAGGTCGATTTCGTAGCTTAGGTCCAAGGGGATTTTATAATTCTGGTTTTGGATCACCCTGTTGCCGCTGCCGAAGCCGGAGAGGGAACGGCGGAACCTTTCGTAGGAAGCGCCGGCGGTGACGTTTGGGACGAATCCAGACTGGCTGACCCTCGCCAGGGCGCGGGCCTGGGTGACGCGGGCCACCGCCGCCTTGAGGTCCTGGTTGGCTTCCACCGCCTGCATCTCCAGCAGGTTCAGTTGGTGATCGCCGAAGATCTCCCACCAGGGACCGCGGGGCTCCTGGTCCCGCGGCGCCGCCTCCTTCCACTGGACAGCGGAGGGAGGGGTTTTCCACTCGGCCGGCATGGCGATCTCCGGACGGCGGTAGTTCGGGCCGACGGCGCAGCCGGCCGTCAGAAAGGGAAGGAGCAGAAGAACCGCCGTTCCGGCGGTCGCCCGGGGGAGTTCCAGTTTGCGGCCCCGTAGCCGGCCGAACAGACGGCTGAAGGTGACGTACATGACCGGGATGATGAACAGCGTCAAGAAGGTGCTGGTCAACATGCCGCCGACCACGACCATGCCCAGCGGCCTGCGGCTTTCGGCCCCGGCCCCGAAGCCGATGGCGACCGGCAGTGTGCCTGCGAATGTCGAGAAGGCAGTCATCAGAATCGGCCGCAGCCGGATCCGGCCGGCCGAGATCATCGCCTCCTGTGCCGATTTGCCGTTGGCCATTTCCTGGTTCGCGAAATCCACGAGCAGGATGCCGTTCTTCGTGATGAGGCCCAGCAGCAGGAGGATGCCGATCTGGCTGAACAGGTTGATCCCCATCGAGGGGATTCGTGGGACGATCGCCGAAAGGGCTTTCGCGACGGCCGGTGGGTCCGGCGCGTAATGAGCCCAGCCGTACAACATCGTGCCGAAGATGTTCACTTGCGCCATCAGCCAGAGCAGTCCGAACGCCCCGATCGCGCCAAGGGGGATCGTCAGCATGACGGTCAGCGGGTGGCTCCAGCTTTCGAACTGGGCCGCGAGGACCAGATAAATGATCATGATCGCCAGCGTGAGAACGAACACCGTGTCCCGGCTCGCTTCCCGGACATTCCGCGCTTCGCCGGCCCACTCGAAGCGGGCCCCTTCGGGGAGCTCCTTTTTGAGCATCTTCTCGGTCTGGTCCATGACCGTCCCGATTGCGGCGCCGACGGGGGTCGCTTCGATGGTGGAGGATCGGAATCGGTTGTAATGGTTGATTGCGCTGGGACCGGCGCCGATGGTGTAGGTGGTGATGCTGCTTAATTGAATGAGGTCGCCGGCGGCGTTTCGCGCGTACAGCTTTTCAAGGTCGGACGGCGTCAGCCGGGCTTCCCGTTCCAGCTGGACGATCACATCGTACTCTTTTCCCTGCAGGTTGATTTTCGCCAGGTCCAGCCCGCCGAAGAGGATCTGCAGGGTCCGGGAGACATCTTCGATGGAGACGCCCAGGGAAGCGGCCCTGGCTCGGTCGATCTGGACGCGCAGTTCCGGTTTGTCGAGCTGGAACGTCGGCCGGACGTTCATCAGCGTCCCCGTGGCGCGCAGTTTGTTTGCGATTTTCTGGCTGATTTCGTTGAGCGTCTTCAGGTCCTGGTGCTGGAGGACCAGCTGGAAATTCTGGCCGAACCCGAAACCGATCGCTTTCGGGACGATCGGGATGGCGATGGCCCCCTCGATGTCGTTGAAAAACTTGCTGCCGAGCCCGTTCGGGCCGGCGATGATGTCTTGGACGGAGCGGTCCCGTTCCTCTTTGAGCCGGATGAAGGCCAGCCCCTCGTTGGCCCTTCCCACGCTCCCGCGCGCCAGCGCCACGGCGGAGAAATACCCGTCCACCTCCGGTGTTTCCCGGATGAACCCCTCCATCTTCCGGACCATCCGGCTGGTGTATTCGCTGGTGGCTCCTTCCGGCGCGATGGCGATGCAGAAGAGCCGTCCCTTGTCCTCGTCCGGCAGGAATTCCTTGTCAAGCCGGGTATAGAGGAAAACAGACAGCACGAACGTCAGGGTGCCGATCAGCATCATCAGGCCGGAATGGTTGAGCGACCATCGAAGCCATTTGTCGTAGCGGGCCGTCATGTTCGTCAGCCACCGTTCAAAATGGGCGATCAACCCCGATCCGACATGTCCGGGATTCGGCCGCAGCGCGCGGGCGCAGATCATCGGAGACAGCGTGAGCGAGACGAATGCAGAAACGAGCACGGAGACGGAGATCGTCACGGCGAACTCGACGAACAAGCGGCCGGTCGTGGTCGTCTGGAATGCCATCGGCAGGAAGATCGCGACGAGCGCCAGCGTTGTGGCGATCACCGCGAACGTGATTTCCCGCATGCCTTTGCGCGCCGCCTCGAACGGGGGCATCCCTTCATCGATGTGACGGTGAATGTTCTCGACGACGACGATCGTGTCGTCCACCACCTCGCCGAGCGCCAGGACCAGCGAAAGCATGGTGATGATGTTGATCGAGTAGCCGAAGAAATAGAGCACGCCGAATGTGGCCACGACCGAAACGGGGATCGTGATGCTGGGCACCAGCGTGGCCCGGAAGTTGTAAAGGAATACGTAGATCGATATGACGACCAGCACGAACGACATCCACAGCGTTTCCCAGACCTCGGAGATCGCTTTTTCGACGTAAACCGATTCGTCGTAAGGAATCGACGTTTCGATCCCCTCGGGCAGCAGCGGCTTGATCCGCTGAAGCTCCTTCTTTACCGCTTTGGCGACGGCGACCGCGTTGGCCTTCGACTGCTTGATCACGCCGACGCCGACGGCCGGACGGGAGTTGAACCTGGCTTCCGAATGCTCGTCTTCGACGCCGACGGCCGCGCGCCCGATGTCTTTCAGCGTGACGAGCGTTGAGCCGTCCCGTTTGATTACGAGGTTGTCGTATTCCTCCGGCGTTTTCATCTGACCCCGCATCTCGATCGAGAGCTCTCTTTGCCGGTTCTCGATCCGGCCGCTGGGCAGCTCGACGCTCTGCTGACGCAGGGCGTTCTGAACGTCGAGTACGGTCACCCCCCGGGCCGCCATCTTCTCGGAGTCAAGCCACAGCCGGATGGCGAACCGTTTGGAGCCCCCCAGCAGGATTGAGCTGACCCCAGGCACCGTCTGGAGCCGGTCTTTGATCTGGTTTTCAGCGATCGAGGTCAGCTCAAGCGTGCTGAACCGGTCGCTGAAGAGCGCGATCCACATCGACGGGCGGGCGTCGGCGTCCTGTTTGGCGACGACCGGTTCCTCGACATCCTCCGGCAGCCGGCCCCGGACGCGGGAAACTCTGTCCCGCACGTCCTGCGCGGCCAGGTCGACATCGCGGGAGAGGTCGAACTCGACCGTGATGTTGCTGACCTGCTCGCGGCTTTCGCTCGAAAGGGTCTTGATTCCCTCGATGCTGGTGAGTGCCTCCTCGAGCCGTTCGGTCACCTGGGCCTCGATGACGGCGGCGCTTGAGCCGGGATAGACGGTGGTGACCGTGACGATCGGCGGGTCTACGTCGGGGAGTTCCCGGACCGGCAGACGGGACAAACCGACCGCGCCGAAGAGGATGAGCCCCAGACTCATCACCGTGGCCAGGACCGGGCGCCGGATACTGACTTCAGGCAGAAGCATAACGCGGAGACCTCATGGGCTGGCCTTCTCCTCGTACCGGACCTGCACCTTGCCGCCGGGCCGGACTTTCTGCGTCCCTTCGATCACGACGGTTTCCCCTTCCGAGACACCGGAGAGGATCTCCACCGCGTCGGCCAGCCGCGCGCCGGTTTGGACCTGGCGAATCTGTGCGGAGGAGGTTTCATCCACGACGAACACGGAGGCAGCATCCCCCTGGAGCGTCAAGGCGATTTCAGGGATGACGACCGCCTTCTCCCGGACCTGGAGGATCAGGTTGAGGTTCACGAACATGCCGCGGCGCAGTTTCCCTTCGGGGTTGGGGACCCGGGCCTTGACCAGCGCGGTCCGGGTCGCTTCATCGATTTGAGGATCGATGAAATAAACCGTTCCGGTGAATCGTTCATCCGGGTAAGCCGCCACCGCGACTTCCACCTCCTGCCCCTCCTGCAGCCGGGAGAGATGCCGTTCCGGCACCCTGAACTCCGCTTTCATCGGGTCGGGATGCAGGAGGGTGGTCAGCGGGGTCCCCGCGGCGATAAACTGGCCGGGGCTGACCAGGCGGGCCCCGGTCACGCCGTCGAACGGCGCGGCGATGTCGGCGTCCTCCAGACGGGCCTTCAGCAGGGAAACGGTTGCCTGGGCCGCTTCAAAGGCGGCGACGGCCTGATCGACCTCCTGTTTGGAAACAGCCCGCGTTTGCGAGAGGGCCTCATAGCGGCGTCGGTTCGAGTCAGTCAGCTTCAGGTTGGCCTGCGCTTCGGCCAGCTGGGCTTCCAGTTTCCGCCGGTCGATCCGCAGCAGCAGCTGGCCCTCCTTCACCGTTTGGCCCTCTTCGAAAAGAATCTCCTCGATCACGCCCTCGATCTGCGATTTGATCTCCACCCACTCATTGGCTTCGAGGGATCCGGTCAACGAGATGGTGTCCTGGATGGGACGGATTTCGGCCTTGAAGCCGACCACCTGCACGGGCATCCCGCCGGATGGCGGACCTCCAGCTTTGCCGCAGCCGCCTGCAAGCCAGAGCAGGGGTATCGCGGCCAGAGCGAAAAGGGATCCATTGTCCGGACGGATATGCATGGCGATTTTTCCTTATGTGTTCGGGGTCGGCCGGGACAAGCCGTCCACGAGCTTGTTGACGATATCCATATACTGGGAACGTTCAGAATCGGTCAGCGGTTTGAACAGCTTCCGAACGCTTTTCCGGCGCTGTTTGTAGACTTCATCGATGATGTCGCGCCCCTTCGGCGTGATGGTCACGTGGACCGCGCGCCGGTCCTCTTCGCTGCGGGACCGTCTGACCAGACCGTTCTTGACGAGCCGGTTCACCAGGCCGGTTGCGGCGGGAAAAGTCATGTTGAGCCCCTTGGCCAGCTCGTTCATCTGGCAGGAGCCGCGTCTTTTCAGGCACTCCAGCGCCCAGAACTGGGGAAGGGTGATGTCCCCCCGCGACAGCACGTTGCTCTCGTGCCGCATGAGGGCCCTGGCCAGGATCGCAATCTTCTCCGTCCACCACGCGGCGAACTCTTCCAGCGTTACTTTCGGCATGGGGTATCCATTTATTTGCATGCCATATATTTCATCATGTGAAGTATACAGGATGAGAAGTAAGTAATCAACCCCGACCTGAAAAGTAACGGAGCTTGTGAAAGTGGCTCCATGGTTTAAAATGATGGCGAGGAATCCCGTGGAACACCGCAGCCTGACAATCGTCTTCATCGATATGAAGGGGTTTACGAGCCGTACGAGCCGCCAGACCCGCACGGAGATGATGGACCTTGTCCAGACGCTTCGGGACCTGCTGCGGGAACCGCTGGCGCGGCACCGCGGCGCGCTGGTGAAGGCCATGGGCGATGGGTTCCTTCTGACCTTCGAGAGTCCCACCGACGCGGTGCTGGCGTGCGTCTCGCTGCAGAGAATGCTCCGGGAACGCAACGCGGGGTCGGCCGCGGGTCAGCGGATCGAGGTTCGCGCGGCCGTCAACACGGGGGAGGTCGCTGTTGAGCGGGGGGATGTGTACGGGCAGGCGGTGAACGTCGCGGCCCGACTGCTGGAGATGACGAAACCCAACGAGATCTACCTCACCGAGGCGACCTATCTCTCCATGAACAGATCGGAGGTCTGGACCGATAAGCTTGGCTCCAGAACGTTCAGGGGGATGGAGGAGCCGGTCCGGATTTATCGCGTCGTCTCTTTCAGGAAATGGCGTTTGCCGGGATGGGCGCGCTTCCTCCTGATTTTCGCCCTGGCGGCGGCCGCATTCCTTCTGATGCTGGATCGCGCGGTTTCTCCACCGGGGAAGATGCCGTTTCCCGGGATTCCCGAGCCGGTTGTGGTTACCGAGCAGGGGACCGTTGCGGACCAGTCGCTGGACGAGGCGGCGGTTTCGGAGCAGACGGAGCCGGCGCCGGTTGAGGAAACGCAGGAGGCGATTCCCGCGGCGCAGGAGGAGTTGGTGCCAGAACCGGAGGGCCCTGACCCGAACATGCTGGCCGCGATCGCGCAGCAGCTGCAGGGATACGGTGATTGGATCGCGGCTTTGCGACAGCAGGCGGAAGGGGTGGAGATGCCTTTGCGGGATCTGCGTAACGGGCTTTCCCGGATGCGCCTGGACCTGTCCCAACTTGAGGGCCGGCTGGATGATCTGATCAGGCGCATGCCCCAGGTCCGGCAGGATTATCTGGAGAGGTTCCGGGGACTGATCGACAAGTACCAGCAGGCCGGCGATTCGTATTCCGCCGGCTATCTCACCGCCGACCTCGCGCGTCATGAGGCGAAGGCCGGCGAGTGGGAGGTTCAGCTTCAGCAGCACGGTGCGGCGGTCCGGGGACTTCAGCAGTTTGTCCGGACGGCGGAACGGCTTGTCAGCGATTCCCTGCAGCAGTTGCAGCTGATCCAGCAGGAGACGACCGGTCAGGCCGTCGCCCTGGAAGGGATGCGGGAACTGGCGGTGTGGGATCCATCAATCGACCGGGTCGGGACCGCCCTGACCGATCTGGCAAACCGGATGAACGGGCTGACCGAGACCCTGGCCTCCCTTCAGGCCGAGGTGGAAGCCCGGCGGGGGGAGATCGCCGCCGTCGAAGAGGGGGTGGCCGGCTGGGACTCTTTCCGGGCCGAGTGGCAGAATTATCTCTCCGGCTGGCAGTGAAACGATACACCGGTTCGGTGATTCATGAGGAGTATCGATGTCTAAACTGATTGAGCGGATCCGCGCGATTCAGAGGGGCGAGCTTCCGGCGCCGCCGGTTGCGAAG
This sequence comes from Candidatus Omnitrophota bacterium, assembly GCA_023818695.1. Taxonomy (GTDB): domain Bacteria; phylum Omnitrophota; class Gorgyraeia; order 1-14-0-20-64-10; family 1-14-0-20-64-10; genus JAMWCF01. The sequence goes on from JAMWCF010000001.1 coordinate 103,112, forward strand.
CTGCTGGACATGCGGATCACGCAGGTGGGTGAGGGCCGGGTGACGATGCAGATGCCGGTCGATAAGCGCTACGCCAACCCGATCGGCACCCTGCACGGAGGGATTATCTGCGACTTGGCCGACGCGGCGATGGGCACCGCCTTTGCCACCACCTGCGAGGAGGAGGAGAGCTACGTTACGGTGGAGTTGAAGTGCAACTATTTAAGGCCGGTTTGGGACACCGTGCTGACCGCCTTGGCCTGGGTTGTTTCACGGGGCAGGACGGTCGGCTTGGTCGAGTGCGAGGTGAAAGACAAGGATGACCGGCTTATCGCGAAGTTGAGCAGCACCCTGATGGTCCTGCGCGGCGATGCCGCCAAGGGACGGGAAATAAAATAAAGGAGAACGGATTGATGAAGAACGTTTGGAAACTGTATGCGGGTATCATGGCGGCGGCCGTCCTCATGCCGCCGGCGGTGTTCTGCGCCGCGGAGGAGGATTTCAGCTCTTTGGGGATTCATGAGGGGGAAAAGATGATCGTGCGGTTTAAAGAAGAAGAGGGAGGGAACGTCTACGCCTATTTTTACCCGCACTCCTCCGAAGGGTTTTATCCGGAGAGCGGCTGGATTCGTTCGACCAACCTGGAGGTGTTCGATCTGGCCAGGGTCAGGGAGAGGATCAAGGAAGAAGGGACGTTCTCAGAACCGTACATCCTGGATTATGAGGTTTTCGGCAAGGCGAAGGAGGGGACTCATTATCTGGCCAGGATCATCAAGGCGGTGCCGGTTTCTCCCGACAAGAAAGAACGGTAACCCCGAAATATCGGGAAGATTGTGGTAAGATAGCCCCATCGGCTAGGGAGTTGATTGCTTTTAACGGTGTCCGCTGTCGCTGGCGATGATGTGCCTGCCGGTCCTGATGGCGAGCAGAGGAGGAATTCAATGGGTTTTGGTCAAGGTGGTGAGGGCGGCAGATTCGGCGGCGGGTTCAACAGGGGACCGCGGGAAATGTTCAAGGCGACCTGTGCGGACTGCCAGAAGGAGTGCGAGGTTCCGTTCAAACCCAGCGAGAATCGCCCTGTCTACTGCAGGGATTGCTTTTCAAAGCGCAAGCAGAGCGGCCGTTAAGAGAGGGATTGAGGCGCTCTCCCGCAGGGGCGCCGGACACAACTGAAGAGAAAGACAGCGATCCCACCGGTGAAGAGCCGGTGGGATTGTTTTTAAAACATGGCGCAAAAACTTCGCAACATAGCGATTATCGCCCACGTGGACCACGGTAAGACCACCCTGGTTGACGCGATGCTGCGTTATACCAAGGCGGTCCGCAAGGACCTCTCCGAAGGTGAGCTCATCATGGATTCGATGGATCTGGAGCGGGAGAAGGGGATCACGATCCGGGCGAAGAACGCCAGTTTGTTTTACGGGGACCTGAAGATCAATCTGGTGGACACCCCGGGCCACGCCGATTTCGGGGGGGAGGTGGAGCGGACACTCCGGATGGTGGACGGGGCCCTCCTGCTGGTTGACGCGAAGGAGGGGCCGATGCCGCAGACAAAGTTTGTCCTGCGCAAGGCGATCGAGCTGGGCATGCCGGTGATCGTGGTCGTCAACAAGATCGACCGCCATGATTCGCAGATCGACGACGTGATCAACCGGACGTTCGACCTGTTCGTGGAGCTCAACGCCTCGGACGGCCAGCTGGATTTTCCCGTCGTCTATACCTCCGCCATCCAGGGGACGGCGACCCTCGACCTGAAGCACCCCGGGCATGACATTGCCCCCTTGTTCGACGTCATCTTTAAACGGATCCCCCCGCCGGCGGTCCTGCCGAATGAACCCCTGCAGCTGCTGGTCCTGGCTTTGGCTTACGATTCTTTCAAGGGAAAGATGGGCATTGGCAAGATCCAGGCCGGTTCAATCCGCAAGGGACAGACGGTCATGAGGGTAGCGGCCGGCGGCAGCCGCCTGACCGGCACGGTTACGGCCCTGCTGGCTTACAAGGGGTTGGAGCGGATGGAGATCGAATCGGCCGATTCCGGGGAGATCGTGGCGGTGGCCGGCTTCGAGGAGATCGGGATCGGCGACACCATCACCGATCCCGATGATCCCAGGCCTCTGCCGGCGGTGGTGATCGAGGAGCCGACGCTGCGGATGTCCTTTTCCGTGAACAAGAGCCCCTTCTCGGGCAGGGAAGGCAAGTATGTGACATCCCGTGCCTTGAGGGAGCGCCTGCAGAAGGAGCTGGAAACCAACGTCGCCCTGCGCGTCGCCGACACCGAGAGTCCGGATACCTTCCTGGTGTCGGGGCGCGGGGAGCTGCACCTGGCGATCCTGATCGAAACAATGCGCCGGGAAGGTTTTGAGCTGGAGGTTTCGAAGCCGGAGGTGGTTTACAAGGAGATCGATGGGAAAACCTGCGAGCCGTATGAGTTCCTTTCCATCGATGTGCCGGCGGAATATCAAGGGACGGTCATCGAAGAGGTGGGCAGGCGCCGCGGGGATTTGAAGGGGATGGGCCAGGCCCCTACGGGCGAAGTCCACTTCGAGTATCTGATCACCACCCGCGGCCTGCTGGGACTGAAAAATCTTCTGACCAAGAAGACCAGGGGGACAGCCGTGATCCACCATCTCTTTGATTCTTACCGCCCGGTGGTCGCCGACCTGCCCCCGTCCGAGCCGCACGGTTCCCTGGTGGCCACGGACGACGGCGTCAGCAGCTCCTACGCGATCACCACCGCCCAGGAAAGGGGCGAGCTGTTCATCGGTCCCGGCGTTCCGGTTTACGAGGGGATGGTGGTGGGGCAGGCCAGCCGGGATAAGGACTTGGGGATCAACATCTGCAAGCAGAAGAAGCTGACGAATGTCAGGGCCTCCACTGCCGAAACGACGGTGATGTTGGTGCCTCCCCGCGAGCTGACCTTGGAGTATGCACTAGAATATCTGGGGCCGGATGAGCTGTTGGAGCTGACCCCCAAGTCCCTGCGGATCCGAAAGAAGGTGGCCGATGAGAAGCTGCGGATTCGCGCCCAACGGGAGGCCGGGCTGCGGGATTCCTAGGAATCGGCGGCGGAATTGGAATAGAATAGCTTCATGGTCCGTGCTGTTGTGCCGCTGATGCTCGCTGGCGCGGCCGGAGGTGCTAATGGCGACGATTCTGGCCATAGATGATGAGCCCGACTTTCTGGAGCAGGTGAAGGTCGTTCTGGAGAACGAAGGGCACCAGGTTGAAACCGCTTTTGACGGGCTCGCCGGTTTGGAAAAAGCGCGCCGGGTGAAGCCAACCCTCATTTTGCTGGATATCATGATGCCTGGAATGGACGGTTTTGAAGTATTGCGGCGGCTGACCCGGGAGGCTGGGACCTCGACCATCCCGGTTGTGATGTTGACCGCCAAAGGAGGAACCGAATCGGTTTTTAAAGCGCAGGGGCTTAGTGTGACCGATTATCTGTTGAAGCCTTTTTCCGTCGATGAGCTTTTGACGGTTATCAGGCGTTTTGTTCTCTGAAGGGGGACCTGCCGGCTGGTGAGAGAAGTCTCCGAGCCACCTGACCTTACGGGAACGCTTGCGCGCAGGTCCTCAAGGAGACGAGCAGCCTTGAGACGGTTCGCATAATTTTCACCGAGCCGTTATAATAAGCCCATCGTGGAATCGTTGACGGCTCTGCTGAACAAAATCGATGAGTGGGTGGGCCTGCCGGGATGACGCGGGCGGGAAAACCGAAGGCGCTTCGGGTCATCCTGTCGGCGTTGGTCGCCGACGTCGTCGTCGCCGTCACCAAGTTCATCGCCGCCGGCCTCTCCGGTTCTGCCGCCATGTTCGCCGAGGCCCTGCACTCCCTGGCGGACAGCGTGAACCAAGTTCTCCTGCTGGTCGGCCATTCGAGGGCCTCACGTCCTCCGGACGAAGCGCATCCTTTCGGGTACGGGAAGGAGCGGTTTTTCTGGCCATTCGTCGTGTCGGTCGTCATCTTTTCGATCGGGGCTGTCTTTTCCTTTATCCGCGGGTTTCAGCAGGTCGTCTCTCCCCATCCCCTGGAACGGTTTGATCTGAACTATGCGATCCTCGCCGGCGCTTTTGTCTTGGACGGCGCCGCCTGGGTGATCGCCTGGCAGGAGCTGCACAGGGCGGGACAGCGGGGCAGATCGGTCTTCAAACTGCTGAAAGAGTCTAAGATGGTCAGCGTGGTGACTGTCTTTCTGGAAGACGCCGCGGCGGTCATCGGCGTGCTGATAGCGGCCGCCGGCATCGCTTGGGCACAGTTCACGAAGAGCTGGATGCTCGACGGCGCTGCATCCATTCTGATTGGTTTCCTGCTGTTGATGATCTCCTGGTTTATCGCCGTCGAAACGAAGAGTCTGCTGATCGGCGAAAGCGCGTCGAAAGAACATATTGGTAAAATAAAGCAAGCGATCGCTTGCATTCCGGAAGTGGAAGGGGTTCTCGACCTGCTGACGATGCATCTGGGTCCGGAGCAGATTCTCGTGAACCTGGACCTACAGTTCAGGGACGGGCTGACCACCGATGAGATCGAGACGGCCATCGATCACATCGAGCGGCGCATCCATGAAGCGGTCCCGGAGGTTTACAAGATCTTTGTGGAGGCCGAATCGGTGAAGAAAGCGATCCACAGATCATGACGCCGGAATATTTCGATGTGACGCTGCGCCGGATTATTGACCTTGGGAACGAGACCAGGCATTTTGAGCTGACTTTCGACCCGGGAACACGGATCCATTTCACCGCGGGGCAGTTCGTGGCGGTTCTCTGCCCGAAGGACGGGAAGCTGATCCGACGCGCCTACTCCATCGCCTCCCCTCCGGAAGAAAAGGACCACGTGGAGCTGATCATCAAGCTGGTGGAGGGAGGGGTAGTCACCAACTGGTTCTGGTCGTTGAAGGAAGGGGACCGCTTCCGTGTCCACGGGCCGTTCGGCAAATTCGTGCTCCCGGAACAGATCGATTTCGACATCGTTTTCGTCGCCACAGGCACGGGGATCGCCCCCTTCCGGAGCATGATTCGGCATCTGCTGCCGGCCGGTTTCAACAAATGGGTATGGCTCCTTTTCGGATCCCGCTACGACAAGATGATCCCGTACCACAAAGAATGGGTCGCCCTGTCGAGAGATTACCCCAACTTCATCTATATCCCTACCATCAGCCGGCCCAGCGCCCAATGGCCCGGAGAGGTCGGCTACGTCCAGACGAAGATCGAAAAGTTCTTTCCGGATCCCGCCGGCAAAAGGGTCTACATCTGCGGTCTGAACGACATGATCCAGGCGGTTCAGGAGGTCTGCTTGAAGCAGGGGTTCCGCACAGAGCAGATCTCCTTTGAGAAATACGACTAGCTCATTTTTCCCCGTTTTCCCTCTTCCATCAGGTAAGCTTGAGGATAAGGGCAGGTATCTAACAGGTTGTATCCATATAAGATAGAAAAATGGCTGAGAAGAAACACTTAGGCGAGATGCTGGTGGAGTTGGGCGTCATCTCGGCCCAGGACCTGAAGGTGGCTTTGGAGGCCCAGCGCCAGATGCCGGCTCCTTTGGGGGTGACCCTTGTGGAGCTGGGGATGGCCAAAGAGGAGCAGATCCTGCCGATTCTCTGCCAGCAGCTGAATAAGATCGATGTCACCTTCTCTTTGGGAAAGGACACCGCCCCTCCCAGCATCAACTCCATCACCGACGCTCTCCAATACCTGGTCGAGCGGGCCATCAAGGAGGGGGCCACCGATTTGCATCTGGAGCCGACCGCCTCCGGCGTGATGGTCCGGATACGGATCGACGGCATTCTCCATGAGATCGGCGCCCCGCCGATCCTGGCGACCCAATACCCGGCGGCGGTTTCCAGGGTCAAGATTCTTTGTAACCTGGATATCGCTGAGAAAAGGGTCCCGCAGGACGGGCGGACCACCTTCAAGGTGGGAGGCGTGGAGTACGACACGAGGATCTCGGTGCTCCCCTCGCAGTATGGCGAGAGCGTGGCGATCCGGGTCCTCCATACCGACGTCCGCCTGGGGCTGGACAAGATCGGCCTGGACAGCAAAACCTACCAGACCTTCCTGAAGATCCTGGAGCGGCACACCGGCCTGGTGCTTGTGACCGGCCCGACCGGTTCCGGGAAAACGACCACCCTTTACGCTTGCCTGGACCGGTTGAATGATTCCACCAAGAAGATTGTGACGGTGGAGGACCCGATCGAATACACCTTGGCCGGCGTGATCCAGATGCAGGTCCAGCCCAACATCGAGCTCTCTTTCGGCCGGCTCCTGCGGTCGGTTCTGCGCCATGATCCGAATATCCTGATGGTGGGGGAGATCCGCGACGGCGAAACGGCCGAGGCGGCGGTCCGGATGGCGCTGACCGGCCACCTGGTTTTTTCCACCATCCACACCAACGACGCGGCCGCCACGGTGACTCGCCTCATGGATATGGGAATCGAGCCGTACCTGGTGGCCTCCAGTTTGTCATGCGTCGTCGCCCAGCGGCTTGTCCGAACCGTCTGCAGGGAGTGCAGCGGCCGGCGCTGCATGACCTGCCTGGGACTGGGGCTGAAAGGACGGATAGGGATCTTCGAATGCCTCTTTATCGATGAGGAGATGCGCAAGCTGATCACCCGGCGGCCGACCGCCGACGAGTTGAGGAAGCTGGCCAAGGAACACGGGATGAGGACCCTGCATGAGGACGGCGTGGCCAAGGTCAAGGCCGGCATCACCACCCAGGAGGAGTTGGACCGGGTGATCTACAGCGACGACACCTAGCACCCGGTTTTGAAACCGCCACCCTTTTAACCGGTTTGGGTTTATAATAGACAGGGACGGTCCGAAAGGATTGGATCGTCCCTCTTTTTATCGGGAAAACCAGGCACCAAACTCATTAAAAATGAAACAGTTAGAGAAATTAGAGAGCCAATCGGTCTATATCTTCCGGGAGGCCTACAGCCAGTTCAAGAACCTGGCGATGCTCTGGTCGATCGGCAAGGACAGCACGGTTCTTTTGTGGCTGGCCCGAAAGGCCTTCTTCGGCCATGTGCCGTTTCCACTCGTCCACATCGACACGAGCTTCAAGATTCCCCAAATGATCGAGTACAGGGACCGTCTGGCCCGGGAATGGAAACTGAACATGGTCTACGGCCGCAACGACCAGGCGCTGGCGGAGAAAAGGACTTTTCCGGACGGCAAGCTCACGCGCGTCGAGTGCTGCCGGACCCTCAAAACAGAAGCGTTGGCCAACACCCTCTCCGGCGCGTGGCCCCGCTACCGGCTGGACCACGCCACCGGAGAATACGTCCTGGACAAAAACACTGAGCCGTACACAGGGGTCATCGTCGGGGTCCGGGCGGACGAGGAGGGCAGCCGCTCCAAAGAGCGTTATTTTTCCCCCAGGGACAGAGAAAGCAACTGGGCCGTCGGGGACCAGCCGCCTGAACTATGGAACCAGTTCAAGACCGATTTCGCCCCCGGGACGCACATCCGGGTGCATCCGCTGTTGGACTGGACCGAGCTGGATATCTGGGAATACATCGACCAGGAGAAGATTCCGGTGGTCCCGCTCTATTTCGACCGGGGCACCGGGGAGCGCTACCGCTCCCTGGGATGCTATCCCTGCACCTTCCCGGTCAAATCAACCGCGAAAAACGTCAAAGAGATCATCGAGGAGCTGAAGACAGGCAAGTTCCGTGACATCGCGGAGCGTTCGGGACGGGCCCAGGACGCGGAAGACGGAGGGGGCCTGGAAACGCTGCGACGGGAAGGGTACATGTGATGGCCGCGGAGCAGAAGATGAACATCGTGATTGTGGGGCATGTCGACCACGGCAAAAGCACCCTGATCGGCCGGCTTTTGGCGGACACCCACTCGCTGCCGAAAGGAAAGCTGGAATTTGTCCGGGAAGAATGCCGACGCAACTCCAAACCGTTCGAGTACGCTTTCCTTCTGGACGCGCTGAAGGATGAGCAGCAACAGGGGATCACCATCGATACCGCCCGGATCTTTTTCAAGAGCGCCAAGAGGCAGTACATTATCATCGACGCTCCCGGCCACATCGAGTTCCTGAAGAACATGGTTTCCGGCGCCGCCCGGGCCGAAGCGGCCCTGCTGGTGATCGACGCCCAAGAAGGGATCCAGGAGAATTCTAAGCGGCACGGGTACCTCCTTTCGATGCTGGGGATCCGCCAGGTGGCTGTCTGCGTCAACAAGATGGACTTGGCGGGATACCGGCGGGAGGTCTTCGAGAAGATCGAAAAATCGTACAGCGCTTTCCTGGAGGAGATCGGTATGAAGGCGAAAAGCTTCATCCCGGTGGCGGCCCGCGAAGGTGAGAACCTGACCGGACGTTCCGCCCGGATGCCCTGGTTCCGGGGATCATCGGTCCTGGAGGTGCTGGATTCTTTCGAAATGGCGCCGACCATCGAAAACAAGCCGTTTCGGATGCCGGTCCAGGGGGTCTACAAGTTCACCGAGATGGAGGATACCCGCCGGATCGTTGCGGGACGGGTGGAGTCCGGGACCATTTCGGTGGGCGACGAGGTGGTCTTTCTGCCCTCCAACAAACGGTCGGTGATCAAGTCGATCGAGGGGTTCAACAGGCCCTCTCAAAGAACGGTGTCTGCCGGGCACTCCACCGGATTGACCCTGACGGAGCAGATTTATGTCAACCGGGGCGACATCATGTGCAAGGCGGCCGAACCGCTGCCGAAGGTCAGCTCCTTGATGAAGGTGGAGCTTTTTTGGATGGGCAAGCGCCCGATGGTGCTCAACCGCCTGTATAAGCTGAAGATCGCCACCGCCCAGGTGCCGGTCCGGCTGAAGACGATCGAGCGGGTGATCGACGCCTCCAGCCTGCGCCAGGCCAGCAAGAAGGAGATCGTCCGGCATGAAGTGGCCCAATGCGTACTGCACACCTCCGCACCGGTGGCGTTCGACCTGACCTCCGAGCTGGAGGCCACGGGCCGGTTTGTCATCGTGGACGAGTATGATATCGCCGGCGGCGGCATCATTCGGCAGATGCTGGACGACGACCATGCCGATCTGCGCCGGTCGATCGCCCAGAGGGAGCAGAAATGGGATTTCAGCATTGTGGAGCCCGAAGAGCGGGTCAAGAGCTACGGCCATCGGGCGGCCCTGGTTTTGCTGACCGGCCCGGTGGGCATGGACAAGCGGACGATCGCCAAGGAGCTGGAAAAAATCCTTTTTTCCCAGGGGGCGAAGACCTATTTTCTTGGGATGGGCAACCTTCTGCGGGGGTTGAATTCCGATGTGGAGCTGCACCGACTGGAGCGGCATGAGCATGTCCGGCGGATGGGGGAAGTAGCACACCTGTTCATGGATGCGGGCCTGATTGTGGTGGCGACCGCCAGCGGTGTGAACGACGCCGAATTGGAAGAGCTGCAGGAGGTAACCGCACGGGGGACCGTTCTGATCGTGAATGTCGGGAAGAACAATTTCAAACGGGCGGTGATCGACCTCGATCTGGATCCCAAACTTCCTGCCGGCAAAAACGCCGAGAAGGTTTTCCAGCTTCTATCCGAGAGGAAAATTCTCTTTGCCAGGTAACCGGCCGAGCTCGTCGCTTCCATGAAGTTCACCCACTTTGCCATTCCGGGCCCGATTCTGGTTGAGCCGCAGGTGCACGAGGATCCCCGGGGCGCCTTCTGGGAGTGGTACAGGAAGGATCTCTACGCCGCCAATGGAATCCGGGAGGAGTTTGTCCAGGATAACGAGAGTTTTTCGGTCAAGGGGGTCCTGCGCGGGCTCCATTGGCAGGTGGAGCCGAAGGCCCAGGCGAAACTGATCCGGGTGGTGCGGGGGGAGATTTTTGACGCGGCGGTGGATGTCCGTCCCGGCTCCTCCAGTTTCGGCCGGTGGATCGGTCAGCGATTGACCGCCGCCAGCAGGCAGCTTCTGTACCTGCCGCCGGGATTTGCCCACGGTTTCCTGGTTCTGTCGGATGAGGCGGATGTGCTGTACAAGGTCTCGGCCCTTTACGATCCGGCGCTGGAACAGGGGCTTTTGTGGAACGACCCGGAGGTAGGGATCCGGTGGCCCGATGTCGGAATGGCGTATCTCGTTTCCGAAAAGGATAAGAAGAACCCGCCCCTCAAAAAGTTTCGATGAGGCGGCCGGAACTCCTGCCGGCCGCGTAAAGGCAGGGCAATGTGCTGCTCCAGGCAAGGCGGCCTAAACGGTCGACGCCGATCGCCCCGAGTTTCCTTTTTCTCTCCATCAATTCCTTGAAAACGGCTGCAAACGCTTTGGACAGGGCGGTCCGGTCCGCGGTTTTTTGCGCGATCCTGACGGCGACCGCCTCATCCACGATATCCTCTCCCAGGCCGGTGCAGGAGATGGCGGCCAGTTCGGTGGCGTAGTTGCCGGCGGGCAGGGCGCTGTCGCTGACCCGCCCGGCCGAGGAAGCCATTTTCCCGCCGGTGGAGGTTGCGGCGGCCAGTCGGCCCCGGCGATCCACCGCCACCGCTCCGACGGTCCCGTGGGGTTGTCTGAGTTTCTCGCGCAGCATTCGAAGTCGCTCTTCCGTCACCGGGTTCCAGGGTTTGAATCCGGTCCGTCTGGCGAATCTTTCGGCGTGGATCCCGGCCAGGATCCTGTCCTCTTTTTTTAGGAGGGCGCGGGCCACCAGGACCGGGTTTCTCACCCTTTCGATGTTGATCACGCCGGCGAAGCGGCGCGTGGAGCCGTCCATCACGGAGGCGCTCATCCGGACTTTGGCGTCTTCCTGGAGGGAAGAGCCGGTCCCGGCGTTGAAAAGCGGGTCATCTTCCAGCAGGCGGACGGCGACAATCACCGCCTCCAAGGCCCCCCTTTTCATGAGGTGGGCGAACCCTTTTCCCAAGGCCTCCTGGAGCCGCCGGCGGATAATCTGCTGGCGGTCGGGGGAGGCGTGCATGCCAGCTCCTCCATGGATAAAAAGTGCGGGGCCGCGTGTCGTCATGCTAAAATCTGTTGATCCAACCGCTTGTCCGGTGGCGGGTTGCCAATGGAGCGAGCCGGCCATTGAGTTTCGGCCGCAGCTGTTCCTCGGCTTTCCAGCAGAGGCGCAGGGCTTGTTTGATTTGGCGGGCTGAAAGCGGCAGGTTGGTCAGGAAGGTCGCGTGAGGCCGGTTCCTGCGGTAGGCCGGCTGTTTGTCAGGCAGGCAGAGGTATCTTTCCACGGCGGCGATGTCGAACCGGTGGAGGAAGCTGCCGTGAAACAGGGTGTGCCGCCGGCCGCGGCGCTGCGCGTTGCCGGAAAACTTAAGGGGTCCCAGGGTCAGGTCGGTGATTCCCTGGACCCGGACCGGATCTGCGATCAGCCGCTGCAACGCCCAGCGGTGACGTTCCATGACGATCCGGTTTGTCTGTGTGATGTTTTGAAATGGCGATGGCTCCTCGGTCTTAAGGACGAGGGTGAAGTTCAGGCAGCCGGGGCCTTGTAGGACTGTCCCTCCGCCGCTGAAGCGCCGGAGGATCGGCACGTTGTCCCGCCGGCAGGCGTCGACGTGGACGTCGGATGCGAGCCGGCGGGAATAGCCGAGGACTACGAAGGTGCCGGAAGGTTCCCAGAACCTTAAGATTTCGCCTGTCCGGCCGGCTTCGGCCGAGTCAAGCAGATATTCGTCGAGGGCCAGGTTCTCTTCCGGGGTCGGCAGGGTGAGGTCGATATAGTTCACGCGGATATTATAGCGTGGAGGAAAGGGATCTAATGGGTTCAGAGACAGGACAATCGTTTGCTCCCGTGTCGCCCAGCTCGGGGCCGGCGTATGTTCCCTCCGTTTTGAACACCCCCTACGTGAACACTATTCCTGTCGAGCAGGAGGCCCCTTTTCCAGGGGACCAGGACATCGAGCGCAGGATCAAGAGTTATGTCCGGTGGAACGCCATGGCGATGGTCGTCAAGGCGAACCGGATTCACAACGGCATCGGCGGACATATCTCCACCTTCGCCTCGGCAGCAACCCTTTATGAGGTCGGGTTCAATCATTTCTTTTACGGGGGCGATGGAGACCGCCCTGCGGATCTGGTCTATTTCCAGGGACACGCATCGCCCGGCAACTACGCCAGGGCGTTTTTGGAAAGGCGGCTGGACGCCAAGCACCTGCACAACTTCCGGCAGGAGCTGGCAGAAGGCGGCGGACTCTCCTCTTATCCGCACCCGTATCTCATGCCTGATTTTTGGCAGTTCCCCTCCGTCTCCATGGGGTTGGCCCCCATCATGTCGATTTACCAGGCCCGCTTCAACCGGTATTTGAGGGCCCGCGGGTTTCTGAACGGCCCAGAGCCGAAGGTCTGGTGTTTTGCCGGCGACGGTGAGATGGATGAGCCGGAGAGTCTGGGGGCCCTCACCCTGGCTGGTCGGGAACATCTGGACAACCTGATCTGGGTGGTGAACTGCAACCTCCAGCGTCTGGATGGGCCGGTCCGGGGCAACGGCAAGATCATCCAGGAGCTGGAGGCGGTTTTTCGCGGAGCCGGCTGGAACGTTATCAAGGTGATCTGGGGAAGAGACTGGGATCCTTTGCTGAAAGCGGATACGCACGGCTACCTGCGAAAACGGATGGAGGAGGCGGTTGATGGCGATTATCAGAAATATTCCGTGGAGCGCGGCACCGGCTATATCCGAAAACATTTCTTCGGGAAGTACCCGCAGCTCCTGGAGATGGTCAAGCACCTGACCGACGAACAGATTCACCGGCTGGTCCGGGGAGGCCATGATCCGCGCAAGGTCTACGCCGCCTATAAGGCGGCGGTGGAGCACCGGGGATCTCCAACTGTGGTCTTGGCCAAGACGGTCAAGGGCTATGGGCTGGGAGAGGCGGGGGAAGGCCGGAATGTCACCCACCAGCATAAGAAGCTCAACGAGAAGGAGCTGCGGGAGTTCCGGACCCGCTTCAATATCCCCATCAACGATGAGGAGATCGTCGATACCCCCTTTTACCGCCCCCCGGCCGACAGCATCGAAACGAAGTATCTGCTGGAAAGGCGCAAGCAGCTCGGCGGATTCCTGCCTGTACGGAAGGTGAAGGTCAAACCGCTGGAGGTGCCGGATTCTTCATTCTATGACGATTTCCGGGGCGGTTCGGAAGGGCGGGAGATGTCGACCACGATGGCGTTCGTGGCCCTGCTGACCAAACTGCTGCGCCATCCGGAGGTCGGATCCCGGATCGTGCCGATCATACCGGATGAGGCCAGGACCTTCGGGATGGACGCCCTTTTCCGGCAGGTCGGGATCTATTCCTCCAAGGGGCAGTTGTATGACCCGGTGGACAAAGAGACCCTGCTCTTTTATCAGGAGGCAAAGGACGGTCAGATTCTGGAGGAAGGGATCACCGAGGCAGGATCGATCTGTTCCTTTATCGCCGCCGGCACGACGTACGCGACCCGGGGGATCCACATGATCCCCTTTTACATCTACTACGCGATGTTCGGGTTCCAGAGGGTTGGGGACCTCATCTGGGCGGCGGCCGACAGCAGGGCCAAGGGGTTCCTGCTGGCCGGCACGGCCGGAAGGACCACCTTGAACGGCGAGGGGCTGCAGCACCAGGACGGCCACAGCCATCTTGCCGCCGCTTCCATCCCGACTCTCATGGCCTACGACCCCGCTTTCGGGTACGAAGTGACCGAAATCATCCGGGATGGGATGAATCGGATGTACGCGCAAGGGGAGGATCTCTTCTATTATCTGACTCTTTATAATGAGAATTACGAGATGCCGGCAATGCCGGCCGGCGTCCGGGAGGGGATTCTCAAGGGGCTGTACAAGTTCCGCAAGGGGCCCTCCTCCAAGGGGGTCGTCAAAGCCCAGATCTTCGGCAGCGGGCCGATTCTGTTGGAGGCGCTGAAGGCGCAGGAGATTCTGGCCGAGAAATACGGTGTTTCGGCGGATGTCTGGAGCGCCACCAGCTACAAGCATCTGCGCAGCGACGCATTGAAGGCCAGGCGGTGGAACATGCTGCATCCCACCGCTAAACCGAAGAAGTCGTATGTCGAAACGGTCCTGGAGGAAGAAGAGGGGCCCTTCATCGCGGTTTCCGACTACATGAGACTGGTGGCCGACCAGATCGCTCCCTGGGTCCCCGGGGGGCTTTTCTCTTTGGGGACGGAGGGATTCGGCCGGTCCGACACGAGGCCCGCATTGAGGCGCTTTTTCGAAGTGGATGCCCAGATCACCGCGGTCGCCGTGCTCTACGCACTCTGCATGCGAGGGGCGGTGGACCGGAAGATCGTCGCCAAGGCGATCAAGGATCTGGATGTGGATCCGGAAAAGGTGAGCCCGGAGTTTGTTTGACGATGGACGTGCGTCTGCCTAAACTGGGGGAAGGGGCCGAGAGCGGCCAGGTCGCCGGCATTTTCGTCCGAGAGGGGGACCGGGTCGAGAAGGACCAGCCCCTCATCGAGATGGAGAATGAAAAGGCGGTGGCGCCCATCCCGTCTCCGGCGGCCGGCGTTGTCTCGAAGATCCACGTCAAGGTGGGGGATAAGATTTCGTCAGGTCAGCTCATCGTGACCCTGGAAGGAGGGGCCCCCTCCCTCGGAACCGCTGCCGCGGCGGAGAAAGCGCCTGTCCGGGTCGAACGGGCGGTCCCTCCGGCAGCGGGAGCAGGGGTCAAGAGCGCTCTTGGCCCGGCCGCCTCTCCTTCCGTCAGGAAGATGGCCAGGGAGTTCGGGATCGATCTGTCGCTGGTTCCCGGTTCGGCCCGAGGCGGCCGCGTTGTCCCGGAGGATATCAGGGCCTATCTTCAGGCGCTCCAGTCCGGCGCCGCGAGTCTGCAGGTCGCCGGCCGGGCGGTCCCTTCGGTGGAGGCGGTTGACTTTTCGAAGTGGGGACCGGTGGAACGGCAACCCTTGAGCTCATTGCGGCGGACGATTGCCAGGAAAATGTCGGAGTCCTGGACCACCATTCCGCATGTGTTTCAGTTTGATGAGGCGGACGTCACGGCTCTCCTGGCGGCGAGGAAGAAACATGAAGTGGCATATAAAAAAGCCGGGGCCGTGCTCACGTTGACGGTCATCCTCCTGAAAATCGTCGCCAATCTTCTGAAGAAACATCCGAAATTCAACGTGAGCTTGGATGAAGCGAAGCAGGAGATCGTGGCGAAAAAGTACATCCATATCAGCGTGGCGGTGGATACCGACGCCGGGCTGATGGCCCCTGTGATCCGGGACGTCGATAAGAAAGCTTACGTGGATCTCGCGAAGGAGCTGGCGGAGATGGCCGAAAAGGCGCGCACGCGCACCATCACGGCCGGCGACCTGCAGGGGGGGACCTTCGCGATCTCCAACCAGGGAGGGATCGGCGGCGGGCATTTCACCCCCATCATCAAGAAGCCGGAATCGGCGATTTTGGGGGTCGGCCGCGGGAAGCTGCGGCCGGTGATCATCAACGGAGCGGTCGAGCCGCGCATGGTGATGCCGCTGTGCCTTTCGTACGACCATCGCGTTGCCGACGGGGCCGACGCCGCCCGGTGCATCCGGGATCTGGTGGCAGCGATCGAGCATTTCAGCGAGGGGGAATTGGCACTCAAGAAATAGGAGGCGTGGAAAGGTTTCGTATGGATCCGATTCAGACGGAGATGGTGGTGGTGGGAGCGGGGCCGGGTGGCTATGCCGCCGCTTTTTACGCCGCGGATAAGGGCAAAAAGGTGGTCCTGGTGGAACGGGACAGCCGCTTGGGCGGGGTCTGCCTGACCCAAGGGTGCATCCCCTCCAAGGCGCTTCTTCACGCCACGGGAACGATCCGGCAGGCGCAGGAGTCCAAGCCCAGGGGGATCTCGTTCGGTCCCCCCTTGATCGATTGCGGCCAGCTGCGGACATGGAAGGATTCCGTCATCGACAAGCTGGCGAAAGGGTTGGCCGGATTGGCGCAGAAGCGGGGAGTTCATGTTCTGCACGGTCGCGGCTATTTCGAGGATTCCCAGAACCTGCGCGTGGAGACCGCCGGCGGCCAGCAGTATCTGCGTTTCCAGAAGGCGGTCATCGCGGTCGGTTCGAAGCCGGCGATGCCATCCGCTTTCGACTTGGGCAACCGCCGGATCATGACCTCCACGGAGGCGCTGGAGATCGAGGATATTCCGGCGCATCTGCTTGTGGTGGGCGGCGGCTACATCGGTCTGGAGTTGGGGACCGTCTACGCTACGCTGGGAAGCAAAGTGGTGCTGGTGGAGGCGCTTGGTTCCTTGCTGGCCGGCGTCGATCCGGATCTGGTCAGGCCGGTTGCCCGGTACGCGGAAAAGGCTTTTCAGGAGGTCCGGCTGAACGCTAAAGTATTGAAGATGGAAACCAGCGGCAAACAAATCAAGGTAGCCATGGAGATTAAGGGGGAAAAGAAAGAGGAGCTTTACGACAAGGTGCTCGTTTCGATCGGGCGCTCCCCCAACTGCGACAAACTGGGTCTGGAAAATACGAAGGTGACGCTGGACGGCAAGGGATTCATCCAGGTCAACGCGAAGCAGGAAACATCCGATCCGGCCATCTGGGCGATCGGCGATGCTGTCGGAGGGGCCTTGCTGGCCCACAAGGCATCCAAGGAGGCGCGCATCGCCGTTGAAGCGATGACGGGGGAGGCCAGCACCTCGGAGGGAGTCATCGTCCCGGCCGTCGTCTTCACCGACCCGGAGGTCGCCTGGGCCGGTGTCATGGAGGCGGAGGCCAGGGAACGGGGAATCGACGTGGAGGTGACCAAATTCCCGTGGTCCGCCTCCGGGAGGGCCCTGTCCATGGACAGGACGGATGGGTTGACGAAGCTGGTCATTGAGAAGGAAACGGAGCGGATCATCGGCGTCGGCCTGGTCGGCCACGGAGCCGGAGAGCTGATCAGCGAGGGAGTTTTGGCGATGGAGATGGGGGCCACCGCCCGGGATCTGGCGGAATCGGTACACCCCCATCCAACGCTGTCGGAGACTTTGATGGAGGCGGCTGAAATGTTTTACGGCTGCGCCACCTCCGTTTTTGACAGGAAGCGGCGCGAGAAGGAATCCGTCGGCGCGTGAAAAAGAGGCGCGGAGTGAGGATTCTGCTTTTTCTGGTCGCGTGGGTTGTTTCCGTCACCACGGGCGTGGCGCCGTTGTGGGCTGACGCCATTTCGTTGAAAGACGGCGCCAAGGTGATGGGAGTCATTGTTGAAGAGACGGCCGACCGCGTTGTCATCAGTACGATCGACGGGGAGAAATCGATCTTGAAACAGGAAATCCAATCGGTCGTCTACGATGATCCGGAGCAGAGCTATTACCAGCTCGGCAAAGACCTGCAGCGGGTCGGCCGCCTGCGGGAAGCGCTGGAGGCCTACCGGAAAGCGGCGCAGATTCGGCCCGATTTCCAGGCTGCCAATGAAGCCGTTTTTAACGCCGAACGGCTGCTGTGGCTCGAGGAACAGACCGGCATGGAAGCGGAGGTGGAAAGGCAGAAGTTGCTGTTGGAACAGGCCGGCCAGGATTCGGCCGCCGCCTCCGTCACGCAGCCGCCGACCGGACGGCCGTTTCAGATGTTCGAAGAAAAATTCGGCTGTGAGATTGCCTATGAAGAGGGCCGGGTGACGGTGAAGACCGTCGCGGCGGGAGGGCCCGCTTCCCAGTCGGGGCTCCGGGTGAAGGATATGCTGGCGGCCGTATGGAGCGATCCCATTGAGCAGCTTCCACTGGAGATGGTCATGGAGCGCTTGAACTCTTCCGCGAAGGAGATGGAACTCTCGGTTGAGCGCAGCGTCATTCTGCCGGGGTCCCCTCAGAACCAGATCAATCTTGAGCTGGGCTATGACGGGTTGCGGATCGCCGATCTGAACCAGCGCGTTTCAGACGCGGGGTTTTTGGTCGGAGACTTGGTGGTCTCTATCGATGGGAATCCCACTCGCTACATGCCTCTCTCCAAAGCCCAGCAGCTTGTTTCGAAATCGGGGGGTGCCATCATTGTCGTGCAGCGGGACATCACGCTGCGCACGAAGTAGGGTGCTTGGAGGTATCGAGAGGAGGTTTTGATGCGGGGAGTGAGACTTTTTTTGATGGTATCGGTTTTCCTCTGTTTCGCGCACGGTTTTGCCATCGTGGCATCGGTTGAACCGGCGCGGGCAGAGTTGAAGCAAAGCAGTTTCGAAGAGCCCCTCTACACCGCCAGCGTAGCGGCGAACCGGTATCATCTTTCAACCTGCGACCTTGTCAAGAAGATCTCCAAGGGCGACAGAGTGGGGTTTCAGACCCTTGAGGCGGCTGAAGAGCGGGGATTCAAGGAGTGTCCCATCTGCCGGCCCAGGGAACAGCTTGCCAGGGAGATCGCCGGGATCAAATCGGTGGGACCTTCCCGCTCGGAAAGGAAGGTCGCTACCGGAGGTACCCGCCCCCTGCCCATGAGACCCGAGCCCACTCCGCCTCCCATTCCGCAAGACATGGGCGACGACAAACCGGTCAGTACCCCCGACTTTGTGGATTGACCAGCTGCGTATCGTGTGGGAACGCAACGCAGGTTTTTTCCGCCTTGCCGGCCTGCCCGACGCGGTTTTTCTGACGCTGGGCAGGGCGGCTGCCATCGGTGCGCAGGAGACCGGCCCGGAGGTCGCGAAGGAAAGGATCCGTTCAGCCGGTCTTGATCCGGTCGCCGTCGCAGTCATGGAACAGGTTCATGGCGGCGCAATCCAGATCTGCGATAAGCCGGACGACACGGTTTTTGAAAAGTGCGATGCGCTTGTCACCGGCCAGAGGGGAGTGGCCCTTGTTGTCCGTTCCGCCGATTGCCTGCCTGTTTCGGTTTTTGATCCGGTCCTCGGCGTCATCGGTCTGGCGCACGCCGGCTGGAGAGGTTTGCGGGAAAGGATCGCGGCCGGTCTGGTCGAAACGATGCACCGGGAATACGGCGTCCGGCCCTCCGATCTGCTCGCAGGGATCGGGCCGGGAATAGGTTCCTGCTGCTACGAGGTGGGACCGGAGATGGAACCGGTGTTCGGCTCCTCTGTGCGCATCGTGGAAGGAAGGAGGTTTCTGGATTTGAAAGCATCGGCCGTCGGCCAGCTTGCCGGAACGGGGATTTCCGCCGAGAGGATCTTCGTTTCTCCATGGTGCACATTCTGCGACAGGGAGGGTTGCTGTTCCTACCGGAGGGACGGGGAGTCCGCAGGCAGGATGCTGACCTACGCTATGCTGCTTTAGAGTAGCGGGTCCATTTCCGTCATCCCATCGGTGCCACCCCTGCTTCGGGGTGTCCCGCCGCGGACCGTTCAGCCTGCCCCAGCGAGGCAGACCTCCCTCGCGCATTCGGCCGGGCTCGTCCCCTAACGGAAAGTTCGCCGGGGACACCGTGCCTGCCCTGGCTTCATGAGCGTCCGCGTGCGGGCCAACCCCTCGCAGGGACCCCGGCACTGCCGGGTGTCCGGCACACCGGCCCGCCGGCCGGATGGCAGGACTCATGCTTTAGCTCTTAGTTGACGAACCCTGCCGGGGGGAGTAAAATTACGCTTCAGGCCGCATGCGTTTGCTCGGATGCGGCCTTTTAAGCTTATGGAAACAGACCGGCTGCATCAATCCTATCGCTATTGCGAGTGGATCGCTTACCATCATTACGAAAACTTCCCGGTTGCCTCG
Organism: Candidatus Omnitrophota bacterium; assembly: GCA_023818695.1. Taxonomy (GTDB): domain Bacteria; phylum Omnitrophota; class Gorgyraeia; order 1-14-0-20-64-10; family 1-14-0-20-64-10; genus JAMWCF01. The sequence goes on from JAMWCF010000001.1 coordinate 122,638, forward strand.
CTGATTCTTCCGAAAGAAAAGCGTTCGCACGTGGCGGCGGTCTACGCTTTCGCCAGATCAGCCGACGATTTCGCCGATGAAATCCGCTATCAGGCCGATTCCCTGGAGCTGCTGGAAGCCTGGAGGGCTGCTCTGTGGGCCTGTCAGAACGGAGGGGGAGTCAAGCTGGTTTCCCACCCGATCTTTATTGCCCTGGCTCACTCGATCACAACCTGCGGTCTGCCGGTGCAGCTTCTCGATGATCTGTTGACCGCTTTCCGCATGGATGTGACGAAGAGACGGTATGAGAACTGGCAGGAGCTCCTGGACTACTGCCGCTTTTCCGCGAACCCGGTCGGGCGGCTTGTGCTGACGATTTTCGGCTACCAGGACCCTGAACTCCACCTCCTCTCGGACCATATTTGCACTGGACTGCAGCTGGCCAACCACTGGCAGGATCTGCGGATCGATATGGAAAAAGACCTCCTTTATATTCCCAGGGATCTGCAGCGCCGGTTTGGTGTCGATGAGGAGGAGTTTCGCGGCGCCATGCAGGGTCGTATGTCGGACCGGTTCCGGGCTCTGATGGCCGAACTGGTCGACAGGGCGGACGCGCTTTTCAAAGCCGGAGCTGCCTTGCCGGGAAAAGTGGAGGGGCCTCTGCGCCTGGAGTTAAAGCTGACCTTGCTGGGAGGGCGGGCCGTTCTGGAACGGATCCGCCAGGTCGACTATGATGTTTTCCGGCAGCGCCCGGTTCTTTCCCCGCTGGCGAAATTGAAACTGCTGGGACTTGGCCTTGTATCGTGACGATTCCTTCCGTTACTGCGCGTGGTTGACGCGCGTTTCCCGCAGCAATTTCGCGATGGGACTGAAAGTCCTGCCCAGGCCCCAGAGGGAGGCGATGGAGGTCGTCTATGCTTTCTGCCGGGCGGTGGATGATGTGGTGGATAAACAGGCAGGCAACCCGGTCGTTTTCGACGCGGAGGAGGCGGGCAGAGAATTGGACCGATGGCGCGGTGAGCTGCATGCCGGTTATCCGACCCACCCGATCGCCGTGGCGCTGACGCAGGTCATCCGGGATTACCGGATTCCTCTTTCCTATTTTGAGGATTTGATCGCCGGCTGCCGGATGGATCTGGTCCAGCGCCGTTACGCGACCTTCCAGGAGCTGGAGGTCTACTGCCGGCATGTTGCCTCCGTGGTCGGGCTGATCTCCATCCGGGTTTTCGGCTGCCGGCATCAGGCCTCCGAGGATTACGCCGTGAATCTTGGGATCGCACTGCAACTGACGAACATCCTGCGAGATCTTAAAGCCGATCTGGCGCGCGGGAGGGTTTATCTGCCGCAGGATGAACTGAAGCGGTTCGGCTACACCGAGAGCGACTTGTTCTCCTGCCGTTATTCGGAGCCGTTTTTGCGGATGATGTCTTTTCAGTGCGCGAGGGCGCGCGCCTTCTTCCGGAAAGCCCATGAAGCCCTTCAGGCGGCCGGCGAACAGAGGAAGCTTCTTCCCGCCCAGATGATGGGTGCGGTCTATTCGCAGATCCTCAACCGGATCGAGAAACTCCGGTACGATGTTTTTTCAAGCCGGATCACCGTGCCGCGAGCCCGGCAGACGGCGACGGCTCTGGTCCTTCTGGTCAATGGCGGGCGCTGGAACTACGCATGAGCAGGCCTCATGTCATCGTCATCGGCGGTGGTTTCGCAGGGTTATCGGCCGCCGTTTCCCTGGTGGACGCTGGGGTTCGGGTGACCGTTCTGGAGGCCCGCGTCGGCCTAGGCGGCAGGGCCCGCTCTTTCACCGATCCGGCCACCGGCGAGTTGGTTGACAATGGTCAGCACCTTCTGATCGGGGGATACCATGAAACCAGGCGGTTCCTCCTGCGGCTTGGGACGGTGCAGCACTTGCGGTTTCAGCGCCGGCTCCAGGTCCGTTTCGTGGAAAAGGGGGGCCGCTCTTTCACTCTGGACTGTCCTCCGCTGCCGGTTCCGTGGCACCTGGTTGCCGGTCTGGCGCGGCTCGGATCGCTCTCTCTGCGGGATAAGGCCGGTTTGCGGGCCATGCTCCGCGAGGGGACCCGTCTCCTGAAAGGGGGAGTTTCCTCCGAAAGGGAGTTGGATGAGGAGACGGTGGAGGGATGGCTGATCCGGCTCGGCCAATCCGCCCGGATCCGGTCCGCTTTCTGGTATCCGCTGACAGTGGCGGCTCTCAATGAAGATCCGCGGCGAGCCTCCGCGCTCGGTCTCTGGGCAGTTCTGAAGAGGATGGTTTTTTCCCAGGCGCAGGACGCTTGCCTGGGGGTGCCGACCGTGGGGTTGACCGATCTGTACGCCGCTTCCGCCGCCCGCTTGGTCCAGGAGGCGGGCGGTGAGATCCGCTTGAACACCTCCGTGACCGAGGTGGTTTTGGATGGCGCAGAGGCGCGGGGGATCAGGACCGCCGGCGGCGATCTCCTTTTCGCCGACGCGGTCATCAGCTCGCTGCCTCCGGGAACGCTGAAGAAGATTCTGCCGGCTTCCTGCCGGGAATCCGACCCGTTCTTCTGCCGTCTTGACCGTTTCAAGACATCGCCGATCGTCTCCATGAATCTGTGGCTGGACCGTCCGATCACGCCGGATTGGTTCGTGGGGTTTGTCGGGACGCGGATTCAGTGGCTTTTTAACAAGCCGGCCATTCTGGGAAACGGGAAAAGCAGCATCAGCTACGCCTCCCTCCTTATCAGCGCGGCGCATGAGTGGGTCGGTTGTTCAAATGAAGCCCTTCTCCAGGTCGCTTTGGAGGACCTCTGGTCTTGTTTTCCACATGTGCGGGGGGTTCGTCCGGTCAAATTCCAGGTGGTGAGGGAAAGAGAAGCGACTGTTTCGCTCACGCCGGGGATGGAACGGTTCCGGCTTTCCGCCCGGACTCCATTGGAGGGCTTTTTTTGCGCCGGCGACTGGACCGATACCGGCCTACCGGCTACCATTGAATCGGCTGTGATCAGCGGCCGTCAGGCTGCGCAGCAGGCGCTGAAATGGCTTGCCTCATCCGCCTGCGGTGGTAAAATACCTAAATTATCCTATGGATCTTCGGTCCTACCTGAAAAACAGGCAACTTCTGATCAATAAGGCACTTGGGAGATATCTGCCTCCTGCCAGGGAGTACCCCCCTTCTGTCCACCAGGCGATGCGCTACAGCGTGCTGGGAGAAGGCAAACGGATCCGTCCGATTCTGGCTTTGGCCGCCTGTGAGGCGGTGGGCGGCAGCGTCAAGAAGGCCCTTCCGGCCGCCTGCGCGCTGGAGCTGATTCACGCCTATTCCCTCGTCCACGATGACCTGCCGGCCATGGACGACGATGATGTCCGACGGGGCAGACCTTCCTGCCACAAGAAATACGGCGAGGCACTGGGGGTTCTGACCGGCGACGCCTTGCTGACTTACAGCTTTGAGCTGCTGGCCTCCGGCGGCAACGGGGATTCGGCCGTCCGGCTGAAGGTGATCAGGGAGATCGCCAAGGCGATCGGCACCCAGGGGATGATCGGCGGGCAGGTGGTGGATATCGAGTCCGGTTCCGGCCGTTCCCGGGGCGCCGTCATGGAGTACATCAATTCCAGGAAGACAGGGGCCCTGATCTCCGCTTCCGTCCGGATCGGCGCCCTGATGGGCGGGGCGACACCGAAACAGTACCAGGCCATCTCCTCCTACGGGGACAAGGTCGGATTGGTCTTTCAGTTGGTCGACGATCAATTGGACAGGGATGGAGCCGTCCGGCTCTACGGTGTGCGGGCGGTCCGCGAGAGGGCGCAGTCCCTGACCCGTTCGGCGGTGAATTCCCTTCGGATGTTCGGTTCAAAGGGGCGTTCGCTGGAGGCCCTCGCTTTCTTTATCCTCACACGGAATTCCTAAATAATGGAAAAACTGACGGATAAGATCAACAGCCCGGCTGATTTAAGGAAGCTTCCGCAATCGTCCCTGGTTCAGGTCGCCCAGGAAATTCGCCAGATCATCATCGATAAGGTTTCCAAAACGGGGGGGCATTTCGGCGGCCCGCTGGGCGCGGTTGACCTGGTGGTGGCTCTCCATTACGTCTTCAACACACCGGAGGACCAGCTGGTGTGGGACGTCGGTTATCAGGCCTACGCTCACAAGATTCTCACCGGGCGGCGAGATCGTTTCGGAACGCTGCGCCAGCTGGGGGGAATCAGCGGTTTTCCCCACCGGGAAGAGAGTTCGTACGATCTGTTCACCATCGGGCACGGCGGCACCTCCATTTCGACCGCGCTGGGGCTGGTCCAAGCGCGCGATCACCAGGGAAAATCCAACAAGGTCGTCGCGGTCATCGGGGACGGTTCTCTTCCGGAGGGGATGGCCCTGGAAGGGTTAAATCACGCCGGCCACTTGAAGAGCGACATCCTGGTGGTGCTCAACGACAACAACATGGCGATCGCCCCCGCCGTGGGGGCCCTGACCAACTGCTTCAACCGGATCATCACTGATCCCCTGTACAACAGGGTGCGGCGGGAAGCCGAGCGGGCGATGCGGCGGGTTCCACGCCTCGGGTTCCGGATGATCCGTGCCGCCAAGCGGCTGGAGGAATCCCTGAAAAACCTGCTGGTGCCGGGGATCATTTTTGAAGAGCTCGGGTTCCGCTACTTCGGCCCGGTGGACGGGCACAACATGGACAAGCTCATCAAGATGCTGGGGGAGATGAAGAAGCTCCCGGGGCCGAAGTTGCTGCATGTTTTGACCGTCAAGGGCAAGGGGTACTCCTTCGCGGAGAAACACCAGTGGAAGTACCACGGGGTGACGCCGTTTGACCCGGCGACGGGGGAGTTCCTGAAGAAACCCTCCCCGGAGACCTTCACGCAGCGTTTCGGCAAGACGCTCATCGACATCGCCAAGAAGGATCCGTCGGTGGTGGCGATCACCGCGGCCATGCCGGACGGCACCGGTCTGGTGGAATACGCGAAGGAGCTACCAAACCAGTTTTACGATGTGGGGATGTGCGAGCAGCACGCCGTCGGACTGGCCGCCGGATTGGCCCGCGGCGGCATGAAGCCGGTCGCCGCGATTTATTCGACCTTTCTGCAGAGGGGGTTCGACCAGGTAGTGCATGACGTTTGCATCCAGAATCTGCCGGTGATTTTCGCCATGGACCGGGGCGGCCTGGTGGGGGATGATGGCATCACGCATCACGGTGTGTTCGACATCGCCTACTTGTCACCGATTCCGCGCCTCACCCTGATGGCCCCGAAGGACCTGGATGAACTGGAGGCGATGATGCGTTTCGCCATGGAGTCGTCCGGCCCGATCGGCTACCGGTATCCCCGCGGTTCCATGCTGCGGTTTTATCCCGAGCTGGCCATCCCTAATCCGGGAAAGACCCCTCCGATCATCCTCGGGAGAGCGGAGAAGATCGTTTCCGGTTCGGACGTGGCGATCATCGCGCTGGGGAGCATGGTTTACCCGGCTCTGGAGGCCCATGTTCTTTTGCAGGATCAGGGGATCTCCGCCACGGTCGTCAACGCCAGGTTCATCAAGCCGTTTGACGAGGAGTTGTTCGCCTCCCTGCTTCAGGAGCATCGGGCGGTGCTGATCGTCGAGGAGGGGGTGACGCGGGGCGGTTTCGGCATGGCGGTGATGGAGCGGCTGGAGCCGCTTCGGTCGAACGGATTCCGTTTCCGGGTGATGGGGTTGCCGGACCGGTTCTTTGAGCATGGCAAAAGGGAGCTTCTCCTGCAGCAGGCCGGTTTAACGACAGACGGCATCGTGGCCGCCGCCAAAGAGCTGTTGCAGGAACGAAGTCCGGTCTATGTCCGTTGACATATCCGCCCGACCCTTGAAAGGATCCCCGGTGTCCGTCTCGGTGAGCCCTTCCGTGCTGGAGGCGCTGGAGAGCGCGATCGGGAAAACCTCCGCCCTCCTCTGCAGGCAGCAGGACCCCGACGGTTTCTGGGTCGGCGAACTGCAGGCCGACACGACGCTGGAATCGGACACCATCAAGTTGCGGCACCTGCTGGACAGGGTTGACCGCCGGAAACAGGAAAAGCTGGTCTGGACAATCCTCAAGAACGAGCTTCCGGACGGAGGGTGGCCGATTTACGCGGGCGGCCCCCCTGAAATCAACGCGACCGTCAAGGCCTACGCGGCCCTGAAGCTGGCCGGCACTCCGGATGACGATCCGGTCCTCAAGCGCAACAGGCAGGTTATTCTTCGCTTGGGCGGGCTGGAAAGGATCAACAGCTTTGAGAAGACCTACCTGGCCCTGTTAGGCGCCTATCCATGGAGCCAGGTCCCAGTTCTTCCTCCCGAGCTTATTTTTCTGCCCTCCTGGTTTTACTTCAACATCTATGAGGTTTCCTATTGGTCCCGCACCATCCTGATTCCTCTGGCCGTGATGCACGCGACGAAACCTTGTTCCCCCTCTGCGCGACTCTGCTTGGATGAGCTGTGGGTGAATCCCAGGCTGAAGCGGGCGACCATCACGAACTTCCAGAAGGGAGGGGCTTTTTGGAGGGTTTTCTTCCTCTTCGCCAACCGGATTTTGAGGATCCACGAGAGTTTGCCGTTTAAGCCGCTGCGGGCAAAGGCGCTGCGAGCGTGTGACCGCTGGATCAATGAGCGGCTCGTCGAAACAGACGGTTTGGGGGCGATCTTTCCGGCGATGATGAACGCCATTTTCGCCTTGAAGGGGTTGGGCTACCGGGATGGAGACCCCCTCTATGAGAAGCAGATCAAGGAGATGGAGCGGCTCGAAGTTCCGGATGAGGAGCTCGGTCTGAAAATCCAGCCCTGTTTTTCGCCGGTCTGGGACACGGCGCTGGCGATGTACGCATTGGGAAGGACCAAAGCCGCTTCCGTGGCAGGACCCCTGCGGCGGGCGGTTGACTGGCTCCTTGCGCGGGAGATCCGCCAGTGGGGGGACTGGGTTGTTAAGAATCCCCGTGCGAAACCGGGTGGCTGGGCTTTCGAGTTCAAGAATCCTTTTTACCCGGACGTCGATGACACGGCGCAGGTTCTTCTGGGGCTCCATGAAGTTTATCCCGTCGGGCGTCAGCCGCAGGACGTCAGGGGGGCGTTCGAAAGAGGGCTCGAGTGGATTTTGAGCATGCAGAACAGGGACGGGGGGTGGAGCTCTTTCGATAAGAATAATAACTGCCTTCCCTTAACCCATTTCCCGTTCGCGGACCACAACGCCATGCTGGATCCATCCGCTTGCGACATCACCGGCAGGATCCTGGAGCTTTTGAGCGCCATCGGCGTGCCGAAGACCCATCCGGCGGTCCAGCGGGCGAGAGCTTTTCTGCTTGAACGGCAGGAGGTGGATGGCAGCTGGTTCGGGCGCTGGGGGGTCAACTACATCTATGGCACATGGCTGGCCCTCCGGGGTCTTCGCGCCGTCGGGGAACCTATGGATTCTTTCCGGTATCAGCGGGCCGGCCGGTGGCTGATCAGCCGGCAGAACCCGGACGGCGGCTGGGGTGAAAGCTGCCGCTCGTACGACGACCCCGGCGTGAAAGGGCAGGGGCCTTCCACCCCCTCGCAGACTTCATGGGCTTTGATGGCCCTCATGAGCTGCGGGTTGGTGGCGGAACCCTCTTTTCAGAGGGGGCTGGAGTACCTCCTGAACCATCAAAAACCGGATGGCGACTGGCAGGAGGAATGGTTCACGGGAACCGGTTTCCCGCGGGTCTTTTATCTGCGCTATCACATGTACAGAATCTATTTCCCGCTTCTGGCTCTGACCGAAGCCCGGGATATCTTGAAAAGGACCGAGGGATAATCATGGCAATTTCCTGGAGGCAGGGGCTTGCGGTCGCAAGCTACGTGATTGGGCAGAAGATCAAAGGGGTGAAGCGGTATCCGCTGGTCCTTATGCTGGAACCGCTCTTCCGGTGCAACCTGGAGTGCGCCGGATGCGGGAAGATCCAGTATCCGGACGAGATCCTGAACAAGCGCCTTTCCCCGCAGGAGTGCGAGGAGGCGGCCGTGGAATGCGGTGCTCCGGTGGTTTCCATCGCCGGCGGCGAACCGCTGATCCATCCGGAAATGCCGGAGATCGCCCGGCGGCTCGTCGCGCGCAGGAAATTCGTCTATCTGTGCACCAACGCCATTCTTCTGGGAAGGGAACTGAAGAAGTTTCGGCCATCCCCCTATTTCCGGTTCAGTATCCACCTGGACGGGTTGGAGGAGACCCATGACAAGGCGGTTTGCAGGAAAGGGGTTTTCAAGCTGGCCGTCGAGGGGATCAAGGCGGCCAAAAAGGCCGGTTTCCAGGTTTCGACGAACACCACGATCTATCTGGGGGCGGACCCGCAGGAATTCCGAAGGATGTTCGATTTTTTGACCGACCTGGGCGTGGACGGCATGATGATTTCTCCGGGGTACCCTTATGAGAAAGCCCCCGACCAGGAGCATTTTCTGCAGAGAGAGCAGACTAAGGCCCTTTTCCGTCGGATCCTGGACAACGCGGATCCGGCATGGCGGTTCAACCATTCCAGCTTTTTCCTGGAGTTCCTGATGGGGGAGAGGGACTATCAATGCACCGCGTGGGGCAATCCGACGCGCAACGTGTTCGGCTGGCAGAAGCCGTGCTACCTGATGAGCGACGGCTACGTCAAGAGCTTCCGGGAACTGATCGAAGAGACCCCCTGGGAGCGGTACGGTACGGGGCGGGACCCTCGGTGTGCCGACTGCATGGTCCATTGCGGTTACGAGCCGACGGCGGTGGTGGACGCGATGTCCTCCTTCCGGAACATGCTCAAGGCCGCCCGTCCTTTCGCGGTCAGGAACGGAAACGGAGCCGTCAAGCAGGACGTGACCCCGCCCTCTGCGCCGCCGCACGGCGGCCAGCGGCGCCAGTCCGCTCCGCAGCTGATCACGATCGGTTCCTCTGCGCGGGATCATTGATGGCTTTGCTCCGGACCGGCTCCGTCTGCTTGGAAGCCCTGAAGTCGAGGGGCTTCAATTTTTTCACCGGTGTGGCCGATTCCACGATTAGTTCGCTGATCGAAGAGCTTTATCAGGATCCGGCTGGCTACGTCGCGGCAGTGCGGGAGGATCTGGCGGTCGGCATGGCGGCCGGCGCCTACCTGGCAGGCCGATGGCCGTGCGTTCTGATGCAGAATTCCGGTCTGGGATACTGCCTCAACGCGCTAACCTCCTTGAATTTGATTTACCGGATTCCGTCACTGCTGATTGTCGGATATCGGGGTTACCAGGGCAACGACGCGCCGGAACACCTCGTCATGGGAGCCCACTGCACCGCGTTGCTGGAGGAGGTCGGGATTCCGGTGCAGGTCCCGGAACCGGACCAGCTGGTCTCCGCGATCGGTTGGGCCGACAAGGTCTTGAGGGATAGACGGATTCCGGCGGCTGTTTTCATCAAGCCGGGTGTGATGGAGAAATGATGGATAGTCTGACGACGCGGGAAGCGATCCGGCTAGTGGCCGAGCGGCTGACGGATGAGTTGGTTGTTTGCACCACCGGATACACCTGCCGGGACATGCAGGCGGTTTGCGACCGCCCGGGAAACTTCTACATGATCGGTTCCATGGGGCTTGCTTCTTCCATTGGTTTGGGAGTGGCTTTGGCGAAGCCGTGTACAAGAGTGGTGATTTTCGACGGGGACGGCGCCCTGCTGATGGGGTTGGGCAACCTGTCAATGATCGGCGGGCTGGCTCCCCGCAACCTGATCCATCTGGTGTTTGACAATGAAGTCTTTGCTTCGACCGGAAGGCAGCCGACCTATTCCGCGAGCGTTCCGCTGGACCGGATGGCGGCGGCGGCCGGTTATGCCGTTGTGCTCCGGGCGGAATCTCCCGACCAGCTGACGGGCGGATGGGAGAAAATCCGGACCGGAAACGGCCCTTCTTTTCTGCTGGTGAAGTGCCATCCTGACGAGGGGCGCCCCATGGAGAGAGTTCGACTCGCTCCGGAGGCCATTACTAACCAGTTCATGAGGACGGTTCGACCATGAAACGACGACATCGGGTTGCGCACCGCTATCCGAAACCGAAACGCAGAAGGTTGAGACTCCGCAGAAGGACGGTGCTCAAAAAGACGCAAGTCGTTGCCCGCGCCGCGCCGGCCGCGCCGCCGCCGGCTCCCAAGGAGGTTCCGCCCCCGGCCCCCGCGCCGTCCAGGGAAAAAGGGTCCGGGAAGCGCCAAATCCTGCTGTGTCCCGGACCCGTGGTGACCAGCCAGCACGTCCGGTCGGCCCTTTTGCAGCCGGATATGTGCCATCGCGAACCGGAATTCGCCAACCTCCTGCAGAATGTTCGGGCGAAGCTGCTGCATGTCTTGGGACTGGACGGGCGTTATATCCCCGTCATCCTGACCGGTTCGGGGACGGCCGCCCTGGAGGCGGCGGTGATGGCCAGCGTCGAACCCGGCAAGAAGCTCCTGGTCATCAACAACGGTGTCTACGGCTCCCGGATCGCCCAAGCGGCCCGCATCCATGAGATTCCGTTGGTGGAGATCCGTTCCCCTTTGACGGAGAGACCGGATTTAAACCGGGTGGTGGCGGCCATGAAGCGGGAGCCGAAGATCGGCACGGTCGCGATGGTCCACCATGAGACCTCTACCGGTTTGCTCAACCCGGTTGCCGAGGTCGGCGCTTTGACGAAGCAATACAAGAAGAAATTTCTCGTCGACGCCATCAGCAGCCTGGGTGCGGAAAGGCTGGATCTGGTCAAGTCCAACGTGACGTTCTGCGTCGGTTCTTCTGGCAAATGCTTTCACGGACTGCCCGGCCTTTCCTTCGTGCTGGTGGCCCAATCGGAGGTGCCGTCGGTCATGAAAGCCAGGCCCCGCTCCCTTTACCTAGATTTAGGAAAGCACCTCAAGGCCCAGGAATCCGGTGAACCGCCGTTCACTCCCGCCGTGCCTCTGGTCATCGCTTTCCACGCCGCTTTGGATGAGCTGCTGCGGGAGGGATTGAAATCGCGCATGGAGAAGTACCAGGAGCGGGCCAAATTCTTACGGGAGGGGTTTCACAAGATGGGTTTGTCCCCCTTGTTGGATGAGAAGATCATGTCCAACAGTTTGACCTCTCTGCTGATGCCCAAGGGGCTTTCCTATCAGCAGCTGCACCATCTTCTCAAACGCCATGGTTTCGTTATTTACGCCGGCCAGAGTGAGCTGCGGGGCAGGATTTTCAGGGTGGCTCATATGGGGCAGCTGCTTCAGGCCGATCTGAAGGAATTTTTGAGAGTTCTAAAGGAATCGCTGGAACGGGCTTCCGCGTCGTAGGCAGGGGACTGATGCAGCCGATCAACCGTCGTCTTTCGAGGCATGTCACGCCACTGTTGATCGCTTGCGGCCTGAATCCTACCCAGGTCACGCTGATAGGGTTGGCGGCAGGCATGATCGCCGCTTTGTATTTTTACCAGGGGGATCCCCGCTCCTGGGTGATTGGCGCCATCTGGTTCCAGGCGGCTTACCTGCTGGACAATTGCGACGGAGAGGTCGCCCGGCTCACGAACCGGACAAGCGGATTTGGCAGCTGGATCGATACCATCACCGACTGCCTGATCCACATCGGGTTTTTCGGCGGGCTGGGATGCGGGATCAGCCGTTATACCGGCAATCCCGTGTGGTTTCGGTTGGGGCTGCTTGCTTGCGGCGGCGTCCTGCTGTCGTATCTGACCTTCGTGGCCGAGCAGGTGCAGATCAGGGGGCGGGCGGCCTGGATCCATCCGGATCCTCCCCAGGAAGAGGCCCTGAAGTCTTTCTGGAAGCAGCTCCGGAAGCTGTTCCGGGAGGATTTCTCTTTCGTCGTATTGGGTTCGGCGTTGGTCCAGCAGATGGCCTGGCTTTTATGGAGCGGCATCGCGGGGTCCTTCCTCATTGGGTTCGCCAGCCTCTTGTCGATTACGGTCCGCAGCGGCCGGTTGTTCCAGCATTACACGAACAGACGCGTTTGAATCCTTTATGAAAAAGATGAGATGGCTGGGCGTCCTTTTTGGCACCGCGCTTTTTGTTGGCATCCTGTGCCAGTCCGATCTGTCCTTGGTCTGGGATCAGGTCCGTTCCTTGAAACCGTGGCGCTTCGGCATCATCGTTCTTTTTTACGGCGTCATTTTCTGGCTGGATACGTTGGGATGGAAGTTCGCCATGAACCACTCGGCGGGAGGCCTTGTCCGCTGGGACCGGCTTTTCAGGGCCCGTCTGGCGGGGGAAGCGTTGAATTACGTCACGCCGGCGGCCGCGCTGGGAGGGGAGCCGGTAAAAGCGTATATCTTGTCGAAAAAGTACGGGGTCCCGCTTTCAGACGGAATGGCCTCCGTGGTGGTCGCCAAGACCACGCTTGCCGTCAGCATGCTGTTGTTCGTTCTGACCGGCGTGGTTTTGACCTTGTTGACCCAGCCGATTCCTCCCGTGGTTTCATCCTTGGTCTGGACCACCTTTTCCGTTCTGGCCCTGCTGATGGGCCTTTTCATGGCGGTTCAGTTTTCACGGCCGTTTCAGCGTGCGGCCGGCTTCGCCCAGCGGTTTCTGCCGGGCTGGATCTCCTCTTTTCTGGAGAAAGCCAAGGAATGGGACCGGGCGATCCTCCACTACTACCGGCTTTCTCCGGAACGGTTTTTTTATTCCCTCACGTTTCATTTCCTGGGGTGGGTGGCCGGGGTCATCGAAGTTTACCTGATTTTCCACTTTCTACAGGCCCCGGTCGGGTGGTCGACGGCCTGGTCGGTTGAGGCGTTATGGGTCCTCTTGCGCAGCGGGGCCTTCATGATTCCTGCCACTCTGGGGGCCAGTGAGGGTTTTCTCCTGCTGATCTGCGTCGGCATGGGACTTGGAGCTGTCAGCGGTTTGGCCCTCGCTTTGGTCCGGCGGGCGAGAGAGCTTCTGTGGATGGGATTGGGTCTTGTGGAGTTCTCAAGGGGATGAGCCGGGACGTCGTTTTTGTAACCGGGGCGACCGGTTTCGTGGGCAGCCACGTCGTTCTGAAGCTGCTGGAGAGGGGCAAACGGGTTCGGGTCTTTGCCAGGCGCAGCAGCAACCTGAAGAACCTCAAGGGGCTGGACGTCGAAATGGTTTACGGCGACTTGACCGACGCCAAATCCATACGGGAAGCCATGCGCGGGTGCCGGCAGGTGTATCATGTTGCCGCGGATTACCGGCTGTGGGCCCCGCAGCCGGCCGCCATCTATCAAAACAACGTTCAGGGCACCAGAAACGTTCTGGAAGCGGCTTCGCAAGAAAAAGTGGAGAAGATCGTTTATACCTCCACCGTAGGGGCTCTGGGATTTTCGCAGGATGGTTCCCCGTCGACGGAGCAGACCGCTGTCACCCTGGAGGACATGGTGGGCCATTATAAGCGCTCCAAGTTTCTGGCGGAGCAGGAAGCGATGGCCGCCGCCAAGGCAGGGTTTCCGGTTGTGATCGTTAATCCCTCCACGCCGGTCGGAGCGATGGATATCAAGCCGACTCCTACTGGACAGATGATCGTGGATTTTTTGAACGGGCGGATGCCGGCCTATGTGGAGACCGGTCTGAACCTGATCGATGTGGAGGATGTGGCGGAGGGGCATCTGCTGGCGATGGAGACGGGGCGAGTCGGCGAAAAGTACATCCTGGGGAACGAGAATCTTTCTCTGAAGGAGATCCTGGAGATGTTGAGTCGGATCAGCGGGCTGGCGTCGCCGAAAATCCGCCTGCCAAGGGGGATCGCCCTGGGGATCGCCTGTGTGAGCACCGGATGGGGGCGTCTCACCGGCCGCACTCCCCGCGTGCCGCTGGAGGCGGTCCGGATGTCGAAAAAGAAGATGTATTTCGATTCCTCCAAAGCGGTGAAGCATCTAGGGCTTCCCCAGCGTCCCGTTCAGGATGCCCTTCAGAAGGCCGTTGTCTGGTTCCGGCAGAACGGCTACGTTCGAAGGAATTGAACATGCCCCGCACGGTTTCCGTGCTGGTCGTGACGGCTGTCCGTCAGGAGATGGATCGATCCGTCATTGGGGCGGACCCCGCGGTCAGGGTTTTGGTCACCGGCGTAGGACAGCGGAACGTCCACCGCTCGCTTGGCCCCTTTTTGAGGGAGAATGCCGTCCGGCTCCTCATCAGCGCCGGTTTTTCCGGCGGCGTTCGGCCCGGCTACAGGGTCGGGGACCTCGTAATGGCCTCGGAGGTCCTGGATGAGCACTCAGCGGGGAGGTGGAAGCCGTCGAAGCCGCCGGAATCGTGGAACGGCCGCATTGCGAGCGGCCCTTTCATCACCGCCTCCTCGGTGGTAAGGAGTTCCGCTTCCAAGAAGGAGATCGGCATGCGGACCGCCGCCGCGGCGGTGGACATGGAAAGCGCGGCTGTGGCTGCCCTCGCCGAGGCGGCAGGGGTTCCCTGGGTCGCGATCCGGGCCATCCTGGATCCCATGGAGGCGGATCTGATGGTCGGATCTCTTCCGGAGGCGTGCGCGCTGATGATGCGTCCCTCTCGGTGGGCGGATCTGCGCCGTTTCCTTGCGTCCGTCAAGGTTGCCAGGCGTTCTTTGGCTGAAGGAATTCGGTTCCTTATGGATGTCAATTCAGAGGTGCTTCAGGAACAGAGATCAAATTAAGGAGAAAACGGCAATGGAGTTAGACAAGGTTGCGTCCCTTATTGAATCGGAATACCGGTTTCTGACTCGAGTTCATGACCGGTGGAGTTTGACGGCTGGCCCGCAGGACATGGAGCTGGTTGCTCATGCTTTGCGGGTGATCCTCCATATGGGCAAGGCGGGTTCTTCTCTGAACGAATACCGCGCTTTGATCAAGACGCAGCATGAAGACGGCGGATGGGGCCGCGAGTCCACGGAAAAAGAATCGGCCGCCTGGGTTTCCGCTTTCTGCGGTCTGATGCTGATCCGCGCCAATGCCGTCCTTCAGAACGCGGAGCTCGAAAGGTCGATCTGGAAATCGATCGATTATTTCCTCAAGGACCAGAAAGGGGATGGCCGCTGGGTTGACAGCGAGTGGGGCGATCTGGACACGACGTCCCATCCGGTCAGCTTTTTCAACGTCGTCCTGGCGTTGGGCACCCCCGCCATGAAGGACGCCGTCAGGACCTCCTGGAGGAAGGGACTGCGCTTCATCATCGACGGTCAGTCCGAGGATGGGGGATGGTACGATCCGGTTTTTCAGCCCTCGGGTGTGGAGACTACCGCCCATCTCGTGCAGGATTCCGTGATCGCCTCTTTGGTCCTGCCGGAGGGGTTGCCGGTGCGGCCGGTCTGCGAGAAGGGGTTGAACTGGATCCTCGAGCACCAGGCGCAGGACGGTTCGTGGGATGACCACAACGTGGACCATTCGATGGATTGCACCCGCTCGATCCTCCTGATTTCCCGCATGCTGAAGGCGGAGGAAAAAGCGCGGCCGGCGATCGACAAAGCGATCGACTGGATCGTGAAGGTCAAGAACGAGAATGGCTGGCCAGATTTCCCGGGAATGGAGACCAACCTGGAGAGAACCTGCGACGGACTGGATGTCCTGTTGAAATACCAGGCCTGGCGCCAGCCGGATTCCCTGGAGGTTGTCAGGAGATGGGGCTATGCCCCCGGCAACCCGACCTTCATCCAGGGGATCGAGGCGAGGGTCTAGGAAAGATGAGCGGCCAGCGGGTTCGGGTGGCTTCGGCGGCGGACGTGCCGCCGGGCGGTTCCTGCCTGGTGCAGGTTGATGGGAAGGACGTCGCTCTTTTCAACGTCGACGGCCGCTTTTTCGCCGTCGGCAACAGGTGCCCCCATCGATCGGGTCCGCTGGTCCGCGGCCGGGTCGAAAAGATAGAGGAGAAGTGCGCCGTACGCTGTCCCCTGCATGGCTGGCTGTTCGATCTGGAATCCGGCAGGTGCCTGACGCGGGCGAGTGCCACCGTCCCGACATTTCCGGTTTTATGCGAGGAGGGGCAGGTTCTGCTGGGAGCGCAGGAGGGAGCATACGCCGGTCCTAGCACGCTGGTGCCCGGTTCCTGATGACCGCCGTCATTCTGGCCGCCGGCGTGGGCAAGAGAATGGGCGCCGGGGCGCTCCCCAAAACGCTTTCCGTGGTCGCCGGCCAATCCCTTTTGAGAAGAATGCTGGAGTCCCTTCAGGCCGCCGGTGTGCGGCGGGTTGTCTTGGTGGTCGGATACCGGAAAGAGGAGGTTGTGGAGGAGGCCAGGCGTTACGCCGGCCGGATGGAGCTTTCGGTCATTGAGAACCCAAGGTTCCGGGAAGGAGCGATCCTCTCCCTGTGGTCCGCCCGGGATGTTTTTTCAGACGACCTGCTGATTATGGACTCGGATGTTTTCTTCCCCCCCGCTTTCATACAGAAGCTGGTTGCCTCCGCCCACCGAAACTGCATCCTTGTCGACGGGACATCGCCGGATACGGGGGAGGAACAGATTGTTCTGGGCATCGGGGAAAGGGTTTTCCACATCACGAAGCGTCCCACCGATCAACAGAAAAGCGATTGGATTCCTTTCGGGGAGTCGGTCGGGTTTCTGAAGCTGGAGGAGGCGGCGGCTGGCACCCTGAAGGTCTTGCTGGATGAGAAGGTGCAGGCGGGGATCGTGAATATAGAGCATGAACAAGTTTACCCGGAACTCTTCAAACGGTTTCACGTCGGTTTCGAAAAGGTGGACGGCTTCGCCTGGACGGAGATCGACACGCCGGAGGACCTGGTCAGGGCAAAAGAGGAAATCTATCCCAGGTGGAACCGGTCGGTGTGCCTGAATCGCCGGCTGTCCGGCGCCCTGCTGCCTTTTGTGCTGAAGCTGCCTCTTCGCCCGAACCACTGGACATCCCTTTCGCTTCTGTCCGGTCTGGCGGCCCTGCTTCAGTTCAGCCGGGGGGACTACGCGTCGGGGATCTGGGGGGCTTTCCTTTTCCAGCTTTTCTATCTCATCGACAACTGGGATGGAGATGTCGCCCGGGCGAAAGGGTTGATGTCGACCTGGGGCGGCTGGTTCGACGTCGCAGCCGACGGGATTGTTCAGCTTTTATTGCCGCTGGCGCTGGCGGCGGGGTTGGTTCAGCGGGGATGGGACATGTCCGTTTACGCGTGGGGATGGGTTGGAACGGCCGGGATCGCCCTTTCTTTCGCCGCGACGAGTTTTGCCAAGACAAGAGGGTTCGGCCCTTCCGTTTATGAAGACCGAGGCCGAACCGGTGCTGTTCGGCCGGGGAGATGGAGGGAGTCGCTTCGGGCGAATCTGACGAACGAGAATTTTTCCCTCGTCGTCATGGCGCTGTTTCTGCTGGACTGGAGGTTTCTTTTCCTCGTTCTGTCCGCTCTAGGATCAAATTTTTTCTGGATCAGCTTTCTCTGGAAGGAAAGGCGCCGGTTATTCCGGCGGCCTCACAGTTTCGCCCACGCCCGCCTGTAATCCTCGAAGGTATCGACCTCGAGCCATCCTTTGTATGTTTCGATGGCCTTAACCGGGTGGCCCTGATCGATGACCGCCTGCAGGAGATCACATAAGGAGGCCTGCCTGAAAGAGGGGGCTTCGTAGTAAGGTCCGGAGGTGGAGGCCCCTTTCGCGTAGGCCTCCTTCAACCACTGGACGCCCAGGGGCGAGAAGTAAGCCAGACCGATGAACTCCCCGGTCACCTGCCGCTTATCCAGTTTTTGGCCGATTTTCCGGATATGGAGCGGTTCCGGAGAAGGAAGGAACCGGTGGCTGGTGACCGGCCGCTCTTCCGTGGTGACGAGATCAGCCCCATCCGGGGATTGTCCTTCCGTTCGGTACAGGTCGTACCAGGCCCGGTCGACGACCAACCCCACGTCGGTCTCGGAGTCCAGAAGCCGGTCCAGCAGGGCCCGGTCGAAAAGAATGTCGCCGTACATGACCAGGAGCCGTCCCTTCAGGGCGGCTTCGGCGCTGAAGAGGGAAGCGGCGATCCCGGTTGACTCGTAGTGGGGGTTTTCAAAAAGCTGGATGTTCGGGATTTTCACCGTTTCGGCCCTGTAGCCGGCGCAGACGCTGATCTGGTGGACCCCCGCCGAATGGAGAAGATGCATCTGCCTTTCCAGGATGGAACGCCCCTTGATCTCCAGCAGCGTCTTGGGTTTGTCCTCGTTCAAGGGCAGGAGCTGTTTCTCGAATCCCGCGGCCAGGATGACGGCGCCAGGCGCCTCCTGCTCGGAGGGAATGAATTCGGACTCCCGGGCCTGGAACTCCGGGACGCCAACCAGGTCATAGACCTCCTGCAGGGAAGCGATGTTCCCGTCCAGCACCTCGGCCCGCCCTTCCTGATGCAATATTTTCATCTGGGCGTTCATGGCCGCCACGGCGGCCCGCAGTGCGTGGTTGGCGAAGATGATGATTTTAAAGCCGGCCTGGGAGAGCTCTTCAACGCTGGCCGATGGAAACATGGTGGGGACGACCACCAGCGGCACCCTCCCCTCCCAACTCTTGGCGAATTCCAGCACCTCTTGGGATGATTTGGCCTTGGAGTGGATCAGGATCGCGTCGGCGCCAGCCTTGGTGTAGGAATCGGCTCTGGTCATCGCCTCCTGGAGGCCCAGTCCGGCGATGAGCGCCTCGGTCCGCGCGATCACGACGAAATCGGAGGTCGTCGCGGCCGATTTGGCGGCGCGGACCCGGCCGGCCATCTCCTCCACGGAGACCAGGTCATGCCGTCCGCCGTAAAGAGAACAGCGTTTGGGGAAGGTAGCGTCTTCGATGGAGATGCCGGCGATGCCGGCGGAGGAAAACTCCTCGGCGGTGCGCATCACGTTGATGGCATTGCCGTAGCCGTTATCACAGTCCGCGATCACCGGAATCCGGACGGCCGTGTTGATGTTTTTGGCGACCTCCAGCACCTCGGTCATTGTCAGAACGTTCATGTCCGGCATCGATTTCTGGGCTGCGGAAAGGCCGAAACTGGAGACCCACACGGCGTCGAAGCCGTTGCGCTCCACGATTCTGGCGCTGATGGCATCGTGCGCTCCGGCTAAGACGATCGGCCGGTTCTGCGCTAAAAGGGATCGGAAATGGCCTGCCTTCATCTGTTTTCTCCGGAAAAGATGGATCATTATACCGCATTGATTTGTCCGCTCCAAGCCCCTATAATGAAACGACATGAGTCAACTCAAGGAAATCCAAATCTTCCGGAAAGGATTCGGGTTGAAAGAGCAGGTTTCCGACGAACTGGCCCAGGATTACCGCAGCCAGCTCGTGGAGCAGATCCGCTCCCACGACGGTGTCCTGCGGGTGAGGGACCTGTCCCTCCTGCTGGCCAAGGAGTTCGGTTTCTGCTACGGCGTGGAGAGGGCGGTGGACTACGCCTACGAAACGCGCAAGCGGTTTCCAGACAGGTCTATCTATCTGACGACGGAGCTCATTCACAATCCCAGGGTCAACAACTGTTTGAGGGAAATGGGAATCGGCTTCCTGAACGGCCCCGGCAAACAGGACAAACCGATCGAGGCGCTGACGTCGCAGGATGTGGTGATCATTGCGGCATTCGGCACCCGTGTTGAAGAGATGGATCTCTTGAAGGCCAAAGGGTGCGTTTTGGTCGATGCCACCTGCGGTTCCGTGATCCAGGTCTGGAAACGGGTCGAACAGTACGGCCGGGAGGGGTTCACCGCGATCATCCACGGCAATTACAAGCATGAGGAGACCAGGGCCACCAGCTCACGCGCCTCCCAGTTTCCCAACGGCCGGTATCTGGTGGTGTGGGACAAAATAGAGGCCGGCAAGGTGTGCGATTACATCCGGCGCGGCGGTGACCGAGAGAGGTTCCTTCAGGAATTCACCGGCAAGTGTTCACCTGGTTTCGATCCGGATCGGGATCTGTCCAGGGTCGGTGTCGCCAATCAGACGACTATGCTTTCCAGTGAGTCTCTGGAAATCGCGCAGATGCTCCAGAATGCCATGACGGACCGCTACGGCGAGCAGGTCCTGGGTGAGCACTTTAGGAATTTCGATACGATCTGCAGCGCGACCCAGGACCGTCAGGATGCCATTCTGGCCCTGGTCAAGCAGGGGGTTGATCTGGTCATCGTCATCGGCGGGTTCAATTCCAGCAACACAACCCATCTGTGCGAGATCGCCTCGCAATACTGCCCCACCTACCACATTGACGAAGCCAGTTGCATCATTTCGGCCTCGGCTATCCGGCACAAGCCGGTGGGGCAGAAGGAGCCGATCGTCACCGAGGGATGGCTTCCTGCCGGCCCCCTGACGATCGGCATCACCGCAGGGGCTTCAACCCCGAACAAGGTGATCGGAGACGCCATAGAGAGGATCATTCGGGCGAAAGGTTACGTCTTGGAGCTGGAGAAGGTGCCTTCCCGGTGATGATCGGTCCAGCATATTTCCGGGCCGCGGTGTGGAGCACCCTTGGTTGCTTCCTTCTTTCCGTGCCTGCCGTCGGGGCGGCGGAGCGTCCCACCCTTGTTGTGACCGAAGGAGGCCGTGTCAGTCTGCGCAGTAAAAAAGCAACTCCATCCGAATTCGTGAGTCGGGCGGATCTCCTTTTCGTGAATCCATCCTCCTGGTGGACCGTCTTTCCGTTCGGTGAGATCAGGAAGAATCTCGATGGTGACGGCTGGTCCAGGATAGAAGCTGGGGCGGAGTTCGGGGTCAAACCGTTTCATTGGTTTGATGATGAAAAGTCATCGGCCTACCTAAAGCCCCTGCGCTGGATTTATTTGGGGCAGGGGTTCCACAAGGCATGGCTCTCCCCGGGCAACGACACCGCGGAGTGGGAGACCAGGGTGGTTTTCACCGCTCCGTTGCCGTGGGAGATCGCCGCCAAGCCAGTGGAGTTCTACGGGGTGGACGAATACACCTACGATCTGGAACTTGGCCGCGGGACCCGCAATGAGTTCGGTTTTGGTCTGAAGCTCCCGCTTCCTTTCGAGCATTTTCCGCTTAAAACAGTCATCGGTTTCCGCCACGTCGACATCGTTCATGAGGACGATACCGATCAGTTTGAAGGATCCCTCCAAGCGGTTTTCTGATTAGTTAGAATACTGTAAACTTAGTAATTTTCCAACAAACTACCGGTCCATGTGCTATACTTCCACATAGGAATACCGATTATTCATTTTTTTTCCGAGCAGTTAAAGCGTCGTCCGAAAAGGTAAATCCGCCGTAAGGTGGAGACGCAAAGCCGCGGATCCTGGAGAGCGGATCGGTAAAAACAGCCTAAATCCAGGACTGCCGGGCTGCCGAAGCGCGAACCGATGAAGCGACAAGCAGGAGCAACGCGCGATGGCACCAGTCTCAAGCAATATTGGCTCACCTGTTCCTTTTTCGGTTTTTTAGATGTTGATGTCCCCTTCTGGACCGGATCCGGTTTCTGACCCGACTCCCACGCCCACACCTGACCCAGAGTCGGAATCAGGGGTTATACCGGGTCCGGTCCTTCCCTTGCTGGACGTTATCTCTCAGATTGTCGGAATCCGGCCGTCCGTGTACCTTGCCAGAGAGAATCCTCCAAAAACAGAAAAACGTTGACATACAGACTTGTGTCTAGTATTTTAATGCCATGCGAGACGCTCTCCTGACGCACAAACAAAAACAGGTGCTGCAGTTGATCCAGCGCCATCTCAAACAAAAAGGGGCTCCTCCAACCATACGGGAATTAAGGGAGGGACTTCAGTTGAAATCTCTACGGGGTGTGACCGTTCATCTGGACGCTCTGGTGCGAAAAGGGTATATTGACCGAAGCAGGCAGGCACGCGGGATCCGGGTCATCAAGCCGGCGTGGAAAGAGCAGCCGGCGGAGGGGCCGGTGACCTCCTCTTACACAATAGATCCCGAACCGATCTTCATCCCGATCGTCGGCAGGATTGCGGCGGGAGAGCCGATTTTGGCCGAGCAGCACATCGAAGGAAGACTGGCCGTCGACCCCCGATGGGTGCCGGGACCCGGCTGTTTCGCCGTGCGGGTCCACGGCGAAAGCATGATTGAGGCCGGCATCCACAGCGGAGATTTTGTGATCGTCCGGCAGCAGCCAACCGCCGACAACGGCGAGATTGTCGCCGTGCTGGTTGAAAACGAGGCCACGGTCAAGAAGTTCTACCGAGAGAAGGGGGGACGGATCCGCCTCCAGCCGGAGAATTCCGCCATGGGACCGATCATCATCCATCCCAGGGACAAGTCGGTTCAAATCCTGGGCAAAGTGGTCGGTCTTTTCCGTCAGGTCTGAGCGTTCAGGAGGAACTAGATGCCGAAGGCGTTTGTGATGGTCGATGTCTTCCCTGGGAAGGAAGCATCGGTGCAGAAGGCGCTCTCTCAACTACCCGGAATGAAGTTCGTTCATCAGGTCACGGGAGCGCATGACCTGATCGCTTTGCTTGACATCGATCCGTACGAGCAGTTGGCCAGTGTTGTATCGATGATCCGCAAGGTTGATGGGATCCGCTCGACCGACACGGAACTCGTGATCGGTTGACCGGGAAGGCGAGGTGTCTAGGACGCCCCTTCCAATCCACGCCGTTATCCGTGAACTCAAGTCGGCTTCGGCCGCATGGAATCTTCCGTCTGTCAGTCAGATTGCCGCGCGCACAAAATCCCCGTTTTTAGTCCTGATCTCCTGCCTTCTTTCCTTGAGAACCAAGGACGCGGTCACGTCAGCCGCCTCTGACCGCCTCTTTGCCAGGGCGAAAACCCCCCGGCAGATGCTAGCCCTTGCGCCTTGTGCCATTCAAAAGCTGATCTACCCTGTGGCTTTTTACAGGGTCAAATCGAAGAGGATCCATGAGATCTGCCGGCATCTGATCAGCCGGTTTCAGGGAAGGGTGCCCAATGACCTGACGGCCCTGTTGACCCTGCCGGGGGTGGGCCGGAAGACGGCGAACCTCGTGGTCACGGTGGGCTTCGGCTCCCTGGGCATCTGCGTCGATACCCATGTCCACAGGGTTTCGAACCGGCTCGGCTACGTCCGGACGAAGACCCCGGAAAAAACAGAGATGGCGCTGCGGAAGAAGCTCCCCACGAAGTACTGGATCATCTACAACGATCTCCTAGTGGCTTTCGGCCAAACGGTATGCCGTCCGGTCTCTCCCTGGTGCAGCCGGTGCCCTGTTGCGTCACACTGCGCCAGGATCGGCGTCACGCATTCACGATAGGCAGATTGCAGACTACGGCCTCCATCAAGCGGCCGTTCTCTTTCACCGATAATCCATCTTCCGGCGCTCCATGATTGAGAAAGCCGAGTCCAATCACCGAATCCGCGGTGGGAGACCAGCAGGCGGATGTCAGGAGTCCCGCCGGTTTGGAGTCGGATAGGATTTCTGATGGAGTCGATGGAGGTGTCGTTCCGGAAAGCCGGAATCCCTTCAGGAGCCTGGGCGGGTGGGCCCTGTATTTGATCCTTGCCACAATCTCCTGCCCGACGTAGCAGCCCTTGGTGAAACTCATCCATTTCTCGTCCCCGAGCTCGTTCAGAATGACGCCGGACGTCAGCTCCCGGCCGGGCCACGGGACCCCGGCCTCGATCCTCGCCGTCTCGAATGTTTCCGGGCCGGCCGTCAGGATGGGGGAGGGCCCGGTTTGGAACATTTTCAGGAGCCGCTGCCGGTCGACGGGCTGGGTCCAGAGGCAGTAGCCGGGCACTCTGAACAGGTCCCATCGGACCGTCCGGGTGATTCCGGATTGACCGGGGCCGGGGGTGTGGGCCAGCTCCTTTTCAGGCCAGACCGACCCCGGCCAAATTTTCCGGAGCCGGTCGAGCGCTCGGGGTCCGTGCAGGCAGATGACAGAGATCTCTCCCGCTGCTTCAGAAATTTCAACCGATTCCGATACCAGGTATTTTTTGAGGCCTTCCTGAAGGGAAGGGAATTGATCCGGCGACGTTTCCAGCAGAATCTCCTCCTCGCACAGATGGACCAAGAAAGCGCAGACGATCTTCCCCTGGCGGTCCAGAAGGCATGCCGGTTCTCCTTGTCCGTGCCGGAGTCCTTTGATATCATGGGACACCAAATTGTGGAGGAAGGAAACCCTGTCTTTGCCCCGCACAGACAGGATCCGACGCGGCAGATGCGTGAATAGAACGGCGGCGTGCCGCAGTGCGTCCAGTTCAGTTTTCAGCGGATTCACGGGGAGATTATAGCATGGCCGGTTTCAGCCACGAGCCGAAGCGGATTGAGCGAATCGGGAATTCGGCCCTGAAGATCAGCTGGATGGACGGACATGAGTCGATCTATTTGTGGGAAAAGCTCCGGCGGGTCTGTCCATGCGCCGTCTGCCGGGAGTCCGGGTCGGCTCCTCCCATGGAGGGGGTCAAGCCGCTGGAGCTCCAACCGGTCGGCCGGTACGCTTTGACGATCCGGTGGAGCGACGGCCACGCGACGGGAATTTTTTCACACGAGTATCTGCGTTCCTTATGCGGCTGTGAAGCGTGCCAGCCGATACAACTGGATGAGGGATAATCCGATATGATGGGAGTTGTAACAACCACCGATACGATTTCGACCCACCCGATTCATTCCCCCTTTGCTTGGGTCACCTTCGGCATGATTGTTGCCGTGATGCTCGCCATTGACCTCGGCTTTTTCAACCGGAAGGCCCATCAGCAGACGCTCCGGGAAGCCGCCGTCTGGAGCGCTGTCTGGATCGGCCTGGCGTTGGTCTTCAACGTCGGCGTCTTCTTTTTATTCGGGGGACAGAAGGGGATGGAGTTTCTTGCCGCTTACCTGATCGAGAAATCGTTGAGCGTCGACAACATCTTCGTGTTCGTGGCGATCTTCTCCTATTTCACGGTCAAGCCGGCGTTCCAGCACCGGGTGCTGTTCTGGGGCATTCTTGGAGCGCTGGTCATGCGCGGCCTCTTCATCTGGGGAGGTCTTGCGCTGATTCACCAATTCCACTGGGTCATCTACGTGATGGGGGCGTTCCTGGTGCTTACCGGTTTGAAACTGGTCCGCGAGAATATCGAAGACCACCCGGACAAGAACCCGGTGATCAAGTTTTGCAAGAGGATCATCCCGTTGGATACGGGCTATCAGGGGGAGGCCTTCTTCGTGAAGAAAGCGGGCAAGTGGTTTGCCACGCCGCTCTTCCTCGTGCTCGCCGTGGTCGAGATGACCGACGTGATCTTCGCCGTCGATTCGGTGCCAGCCGTGCTCGCCGTCTCGCACGACCCGTTCATTGCGTACACCTCGAACGTTTTCGCAATCCTGGGTTTGAGGGCGCTTTACTTCGTGCTCTCCGGCGTGATCCCCAGGTTCGTCTACCTGCGCTACGGGTTGTGCGCGATCCTCGTTTTCGTGGGGCTGAAGATGCTCGCTTCGGCCTTCTACAAGATCCCGATTGGGGCCTCTCTGGCGGTGATCGCGACGTTGCTGATCGTTTCGGTGGGGTTCTCCCTCTATGCGACGCGGGGTGGCCGAAAGCCGAAGGGGCGTTCAGGCCACTAGGGCCTGAAACTCTGTGCGCCTCCTCACGAGAGAGGCGACATAGCTGCAGGTCGGGATAACCTTCAATCCCTCCTCTTTGGCGTAGCGGAAGCCGGTCTCTACCAGTTTTTCAGCTATCCCTCGGTGACGAGCATTCTCCGGTACGTAGGTGCTGTAGAAGTCCAGCGCGCCGCCGGTCCGATTGTAGGAAAGGACCGCCTTTTCGCCGCCCAGATCGATCACGAAGCGGCTGCCTCTTTCATCGTGGATCACTTCCATCAGGAAGCGGAGGAGTCGATCGTTTTGGCCAGCTGGAAATCCTTGGGAGTTAGTCCGCCGGCCGAGTGGGTGGAAAGGGTGAGGGTCACCTTGTTGTAAAGGATCAGGATGCCCGGGTGATGGTCTTGGGATTCGGCGCAGCCGGCCACTTTGTTGACGAACCGGATCGCCTCCATGAATTCTTTGAACTTGTATGTTTTCGTGATCCGGCCGCCGGTCTGTTCCCACCCCGGGATTTCACGCAGGAGCGCCGCGACGGCTTCGCCGGAAAGCTTTTCGGCGCCGGCCATCAGTACCTCGGCATACCGGGATCGACCTCTTCGGCCCATGCGTCCACGCCGCCGGCCAGCGACTTGATCTTTTTGAAGCCGGCCGATTTCAGGAGCTCGGCGGCCTTCCGGCTGCGCATCCCCTTGTGGCAGTAAAGGACCATTTCGTCCGCCGAGTCCAGCTCCGACATCCTCCTGGCGAACTCGGAGCTCGGGATGAGGCGGGCCCCCTCGATATGGCAGATTTCATATTCGTGCGCTTCCCGGACATCAATCAGCGTAATGTTGGCTTTCTCGCTCAAGAGTTTTTTTAGCTCCGGTGCGCTGATCTCCTGGACTCCGTTGGCTTGCGGCGCGGCGGCTGGCGTCTCCTCGCCCCGACGCAGACCGCAGAACTCCTCGTAGTCAATCAGCTTCCGGATGGAGGGGTTCGGGCCGCACAGAGGGCAGTCCGGGTTCTTCTTCAGCTTCAGCTCGCGGAACCGCATTTTCAATGCATTGAAGAGCAGCAGCCGTCCGATCAGCGGCTCGCCGTTTCCAAGAATCAGCTTGATCCCTTCGGTGGCCTGGATGGTGCCGATGATCCCCGGCAGGATCCCCAAGACCCCTCCCTCGGCGCAGGATGGGACCAGTCCCGGCGGCGGCGGTTCGGGGTAAAGACAGCGGTAGCAGGGACCCCGTTTGGCATCGAAGACGGAGGCCTGCCCCTCGAACCGGAAGATGGAGCCGTACACGTTCGGTTTACCCGTCAGGACGCAGGCGTCGTTGACCAGGTAGCGGGTGGGAAAGTTATCGGTACCGTCGATCACGATGTCGTAATTTTTGATGATCTCCATGGCGTTTTCAGAAGACAGGCGGACCTCGTGCGTTTCGATCCTGATGTGGGGGTTAATCGCCTGAAGCCGCTCCTTCGCGGCCTGGAGTTTTGGTTTGCCGACGTCCTGCGTGGTATAGAGGACCTGCCGCTGGAGGTTCGTGAAATCGACCACGTCAAAATCAACCAGCCCGATCCGCCCCACACCGGCTGAAGCCAGGTAAAGCCCCAGCGGGGAACCAAGCCCGCCGGTGCCGATCAGGAGCATGGAGGCGGCCTTGAGTTTTTTCTGGCCTTCCACCCCCACCTCCGGCATGATCAGGTGACGGCTGTACCGCTTGATCTCATCATGGGAGAGATTGACCGGCTCGTCGGCGCCACCGGCGATGGAGGGGACGATGGTCAAAGCGTCGGTCTCTTTGAGGGCCGTTTGAAGCCCCTGCGCGTGCCGGATATCTTCGTCATTGACGAAGACGTTCACGAAAGAGCGGAGTTTGCCTTCTTCTTCATAAAGGTGGGGTTCGAGCGCCTCATGCTGGCGGACAAGATCCTTCAAGGCCTCTCCGACGGTTCGCCCGGTGACCCGGATCGTCTCCTCTTGGCCGACGAACCTTTGCAGGGCCGTCGGGATATAGACAGGGATCGTATTATTGTTTCCAGAATTCTTCATCGAGATACCGTTCGCCTCCATCAGGGAAAATCATGACAATGAGTCCACGCTCTATTCCGCGGGCGATCCTCAAGCCGGCTTCCAGAGCGGCGCCGGAGGAGATCCCCACGAGCAACCCTTCTTCCCGCGCCAGCCGTTTGACCATCCGGTAAGCCCTCTCGGTCTTCACCATCTCCTGCCGGTCGGGAAGTCCGGCGTCATAGATGCCGGGAACAATGGAAGTTGCCATCTGTTTCAACCCTTCCAGCCCGTGCAGGGGGGAGTCCGGCTGGACTGCAACCAGCTGGATCGATGGATTCAGCTCTTTCAACCGTCGGCCGGTTCCCATCATCGTGCCGCTGGTCCCCAGGCCGGCCACGAAGTGGGTCACCGTTCCCTCCGTCTGTTCCCAGATCTCCGGGCCGGTTGTGTCGTAGTGGGCCTGCCAGTTGCAGGGGTTGTTGTACTGATCGGCGTAGAAATACCTCGCCGGCGATTCTCCGGCCAGGCGGCGCGCTTCCAGGATGGCGCCGTCCGAACTCTCCAGGGGGTTGGTCAGGACCAGCTCCGCTCCGTAAGCCCGCAGGGTTTTGATGACGGAAGGGCTCGCGTTGGCTGGGACGCACAGTCTCACCCGGTATCCTTTCGCCGATCCGATCATCGCGTAAGCGACGGCGGTGTTTCCGGAGCTGGCGTCCAGGAGGACCTTCTCCTTCGTGAGAAGACCGGTCCGTTCCGCCTCGGCAACGATGCGGGCGGCGGCCCTGTCTTTGACCGATCCCCCCGGATTGAACCATTCGGCTTTGGCTAGAAGTGTGACGTGGGGAACCTCCTGGTTGATCTTCTTCAGCGGCATAAGGGGGGTGTTTCCAATCCGGCTTAATATATCGCCCGCTTCCGTGAGGCCGACTTCAGAAACGCCGATTCTTTTCATCCTACCAGATTCCCAGCTCCGCTTTGGCCTCTTCGGAGGCCATTGTTTTCGGATCCCACGGAGGCGACCAGACCAGTTCCGGCTGAACCTCATTCACCCAGGGCAGTCTGCCCACGACCCCCTGCACCTGTCCCTTGATGACCGGCCCCAGCGGGCAACCGGGACTGGTGAGGGTATAGATGATCTTCACGGAGCCGTCGTGGATCTCGATGCCGTAGATGAGCCCCAGATCCACGACGTTCATGTTTAATTCCGGGTCGATGACCCTTGTCAGCGCGGCCCGGACCTCCTCCTCTTTGCTGGAGGAAGACCGGATGGGCTGCGCTCCGGCGGAAACTTCATGAGCAGGGAATCTGTCGGTATCTGATTTCATCCCCTCCTCCCCCTCCACGTGGCTGGCCTGGTTTTCCCCCCGCTCGCGCGCCAAGATCCCATCCAGCAGGGTGTTCCATGCCAATATCGCGCATTTGATCCGGACCGGGTACTTCTTGATCCCCTCGAGGGCTTCCAGGTCTTCCAATTCTCCCGGAAACTCCATCGGCTTCGATTCCAGCATCAGTTTCTTGAAGCTGCCGATGATCTCCTTTGTTTCGGCGAAGCTCTTTCCCTTGACCGCCTCCGTCATCATGGAGGCGGAGGACTGGCTGATCGAACAGCCCTTTCCTTCGAACTTCAGGTCCTGGAGGATGTCGCCCCTGACGGCCGCCGTCAGCTCGAGCTCGTCGCCGCAGAAGGGATTGGCTCCCTGCGCCCTGAAATCCGGTTTCTCCAGCCGGCCATGGTTTCGCGGGTTTTTGAAATGTTCCAGGATGATGTCCCGGTACAGATCATCTGCGAGAGACAACGGAAAAGATCTCCTTTGCTTTCCGGAGGGCGGCAACGAGAAGATCCGCCTCTTCCAGTGTGTTGTACAGATAAAAGCTGGCCCGGGCGGTGGCGACCACCCCCAGCTTCCTCATAAGGGGTTTGCAGCAGTGGTGGCCCGCTCGGATCGCGATCCCGGCGTCATCCAGGATCTGCCCGAGGTCGTGCGGGTGGAGATCCTGGACGTTGAATGAAACAGCCCCGCCTCGGACCGCGGGGTCCATCGGGCCGTACACAGTAATTCCCTCCACCTGCCGGAGCTTTTCCAGCGTGGTGCGGGTCAACTCCGCTTCATGGGCCCGGATCTCCGGCATCCCGATCCCTTTGAGGTAGTCGATGGCCGCGCCGAAGGCGATCACATCGGCGATGTTGGGGGTCCCCGCTTCGAATTTCCAGGGCAGGTCGTTCCATGTGGAGTGGTCCAGCCAGACGTCCTTGATCATGTCCCCGCCGGACAGGAAAGGGTCCATCTCTTCCAGGATCGCCTCCTTTGCGTACAGCACGCCTACCCCGGTGGGGCCGAGCATCTTGTGGGATGAGAAGGCCAGGAAATCGCAGTTCAGGTCGACCACGTTCACCGGCATGTGAGGAACCGCCTGCGCCCCATCCACCAGGACAGGAATCCCCTTCGCGTGGGCCATTTGGATGATCTCTTTCACCGGGTTGATGGTGCCAAGGACATTGGACATCAGGGTCAGCGAAACCAGCTTCGTTCGGCCTTCCAGGAGTCCGGGGACCGCGCCCATATCAAGCCGGCCGTCCGTGACGACTGGGATGAATTTGAGCCGAAGCCCTTTTCTCTGGGCCAGAATTTGCCAGGGCACGAGGTTGGAATGGTGCTCCATCTCCGTCAGGAGGATCTCGTCACCCTGCCGAAGGTGCTTCAGCCCCCAGCTGTGGCTGACCAGGTTGATCGACTCGGTGGTATTCCGGGTGAAGATCACCATCGTCGGTTTGGGAGCCCCGATGAAGCGGGCTGTCTTCTCCCGGACCCCCTCGTAGAGGGCGGTCGATTCTTCACTCAAGGCGTGAATTCCCCGGTGGATGTTGGCGTTGTGCAGGGTGTAGTAATCCGCCAGCGCTTGCACCACCTGGAGTGGTTTCTGCGAGGTGGCGGCGTTGTCCAGATAGACCAGCGGCTTGTCGTTGACCCGCCTCTTCAGGATCGGGAAGTCCTCTCTTATCTTCTTCGCGTCCAGCATGCTTTCCTTTATACGCTGAATGAGTGACCGCAGCCGCACGACCCCTTCGCGTTTGGGTTCTCGATGGTGAAACCGGCTCCTGTCATGGCGTCGACCCAGTCGACCCGGCAGTTGTCCACCATCGGCAGGGATTTTGGGTCGACGACCACCTTGATCCCGTTGTTGTCGAAAACGGCGTCCTCGGAGGAGGGGTTCTGGTCGAAATCCATCGCGTAGGAGTATCCGGAACAACCCCCTCCCACCACCCGGATCCGCAGGGCATACCCTGTTTTTCCCTCCGACTCCTGGAGTGTTTGGACCTTCTTTATCGCTTTTTCCGTGAGTGTGATCATCGTATCCTCCCTTTAGATTTGTATGAGAACGTCATTTCCATCCACCTTAACCGGGAATGTCTTCACCGGGACGACGGCGGGCAGGGTGATCGCCTCACCGGTTTTTACGTTGAATCGGGCGCCGTGCCGGGGACATTCCACCTCCTCTCCCTCCAGGGTCCCCTCCCCGAGCGGGCCCCCATCATGCGTGCACAGGTCCTCAATTGCGTAAAATGCGCCGCCGTTGCGGGCCAGGGCGATCCTGCGGCCCTTGGCCTCCACCACCTTGATGCTTCCTTCCGGCAGATCGCTGGTCTGCGCCGCCTTAACCCAGCCGCTCATGCGCCGTTGAGTCTCCTCTTTAATTCCGACATCAGCCGTTCGCGGAGCTCTTCCGCGGGGATCCTCTGCAGGATCTGCTCGAAGAAACCTTCCACGATCAGATGTTCCGCTTCGGCGGGCGCAAGCCCTCGGCTGTTGAGATAGTAGATCTGGTCCTGGTCGACCGGCCCCACGGCCACACCGTGCGTGCATCGCACATCATCGGCCAGGATCTCGAGCATCGGGACCGAATCGGCGGAGGCGCCGTCGCTCAAGAGCAGGTTTCTGTTGGCCTGGTAGGCGTCCGATTTCTGCGCTTGTTTTTCGATCCGGATCAGCCCGGTGTAGACCGCTTTCGAGCTGTCTTTCAGGGCGCTCTTGTACAGCAGGTCACTGCGGGTTTGTCCCGAACGGTGGTCCTGCACCGTGTGGAAGTCGAAATGCTGGGAATCCGAACCGAACAGCACCCCGAGCAGGTCCGCTTGCGCCCCTTTCTCCTGGAGAATCGTTTCAATCTGCGCCTTCGTCGCTTTCGCCCCCAGCGCCGCGTGGATATTCAGGAAGCTCGCATCCCGAGCGATCTCCGTCCGCTGGGTGTAGATCTCCGATATGTTTTCCCCCCACTGCTGGAGGTGAATGTAGCGCAGTGTCCCCTCCTCCCCGACCGAGATCTCCACCATTTCATCGGAGAAGGCGGGGTTGCCTCCTCCGGCCGCACCGATCCTCTCGTCTATCAGGGTCGCTTCCGAGCGCCGTCCCATCACGATGACGACGTGGGGAAAGAAGGCCAGGGCGCCCGCCGATTCGGAGATCCGGACCCGCAGGGGTGTCGGGATCTTCACACCGTCCGGGACGAAGACGAACACCCCCTGCCGCCACAGGGCCTCATGCAGGGAGACATGCTTCGCGAGCCCCAGCGGCCGGCCGGTCCGGAAGAGGTGTTTCTCCATCAGGTCGGGGAATTGGCGAAGGGCCGTGCTCAAATCGGTGACGATGACCCCCGACCGGATCCATTCCGGTGCCGGGGTTTCGAAGCTCACCTGCAGCGCTTCCTTCGGATCGAAACCGGCCGGTTCCCACCGGAAGGAATCCGGATCGGTCCGCCGCCATTCCTCGTCCGTTTTGAGGGGCCAGGGAAGGGAGTTAAACTTCTCCCACCCCTCCCGGCGCAGCCGCAGCAGCCGGCTTGAAGATTCCGGTCCGAGCCGCTTGAGGACCTCTTCCATCAGCCGACAGATCCCTCCATCTCCAGCTGGATGAGCCGGTTCAACTCCACCGCGTATTCCAGAGGGAGTTCCTTCGCGAAGGCCTCGAAGAAGCCGTTGACGATCATGGTGGTGGCCTCCTGTTCTTTCAGGCCCCGGCTCATCAGGTAAAAAAGCTGTTCCTCTCCCACCTTGCTGACGGTCGCTTCATGCCCGATCTGGACGTGCTTGGCGTCTATCTCCATGGTGGGGTATGTGTCCGAGCGGGAGATCTCATCCATCAGCAGGGCGTCGCATCGGACGGATGACTTGACGTGCTCCGCCTGGGGATAGACCTTCACCAGCCCTCGGTAGCTCGTTCGCCCGCCATCCTTCGAGATCGACTTCGCAAGGATCGTGGAGCTTGTTTCCGGGGCGGCGTGGACCATCTTGGCTCCGGCGTCTTGGTGCTGGCCCTTGCCGGAGAAGGCGACGGAGATCACCTCCCCCCTGGCTTTGCGGCCGACCAGGTAGACCCCCGGGTACTTCATCGTCAGCTTACTGCCGAGGTTGCCGTCCAGCCACTCCACGATCGACTCCTCATGGGCGATCGCCCGCTTGGTCACCAGGTTGTAGACATTCTTGGACCAGTTCTGGATGGTCGTGTACCGGATGTGTGCGTGGGGCAGGGCCACCAGCTCCACGACCGCCGAATGCAGACTATCGGAGGCGTAAACCGGGGCCGTGCATCCCTCGATGTAATGGACTGATGAGCCCTCATCAGCGATGATCAGCGTTCTCTCGAACTGTCCCATGTTTTCCGCGTTGATCCGGAAGTAGGCCTGCAGCGGGATCGCCACCCGAACCCCCTTGGGCACGTAGATGAAGCTCCCTCCCGACCAGACGGCGGAGTTGAGCGCCGCGAACTTGTTATCAGCCGCTGGGATGACGGTTCCGAAATATTTCCGAACCAGTTCCGGATATTGCTTCAGGCCGTCATCCATTCCGAGGAAGATGACCCCCTGCTTCTCCAGGTCCTCCCGAATGGAGTGGTAGACAACCTCGCTTTCATACTGGGCGGTTACGCCGGCCAGGAACTTGCGCTCGGCTTCCGGGACGCCCAGCCGGTCGAACGTCTTCTTGATCTCTTCGGGCACGTCTTCCCATGTCCGGCCCTGTTTGTCGGTCGGTTTGAGGTAGTAATAGATGTTCTCGAAATCGATCTGGGAGAGGATCTCCAGGTTGGCCCAGGGGGGCAGGGGTTTCCTGTTGAAATGCTCCAGGGCCTTGAGACGCAGCTGCCTCATCCAGCCCGGCTCCTTCTTCATCCAGGAGATCTCTTCGACGATGTTCTTCGTCAGCCCCCTTTTCGCCTTGTAGACGTATTTCTCCGGGTCGTGGAAGCCGTATTCCTGCTCGTAGTTCTTGCCGACATCAATGCCCGGCTTCATGAGGCACCTCCTGACGCTCCCCCTGCGTTTTCTCCTCGTACGGGGCGTATCCCTTCCGCTCGAGTTCCAGGGCCAGCTCTTTGCCGCCGGACTCGATGATCCGGCCGTTGATGAAGACGTGCACGACATCCGGCTGGATGTAGTTCAGGATCCGCTGGTAGTGGGTGATCAGCAGTACTCCAAGCGCCGGTCCCCGCATCCGGTTGATCCCCTCCGCTACGGTCCGCAGCGCATCGATATCAAGCCCCGAGTCGGTCTCGTCCAGCACCGCCAGCTCCGGCTTCAGCAGGGACATCTGGAGGATCTCATGCCGTTTTTTCTCGCCGCCTGAAAACCCGTCATTGACGGCTCTGGTAGCGAAGTCTTCTGGAATTTCCAGCGTGGCCATGGTGGCGGTCAGTTGTTTCCTGAATTCCTTCGGCTGGTATCCTTCGCCGAAGCGGGCCTTCATGGCGGTCCGCAGGAAATTCGCTACGCTGACTCCCGGGATGGCGGTGGGATATTGGAAAGCCAGAAAGATTCCCGCCCGGGCCCTAGCATCGGTTTTCAAGCCGGTGATATCCTCCCCTTTATAAAGGATCTGTCCTTTGGTCACCTGGTATTTTGGATGGCCCATCAGGACGTGGGAAAGGGTTGATTTGCCGGAGCCGTTGGGTCCCATCAAGGCATGGACTTGCCCTTTCTCGATCGTCAAGGAGATTCCCTTGAGAATCGCTTTCTCCTCCACCGATACATGGAGATTTTTGATTTCAAGCAATGGCCCGCTCATATTTTGAATCCTTTCTCCGCCCCCAAAAGATCGGAAAGAAAAATGCCGTCCAGGAAATTTTCCATCACCCGCGTCAGCGAAGCCCACGCCGACCGGACGCAACAGTCGTTGATATGGACGCAGGAGGTCAGGTTGCCGGTGAACCGGTCGCAGATCTCCTGCGTGGAAGGAACCTTTCCCAGGGCCCTGACCACCGATCCCAAGGAGATCTCTTCCGGTTTGCGGGTCAGGTGGTACCCCCCCTTGGTCCCTCTGACCGACTGGGTCAGCCCCGCTTGGTTCAGATGCCGCAGGAGTTTTTCCACGTAAGCAGGGGAGAGCCCCTCTTTCTGGGCGATCTCTTTGACTGTGACTCCGTTCTCCACTCCGTTTTTCGCCAGTTGGAGAAGGCAGCGTAGCCCGTATTCTTCCTGTGCCGTTATCTTCATGGGATCTTTTAAGGTACTAATACATGACTATTTTGTCAAGTATCTGCTTATCGTCATATCTACTATAAGGTTAGCATACTTAGGATTAAAATAGGATAAAAAAGTAATATTTAGTTAGTGCTTGCTTACTTGGATGCAATTTGGTAAATTACAACGGCTTATGGAGTTTTGAATTGATCCTTAAAGTCGCCCAATTAGGTCATCCTGTTCTCCGAAAGAAAGCGGAACCTGTTCCGCTGGAGAAGATCTCCTCTCCAAGAATCCAGGGGCTTATCCAGGATATGCTTGAAACGATGGAGGAGTATGACGGGATCGGGATAGCCGCCCCGCAGGTGCATGTATCGCTTCAACTGGCCTTGATCGGTTCACAGGGGTCACCCCGCTACCCCAAAGCCCCCAAAGTCCCTTTTACCGTCTTGATCAATCCGAAGATCAAACCGGTTTCTTCCCATAAGGAGGTGGACTGGGAGGGTTGCCTGTCGGTGGAGGGGTTGAGAGGGCAGGTTCCGCGCTGGCGGTCTGTGGAGGTTGAGGGGTATAATGCCAAGGGTGAATGGTTCCGGTTCCGGGCGGACGGTTTTCATGCCCGGGTGGTTCAGCATGAATGGGATCATCTCCAGGGACATGTGTATTTGGACCGGATGCCGGATCTCACCACGCTGTGCTACATGAAAGAGTTCGCCCGCTACTGGGCGGATGATTAGGCAAGGGGAGCATGGTCCGAGTAGAAAAACAGCTTTCGGTTTTTCTGGAAAACCGGCCCGGCGGTCTGGCCAAAATCTGCGGCACGCTGGCGGAGGCGGGGATCAATATCCTGGCGCTGACGATCCATGACACGGTCGACCATGCCATCATCCGGCTTTTGTGCGACAGGCCTGTCAAGGCGCTGTTGATCCTGGAGCAGCTGGGGCTTTATATCCTGGAATCGGACGTCATCGTCTATGAGCTGGAAAACAAACCGGGGGCTCTGGCAGAGGTGGCCAGGAAGCTGGCCCGTGCCGACATCAATATCGAGTACGCCTACTGCAGCGCCGTTCCGGACCAGGGGACCGGTTGTTTGGTCATTCGGGCCGATGAAGCGGACCGGACCCTCGAACTTTTAAGCGAGAACGCCCCCTTCGGCTAAAAACCGGCGAAGATGAGTCTGACGCTGATCGCCGTTGTCGTTCTGGCCTTGTTCCTTGCGGGATACCTCGGCTACAGTCGATTCCTCGCCAGGAAATTCTGTCTGGATGACGCACGTCCCACCCCTGCCGTTACCCAGTCCGATGGGGTCGATTTCGTGCCGGCGGGGGCCCCTTTCTTGCTGGGCCAGCATTTCTCGGCGATCGCCGCGGCCGGCCCGATTGTCGGCCCGATCCTGGCGGGGCTGGCGTTCGGCTGGCTTCCGGCCCTGCTTTGGATCGTGCTGGGTGCGATCTTCATCGGGGCGGTGCACGATTTTTCCAGTCTGTTTGGGTCCGTCCGCCACAGGGCCCAATCGGTCGCCCAGATTGTTCAAGAGCATATCGGCCGCAGGGCCTACCTGCTTTTTCTCCTCTTCATCTGGCTCTCTCTCGTGTACGTGATCACCGCATTCGCCGACCTGACCTCCAGTTCCTTCGCCGACCCTGTTTCCGGCGGAGGGGTGGCTTCCTCCTCGATCCTTTACCTGGCGCTGGCGGTTGCCATGGGGGTCTGCATGACCCGTTTCAACATGCGGCTGGGTCCGGCCACGGCTCTCTTCCTGCCGCTGCTGGCAATGGTGATTTGGGTGGGACCGGGGGTCCCGGTTGTCCTTCCGGCGGTGCAGGGGGTGAGGCCTGTCCTTTTGTGGGATGCTGTGGTGCTGGGGTACTGTTTCCTCGCCTCCATCCTGCCGGTTTGGATCCTTCTACAGCCGCGCGGCTACCTGGGAGGTGTGTTCCTTTACGTGTCGCTCATTGTCGGGATCCTGGGGCTGGCGATGGGTGCGGCGCCGGTTCGGTATCCGGCGTTCACCGGGTTCTCCAGCGCCACCGGGATGCCGTTGTTTCCGATCCTGTTCGTCACGGTCGCCTGCGGCGCCTGCTCCGGGTTCCATGGGCTGGTCTGCTCCGGCACGACCTCGAAGCAGGTGGCGAAAGAAGGGGACTGCCGTCTGATCGGCTATGGCGGGATGCTGCTGGAAGGAGTGGTGGCCCTTATCGCGCTGGCCACAGTGATGATTCTCGCCCCTTCCGATCCGACCGCGCTCCTCTCGCCGGACCGGATTTACGCGCAGGGGCTGGCTTCTTTCGTTGAGAGGCTTGGGGTGGCGAAGGAGTTGGCCACCTCGTTTGTCCTGCTGGCGTTCGCGACCTTCATCTTCGACACGCTGGATGTGGCCACCCGCCTGGGGCGCTACATCCTGCAGGAGATCTTCGGGTTCCAGGGGGAGCGGGGACGAAAGCGGGCCACCCTCCTGACCCTGGCGCTGCCCGCCTTTTTCGTGACGGTCACCGTCACCGATCCTTCCGGCAAGGTTGTGCCGGCATGGAAGGCCTTCTGGACCGTCTTCGGGACCTCCAACCAGCTGCTGGCGGCGCTGACCCTGCTGGGGTTGAGCGTCTGGCTCAAGAAGAGCGGCAAACCCTGGTGGTTTGCCGCGGTCCCGTGCCTCTTCATGATGGCGACGACCCTGTGGGCGCTTGGGATTCTTTTAAACGGCTGGTGGAAGAAGTTGGCCGCCGGCGGGCCCATTGCCGATCCGACTGCCGTCGCTTCCTTATTGTTGATGGCCCTGGGGCTGGCCCTTCTCTGGGAAGGGTGGTGGGCCATCCGTTCGCCGGCTTCAGCCCGTTAAGCGCTCCTCCTGGTATTGTTCCGTCTCCATGTTAGAATGGACGACTATGCGTACGTCCGACAAAAGATCTCCGGTCACGTTTCGGCGGACGGCGGCGTACAGAAAGGCCGTGGATCTGGTCAGGAAGCTCAAGGATGCCGGCCACGAGGCCCTGCTGGTAGGCGGTTGCGTCCGTGACCTGCTGATGGGGCGCTCCCCGAAAGATTTCGACATCGCCACCAGCGCCGTTCCGGAGCAGGTGGCGGCCCTCTTTCCCCGGATCATTCCCGTCGGGGTCCAGTTCGGGGTCCAGATTGTTGTCAGCGGCGGTTACTCCTTTGAAGTGGCCACCTTCCGGACCGATCTCTCTTACAAGGACGGCCGCCATCCGGAAGGAGTGCGCTTCTCCACGCCGGAGGAAGACGCCTTGAGGCGGGATTTCACTGTCAACGGGATCTTTTTCGATCCGGTCGGACAGAAGGTGATCGATTACGTCGGTGGCCGGGCCGATCTGAAAAAGAAGCTGATCCGGGCGATCGGCAACCCGGCGAAACGCTTTCAGGAGGACCGTTTGAGGATGCTCCGGGCGGTCCGCTTCGCCTCGGTCCTGGATTTCCGGATCGATCCGGCCACCTTCCGGGCGATCTGCCGGCTCGCCAGGGGGATCGGCGAGGTCAGTCGAGAGAGAGTTCGGGATGAGCTGGTCAAGCTTTTTACGGGACCGCACCCGGGCAGGGGGCTGTCCCTGCTGGATGAGAGCGGATTGCTTGCCGTCATCCTGCCGGAGGTGGCCAAGATGAAAGGGGTCCAGCAGCCGCCGGAGTTCCATCCGGAGGGGGACGTTTTCGTCCATACGCGAATTCTGCTGGACCGTCTGAAGAAGCCGTCGACGGTTTTGGCTTTCGCCGGCCTGCTGCACGATGTCGGCAAACCGCCGACGTTTCGGGTGGCCGACCGGATCCGCTTCGACGGCCACGACAGGGTGGGGGCGTCGATGGCCAAGCGGATCTGCCGGGAACTGCGCTTTTCCAACGCGGAAACCGAGGCGATCTCGGAAATCATCGGCGACCACATGAAGTTCAAGGATGTGCGCCGAATGCGGCTGTCCACCCTCAAGCGGTTCATGGCCCTTGGGACTTTTGAGGAGCAGCTGGCGATGCACCGTGCCGACTGCTTGGCCTCCCACGGTGATTTGAGCAACTGGAGGTTTTTGAGGAAGAAGCAAAAGGAGCTTTCTTCGGAAGAGCTCAAGCCGGAGCCGTTGATCAAAGGGGGCGATCTGCTGGAGATGGGATTCCCGGAGGGGCCTGCCATCGGGAAGATCTTGAAAGCGGTCGAGGAAAAGCAGCTGGAGGGGGATCTGAAATCGAAGGAATCGGCGTTGTCCTGGGTCCAGAAAGAGTTCCGGCGGTGAAGCGGTGGTCTCCGATGCGCGAGAAACCGGCCTCCCCGGCGGAGGCGATTGCTTCCGTTTTCGCGTGGATCGGCATTTCAGCGGTGACCGTTTTCTGGGTGATCCCGATCGCTGTCGTCTTCCTTTTTCGCCGGTTTCTAGACCCGGACCTGCGCCTGGCGCATCATTTCGCCACCCGGTGTGGCAGGAACCTGATCGGGCTGGCGCCCGGTTCATCGGTCCAGGTTTTCGGTGAGGAGAATATTCCGGCTGACCGGCCGGCCATCTTGATGGCCAACCATTTGAGCTATGTGGACGTTCCTCTGCTGTGCTTCATCCGGCACCAGTTCAAATGGATGGCGGACGTCGGGCTTTTCAGCATTCCATTCTTCGGCTGGGCGATGCGGATGGCCGGCTATATTCCGGTCGACCGGGGCAACCCCCGGGCCGGGCTGCGCTCCCTGGAGCAGGCGAAGTTCTGGCTGTCCAAAGGGATCTCGATCTTCATCTTTCCGGAAGGGACCCGAAGCCAAACCGGCGTCTTTTCCAAATTTCAGACAGGGGGGTTCCGGCTGGCCGTCACCGCCGGGGTGCCGGTGGTTCCGGTGGTAGTGATCGGCACCCGGCAGCTTCTGCCGCGCAACAGCTGGATCTTCCGGTGGGGGATCAAACTGCAGATTCGGATCCTGGAGCCGGTTCTTCCCGACTCTTCCGATCCAAAGCAGGTCCGGGCCCTCTCGGCCCGGGTTCGGTCGAGCATGTTCCGCGCGTACCAGCAGCATCTCGGGGAGATCCGGGCTTCGTGAAGCGTTTCTGTCTCTTCCTGTGTTTGGGCGGGATTCTGTTCGTTGCCGGCACAGTGCAGGCCGCAGGAGAGAAAACCGGGGTGCTGATCATGGCCCACGGGGGGGCCGAACAGTGGAACCGTTTGGTTGAGGAGGCGGCGGCAATGCAGCAGGGAATCGACCGCCTCCTGGGAAAGAAGGAGGTTTCAACCGTCGTGAGGAATTCTCCTGGCTGGAATGCCCGGCCCGTCAGGTCCGCATTCGGGAGGGGGTCCGGATCCGGATGCAGGGAGCACTGGACGATTCCCCTCTGGTGGCCGAAGTCCTCCTGGATCGGGTTTTGAAAATGAGCCGCAAGCCAGAGCGGGAGGCGGTGGTGTTGGTGGCTCACGGTCCGGAGTCGATGGAGGATAACGCCTCCTGGCTTGCCGTGATGCAGAGGCTGGGCGGCGCCATACAGACGAAGGGGAGGTTTTCAGAGCTGGCGCTGGCCACCTTGCAGGATGATGCGCCGCCGGAGATTCGGGAGCAGGCCACTCGGCCGATGCGCTGGCTGGTGCAGGAGTTAGGTCAGACGCGCAAGGTTTCGGTGGTTCCGCTGTTTCTTTCCCGGGGAGGGATCGAGGAAAAGATCGTACAGCGCCTGGAAGGTCTTTCTTGCGTCTTCAGCGGAGAAACGCTTCTGCCTCACCCGAAAATCTCAAAATGGATTCAGAAAGAAATCCAATCGGCCCTGACGGCGCTGGAGGGAGAGCCGCTGTGAAGCGTCCTCCTTCGCTGGCGCTAATCTTTATTACCGTCTTCGTCCACCTGGTTGGTTTTGGAATCGTCATACCGGTTCTGCCTCTTTACGCCGACCGGTTTGGCGCCTCCGCTTTTCAGGCCGGGATGCTGCTGGCTTCCTATTCGGCGGCGCAAATCATGTTCGCCCCGATCCTGGGCAGGATTTCGGATAGGGTGGGGCGCAAGCCGGTTTTGATGGTCAGCATCCTGGGGACCGCCGTCGGTTTTTTCCTGATGGGGATGGCCGACTCTCTGCCGGTCCTGTTCTGGGGACGGATCCTGGACGGAGTGACCGGGGGCAACGTCTCCACGGCGCAGGCCTACATCGCCGACGTGACTCCGCTTGAAGACCGTTCGAAAAGAATGGGGCTGATCGGCGCGGCGTTCGGGCTTGGGTTTATCTTCGGCCCGGCACTGGGAGGAATTTTGAGCCACATCTCCATGGCGGCTCCATTTCTGTTTGCGGCCGGGATGGCCGTATTGAATGCCCTTTTCGTGAAACTGTGGCTTCCGGAGAGTCTGCCCCCCTCCCGGCGGGTGACCGGTTCGGGGGAAGGGGTTCTTCCGGTCATTTTCCACTTGTGGAGGGTCCAGACCCTGAACCTTATCTTCGCGACCTATCTGGTGGTGACGATCGCCTTTTCCCTTCTGACGGCGACCTATCCCCTCTTCGCGCAGGACCGTTTCTCCTGCACGGTCTCGCAGGTCGGCTACATCTTCGCCGGGTTGGGGTTGATGAGCGCTTTGATCCAGGGAGGCCTGCTTGGCTGGCTCGTCAAGGTTTTTGGGGACGCCGGGCTGGTCATGCTGGGGGCCGTCATTCTGGCGGCCGGGTTTTTCCTTCTGCCCCTGTCGGCAGGATATTTCTCGATGGTAGCCGCCACGGGGGTGGTTGCCCTGGGGCACAGTCTGGTGGCGGCTCCGCTCAACGGTTTGGCCTCCAAGACCGTCTCTCCGGGATCCCAGGGGCAGGTTTTGGGAGCAATGCAGGCGATTGCCTCCTTCGCCAGGATTGTCGGCCCCATAGCAGGCGGTGTCCTCTTTGATTTTGACGCAGCGCGCAACGGCGTTCATGTCGGTATCTCCCCCTATTTCGCGGCGGGCGCAATGACTTTAGGCGCCTTCCTGCTTGCTTTTATGCTTCAGCGGTCGGTCCGAAGGGAGATGCAGCACGGCGTCTTGGGGCGGGGGTCTTATTTGCCATGAATCCTGAAATCAGGCGGACGGTTCTTCGGAAGATCGTCCATGGCGTCTATGTGGCGGGGGTAAAAGATGACCAACACCTTAACGCCCTGACGGTGACCTGGATCTGTCAGGTCTCCTTCCAACCGCCGCTGGTGATGGTCGCCATCCGGAAAGATGGCGTCTCTTATGGTATGATCCGGGCAGGGCGGGTTTTCACCTTGAACCTCCTGTCATCCGGCCAGAAGGAGCTGGCCCAGCATTTCCTGAAACCGGCCCACCTGGGCGCCGACAAGCTGGCGGGGATGAAGTACCGCCTGGGGAGGACAGGCGCCCCTATTCTGGAGGAGACGGCCGCTTATGTGGAATGCGAAGTCCGCAAGATTTACGATGACGCCGGAGACCACGCCCTGGTGGTGGGGGAGGTCATCGAGGCGGGGCTCCACAGGGATGTCGAGCCGCTGACGCTAAAGGAAACCGGATGGCACTACGGGGGATGAGATGTCCGAAGCTTCTTTGATCATCGCGGCAAGCGAGCAGAACGCCGATCTGTTTTACGCCACTGGCTTCTGGGCTCCCGATCCCTTCATATTCCTCCAGATCGGCGATAAGAAGCTTCTTTTGATGAGCGACCTGGAGGTAGACAGGGCCAGGTCGGAGTCCAAGGTTGACGAGGTGCTCTCCATCTCGCGGCTGGCCGACGACGCCAGGAAGCGGGGAATAGCCAAACCGGGGCTCGTGGATATCCTGGAGATCGTTTTGAAAGAGCGCGAGGTCGACGCTCTGCGGGTCCCTTCGACCTTCCCAGTGGGAATCGCCGACCGGATCCGAGCGAAAGGATTTTCTCTGCGGGTCAGCGAGGATCCTTTCTTCCCGGAGAGGATGTGCAAGAGGCCCGAGGAGGTTGCCGCCATCCGGGAAACGATCCGCTTGACTGAGGAGGCGCTGCAGGCCGCCATTCGCCTGATCGAGGAATCGGAGATCAAGGGGGAGGACCTCTGGCTGCGGGGACAGCCGCTGACATCGGAACTGGTTCGCAAGGTCCTGCATTTGACCCTGATGGGTTCCGACTGCCTGGCGCAGGAGACGATCGTCGCCGGCGGCGCGCAGGCCTGCGACCCGCACTGCATTGGGTTCGGCCCCTTGAAGGCGCACAAGCCGATCGTCCTGGATGTCTTCCCGGTCTCCACGAAAAGCCGATACTACGCAGACATCACCCGGACGGTGGTTAAGGGCAAGCCCAGCGAAACGCTGAAAAAGATGTACCAAGCGGTTCGGCATGGCCAGGAGATCGCCTTCGGGATGGTCAAGAACGGTGTTCAGGCGCAGACGATCCACCAAGCGATTCTGGATTACTTCGAAAAAGAAGGTTTTACAACAGGGGAGAAGAACGGCCGAATGACAGGATTCTTCCACGGGACCGGGCACGGCCTGGGGCTGGAGATCCATGAGCCGCCCCGGATCTCTTCGACGCCTGACATTCTGAAAACCGGCCAGGTGGTGACGGTGGAACCGGGTCTTTACTATCCGGAGGAGGGAGGGATCCGGATCGAGGACGATGTCTTCGTCACCGCCACCGGCTGCGAAGTTCTTTCCAGCTTCCCGAAGGTTTTCGAGCTTTTCTGATCAACCCCTCGCCTCCATCTGGGTGTTATGGCGTTTCTCGAACGCGGCGATCGCCGCCTCCTGCCGAAGGGTCAGCCCGATTTCGTCGAGTCCCCGGATCAGGTGGTCTTTGACCGACGGGTCAATGTCGAAATGGAAGGAGATCTCCTCCGGCAGGTGAAG
Organism: Candidatus Omnitrophota bacterium; assembly: GCA_023818695.1. GTDB lineage: Bacteria > Omnitrophota > Gorgyraeia > 1-14-0-20-64-10 > 1-14-0-20-64-10 > JAMWCF01. Next base: position 166,095 of record JAMWCF010000001.1, read on the forward strand.
GGTCACCCGCTGTTCTTCCAGGTTGACCGTGGCCTCCAGCCCTTTGTACCGACTGGTCATCTGGAAGATCTCCTCCACCTCCGGCTCCTGCAGCTCTACGGTGAGAAGACCGTTCTTGGTGGAGTTATTCCGAAAGATATCGGCGAAGCTGGGAGCGATCACCGCTTTGAAACCGTACTGGTGGACCGCCCAGACGGCGTGTTCCCGGGAAGAGCCGCAGCCGAAGTTATTTCGGGCCACCAGGATCGAGGCCCCATTGAACCTCGGTTCATTCAGCTCGAAAGCGGGATCCGGTGTGCCGTCCGGCCGATAGCGCCAGTCATAGAACAGAGATTCACCGAAGCCGGTCCGCTTGATCGATTTCAGGAACTGTTTCGGGATGATCTGGTCGGTGTCGACGTTGGCTCTGTCCAGCGTGGCCACCAGTCCCCGGTGCGACCTAAACGCTTCCACTTTTCCACTCCCTGATGTCCACAAAGTGTCCTTCCACCGCCGCGGCGGCCGCCATTTCCGGGGAGACCAGATGAGTCCGGCCCCCCTTGCCCTGGCGCCCCTCGAAGTTCCTATTGGAGGTGGAAGCGGAACGCTCCTGTGGTTTGAGCTGGTCCGGGTTCATCCCCAGACACATGGAACAGCCGGCGAACCGCCATTCGCAGCCTGCCTCCTTGTAGATCTTGTCCAGCCCCTCGGCCTCTGCCTGCCGACGCACCTGCTCGGAACCCGGCACCACCAGCACCTTGACCCCTTTGGCCACCTTCCGTCCCTTGAAGATTCTCGCGGCGGCCCGCAGGTCTTCGATCCGGCCGTTGGTGCAGCTGCCGATGAAGACCATGTCTACCTTGATCTCGGTGATCGGCGTGCCGGGCTTCAAGCCCATGTAGGCGAGGGCCTGTTCCACATCCCTGCGGCTGTAGCCGGGGACCTTGTCCGGTTCTGGGATTCGGCCGGTGACATCCATCACCATCCCGGGGTTGGTTCCCCAGGTCACCTGCGGCGCGATCTCCGATGCGTTGATCTCCAGCGTCCGGTCGAATGCCGCGTCCGGGTCGGAGGGAAGGGTCTTCCAGTAGGCTATGGCCTTTTCCAGCGCCGCTCCTTTCGGGGCGAACGGCCGGTTTCCGGAGGCAATGTAGTTGAAAGTGGTCTCATCCGGCGCGATCATCCCGGCCCTGGCGCCGGCCTCGATTGACATGTTGCAGATCGTCATGCGCTGTTCCATGGAGAGCCGCCGCACCGCCTCCCCGGCGTACTCCAGCACATAGCCGGTCCCTCCGCCGGTGCCGACCAGCCCGATCAGCTTCAGAATCATATCCTTGGGGGTGGATCCCGGTTTCAGCCGGCCGGTGTATTCCACCTTGAAGGTTTTCGGTCTCTTCTGGGGCAGGGTCTGCGTGGCCAGCACGTGCTCTACCTCCGAGGTTCCGATTCCAAAAGCGAGGGTGCCAAACGCTCCGTGCGTTGAGGTGTGGGAGTCACCGCAGACGATGGTGCAGCCGGGCAGGGTGATTCCCAGCTCCGGTCCGATAATATGGACGATCCCCTGCCTGTCTGACTGCAGGCCGTAGAGGGTGATCCCGAACTGGCGGCAGTTGGTTTCCAGCGCATCGATCTGTGCCCTGGAGATCGGATCGGCAATTGTCAGCCGGTCGTCGGTCGGCACGTTGTGGTCCATCGTGGCGAAGGTCAGCTCCGGCCGCCGGACTGTCCGCTTGGTCAGGCGAAGCCCCTCGAACGCCTGCGGGGAGGTCACCTCATGGACCAGGTGCCGGTCGATGTAGAGCAGGGTAGTTCCGTCGGATTGGCCGGCCACGACGTGCGAATCCCAGATCTTCTCGAAGAGGGTTTTTCCCATAGAGCGATTAGTATAGCACGCGATGGAAGGGGTTATGGCCGCTGTTGAGAGGCGGGGATTCTCTCCATCCGGATAAAGCTGTAGGGAAATCTGTTTTTTTCGTCCGCGGGGTGATCGGACCGTTCGGCCTCACGCCAGAGGTTCCGATTCCATTGAAAGGTGGCGTCCCCCTGGAACTGTTCCCTGATGAGAGTCAGAAGGATTTCATCGGCGAGCGGCTCCGCCTGCTTGTAGATGCTCGCCCCGCCGATTACGAAGACCCGGTTCTCCTGCTTCTCTTCGCAGATTCGCAAGGCCTCTTGTAATGACGGGGCGGTGAGGGCCCCGCAACAGGGGTAATCCTTTCGGGAGGTGACGACGATGTTGGTTCGGCCGGGCAGGGGTTTGCCGATCGACTCGAAGGTTTTGCGTCCCATGATGACCGGATGCCCCAGCGTCAGCTGTTTGAACCGCTTGAGATCCGCCGGCAGGTGCCAGGGGAGCTTGTTGTTTGCGCCGATCACCCCGTTCTGGGAGACGGCGACGATGATGGAGACGGTCATCAGACGGCGATCGGGGCTTTGATCGAGGGGTGGGACTGGTAATTCTCCAGCGTGAAATCCTCATATGTGAAGTTGAAGATCGAATGAATGGCTGGGTTGAGCTTCATGACCGGCAGGGGGAACGGCTCCCGGGTCATCTGGAGTTTGGCCTGCTCCACGTGATTCAGGTAAAGATGGGCGTCGCCCAGGGTGTGGATGAATTCTCCCGGCTGCAGGCGGCAGACCTGCGCCGTCATCATCGTCAGAAGAGCGTACGAAGCGATGTTGAACGGAACTCCCAGGAAAACGTCCGCGGAACGCTGGTAAAGCTGGCAGGAGAGACGGCCGTCTGACACATAGAACTGAAAGAGGCAATGGCAGGGAGGAAGTTTCATCTTGTCGATGTCGGCCGGGTTCCAGGCCGAGACGATCAGTCGCCGGGAGTCCGGGTTATTTTTGATTCCCTCAATCACCTGGCTGATCTGATCGATGCAGCCCCCTTCCGGGGTGAGCCATCTGCGCCACTGGTATCCATAGACAGGGCCCAGCTCCCCTTTTTCGTCCGCCCACTCGTCCCAGATCGTGACCCCGTTTTCCTTCAGCCACCTAATGTTGGTATCGCCCCGCAGGAACCAGAGGAGTTCGTAGATCACCGATTTGATGTGGATCTTCTTCGTGGTCACCAGAGGGAACCCGGCGGCCAGGTCAAAGCGCATCTGGTAGCCGAAGATGCTCAACGTGCCGGTGCCGGTCCGGTCTTCTTTCTTGGCGCCGTTGTCAAGGATGTGGCGCAGGAGGTCAAGATAGGCCTTCATCGCTTCCTTTTAAGCATCTCTTATTATACTCTTGGCGGCGGTTTGGGAGCTGTAATATAATAGCCGTTCTACTCATGAGCGAATATTCTGGGATTCTTCTCACATTTCTTTTCGCCGGGGCGATTGCTGGTACTTTCATCTTCCTGGCCACGGTGCTGGGGCCGAAGAGGCCGTCCCCCGCCAAGTCGGAGCCGTTCGAGTGCGGGATGAGGCCGTTTCAGCTGCCGGCGGGCAGGCTGACCATCCGGTATTACCTTGTGGCGATGCTCTTCATCCTGTTCGACGTGGAGCTGGTTTTCCTTTTCCCCTGGGCGGTGGTCTTCCGGGGGCTTGGGTTTTACGGCTTTGTCACGATGGCGATTTTTCTGGGGATTTTGCTCGTCGGGTTCGTTTACGCCTGGAAGAAGGGGGCGCTGGAGTGGCAGTAAAAGGGAGGGGGTAACGGACCATGTTCGGCGGAGAGAATTTCGTCACCTCAAAACTGAACGCGGCGATCGGCTGGGCTCGGAAATACTCGATCTTCCAGTACCCGTTCGTGACCGCCTGCTGCGGCATGGAGTATATGGCCACCGCCTGTTCCCATTACGACGTGGACCGGTTTGGGGCGGGCCTGCCGCGCTTTTCCCCCAGGCAGGCGGACGTCCTCTTCGTGGTGGGGACGATCAGCCACAAGATGGCGCCGGTCTTAAAGACGATCTACGACCAGATGACCGAGCCGAAATGGGTGGTCGCCTTCGGCGTTTGCACCTGCACCGGCGGTTTCTACGACAATTACGCCACCGTCATGGGGATCGACACGATCATTCCGGTGGATATCTACATCCCCGGTTGCCCGCCCAGGCCCGAGTACGTGCTGGACGGACTGATGAAACTGCAGGAGAAGATCCAGTTGCAGCACTCCGGGAAACCGTACCCCAAAGCGCAGATGTATCATGCTGGACAATCCTTCTCTGTTTGATCTTCTCCATCAGCGGTTTCCCGCCGCGATCCTGTCGACCCACGCCCACCGGGGCGACGCCACGGTGACGATCCGTTCGGAATATCTGCTGGATGTGGCACGGTTCTTGAGGGATGAACCGGGCTTCCGTATGAACTTCCTCATGGATCTGACGGCGGTCGATTACCTGACCTTCGGCCAGAAGCCGCCGGGCAGGGCGGCCCACTTCAATGCCGGGGTGGCCGTCAGGCCGCCGGCCTTCATCCAGGATCAGATTCCTTGGCCGGGACCGGCCACCGGCGCCAGGTTTGAGGTGGTCTATCATTTCTATTCCCTCGAGACCGGCCACCGCCTTCGGTTGAAAGTGCCGGTAGAGGAGGATTCCCCGCAGGTCGACTCGCTGACTCCCGTGTGGGCCTCCGCCGACTGGTTTGAGCGGGAGGTGTGGGACATGTTCGGGATTCGCTTCAAGGGACACCCGAACCTGAAGAGGATCCTGATGTATGAGGAGTTTCAGGGGCATCCCTTGCGCAAGGATTACCCGGTCAATAGGCGTCAGCCGCTGATTGGTCCGATCAACTGACATGGACACGACGACGCTCACAGAATCGATAGAAAACCAGATGATTCGTAAGGAGATGCTCCTGAACGTGGGACCGGCTCACCCGGCCATGCACGGGATCATCCGGATTGTGGTCGGTTTGGAGGGGGAGGTGGTGAAGTCGACCGAGGTGGAGATCGGCTACCTACACCGGGGTTTCGAGAAGATGTCGGAGACGGTCGCCTACAACGGCGTTTTCCCGTACACCGACCGGTTGAATTACGTCTCGCCCCTGATCAACAACATGGGATTCGCCATGGCGGTGGAGAAGCTGATCGGGCTCCAGGTGCCGGACAGGTGCCACTACATCCGGGTGATCATGTCGGAGATTTCCCGGGTGTCGGATCACCTGACCTGCATCGGCGCCAGCGCCATGGAGCTGGGGGCCTTCACCGTCTTCCTCTATATGATCAAGGCGAGGGAGTTTTTGTGGGAGCTGGTGGAGATGGTGACCGGCGCCCGTTTGACCGTCTCCTACTGCCGGGTTGGCGGGGTGAAGGCCGACCTGCCGGCCGGTTTCGAGGAGATGACCAGAAGGAGGATCGCCGAAGTCCGGAAGGTGATCGCCGAGTGCGACAAGCTCTTGACCCGCAACCGGATCTTTGTCGACCGGATGAAGGGGACAGGGAACATCTCGCAGGCGGAGGCCGTCTCATACGGGATTACGGGCCCATTCCTGCGGGCCACGGGGGTCAACTATGACGTTCGGAAAAATTGTCCCTACGCGGTCTATGACCGGCTGGATTTCGATGTGCCGCTTGGCACCGAGGGAGACAACCTGGACCGGTATTACTGCCGGATGGAGGAGATGGAACAGTCCCTGCGGATCGTGGAGCAATGCTTGCGGGATATCCCCGGCGGCGCGGTGGCGGTCGATCCCGAGACCGGCCGGCCCATGCAGACGGAGGATCTCCATCGGATGGCTGCCTCTGAGATGGTGGATGAGGCGAAGATGGGGAAGATCTATAAGGTGAGTGGGAAAGAGGCGGTTGTGGATCCCACGCTGGAAGGGACCGACAAGAAGGTCTGGAAAAGGATTTCGGCTGGAGAGAAGAGAGTTTCCCTTCCGCCGAAAGAGGACACCTACGGCAATATCGAAGGGCTGATGAACCACTTTAAACTGGTGATGTTCGGCCACGGGATTCGGCCGCCCCGGGGGGAGGTCTACTTCCCGGTGGAGGGGGCCAACGGGGAGCTCGGGTTTTACGTGGTCAGTGACGGCTCGGAAAACGCTTATCGGGTTCGGGTGCGGCCTCCCTGCTTCACGATTCTCGCAGCTTTGCCATTGCTGCTCAACGGGGATCAGGTGGCGGATATCATTCCCACCTTCGGCTCGGTCAACATGATCGGTGGAGAGCTCGACCGATGACCAGGCAGCCGGTCTTCGACTTCAAGAAACTGGAGGAGCAGGCGAAAGAGATTCTTTCCAGGTATGAGGAGAAAAGGGCCGCGACACTGCCGCTGTTGTGGCTGGCGCAGGAGCAGATCGGCCATCTTACCCCTGAAGCGGAGCAATGGGTCGCCGACAAAGTGGGCAAAAGCATCGCCCAGGTCCGGGAGGTGGTCTCCTTCTACACCCTCTATCACACCAAGCCGGTCGGAAAGTATCACGTCCAGGTCTGCGTCTCCCTGCCGTGCCTTTTGAAGGGGTCCGACAGGGTAATCGCCCAGATGAAGGAGCGCTACGGGATCTCCCCGGGGCAGACCAGCCGGGACGGCCAGGTGACCCTCTCCACGGTGGAATGCCTCTGCGCCTGCGAATCGGCCCCGTGCGCGCAGATCAACAGGCAGTACGTCGGCTGTCTGACCGACAAGAACATCTTTGAGATGGTGATTCAGCAGACCAGCACGGGCCGGGGCGGGAACCTGAACCTTCCTGAACCTCCTCTGCACATCGCTGCCGACGGGCCGGTTCTGTCCCTGCGGTTCAAGAACAGCCAGGGAACCTGGTTCGACTCCTACGCCGCCGACGGAGGATACCAGGCGGCGAAGAAGGTTCTGACCTCGATGAAGCCACAGGAGGTGATCGACCTCGTCTTGAAATCGAACCTGCGGGGACTCGGCGGGGCCGGTTTCCCCACCGGCCGGAAATGGTCCTTCATTCCGAAAGATTCACCAAAGCCGAAATTCCTTGTGGTCAACGCTGATGAGGGGGAACCTGGCACCTTCAAGGACAGGTACATTCTGGAGAGAGATCCGCACGCCCTCATCGAGGGGATGATCATCGCTGCCTACGCCATCGGTTCCCACAAATCGTACGTTTACATCCGGGGGGAGTACGACAGGCCGATCGAACGGTTCAGCAAGGCGGTGGAGGAGGCGTACGCCAAGAAATGGCTCGGGAAGAATATCCAGGGCAGCGGGTTCGATCTGGATGTGGTGGTCCACCGGGGGGCCGGCGCCTACATCTGCGGTGAGGAGACAGCTCTGCTCTCTTCGCTCGAGGGAGGCAAGGGTTTCCCGAAGCTCAAGCCCCCGTTCCCGGCGATCGAGGGACTCTTCAAGTGCCCGACGATCGTCAACAACGTCGAGACCCTTTCCTGCGTGCCGCCGATCATCAAGAACGGGCCGGAATGGTTCGCGAAGCTCGGCAGCGCCAAGCAGGGAGGAACCCGTCTTTACTCCGTCTCCGGTCATGTGAACCGGCCCGGGCTTTACGAGGCCTCGGCCGCCGTCTCCCTGAAGGAGCTGATCGAGGGGCAGCAGTTTGCGCAGGGGGTCCGTGCAGGGAAGAAGCTGAAGGCGGTGATCCCCGGCGGGATCTCCGCCAAGATCCTGAAGGCGGAGGAGATCAATGTGGCGATGGATTTCGATTCCCTGATGGCAGCCGGCACGATGGCCGGCTCGGCCGGGGTGATCGTGATGGACGAGACCACCTGCATCGTGGAAGCCCTGCGCAGCGCTTCCCACTTCTTCGCGGATGAATCGTGCGGCCAGTGTTCCCCCTGTCGGGAGGGGACCGGTTGGATCCTGAAGATCATGAACCGGGTCCGGGAGAACCAGGGCAGGAAGGTCGACCTGGATAACCTCCTCTCCATCGCCGGGAATATGGAAGGCAAAACGATCTGCGTCTTTGCGGACGCCGCCGCATGGCCGGTGCAGAGCTACATCAGCAAGTTCCGTGAGGAGTTCGAGTATCACATCCGGGAAGGCAGATGCGATCTGGCGTCGCACGGTTTGGTCGGGAGCAACAGGTAGTAGCCATGCCTACACTGACGATTGACGGAAAGCAGGTTACGGTCGAACCGGGCACCACGGTGATCCAGGCGGCGGAGAAGCTGGGGATCTTCGTGCCGAGATACTGCTACCATCCAGGGCTGACGATCGCCGGCAACTGCCGGATCTGCCTGGTGGAGGTGGAAAAGGCACCGAAGCTGCAGATCGCCTGCAACACCCCCTGCGCCGACGGGATGGTCGTTCACACCCAGAGCTCGAAGGTGAACCAGGGCAGGGCATCGGTGCTGGAGTTCCTTCTGATCAACCACCCGCTGGACTGCCCGGTCTGCGACCAGTCCGGTGAATGCGACCTTCAGAACTTCTACATGCAGTACGGACTCTACGACGCCCGGTTCCAGGAGCAGAAGCAGAAGAAGCCGAAGGCGGTCCCGCTGGGGCCGACCGTGATGCTGGACGCGGAACGCTGCGTTCTCTGCTCCCGCTGCACCCGCTTCACCGATGAGATCACCAGGACCGGCGAACTGGGGATCTTTAACCGGGGCGACAAGGCGGAGGTCGGCCTGTATCCCGGCAAGACGCTGGACAACAAATACTCTGGCAACGTGGTGGATATCTGCCCTGTGGGGGCGCTGACCGACCGGGATTTTCGGTTCAAGGCACGGGTCTGGTATCTTTCCAGCGCCCCCTCGATCTGCACCGGCTGTTCCCAGGGATGCAACATCGACGTTCATTACGTCATCGACCGGCCCCATTTGGCTGAAGGGGCCAGGATCATGCGGTTGAAGCCCCGCTATAACCCGGACGTCAACAAATGGTGGATGTGCGACGAAGGCCGCTACGGCTACAAGTTCGTGGATGAAAACCGGATCCGCCAAGTCAGCCATCGGGGGCAGGCGGTTTCCTGGGAGGATGCTTACTCCTCTCTGGCCGCCTCGCTGGCGCGGTTCAAATCGGACGGCCGGTTGAATGAAATCGGCATCCTGCCGTCCGCCCAGCAGACCAATGAAGAGCTTTTCCTGGTTCGGAAACTGTTCAAGGAGGGGCTTGGCATCAAGAACTGCGACATTCAGGTCCCCAGCCCGGCGGGAACCAGCGACGGCTTTCTGATCAAACCGGACAAGAACCCGAACACGATGGGAGCTGCCCTGATCGGTTTCCCCGGAGCCTCCAAGCCGCTGAAGTCAACCAACGGCTCCTCTGCCTCCGGCCATATCTTTGACAAGGCCCTCTCCGGCGAGATCAGGGCCCTATGGGTTTTCGGCCATGACCTGGTGAAGCTTTTCGGGGAGGAGAAGGTCAAGGCGCTGGCCGCCTCGCTGGAGCTGTTCGTTTTCCAGGGCTCCAACGACAACGGGACCGCCCGCTACGCCCACTGGGTTCTGCCCAGCGCTGTCTTTGCCGAGAACGACGGGACCTTCGTCAACGTAAGCGGCTGGGTGCAGAGGATCAAACCCTGTTTTGCCCCTCTGGCTGATTCCCTGCCGGATGCCCAGGTTCTGCTGGAGCTGGCCCGGCGGATTGGAATTTCGCTTTCTTTTAAGTCGGCCGAAGAGGTGTTCAACGCTCTGGCCGCGGAGATGCCGGCCTTTGGGGGGCTCACCTACGAGAGGATCGGTCTGCAGGGAGCCCGGGTCCACCAGAAGGAGCCAGCAGCGCGATGATGGCCGACCTGGCGATCAAACTGGGGCTGATCGGGATTTTCATCGCCGGGTTCGTGCTGAACGTCGGAGGCCTGCATGCCTGGGTGGAGCGCAAGCAGTCGGCCCTGATGCAGGATAGGATCGGCGCCAACAGGGCCTTCATCATCCTTCCCTGGAGATGGGCCGCCCCGATCAACTGGCTTTTGAGGCCCCTGAACGTGCTGGGGCTGTTCCACCCGGTGGCCGACGCAGTGAAGATGTTCACCAAGGAAGATTTCATCCCGCCGAAAGGGGACCGGTTCCTTCACACGTTGGCCCCGTTTGTCTCGATGTTCTTCGCGCTGGCGGCCTTCGCCGGAATTCCATTCGGCGACCGGCTGGTCCTGGGGGAGCGGGTCATCGAGCTGCAGATTGCCAAGATCGACATCGCCCTCCTTTACATCTTCGCCATGCTTTCCCTCGGCGTCTATGGCGTGATCCTGGCCGGCTTCGCCTCCAAGAGCAACTACGCTCTACTGGGGTCGTTGCGGGCCTCCGCACAGATGATCTCCTATGAGATCGCGCTGGGGATCTCGATCATCGGCGTCATCCTGATCTACGGCACCCTGGATATGCAGGAGATGGTTCGGGCGCAGGGGAAGCTGCTGTTCGGCTTCCTGCCAATGTGGGGGATCTTTCTCCAGCCGGTGGCCTTCTTCATCTTCATGGCGGCGGCGCTAGCGGAGACGAAGAGGATTCCGTTCGATCTGCCCGAAGGTGAGAGCGAAATCATTGGCTATTTTGTCGAGTACAGCGGCATGAAGTTCGGCATCTTTTTCATGGTCGACTTCATCGAGACGGTGATGGTGGCCTGCCTGATGACAACCCTCTTCTTCGGCGGCTGGCAGGTGCCGTACCTGTATCCGGATGGGTTCCACTTCCCGTGGGGCGGGGTGATCCCGGTGAACAGCCTGGTTTATGTGCTGGCCGGGGTGGCCAGCTTCACGGTGAAGGTTCTCTTCTTCTGCTGGCTCTTCATGACGGTTCGCTGGACTCTGCCACGGTTCCGGTATGACCAGCTGATGACTCTGGGATGGAAGGTGCTCTTCCCAATCTCGCTGGTCAACGTGGTCCTGACGGCGCTGGCGGTCCTGGTCTATAAGGTGGTGATCTAATGCAGATCAAAAAGCGTGAGCTCACATTCTGGGAGAAGATCTACCTGCCGGAGATTTTTCGGGGGGTCTGGATCACCTCGGTCCATTTCTTCCGGAACCTCGCCATCCACACCGCCCACCGGTTCGGCCTGCTGAAGAACGTCCGAGCGGGGGTGACCTTCCAGTACCCGGAGAACCCCAGACCTCTCTTCCCTCGTTTGCGGACCCGACACCGACTGACGGTCCGGGAAGAGGGGACCCCCCGGTGCGTCGGCTGCATGCTCTGTGAGACGGTCTGCCCGGCCAAGTGCATCACCATTGTGGCCGGGGAGCACCCGGATCCCAACGTAGAGAAGTACCCGGTCCGGTTCGACATCGACCTGGGGGTTTGCGTCTACTGCGGCTATTGCGTGGAGGTCTGCCCGGAGGATGCCATCCGGATGGATACCGAGATTCTGGATGTGGCCGCCTATTCCAGGGCCGAAATGAAGCTGGACATGCATGAGCTGATGAATCCGCAGTTGCGGAAACCGGTGAAAGAGTGTACACTTAAGTTTCCCCACAAATGCGCGATCCACGGGGGCGAGTTGAGGGGGGACTGGCGGTTCGTCTACGGCAAGAACCCGGAGCAGATCCGGGAAGAGGGCTGGAAAGAGATTCAGGAGCTGTCAGGCAAAGAGCATTAGCCGGAAAGAGCCCCGATAGGTAAGCCCGTCAGAGGCGGGCCCGCCAATGCTACGGCGGGGCAGGGACGCCAAAAACGGCATTCAGGAAAAAGCCGGCTGGTTCAGCAATTGAGCCAGCCGGCTTTGTTTTTGGGGGTTGGCTTTGGACACCCCTCACGCTCGCTGGAGGATGTAGAAGACGTAGCCGTAGGAGGCGTTGTGGTTCTTAAAGAGCCGGATCTCCTCCTCGAAGGGTGCGAGCACTGCGGCGTATTCCATCGACTGCACCTTCAGGTCTGAAATCCGCTTGGCCATCGGGCCGTAGTAATTCTCCCACCAGTCCGATTCCGGCAGGATGAAATGGTGCAGCGGCTTGTAACCGGCCTTTTCGGTGAGCGTCAGGTTCTCCTCGATCCCCTGCATGGCCGGATATTTCCGGGCCCAAAACCGTTTCGGTTCCTCCGGCCGCTCCCCGGAAAGCCAGCTTAGCTCGCTCACGCAGGCGCATCCCCCCTTCTTGAGGAAATCGCGCCAGTAGGCGAGCCCCTTCTGGAAACCGATCAGGTAGAGGGCCCCTTCCGACCAGAGCAGGTCGAAACTTTCCTTCCGGAAAGGGAGCGATTCCATGGAGCCGTGGCAGATCTCGACGTTATCGCTCAAACTGGTCAGCTGGGCGTAGATCTTCACCTGCTCCAGAAAAGGTTTGTGGATGTCCACCGCGCTGACCTTGCCGCCGGTCTGGTGGGCGAGCTGGACTGACGTCAAACCGGTCCCGCAGCCGGCGTCCAAAATGCGCGGGTTTTTGGGTAAGGAAGGGATGAGAGAAAGGGCTTTGCGGGTGGTGGCGTTGCTGCCGGGCCCCTGCCGGGGGAGCCATTCGAACAGTTCAGAAACGATGTCCAAGGGTGGAGCTTAAAACAGCCCTTTGACGGCGGCGAAGGATAGGGAGAGGAACGGTTCCTGCCAGATGCCGATCCCGAGGATTCCGAGCAGGCAGAAGAGCAGGGCCAGCCGCATCGGCAGGGAGACCGGCACCGGCGAAGAGTCCTCGGCTCGGTCCACGTACATCACCTTGACTACGATCAGGTAATAGTATAAGGAAATGACCACCGCGACAGCCCCGATGATCGCCAGAGTCAGGTGTCCTTGAGAGAGGGCCCCCAGCAGGAGCATGAATTTTCCGATGAAACCGGCCAGAGGCGGCACGCCAGCCAGCGACAGCAGGGCGATGAACATCACCATCGCCAGCAGGGGAGATCGCTTGGAAAGCCCGGCGTAGTTTTTGATTTCATCGGAACCGGTGTGGGAGGAGAAAACGGTCACCACCAGAAAAACAGCGAGGTTGGTTACGAGGTACCCTGCCAGGTAAAAGACCATGGCGGTCGATCCCAGCGAGGAGGGGCAGGCCAGGCCGATCAGCAGGTAGCCGGCGTGCCCGATCGACGAGTAGCCCAGCAGACGCTTGATATTTTTCTGGGGGATCGCCCCCAGGTTCCCGTAAAGGATCGTCAGTCCCGCCACCCAGACCAGCACCGGCGCCCAGTCGGCGCTGGAGGAGATGAACAGCTCGTGGAAGACCCGCAAGGCCACCAGGAACCCGGCCGATTTGGAGCCGACCGACAGGAAAGCGGTCACCGACGTCGGCGCCCCCTCGTAGACATCCGGCGTCCAGAGCTGGAATGGCACCCCCGCCGTCTTGAATAGGATCCCGCCCAGGATCAGGAAAAGGCCGAAGAGGCAGCCGGCGGAGAAAGGGGTTTCCTGGAGGAACTGGCGGATCTCCACGAATCGGATGGAGCCGCTGGAACCGTAGACGAAAGCTACGCCGTACAGGAAACAGGCGGAGGCGATCGAGCCGAGGATCAGGTATTTGATTCCGGCTTCCAGGGAACGCAGGTCTGTCTTGAGGTACGCAGTCATCACGTAGAAGCTGATGGTGATCAGTTCCAGGGCGATGAACAGCATCAGGAAGTCGGCGGCGGAGGCGACGAACATCATCCCCAGCGTCGCCGAGAGGATCAGCAGGTAAAACTCCCCGTGCGCCTGCTGCGCGGCGGCCGGCGTTTTGGAGATCTCACGAGTCATTAGGATCACCAGAAGGGAGGTGATGATGAAGATTCCTTTGAAGAGGAGGGCCGCCGAGTCGATCCGGTACATGCCGTGAAGCAGCTCCAGGGTGTCGAGCTGCCGCTGCATGCACAGCAGGGGCAGGACCGGGAGCAGGCCGATGGCCGCCATGAGGCCGAGCTTCGTGTGGCCCCGGCCCTTCCAACGCAGGTCGAGCAGGAGGATCAGCAGGGCCAGCGCCCCCACCCAGATCTCCGGTAGGAGGTAAAAGAAGTGGGATGGCATCATAGGCGGGCCACCGATCGCAGCGGAGCCAGGTGGTCGAGGATCGTTTCGATTGAGCCGCCGATCATGTTGAGCAGGGGGCCCGGCCAGCAGCCGACCAGCACCAGCGCCGCCACCAGGATGACGTAAGGCAGCCGTTCAAATGGGGTGTGGGCATCCTCCAGGTGGACCCACCTGGGGTTCATGGGACCGAAGAAGCCGGTCCGGACGGCCCGAAGCATGTAGAAGGCAGTGATCACGATCCCGAAGACGGCCGCCAGGGAAGGCCAGCGGTAAACGTCCCAGGAGCCGAAGAAGACCAGCAGCTCCGCCACGAAGTTGCCGAAACCCGGCAGACCCGAAGAGGCGAGCGCCGCGATGGCGAACATCGAAGCGATGAACGGCACCCGCTTGGAAAGGCCGCCCCATTCGGAGATCACCCGCGTATGGGTCTGGTCGTAGATGTGGCCGACGGTGGCGAAGGCGAGGGAGGTCATGATCCCGTGGGCGAACATCAACATCACCGCCCCGTTGAGGGAGACCGGGTTCAGGCAGGCCAGTCCCAGCAGGACGTAACCCATGTGGCTGGAGGAGGAGTAGCCGATGATGAACTTCACATCCTTTTGGGCCATCGCCACGAAGCCGCCGTAGATGATATTCATGGTGCAGAGCCCCGCCACCAGAGGCATCCAGGCGTAGGCCCCTTCGGGCAGGAGCTGAATGCCGATGCGCAGGATCGCATAAGAGCCCAGCTTCATCAGCACACCGGCGTGCAACATGCTGACCGCCGAAGGGGCCGCGGCGTGGCCGATCGGCGACCAGGAATGGAAAGGCCACATCGGGGCGATCACACCAAAGCCGACCAGCAGGAACGGGAAGAGAAAGGTCTGGATGTGCGCCGGGATCGGGTTCTGCGAGAGGTAGCGCTGGAGCTCGATCAGGTCGAAACTCCAGATGCCGCTGATCAGGTAAACGAGCAGCAGACCCACCAGCGCCAGCACCGCCCCAGCGGTCAGGTAGAGGGTCAGCTTCATGGTGGCGTAGAGTTTATCCCCGGAACCCCAGATACCGATCAGGGGGAACATCGGGATCACCGCCATCTCATAAAAGAGATAGAAGAAGAAGAGATCCAGCGAAACGAAGACGCCGCTGACCCCGCCGATCAGCAGGAGGTAGAAGATGTAGTACTCCTTGACCCGTTCCTGGATCCGGTAGGAGATGAGGACACCGGTGAAGCCGCAGATGGCGTGTAGGAGCAGGAGAACCATGTTGATGCCGTCCAGCCCCACCTGGAAATGGACCCCGATGGAGGGAATCCATGGAATCTTCTGGAGCCATTGATATCCGCCCCGCGCGTGGTCGTACAGGAAGAAAAGGGTGACGGCAATGGCCAGGGGGAAGAAGGTAAAGATGGCGGCGACCCGGCGGACGATGTCGGTCCGGTTTTCCGGGATGGCCAGCAGCAGGATTGCTCCCGCGAACGGGAAGAGAAGGGCGGCTGTTACAGGAGACATCGCCACCCCGCCAGGATGATCGCCGCCAATCCCGCGGCGATGCTCAACGCGTAGATCTGGACCTTGCCGGTCTGCAGGCGGGTCAGGACCCAGCCGCAGAATCCGGTTGAACCGGCGACCCCATTGATGATGAAGCCGATCAGGACCGAGCGCTCCACCCAGCCGAGGATGATTGCGGTCCTCTGCTGGATTCGGTTGTTGATCCAGCGGTAGATGTCGTCCATGTAATATTTGTTGGAAAGGACCCGGGCGACCGCCTTGTATTTTTGGAGAAGGATTTCATCGGTGCTGCCGTCGCCGTAGAGCCGCCAGGCCAAAGCCAGTCCCGCCACCGCCACGGCGGAGGAGATCAGGGCGACCGGCATGTTGAACTCGACGTGAGCAGCCTGCGCGTGATGAAGCAAGGCGGGGATTCCGATAAAGCCGCCTACCGCCGACAGCGCGGCCAGGATCACCAGCGGCAGATACATCACCGGGGGCACTTCATGCGGGTGATGTCTGGGGTCTCTCGAGGGACCCAGGAAGGCGGCGCACAGCAGCCGGCCCATGTAGTAAGAGGTCATGCCGGCGGTGAGGGTCCCGGTTACATAAAGGAGTTTATTCCGCTCGAAGGCCAAGGCGAGGATCTCATCCTTGCTCCAAAAGCCGGAGAGGGGCCAGATGCCGCACAGCGCCAGCGAGCCGACGATGAAAAGCATCGTGGTGACCGGCATCGCCTCCCGCAGGCCGCCCATGTGCCAGATGTTGTTGGTGTGCAGGGCATGGATCACGCAGCCGGCCCCCATGAAAAGGAGGGCCTTGAAGAAGGCGTGGGTGGTCAGATGGTACATGCCGGCGGTATACCCCCCCAGTCCCACCGCCATGACCAGGTATCCCAGTTGGCTCAAGGTAGAATAGGCCAGGATCCTCTTGATGTCATTTTCCACCAGGGCCATACTGGCAGCGAACAAGGCCGTAAAGCTCCCGACCGCCGCGATGACCTGCAGGGCGTCCGGGACCGCGGCGAACAGGAAGAAGGTCCGGCAGAGCATGTAGACACCGGCGGCCACCATGGTCGCTGCATGAATAAGGGCCGAGACCGGCGTGGGACCTTCCATCGCATCCGGGAGCCAGACATGCAGGGGGAACTGGGCCGATTTCCCGAGGACGCCGCAGAAAAGCAGCAGGGCGACCATGGAGAGGGGGGAGGCCAGCGACGTCCCGAGCTGGCCGGCCATGACCGGAATCCTCGCCTCCAGTTCGATGAAGTTCAGCGTTTTGGGCAGGAGGTTGATCCCCGAGAGGGACCAGAGCATCAGGATTCCGACCAGGAATCCGAAGTCGGCGATTCGGTTGACGAGAAAGGCCTTTTTGCCAGCATCGGCGGCGCTCGGCTTCTCATACCAGAAGCCGATCAGCAGGTAAGAGCTGGCTCCCACCAGCTCCCAGAAGATGAAAAGGGTGACGAAATTGTTAGCCAGGACGATGCCGAGCATGGAGAAGGCGAAAAGGGAAAGGAAAGCGAAGTAGCGGCTGAAGGCGGGGTCGTCCGCCATATAGCCGACGGAATAGATGAAGATCATCAACCCCACACCGGTGACAACCAGGCACATCAGGATGGCCAGAGGGTTGACGAACAGGCCGAATTCGATGTTTAAACCGGAGATTTGGATCCAGGGGACGGACAGTTCGAGTGCGGCATGGCCGCCGGAGCGGATCTGGCAGACCAGCAGGTTCACGGTGGAGAGGAACGCCAGCCCCATCGACCCGATGGCCAGCCCGGCGCTGGCCCCCCTGGAGCGCCGGGTCACTAAGGAAATGGCCAGGAACGCCGCCAGCGGCAGAAACAGGATTCCCCAGACCGACCAGGCCGGAGGGTGGATGGCAGCGGCTGTTTCGGGATGGGCTACCATCGCAGAATCCTCAAGTCATCCGCCTCGGTCTTGTTGAACTGCCTGACTAGCACCACGGCGATGGCCAGCCCTACCGTAACTTCCGCCGCAGCCACGATCATCACGAAGAAGACCACCACCTGGCCGGCTAGATCGCCCAGGGAATAGGAAAAGGCGACGAACGCCAGGTTGACGGCCGCCAGGAGGATCTCAAGGGACAGGAGGATCATGATGATGTTGCGCCGGGTGATCGCTCCGATGAGACCGATGGCGAACAGGACGCCGCTCAAAATCAGGAGTTCCTGGAGAGGGATCATAGCCGCTTCTTCGCCAGCACGATGGCGCCAATGATTCCCGCCAAAAGCAGCAGGGAGGCCACTTCGAAAGGCAAGGCGTAGCGGGTAAAGAGCAGGGCGCCGACCGCCGCGGTGGTCCCCTCGGTCCCCGCCCCCGTTGCGGGCGGCGCGATGGTGAAGAAGCAGGCCGCCACCACGATCTCCCACAGCAGGACCAGGCCGAACAGGGCCCCTCCCAGATTCAGCATGTTGGTCCGCAGCCGGAACAGTCTTTCCGGAGCCATGTCCACCAGCATCACCACGAAGAGGAAGAGGACCAGGATCGCCCCGGCGTAGACAAGAACCTGGATGGCCGCCACGAAGTAGGCGTGCAGAAGCAGGAAGATGCCTGAGAGCGAAAATAAGGCGGCGACAAGGGACAGGACCGCGTAAACCGGGTGGCGGGCCATAATGACCCCCAGAGCTCCCGCGATCGCAAACGACGATAGAATGTAGAACAGCAGTGAGGTTTGCTCCATCGATGAGTCGGGAAAAACGAAGCGCTATTATAACAAATCGCGATTGACGTCATGGAAAAAAATCGGTATCATCCAAGCTGCCATGTCCGCTCCACTCTCTCTTCCCGTTCCGCAGCTTCCTGAAGTCGCCAGGGATTTGCGCAAAGAGGTGATTCGGATGCTGGCCAAGGCCGGCTCGGGCCACCCCGGCGGCTCCTTGTCCTCGGCCGACCTTATGACCTGTCTTTTCTTCCATGAGATGAAATACGATCCGGCCAATCCCCGCTGGGCGGAGCGGGACCGGCTGGTTTTGAGCAAGGGCCATGGGTGTCCCATCCTCTACGCTGCGATGGCCAAAGCCGGTTATTTCCCCATGGAGCAGCTCCAGACGCTGCGGGAGCTGGATTCTCCTCTGCAGGGGCATCCTGACCAGAGATTTCTGCCCGGTTTGGAGGCCTCCACCGGATCGCTGGGACAGGGGCTTTCGGTGGCCGCGGGGATCGCACTGGCCGGCCGGTTCGATAAAAGAGATTACTGGACTTACTGCCTCATGAGCGATGGGGAAACGGAGGAGGGCCAGACCTGGGAGGCGGCTGCCTTCGCCGGTTTCCATCGGCTGGACCGGCTGATCGCCATCGTCGACTACAATAAGTTTCAGCTCGACGGAGCGATCAAGGATATTCTGGACATGGAGCCGTTTCTCGCCAAGTGGGAGTCATTTCGGTGGCATGCGCAGGAGATCAACGGCCATTCGATTCCGGAGATTTTGGAGGCGATCGCTACGGCCAAGGCGGAAAAGGGAAGACCCCATGTCCTTATCGCCCATACGGTCAAGGGCAAGGGAGTTTCCTTCATGGAGAACAACAATTACTTTCACGGCGTGGCCCCCACCGCCGAGGAGGCGGAGGCGGCTCTGAAGGAGCTTGACGGTGATTCCTCCCTCTCGCGGGCCCTGGTGGCGGCGGGGAAGCTGAAGAAAGGAAGTAAGTGATTCTACTCATGGAGAAAAAACTGGGTTGTGCTACCCGCGACGCTTATGGGCAGGCGCTGGCCGAACTGGGCAAGCAAGATGCCCGGATCATCGTGCTGGACGCCGACCTGGCCACCTCCACCCGGACCTCCGCCTTCGCGAAGCTCTTTCCGGAGAGGTTCATCAATGTCGGGATTTCGGAGGCGAACATGGTTGGCATCGCCGGCGGCCTGGCCTCCTCCGGCAAGATTCCCTTCATCTCCAGTTTCGCCTGTTTTCTGACCTGCAAGGCGTATGATCAACTGCGGATGGCAGTAGCCCTTCCGCATCTGAATGTCAAGGTGGTGACCTCGCACGGCGGGATCAGCGTCGGGGAGGATGGCTCCTCCCAGCAGTCGATCGAGGATGTGGCCCTGATGACCTCTTTGCCCGGTTTCTCGGTGATGATCCCGTCGGATGGGCATGTCACCCGGATGCTGGTGAGGGAGGCCGCTTTCCGGGAGGGCCCGATGTACATTCGGACCGGCCGGCCCAAGGCCCCGATCGTTCACACGCCCACGACCCCGGTCGCCATCGGCAAGGGAATTCCGGTGAGGAAGGGGTCAGATGTAGCGATCGTCGCCAACGGCCTGCTGGTTTTCGAGGCTCTTCTGGCCGCGGAGGAGCTTGCTAAAGAAGGAATTTCCGCTTCCGTGATTGATTGTCATACCGTCAAGCCGCTGGATGAGGAGTTGCTTGTTTCGCAGGCCCGGACCGTCGGCGCGGTTGTAACGGCCGAAGAGCACCAGATCTGGGGCGGGCTGGGAGCCGCGGTGTCCCAGCTCCTCGCCCGGGTCTGTCCGGTGCCGATGGAGTTCGTGGCGATCCGGGACACCTATGCCGGCTCTGGAAAACCGGAAGAGCTCTTCCGGAAATACGGCTTGACCGCTTCCGATATCGTCCAGGCAGCCCGCCGCGCCACGAAGCGGAAAAAGTAACTTTCATTCCCTGATGAGAATCTACCTGAAACAGCTGGAGCTGGGACCGCTCCAGAATTTCGTCTATCTCATTGGCCCGGCGGAATCGGCGGAGACGGCGGTCGTGGATCCTGGCTGGGATGTTCCCGGGATCCTGAAGACCGCCGAACGGGATGGGAGGAGGATCACGGCGGTGCTGGTCACCCACACCCATTTTGACCATATCAACGGGGTGGCGGAGCTAGTCAGTGCCACCGATGTCCCGGTTTATGTCCATAAAAAAGAGGAGGGGGCGCTTCCGGTGGAGCCGGCCAGCAGGAAAGGAGTGGAAGGGGGATACGAGTTTTCGCTTGGACCGCTTGCGCTCTCTTTCCTGCATACGCCGGGCCACACGCCGGGCTCTCTGTGCGTATCGGTTCAGGACAAGCTGATTACCGGGGACACTCTTTTCATTGGGGGATGCGGCCGGTGCGATCTGCCGGGTGGCGACCCGGAGCTCCTCCACAAGAGTCTTGTCCGCTTGAGCCAAATGGATGACCGGTTCATCGTTCACCCCGGGCATAACTACGCCTCGCAGCCGACATCCTTCTTAAAGGATGAAAAGAGGTACAATCCTTTTCTTCAGGCAAAAGACCTTCTCGGTTTCATGGGCCTGATCGGGGCGGTCAGGAAATAGGTGGACAGTGTCCTGATCGAAGCGTTGGCTTGTTTTGCCAGGGTCGGCGTGCCGGCGTGGGAACGCCGGCGCAAGCAGAAGATCCTGGTGGACGCGGAGCTTTTCCTGGATTTAAGGAAGGCGGGCCGGTCGGACCGCTTTCAGGAAACGGTCGATTACTCGGCCGTAGCGGCGCTGATCAGGGAGACGGCTGAGGCGAAGCCTTTTCGCCTGGTGGAAGCGATTGCGCAGGAGGCGGCCGAAAAGATCCTCCGGCGCTTCAAGGTGAAGCGGGTTTCCGTCAGGATCCGAAAGTTTTCGGTGCCCAGGACGCGCAGCGTTGGTGTGAGCGTCACCCGTTCGGCCGGAAAGAGGCGAAGCTCGTCGGGGTTTCCCAGAACCGGACCTCGGTGACGGGGAAACCGAGCTTCTTGGCCTCATCGAAGATCATCCGGCAGATTGTTTCGGCGGTGGGGTTCTGGTCGATGACGACGACGGGCTCTTTTTGAGAGGTAAGGATGCCCAGCAGGGGGTCGGTTTTGTTGAGCACCATCTTGTGGTCGAGGGTTTCGTCAACCCAGTTCTGCAGCCGGGATTTCATGTCATTGAAATCCATCACCATTCCCCGATGGTCCAGCTTGTCCGATGTGAGCTCGATCTGGACCTTGGCGTTGTGGCCGTGCAGAAACCGGCATTTCCCTTCGTAATTGAGGAGCCGGTGGCCGTAGCAGAAATGAATTTCTTTTGTGACCTTGTACATGATTTGCTATAACGTGAAGATCATACGATGAGAGCGATCAAAGATCAAGGCAACGCGGTGGCCGTGCTGGCCAGCGGCGGCGTGGAGAGCGCAGCGCTCATTGCGGAGGCGCTGCGGCGGTACCAGCGGGTCTATCCGATTTACGTCCGCAAAGGTTTTCAGTGGGAGCTGACGGAGCTGGTCCACTTGAGGCGCCTTCTGCGCGCTCTGGAATCGGACGGCCTGGCCCGGCTGACCGTGCTCCGTGTCCATGTCGAGGAAATCTACGGGAGCCACTGGAGTTTCGGCGCGGCGGCCACCCCCGGTTCCAAAGAGCCGGACAGCGCGGTCTTTCTGCCCGGACGGAATCTTCTGCTGCTGACGATGGGGGGCCTCTTCTGCGGTGTGCGCAGGATCCCGACCTTATGGATCGGCATCCTGAAGGGGAACCCCTTCCATGACGCGAGGGCTGCCTTTATCCAGCAGGTGGAGGCGCTGCTCCACCAGTCGCTTGGCGTCGAGGTCCGGATCGCCGCCCCCCTGAAAGAGTTGACGAAGGTCGAGGTCATCAATCGGTGGGCAGACGTCCCGTGGCAGCACACCTTCTCCTGCATCCGGCCGGTCCGCCGCAGGCACTGCGGCCGCTGTCAGAAGTGCGCGGAGCGGAAAAAAGCTTTCCAGCTGGCGCGCATTCCTGACCAAACGCTCTATGGGCATTAACCAATGAGCATCTATCGAGGCGGTATCGGCCAGTGGTCCTGGACGTTCCACCGTCTGACCGGGGTGGGGGTCCTGCTGTTCCTCCTGGTCCACATCCTGGATACGGCGCTGATCATGATGGGACCGCACTGGTACAACAAGATCATCCGGTTTTACAGGACGCCGCTTTTCGGCCTCATGGAGATAGCGCTTTTCGCGGCGGTCCTTTATCACGCCCTTAACGGCGTCCGGATTATCGTGATCGACTTCCGGCCCGAAACCACCGTTCATTACAAGAAGATGTTTTTTATCCAGATGGCGCTGTTCGCCTTGATATTTATCCCGGTTTGCATCATCATGCTGGGCCATATCGCCCAGGGTCTACACCCGTGAGATCTTCCTACGGTTCCAGGCAGAGGCCCTCCGGCGGAGTGGAGCTGTTCACCTGGCTCTTCATGCGCTATTCCGGGGTCCTTTTGCTGTTTCTGGCCCTCGGCCACCTGTTCATCATGCATGTCTTCAACAGCATTCACCAGATCGATTACGATTTCGTGGTTCGCCGGTACATGGCCCTCTTCTGGCGGGGATACGACCTGTGCATGCTCTGGCTGGCGATGATCCACGGCCTCAACGGCATGCGGATCCTCATCGACGACTACCTGAAACCGCCCTGGCAGGGGCGCTCCGTCAAGGTTCTTTACGTGACGGGCGGTCTGTTCCTCCTGCTCGGCACCTGGGTCATCATCTGTTTCCAGCCGGCGGCGGGGTAAAAGATGGCTGTCCACCAGTTTGATGCGGTGATTGTCGGGGCCGGGGGGGCCGGCCTGATGGCGGCTCTGCAGGCATCTCAATCGGCCCGGATCGCCGTCCTGTCGAAACTTTACCCCACCCGCTCCCACACCGGCACCGCCCAGGGAGGCATCGGCGCGGCCCTGGGCAACCTGGAAACCGACACATGGGAATGGCACATGTTCGACACGGTCAAGGGAGGCGACTATCTGGTCGACCAGGACGCAGCGGAGATCATGTGCCGGGAGGCGGTTGACACCGTTTACGAACTGGAACACATGGGACTGCCTTTCAGCCGCACGCCCGATGGGAAGATCGCCCAGAGACCATTCGGAGGGCACACGAAGGAGTTCGGCAAGGCGCCGGTCCGCCGCTCCTGCTACGCGGCCGACCGGACCGGCCACATGATCCTGCAGACCCTCTACCAGCAGTGCATCAAGCAGGGGGTGACTTTTTTCGATGAGTACCATGTGGTGGATCTTCTCACACGCGATGGGGCGGCCTGCGGCGTGGTTGCGGTGGAGATCGCCACGGGCGATCTCCATGTTTTCCACGCCAAAGCGGTTCTCTTCGCCACGGGTGGCTGCGGGCGGATGTACAAGATCACCTCCAACGCGCTGACCCTCACCGGCGATGGGATGGCGGTCGTCGGCCGGCGGGGGATCCCCCTGGAAGACATGGAGTTTTTCCAGTTCCATCCGACCGGGATCTACAAGATGGGTATCCTAATCACGGAAGGGGCGCGGGGGGAGGGGGGGATCCTGCGCAACGGCAAGGGGGAACGGTTCATGGAAAAGTACACCCCCACGCTGAAGGACCTGGCGCCGAGGGATATGGTCAGTCGCGCCATCTTCCGGGAGGTCCGGGAGGGCCGCGGCATCGACGGCAAAGATTACGTTCACCTGGACCTTACCCATCTGGACCCGAAAGTGATCCGAGAAAAACTGCCGGACATCACCGATTTCGTGGAAACGTACCTGGGAATCGACCCGAGCAGAGCGCCGATCCCGATTCAGCCGACTGCCCATTACGCGATGGGAGGGATTCCCACCAATGCCAGGGCCGAGGTGGTGGCCGATGAAAAGAATACCGTTTTCCCCGGTCTTTACGCGGCCGGGGAATGCGCCTGCGTTTCCGTCCATGGGGCCAACCGGCTGGGAACCAATTCCCTGGTGGATATCATTGTTTTCGGCAGGAGGGGGGGGAAGCAGGTCGGGGAGTTCGTCAAGAAGGCTTCTTTCACACCCTTGCCAGAGAAACCGCTGGAGCAGACCGAGGCCCGCTTTGCGGCGCTGAAACGGGAGGGGGGAGGGGAGTCTGTCTTTGAGATCAGGAAGGATCTGCAGGAGGAGATGATGGACAAGGCGTCCGTCTTCCGGACGGAGCCGGACCTGACAAAGATGCTTCAGATCATCGGTGATCTGAAGAGCAGGTACTCGAAGATCCATGTGAAGGACCGGGGAACCGGCTACAATATGGAGCTGCTGGAGGCCTTCGAGCTGGGGTGTCTTTTGGACCTGGCGCAGGCGACGGTCACCTCCGCTCTGGCCCGCCAGGAGTCGCGGGGCGCCCATTACAGGGAGGATTTCCCGAAGCGGGATGACGCCAATTGGCTCAAGCACACGCTGGCAAAAATAAACGGTCAGAGGGTTACCCTCTCTTACAAGCCGGTTTCCATCACGAAGTTCCAACCGCAGGAGCGGAAATATTAATGGAAGTCACCTTTCAACTGCTTCGTTTCGACCCTCTGAAAGACCGCCAGCCCCATTGGGAGACATACAGGGTGGAGCTGGAACCGACCGATCGGGTGCTCGACGGCCTGGAAGCGATCAAGGGACAGATGGATGGGACCCTCGCCTACCGGCGTTCCTGCGCCCACGGGGTGTGCGGTTCCGACGCCATGATCATCAACGGCCGCAACCGCCTGGCTTGCAAGGCGCTGGTCAAGAACATGAAGGAGCCGATCCGCATCGAACCGATGCGGGGTTTCAAGGTGCTGAAGGATTTCGTGGTCGACATGGGACCGTTTTTCGAGAAATACCGGGCCGTCAAACCGTACCTGATCGAGAAGGAGGCCAGGCCGCAGAAGGAGCGGCTGCAGTCCCAGGAGGAGAGGGAGCGTTTTGACGACACGACGAAATGCATCCTCTGCGGCGCCTGCACGACCAGCTGTCCCTCTTTCTGGTTCAACGCCGGCTATGTCGGTCCCGCCGCCATCGTGCAGGCGCACCGGTTCATCTTCGACAGTCGGGACGGCGGCGCCGAGGAGCGGCTGTCCGTCTTGAACAATCAGGAGGGGGTCTGGCGCTGCCGGACGGTCTTCAACTGCGTCGAGGCCTGTCCGCGGGGCATCAACGTCACGCGGGCGATCGGGGAGGTGAAGAAGGTGATCGCCAAGGGTGGGAGGTGAGAGAGGAGCCATCCTGCGGCTACCATGAATCCTGCGCCGACATGTAAAAACCGATCGGCGGCCGGAATCGTTTTTCTTTCCATGCTGCTATTTTCCACCGTGACGGTGTCATTCCTTTTTTCAGATGCGGAGGAGGTGCCGGTTTCAATCATTGACCCGGCCGTCCAGATCGAGCAGGGAGGGATCGTCATCCGCAGGGAGGCGAAGGAACAGGCCTATTATCTGGTGACCTACCTGTATGACGACCATATCTGGGGCAGGCGGATTTCAAAAGAAGGGAAGTTCGTTTCCCGCAGGCCGGTCAAGTTTCTGCGCTGGGAGATGAATCAGGGCGGTTGGGGTTATATCCCGGCCGCCACCGCGGCGGAGCTGATCGATCCGAGCATCATCGAACCGGTTCCCGCGAAACGGTTTACCCGAAGGCCGCTCCTTTCCTCCGAGTCCGCGGCGGTTGTGGCCAAGAGCGATTTCGAATCGGCCACGTCGTTCCTTCAAGTTGGCAACACTCTTTACGGCGCCGATCCCCGGCAGGACCGGCTTTTGGCGGTTGATCTGGCAACGGGCCGCCTGGACCCGTCTCTGTGGGAGGATGGGATCTTTAAAAACCCTGATCTCCTGAAGGGCCCTTCGGCCATGACCCATGTCGGGACAACCCTCTTCGTTGTCGGCTCCCAGTCCCATAACGTGGTGGCCATTGACCTTCGGACCGGCGAGCCGGATAGGAAGAGCTGGAGGGGAGGGGTTTTCAAGGATGAAAACGTCCTCAAGGGGCCGTCTGCCATCCTTCAGGTGGGGGATAATCTCCTCGTTGCCGGAACGTTAAGCAATACGGTGGTGGCGATCGGTATCGAAAGGGGGACACTCAACCCGGGACTCCTCGGCGGTGGGGTTTTGCGTCATGGGTCGGTGAGCCAGCCGTCGGCCATTGTGCACATCGGGAACACCCTATATGTGGCCGGGTTCCAAAGCAACATCATACTGGCCGCGGACCTGGATTCGGCAAGGCCGGCGCGGGGGAAGTTTGAGAACGGTGTTTTCAGGGATGAATCGATTCTGCAGGGGCCTTCCGCCATGATCCACATCGGCGACACGATTTACGTGATCGGGACAAAGAGCAGCACCATCGTGGCGATCAATCCGGCGACGGGCGGCCTGGACCGGAGCCGGTTTTCAGGCGGGGTTTACCGCTCCTCGCTGGGCCCGAAAAGCCCGGCTGCTTTCCTGACGATCGGCGATGTCGTTTACGTCGTTGACTCCCAGAAGAGCACCCTCCTGGCCATCGACCGGTCAACCGGGGATCCGGTTCCCGGTTTGGCGGTGGATCCGGATTCCTTTTCCCGCTTCGTCCGCCTCTCCGGAGGCGCCGAGGGGCGGGAGGCGGATGAGGCGGTCGTTATCCTGCCGATCGAGACGGCTCTCCGGCGTCACGCCGAGTTGGCCCCGCAGATGCCCTTCGGCGCTTCGGCGGCGGTTTTTTTCAGGAGTTTGAAGATTCATGGATCCGCCGCGGCAGCTCCCCGCATCGCCCGGCTTCGCCAGATCCCCTCCCCGGAACTGGCGGCGGCCGATCTTCAGTTTGTCGGTCCGGAAGGGTTGAGTCCCTACGGGATCCTTGTGGTCGATACCGGCGCGGAGCCCCCTCCCGCTCCGTCCGTCCCCCGGGTGGCGGTTGTTGATCTGAAGGTCCTGCAGCCGACAGGCTTCCAGGAGGTCCTGGCGTCTGCCGTTTCTCAATGGGGAGGCGGTGGGGAAGCCGCCGTCGTCGGTTCAGGCCGTCTGAAGGACGGCCGCTCGGTCCTGTTCATCGGCTCTCCATCGTCAAACCGTCCCTGATGCTATAATTGTTGTATGATTTCCCAACACTCGCCTTATCTGAAGCATATCTACGTCTGCGTCAACTGCAGGGAGACCGGGGCCTGCTGTGCCAACGCCGACGGGGAGGCGATCCGGGCCAAGCTCAAGGCGTTCGTCAATGACAACGGTTTAAAAGGGAAAGTCCGAGTCAGCGGTTCCGGATGCATGGACCTCTGTTCCAAGGGGGCCAACGTGATGGTTTACCCGGACCACCAGTGGTACGGCCGCGTGACCCTCGAGGGCGCGGATCGGATCATTGATGAGCATTTGAGGCCCCTGCTGGCCCACGCGGACCGCCAAAACGGCAAGACACCGATCCGGGCTTTTCTCTTCGATCTGGGAAACGTGCTGGTCCGTTTCGATCACATGATTTTCGCCAGGAAGGTGACCTCCCGGACGAATGCTTCGCCGGATGAGCTCTTCCGCCTTTTTTACGATTCGCCGCTGGTGGCCGACCATGACCTCGGGAAATTAAGCTTCCAGGGTTTTTACGAGCGGCTGAAGGAAGCGGTTTCTTTGCAGGTCAGCTGCGATGAATTCAAGATGCTGTGGAACAGCATCTTCTCCGAGAACGCGGAGATGGTGTCGCTGGCCAGACAGCTGATGAAGCGCTACCCGTGCATCCTGGTTTCCAACACCAACCGGGCTCACTTCGATTACTGCCTCAACACCTACCCATTCCTGGAGGAGCTGACCGGATGGGTCCTTTCTTATGAGGTGGGTGTCTTGAAGCCCCATCCGGATTTTTACCGGCGGGCCCTCGAGCTGGCCGGTGTCGCCCCCTCCAACGCCTTTTACATCGATGACCGGCAGGATTTGATTGATGCCGCCCACAGCCTGGGATTCCAGACCCACCGCTTCAGCGGAGATGTAAAGCCCCTGCTGAACGAATTGAAGGACAGGGGCATCGACCAGTCCCTCCTTCGACCCGTCTAACGGTGCTCGCGGCCCTTGAGACACTGCCGCCTCCGAAAAAGGCCGCTGTTCCCCTCTTTCCTGGATGGGCTGCCGCCTTAGGTCCCGGTATTGTCTGGTTGGCCCTTGCCCAGGGCAGCGGGGAGCTGATCTGGTGGCCCTCTATGGTCGCCAAATATGGTCTGGCTTTTCTTTTCCTTCTGATCCCGGCTTGTCTGCTCCAGCTTCCCATTAACTATCATATCGGCTACTACACGCTGGCGACAGGCGAGTCGATCTTCCAGGGGTTTATCCGCTTCAACCGCTGGTTCGCGCTGTTCCTATGGCTGTTGATGACGGTGGCCTTCTTCTGGTTCGGGGCCTTCGCGTCGGCCGGAGGAACGGCGTTGGCGGCCCTCACCAATTTTCCGCAGGGCTGGACGGTTAAGGCGCAGACCTTCTTCTGGGCCTACGCGTCCATGGCCTTCTTCCTGGGGGCTTTGCTCTTGAGCCGAGTTGTTTATCGAGGCATCGAAAAGATCATGCTGCTGGTGTCCGTCGTGACCGTCCTGGGACTTCTGGGATCTTGCACACACCCATCGGTCCTTCGGGTGATGCCGGACTTCATGGCCGGTCTGGTCCGGCCCGTTTGGCCTGCGGGAAGGGTCTGGGATCCGTCCGATGCCACCTTGCTGCTGACGGCCATTACATTCGCCGGCTTGGGAGGATTCTGGACTCTCTTCTATTCCTACTGGCTGCGGGAAAAAGGGGCCGGCATGGCGGCTATGATGGGACACATCACCAGCCCGATTACAGGCCGGCCGGAGAAGATCGCGTTAAGCGGCGCTGTCGCGCAGGAGGGGCCGTTTCTGGTTGAGCGCTGGAGACCCTGGAGGAGGTTTCTCATCGTCGACAGCGGCGTCGGAATTCTCGGGAACATTCTCACCACACTGATGACCTGCCTGCTAGCCTTCGCGGTCCTGCATCCGGAGGGTCTTGTGCCGAAAGATTACGAGCTGGCGGTCGTCCAGAGCAGGTTCTTTGAAATCCAGTGGGGTGCGGCCGGCCGGGCCCTGTTTCTGGTCGTGGCAGCGGCGTTCATGTCGGACACGTGGTTGGCCACGGTGGACGCGGTCAGCCGGATCAACACCGACGTGCTGGTCAGCCTGTTTCCGGCGGCGCGCCGGATCTCCATCCGGAGTTGGTATTACCTATGGGTGGCCTGGCTGACGGCGGTGACGTCGGTGACCATGCTGTTTCAGACGCCGGGGATTCTGATTCTGCTTTCGGCGGTGATTGGGTTTGCGGGGACAGTGCTGTTTACCGGCGCCTTGTTCGGGATCAGCTTCCGGCTTCTTCCTGCGATGCTTCCGGTGGCTTTGCGCCCGGGCCGTATTGCCTGGACGGGACTGGCGGTTTCCTACGCGGCTTATCTGGTACTGGCCGCCGCCTACCTCTGGACCCTCTTCAGCCGGCCCTAATACCGTTCGATCTGCGTCAGCAGGATATAGCTCAAATAATCCTTGCCGGCGATGGCCCGCAGCGCCCCCAGCTGTCTCCTGCGGAAGGTCAGCCGGCTGATACGGATCTCCTCCAGCGCGGCTTCCACCTTGTAAAACCGAAGGTAGTACAAATCAATCACCTGACGCTGCTTGGGCGGCAGCATTTGGACGACGCGGGTGACCCGGTGATGGTGGAACTCGTTCAGGAACCGGTAGGGGATGCAACGGAGGTAAGAATAGGGAGTCAGGAGCCGTTGCCTGCCGTCGGGCGGCTCCTCCATCGACTGGTAAGACCGCAGGATGGTCGGCCACAGCTGCTGCCTGATGTAATTCCCGAACAGCCGGACTTCGACATGAGCGGGAAACTCCAGCAGACACGATTTAAAGCACTTGTGAACAAGCGAATGGAATTCTTTTTCACCAAAAACCTTGTAGTCTCCCCTGCAGTACCGCTTCTCATCCGGAGATCGGGGGATAAAGCGGCATCCCTGCATGGAGAGCAGGTATTCCCAGCAGGAGAGCCCCCATTGGATCATCGGCTGAAAGAGATGGACCAGCTCCCCGTAGGCCGTCCCGAAGCCGGGTTCATCTGCTTGCCGGCGGCAGAGCAGGGCCCGGCGGGCCAGAGCAGCGATCCTCTTTCTCTGTTTCGGCAGGGGCGGGAGGGAAGGACGGCGGAAGACGCGCGGCATGGCGATATCCAGTGCGGGCGTTTCCTCCTGAACAGCAGCCGATATTTCGTCCGTTAATCGGATCATGAGATTCAGGTGGCCTCTTCGGGAGACTATATCATATCCGGCGGGAGCGTTGACATGGGAAAACCGCTCCTGTAAGCTAAATGGACACGATTCCTTCACATGGCAGATGATCCGGCATTTCAAACCAATTTCCCGGCCCTGTTGAAACTCCTGGCAGACGACGACCCGAACATCGTCGCTTCCGCCAGGGCGAAGCTCCTGGAATACGGGGAGCAGGCGATCGCTCCGCTGGAAGCGGCCCTCAAAAAAGAGAAGGATCCGGCCCTCCAGAAGAAGATCGAGCAGACGATCAGGGAGATCCGCCTGGAGACCGTCACCCAGGAATGGCAAGGGTTTTCCTCCCTGCCTGACGATAAGCTGGATCTGGAAAAGGGGGTTTTCCTGCTGGCCAAGGTTTCCTATCCCGGCATGGACGCCAAGGGATACGGCCGCCGGCTCGATGAGATCGCCCATCAGGTCCGTTCGCGGATCCGGCCCTCGTCCCGTCTGAAGACCCAGCTGGGAATCCTCAATGACTACCTCTTCAAGCAGCAGAAGTTCAAGGGGAACTGGGACGATTACTTCGATCCGGAGAACAGCTTCCTGAACAGGGTCATGGACCGCAAGCTCGGCATCCCGATCTCCCTTTCCGTGCTGTACCTGCTGATCGCCAACCGTTTGAAGCTTCCCCTGAAAGGGGTCGGGATCCCCGGCCACTTCATGCTCAAATACGAGGGGGAGGGGGGCGAAGTCTACCTGGATGCCTTCAACGAAGGACGGTTCCTGACCCGCTCGGAATGCATCCAGTTCATTGTGGAAGCGGGGTATCCTTACCAGCCGGAATTCATGAAAGGGGTGGGGGACAGGGAAATTCTGGCGAGGATGCTACGGAACCTGATCTTGATTTACATCGACCGTCAGGACGAACTTATGGAGAGGGTCTTCACCCGTTTCCTGAACCATCTGACCCCCGTCGATGACTCCGACTCGATGGGAGGGGCAACGGGTCTGGTTTCAGAAGAGACCCCGGAAGATCCTTTTGAATAATCTCGAGAGGTCTCCCGTGAAGATCCGAATCGGCCACAGTCCGGATCCAGACGATGCGTTTCTTTTCTACGGTCTGACGCATGGCAAGGTCGCCGTGCCGGGCGTCAGCATTTCCCACCTTCTGGAAGGGATCGAGGAACTCAATCAGAGGGCCCTGAAAGGGGAGCTTGAAATGAGCGCCATCTCTCTGCATGCTTATCCCTATGTAGCGGACAAGTACCTGCTGATGACCACAGGCGCCAGCATGGGGGAGGGATACGGCCCCGTAGTGATCAGTCGCGAACAGCTTTCGCCGGAGGATCTGAAGAAGGTCAGGGTCGCGGTTCCGGGGCGGCTGACCACCGCAGCCCTTCTGCTGCAACTGGCCGCCGGCCGGATTGGTTTTGAGATCATGCCATTCGACAGGATTCTGGCCGCCGTCGAAGAGGGGGCCGTGGAGGCTGGCGTGCTGATCCACGAAGGGCAGATCACCTATTCGAGCCGCGGTCTGAAAAAGGTGCTGGATCTGGGGGAATGGTGGCATGCCAGGACGGGCGGGTTGCCGGTTCCCCTGGGGGTCAACGTCCTGCGCAGGGATTTGGGAGAGAGTCTTTTGAGGGAGCTGGCCGCTGCTTTCAAAGCCAGCTTGGATTACGCCTTCGCTCACCGCGCGCAGGCCCTTGAGTATGCTGGACAGTGGGCGAGGGGATTGGATCCTCCGAACACCGATAAGTTCGTCGGCATGTACGTCAACCGATGGAGCGTCGATTGCAGGCCGGACGGAGCGCGCGCCATGCAGAAACTGCTGGATTGGTCGGCCGAAGCGGGGTTGACCCCCGGGCCGGTCCGTCTGGAGTATGTGGAGGTGGAACATGCTGCGAGGTGAAGGACCCCGCCTTTTCACGGTGGAGGAGGCTAACCGGCTTCTTCCGGATATCACAGAACAGCTCCATCATCTGCGGATGATCCAGGACCGGCTTTGGAAGGCGGAGAAGGACAAGGCGGTCGAGGAGCTGTCCTGGCTGCGCGAAGACGGCACTGTCAGCCCATCGGCCCAAAGAAACATCGAGCTGCTGGAACAGCGTTTGGAGCGGGCCGGCAAGGAATTTGAAGTGGCGCTGGAACAGTTCGCCGAGTCGGGGGCGCAATTGAAAGATTTGCAGTCGGGGCTGGTCGATTTCTTCACGGCCCGAGATGATTCCCTGGTTTTTTTGTGCTGGAAGGAGGGGGAGGACCGGATCCGGTTTTGGCACGAGATCGAGACCGGATTTGCTGGGTGCAGAGCTCTGAAGGAGTTTTAAGGGCCGATGAAGCTCCGGGGAAAGGTGGCGGTTGTCACTGGCGGCGCCAAAAGGATCGGCCGCCGCATTGCGCTGGCGCTGGCGTCGGAGGGATGCCATGTGGCGATCACCTACCGTTCTTCCGAGAAAGAAGCGCTGCAAACGGTTTCCATGATTCGGGGCCGGAAAGTCAAGGGGATGGCGGTCCGGGTCGACCAGCGCGATAAAGAGGAGGTCGAGGAAGCCGTCGGCTCGATCCTCCGCTCCTTCAAGAGGGTCGACATCCTCGTCAACAACGCCTCCTCTTTCTACCCGACACCGTTCGGCCGGGTCTCCGGTCGGTCATGGGATGATCTCCTCCAGGCGAATCTGGAAGGGCCGTGGTGGTTTTCCCAGGCGCTGGGCCCGCTGATGAAACGCCGGGGGGCGGGGAAGATCGTCAACATCATCGACGTCTCGGTCTTCTCCCCCTGGAAGGAGTATCTGCCCTATTCCGTCGCGAAAGGAGGGCTGTTGACGCTGACGAGGGGGTTGGCGAAGGTCCTGGCACCTGAAGTCCAAGTCAACGCCATCGCTCCCGGCCCGATCCTGTTGCCTCCGTCGGTCTCCCGGAAGGAAAAGGAGGCGGCCATCCGCAGAACCCTCCTGAAGAGATGCGGGACGCCTGACGACATCGCCCAGGCGGTCCTCTTCTTCGTCCAGGGGTCCGATTTCGTTACCGGCGTGCTCCTGCCGGTGGACGGAGGGCGCCTTCTTGCCTAAAACCGGGGCTGCACCCAGGCGTCTTGTCGTGGCCGTCGCCGTCATCCAGAGGGGTCGGAAGGTGCTGATCACCCAGCGGATGTTGTCCGATTCCTTTGGGGGAATGTGGGAATTCCCGGGCGGCAAGAAGCAGGCGGGGGAGAGCTTGGAGCGCTGTCTGGTCCGGGAAATCAAAGAGGAACTGGGGCTTGCCATCCGGGTCGCTGGAAGGATCAATGTGGTGGAGCACCGGTACCCCACCTGCCTCATCCGGATGACCTGTTTCGACTGCCGCGTCCTGGCCGGCGAGCCCAAACCACTGGAATGCGCCGACCTGCGGTGGGTCCTGCCGGGGGAGCTTTCGAAATACCGGTTCCCGCCGGCCAGCGGACCGATCATCCGCCATTTGCTTCAAAAAGAGGCCTCCTGCAGTGAATGATGCCTATCGCAAGACCGCTGTGGAGGCTGCTCTGGCGGGAGGGAATGTCCTGGCGGCGAACGTCGGCCGGCTGAAGCGGTCGGATGTCCGCCGCAAGGGAGGGGTCGATTGGGTGACCAGGATCGACCATCTTTCGGAAGAGAGGAT
Source organism: Candidatus Omnitrophota bacterium (assembly GCA_023818695.1). Taxonomy (GTDB): domain Bacteria; phylum Omnitrophota; class Gorgyraeia; order 1-14-0-20-64-10; family 1-14-0-20-64-10; genus JAMWCF01. Next base: position 199,783 of record JAMWCF010000001.1, read on the forward strand.
CCTGCGGGTGATCCGGCGGCGGTTTCCGGGCGACGCCATCGTGGCGGAGGAGTCGGCTCCTGCCGCTTCGGTCTGCGATCGCCAGTGGTTTGTAGACCCACTGGACGGCACGGTCAACTTCATCCATGGGTTTCCGATGTTTTGCGTTTCCATCGGGTTCGCCCACAAAGGGGTGCTGCAGGTGGGAGCCATTTACGACCCCCTGCGGAAGGAACTCTTCACCGCTTCCCGAGGCCAGGGGGCCTACCTGAATAAAAAGCGGATCAGCGTAATCGCTGGCGGTGCCGGCCTTCAGGGGGTCCTGGTGACCACCGGGTTTCCGTTCAGGGCGAGCCGGCAGATTGACCTTTACCTGGAATCGTTCCGGCGGGTTTTCATGAAAACAGGGACGATTCGGAGGGCCGGTTCGGCCGCTTTGGACCTGGCCTACACGGCCTGCGGCAGGGCCGGCGGGTTTTGGGAGATGGCCCTATCCCCTTGGGACATGGCGGCGGGTGCTCTGTTGATCCAGGAGGCCGGAGGAAGGGTGAGCAACTTTTTCGGCGGGCCGTCCTATTTGTCGGATGGGCACATCGCCGCCGGCTCCCGGGTGGTCCACAAGGAGCTGGTCCGGATCCTGACGCCGGTTTTTCGGGGAAAGCTGGCGGGCGGCCGATGACCCTCTCCGACTTCCAAAAGCAGGCCGATTTCTTCTTTGAGAAGGCTTTTGAACACCAGAAGCGGGGGGAGTTCAAGGAGGCAGTCGGCTGCTACAAGAAATCCCTGGAATTGCACCCGACCGCCAGGGCGCACACCTTTCTCGGATGGGCCTATTCCCTGACCGGCAGGTTTGAGGAGGCAATGGAGGAGTGCAAGAAGGCGATTCGGATCGACCCGGAGTTCGGAAATCCGTACAATGATATCGGCGCTTATCTGATCGAGCTGGGCCGGCTGGAGGAGGCGGTTCCCTGGCTGGAAAGGGCCATCCGGGCCAGGCGATATGCAGAAAGAATGTTTCCTTTCTACAATCTGGGTCGGATCTGGGAGATCAAGGGGAGGCTCCCAGATGCCATCCGGTGCTACGAGGAGGCCCTTCGGCAGAACCCGACGTACCTGTCGGCCAAGACAGCTTTGAGCCGGGTCCGGGCGCTGTTCAATTAGGTTCTCATGGGGCGTATATGTATATAGTGATAGGGATGAGGTGACACCAGATGCCTGATGTGGAGAATGTCGTGATACTGGGTTCCGGCTGTGCCGGTTTGACGGCGGCGATTTACGCCTCCCGCGCCGATTTGAATCCTCTTCTGCTGGAAGGGACTTCGCCCGGCGGACAGCTGGCGATGACGACCGACGTGGAGAATTATCCGGGGTTCCCCTCTGGGATCCAGGGGCCGGACCTGATGGAGCAGATGAAAAAACAGGCCGCCCGCTTCGGCACCCGGTTCCTCCAGGGGGATGCCGACCGGGTGGACGTCAAGCGCCGCCCGTTTCTAGTGGAGGTGTCGGGCCGGCAGATACAGACCCGGACTCTCATCGTCGCCACGGGCGCCTCCGCCCGGTTCCTGGGACTGGAATCGGAGAAGAGACTGGTCGGGCACGGGGTCTCCGCTTGCGCCACCTGCGACGCCTTCTTTTTCAAGGGCAAGGAGGTGGTGGTGGTCGGAGGGGGGGACACCGCTATGGAGGAATCGACCTTTTTGACGAAGTTCGCCAGCAAGGTGACCGTCGTCCACCGGAGGGACACTCTGCGTGCTTCCAAGATCATGCAGGAGAGAGCCAAGGCGAACCCCAAGATCAACTGGATTTGGGACACCGCCGTTGCAGATATCTATGATCCGGCCCAGAAGAAGGTGACCGGCGTCCGCCTGAAGAACCTGAAGACCGGCGCGGAGTCCGATTTTCCATGCGATGGGGTTTTCATCGCCATCGGCCACCAGCCGAATACCTCGTTCCTGAAGGGGCAGGTGGAGCTGGATGAGAAAGGGTATCTCGTGCTGAAGAAGAACACGCAGACCTCTGTTCCGGGCGTCTTCGGCTGCGGAGATATCCACGACGTGCGGTACAAGCAGGCGGTGACGGCCGCCGGTTGGGGGTGCATGGCCGCGATCGACTGCGAAAGGTACCTTCAGGAGCAGGGGAATCATTCATGAGCGTCCTTCGGCTTTTTGAGCTCACGGGCAAGAAAGCGCTGGTGACCGGGGCCTCCCGCGGTCTGGGCAAGGCGATGGCGATTGCCCTGGCGCAGGCCGGCTGCGACCTCGCCCTCAACGCCAGGAATGAAGGGTCCCTGGGGGAAACCGCCCAGGCGATTCGGAAAGAGGGCCGGCAGGTCTGCCTCGTCGCGGGCGACGTCTCGAATGAGGCGGATGTGAAGAGGATCTGCGAAGGGGCGAATCAGCAGATGGGGCGGATCGATGTCCTGGTCAACAACGCCGGCGTGTGGGAGGGAAGCTACGTCATCCGGATGCAGAAGGCCGACTGGGACAGGGTGATCACCACCAACCTCACCGGCTCTTTTCTCATGGCGAAAGCGGCCGCCAAGATCATGCTCAAGCAGCGGTCCGGCAAGATCATCCAGGTCTCCTCCATCCTTGGGCTGGCGGGGGGGCCTCAATCGGTCGCCTACAGCGCCGCCAAGGCCGGCGTGGTCCAGCTGACACGGGTCATGGCGATCGAGCTCGGTCCTGCTGGGATTCAGGTCAACGCCATCGCCCCCGGCTATTTCAAGACCGATATGACGAAACAGTATGAATCGGACCCCGCCTTAAAGGCCTACATCGACAAGATCCCGGCCAAGCGGGTCGGCGAACCGGAGGATCTGGCCGGGCTGATCGTTTTTCTGGCTTCCAGAGCTTCGGACCACATCACGGGGCAGGTGATCGTCATCGATGGAGGGGAGATCCTTGTGTAATGGATAACGCGGCTTGAGAGGAGGTGCGACGATGGGCGCCGTCAGCGGGAAGAAAATCTTGATGGTGATCGCTTCAGACAAGTTCAGGGATGAGGAGTACCAGAAACCGCGGCGCATTCTTGAACAGGAAGGGGCCTCCGTCACGGTAGCCTCTTCCACTCTGAAGGAATCCACCGGCATGCTGGGGCTGAAGGTCAAGCCGGACATCCTTCTCCAAAACGCCGATATGAGCGCCTATGACGCCGTCATCTTCGTGGGAGGGTACGGCGCGCAGGAGTATTGGGACGACCCCGCCGCGCACGCCCTCGCCAGGAAAGCATTCAATTCCGGCAAGCTGACGTCAGCGATCTGCGTGGCCCCGATGACCCTCGCCAACGCCGGCATCCTCAAGGGAAGGAAGGCGACCATCTGGCCGGATTGCGCCGATGACTTCAAGACCAAAGGGGTCGTCTACACCGGCTCTCCCGTTGAGAAGGACGGCACGTTGATCACCGGTTCGGGGCCGGACGCCGCCGACGCTTTCGGCAAGGCGCTGCTGCAGGCATTGAAACAGAGACCCTCCTGAACCGGCGGCATGGGTAGCCACATCCTGGCGATTGATCAAGGCACGACCGGCACCAGGGCCATCCTCTTTCACCGGTCCGGCCGCGTGGCCGGGCAGGCCTACCAGGAGCTGTCCCAGCATTTCCCGAAACCGGGATGGGTGGAACACGACCCCGAGGAGATCTGGCGTTCGACCGTGCGTGTCATCGGACAGGCGGCCCGCCATGCCGGCATCAAGCTTTCCTCCGTGGAGGCGATTGGGATCACGAACCAGAGGGAGACCACGGTCCTCTGGGACAAGCGGTCAGGAAGGCCGCTTTACCGGGCGATCGTCTGGCAGGACAGGAGGACCTCCGATATCTGCCGGGGACTGAAGCCGCGCGAGCCAGACGTCCGGACCGTCACCGGCTTGGTGCTGGATCCTTATTTTTCAGGAACGAAATTGACCTGGCTCATCCGGCATGTCCCGGTCGTGTCCCGGGCCATCCGGGCCGGTCGGGCCGCTTTCGGAACGGTCGACTCCTGGCTTCTCTGGAAGCTGACCGGCGGCGCCGTCCATGCCACCGACGTCACCAATGCCTCCCGGACCCTCCTGTACGATCTTCGCAGGTGGCGCTGGTCCCGGCCGATGATGAAGATGCTCGGAGTTCCCGGCTCCATTCTGCCGGATGTTCTACCCTCCGGCTCCCATTTCGGGGAGACGGCGCGATTGGCGTTTCTGCCTTCGGGGATCCCGATCCGCGGCATCGCCGGTGACCAGCAGGCGGCCCTGTACGGACAGGGCTGCGTCTCCGCCGGTTCGGCGAAGAACACGTACGGGACCGGCTGTTTTCTTCTCATGCAAACCGGCAGGCGGTTCGTGCGCTCCAGCGCTGGGCTGATCACCACGGCGGCGTGCGACGATCTGGGCCATCCGGCTTACGCGCTGGAAGGATCGGTCTTCATCGCTGGCGCCGCGGTCCAATGGCTGCGCGACGGCCTGAAGATCATCAAGACGGCTTCGGAGACGGAAAAACTGGCCCGGTCGGTGAAAGACACCGGCGGCGTCTATTTCGTCCCCGCATTCGTCGGTCTGGGGGCCCCTTATTGGAACCCGGAGGCCAGAGGGCTGATCTGCGGGTTGACGCGGGGCAGCGGCCGGGCCCATCTGGCGCGGGCCGCCCTGGAGTCGATCGCTTTCCAATCGCAGGAGGTCCTGGAGGCGATGCGCAGGGACAGCGGGATCGGCCTGCGTTCCCTTCAGGTCGATGGAGGAGCGACAAAGAATGACTTTCTGCTGCAGTTTCAGGCCGATCTGACCGGTGTATCCGTTGTCAGACCGAAGATCGTAGAGACGACGGCGCTGGGGGCCGCCCAATTGGCCGGCGTCGGCATCGGCATGTGGAGTCAAAAGGATCTTCAGAGAATGAGGGGAACAGACAAGAGATTTTTCCCTCGATGGACGGACAAGGAGAGGACAATGGCCATGAAACGCTGGCGGGCCGCTGTGGCACGGACTCTCCTAATCCCCTGATACAGCCGCGCCGTGCGACGGGACATCGACCGCCTGCTGGAGGGCCCCTTTGATCTTCTCATCGTCGGCGGCGGCATTGTCGGCGCCGGCATCGCGTGGGATGCCGCCGGCCGCGGCCTGCGGGTCGTCCTGGTCGAGCAGGAGGATTTTGCTTCAGGGACCTCCTCCAAGACGACCAAGCTGATCCATGGGGGAATCCGGTATCTGGAAAATCTGGATTTTCGGCTTGTCCGGGAAGCGATCCGCGAAAGACAGCTTCTGCTCACCGCCGCCCCTCACCTTGTCTCGCCGCTGCCGTTCCTGATCCCAGTGGCGGGAAAATTCCCGAGACCGTGGCCCATGGTCAGGGCCGGCGTTTCCCTCTACGGGTTTTTGGCCGGCCGCTCCGGAATCCCCGGGCACAGATTTCTCTCCCGGCAGACCGTCCTCCGAGAGGAGCCGATCTTATCGGAGTCGTCGGTTGAGAAGGGAGCCGTCTACTACGATGCTCAAATGGACGACGCCCGGATGGTTTGGGAAGTCCTGTTCTGCGCGATGGAGAAAGGAGCGGTCGCCGCCAACCATCTCCAGGTACAGCGATGGATTATGGAGGAGGGCCGGATCCGGGGGGCGGAACTTAAAGACCGTGTGTCGGGCCGGCTCTTTTCCGTATCGGCTAGGGTAATCGTCAATGCGACCGGTCCATGGTCCGACCGGCTCCGGTGTCTGGCGGATCCGCGCAGCGCGCCGATTGTCAGACCCTCCAAGGGGATCCATCTTGTCTACCCCGATATCGGACTGCGTCACGCCCTCCTTTTATCTTCCGGGAAAGACAACAGGATTTTCTTTCTGATCCCCTGGCGGGGGATGACCTTGATTGGCACGACCGACACCGATTATCAAGGGGACCCGGGCCAGGCGCATGCCGATGCTGAGGACGTCAATTATCTCCTGGAATCGTCCAACAGGATCGCCCCGCGGTTGAGGCTCTTGAAAGAAAGAATCATCTCCACGTTCGCCGGCGTCAGACCCCTGATCGCACGGGACCAGAAAGACCCCTGGGCCGTCAGCCGTTCCCACTTAATCCACCAGGATTCCAACGGGCTCCTGTCGGTTGTCGGCGGGAAATTCACTACCTTCCGCCGAACCGCCGAAGAGGTGGTGAACAGGGTCTGCGCCCTTCTGCCGGACAGGAAAACCGCAGCCTGCGTGACGACCGGCTCCCCGATCGGCTACCGCCCTTCGACGGTTTCCAAAAAGGGGATCCACGCATCGGCCCTCTTTCTTGTTGAAAAGGGGATTCTGGAGCCGGCTGCTGTCGAACGTCTCATCAAGAGGTACGGCATTCAAACGCCGTTGTTGTTCGATGCGATTAAGCAGGACCCCTCTCTGGCCGCTCCTCTGTGTTCCCATCATCCCTTCCTGGCCGCGGAGGTCCGGTTCGCCGTCGAGCATGAAATGGCGGTGACCCTTGCCGATCTGCTCCAGAGACGCTTTCAGGTTGATTGTTCCCCCTGCCGCGGTTTCGATATGCTCCCGGCCTGCGCGCAGCTCATGGGTGCCCTGCTGGGATGGTCTGCCGAACGGCGCCAGGAGATGACGGCGCAGGTCCGGCGCCAGCTCTTGGGTATGGTTAATCAATAACTAATTTTGATATTTTAGGCCGATATCCTGGACACGCCCTTCTTTTGGAGGCATACTTGATAGTGCTTCATCGGAAAGCAGGAAAGGAGGCATGGTATCGATTAAGACAAAGTAAGCTGTTACCCGTTTACGGGTTGTGTGAAAACGCCGGGCTGTTTCTCTGATATCAGGAAGGACAGCCCGGCGATTTTTCTTTTTTCGGACTCCCGGACGCTGTACACTAAAATCCGAGATGAACGCGATCCTGCGGCTGACCGGTTTTTTCGCATTCATGGCGGCGGTCTTTTTCCTGTCCGCCGTCCCGCTTCCCGCCAAAGATCCGAGCTGGAGCGATCTGAACGAACTGGTGACGGTCCTCTACCAGAAAGGCAGATATACCGAAGCGGTTTCGGTGGCCAAGGAGTCCCTGGAATTGGCCAGGAAGATGTTCGGTTCCGATCATCCCAACGTCGCCACCAGTTTGAACAACCTGGCCTCCCTCTATAAATCGACAGGCAGATTCCAGGAAGCGGAGCCCCTTTATCAGGAGGCGATGGCCATTTATGAAAAGGCCTTCGGCGAAGACCATCCTTATGTGGCCACCTGCCTGAACAATCTCTCCTCCCTGTACAAGTCGCAGGGAAAATACGCCAAAGCCGATCCCTTGAGCCGCAAGGCACTGGAAGTCTACGAGAAGGCGTTCGGACAGGACCATCCCCAGGTGGCGACGACTTTGAACAACATCGCGGAGATTCACCGGGCGCGGGGCCAGTACGCGGAGGCCGAACCGCTTTATCAGCGGGCACTGACGATCCTGGAAAAAACAATGGGAGGGGACAACCCGAACACCGCCACCCCGATGAATAATCTCGCGGAGCTCTACCGGCTTCAGGGGCGTTTCGACCGGGCGGAGCCCCTTTATCAGAAGGCGATCGAGATCGTTTCCAAGGCGTTCGGCGAGAGCCATCCGGATGTGGCGACGTACAAGAATAATCTGGCCCTGCTTTATAAAGTGCAGGGCCGTTTTGAGGATGCCGAGAAGACGTACATGACGGCGCTCCATATCGTTGAACGGGAACTGGGGAAGGACCATCCGGAGGCCGCCCACATCCTGAACAATCTCGCGGAGCTGTACCGGGCCCAGGGAAAGAATGATGAGGCCAAAGCGCTTTACGAAAAATCGCTGGGAATCCAGCGGGCCGTGTTGGGTGAGAACTCCTCTCAAACGGCCACGACCCTCAACAACCTGGCTGAACTCTACCGCTCCACGGGAAATCTGGATAAGGCGGAGGCCCTTTTTAAGCAATCCCTGGAAATGCGTGAACAGGCGCTGGGGCCGGAACACCCGGATGTGGCCGTTGCCTTGAGCAACCTGGCGGGGCTTTACTACGATCGGGCCCGCTACCAGGAAGCGCAGGATATGTATGAGCGGGCACTGAAGATCCGGGAGAAGGTTTTCGTGCCGGGGCATCCGGACATCGCCATCCTGTTGCACAACCTCGCCGGTGTTTACCAGACCCAGGCCCGATACCGGGAGGCGGAGGTCCTTTATAAGCGCTCCATCGGCATTCTGGAAAAGGCCTTTGGCGCCGACCATGTAAACCTGGCCAACTCCCTCAACAACCTCGCGTTGCTTTATAAGTGGCAGGGGCGCTACGACGAAGCAGCGGCGCTTTACCAGGAGGCGCTGGCCTCTTTGGAAAAGAATTACGGCGCGGACCACCCGGACGTGCTGATCGTCTTGAGCAACTACGCGGCTTTTTTAAGGGAGATCGGGCGCATCCGGGAAGCGGAAGAGATTGAGGAGCGTTTGAAGCGGCAGGTGGAAGCCGGCTCTAGTTCCTGACGCCGATCCGCGGACAGAGCGACCCCAACGGGCATTCGCCGCAGGCCGGCTTGATCGCTTTGCAGATCCGCCTTCCGTGAAAGATCAGCAGGTGTGAGAAGAGGGTCCAGGCCCGCTTCGGAACCTGCTTCATTAGATCGATCTCAATCTTGTCCGGATCCGACTCCTTGGAAAGGCCGATCCGGTTGGCCAGCCGGCGCACGTGCGTGTCGACGACGATCCCCGGGACGTCGTAGACGTTGCCAAGAATCACATTGGCGGTCTTGCGCCAGACCCCCGGCAAGGTGATCAACTCCTCCATCGTGCGGGGAACCTCTCCGCCGAACCGGTCCCGCAGGATCTTCCCGATCCCCTGGATGGTCTTCGCTTTCTGCCTGTAAAACCCGGTTGACCGGATCTCTCTCTGCAGAACGGACAGGTTCGCCTTCGCGTAATCCTCCGCGGTCCTGTATTTTCTAAACAGGGCGGGGGTGACCTTATTGACCCTTTCATCGGTGCATTGGGCCGACAGGATGGTCGCCACGAGCAATTCGAGCGGGGTTTTGTAGTGAAGGGAGCAGGCGGCGTCCGGGTGAAGTTTTTTAAGAGCGGCGAGAACTTTCCTGGCCAGGCCTGTTGAAGGCATCGGCGTCAGTTCAGAAGACGGCGCAGCGCTGTTTCCAGGTCCGGATGTCGGAAGGAATATCCGGTTTTTATCAGTTTCGCCGGCTCCGCCCGGGTGCTGGCCAGAAGGGTTTCATCCGCCATTTCACCGAAAAGCAGGCGCACGGCGAAAGCGGGAACAGGCAGGACGGCCGGCCGATGCAGGGTCTTGCCGAGGATTCTCGAAAACTCGGCGTTGGTAACAGGCGATGGGGAGACGACATTCACCGGTCCGCTGACCTGGCTGTTCAGCAGGGCATGTCGGACGGCACCGGCGGCGTCATCCAGGGAGATCCAGCTGATGTACTGCCTTCCGTTGCCGAAGGAGCCGCCCAAACCCAGCCGGAAGGGGGGGAGCATCTTCTTGAGCGCGCCGCCTTTGGGGCTCAAGACGATGCCGAACCGCAGGTTCACAACCCGGATCCCTCTCTTTCGCAGCGGCTCGCAGGCCGCCTCCCACCCGGTGCCCACCTCCGCCAGGAAGCCGGAGCCGGCGGGTGAATCTTCGTTCAGAACGGTGTCTCCCCGGTTCCCGTAGAATCCGACGGCGGAGGCGCATAAAAAGACCTCCGGCGTGTTTTGAAGGGAAGCGACCGTTTCCGCCAAAAGACGGGTGTTCCTGATCCGGCTGTCACGGATTCGGGCTTTCTTCGCTTCATTCCAGCGGCCTTCGGCGATCGGATCGCCCCCCAGATGGATGACGGCGTCGAACCCTTCCAATTTGGCGCCGTCGATGGTTCCCCGGTCAGGATTCCACGACAGCTCGCCCGGTTCCGGGGCCGAACGGACCAACCGCGTGATCCGATGGCTCTCCTTCCCCAGCAGGCAGGTGAGGGCCGAACCGATGAGTCCTTTTGATCCGGTCATAATGATGTTCATAGCGGATCCTTGGCTCATTGTATCAGGAGGGGTGTTATAATGGCAACTCTGCGGGGTACACCTTCATTTCACGATCACCTTAGAGGATAAACGATGAAAGCGGTTTTCTTTCAGCAGCACGGCGGTTTGGATGTGCTGCGGTACGGCGATATCCCGGCTCCCTCTCCCGGAGAAGGGGAGGTTCTTGTGAAAGTGGAGGCCTGTGGGTTGAACCATCTTGATTTATGGATGAGGCAGGGGCTTCCCGGGATCAAAATCCCCATGCCGCATATCTCCGGCTCCGAAGTGGTGGGCACCGTTTACGCGGCGCCGGCCAACGGGTTTCAGAAGGGGCAGCGCGTCCTGGTGGCGCCGGGGATCAGCTGTTCCACCTGTTCCGCCTGCTCCGCCGGCAGAGAATCCCTCTGCCAGAAATTCAGGATCGTCGGGCTCCAGACCAACGGCGGTTATGCGGAATACATGTCGGTTCCCGCCAGAAACCTGATCCCTCTGGGGGATAAGTTCAAACCGGAGGAATGGGCGGCGGTCCCTCTGGTTTTTTTGACCGCGTGGCACATGCTGATCACAAGGGGACAGTTGAAAGCGGGAGAAAGCGTTTTAATCCAGGGGGGCGGTTCCGGCATCGGATCGGCCGCCCTCCAGATCGCCAAGCTGGCCGGGGCCGGCGTTTTTACGACCGTCGGTTCGGAGAAAAAAGCGCGCAAGGCCAAGCTGCTCGGTGCCGACTGGGTCATCAATCACACGAAGGCCGATGTCGTGAAAGAGGTGCTGAAGAAAACAGACCAGCAGGGAGTGGATCTGGTCTTCGAGCATGTGGGGCCTGCGACATGGAACGGGTCGATCCGCTGTCTCAAAAAAGGCGGACGCCTGGTCACCTGCGGTGCCACAACCGGCCCCAAGGTGGAGCTGGACCTTCGGTTTTTCTTCACCAAGGAACTCACCGTGATGGGGGCTTACATGGGCAGCCGGTACGAACTGGACCGGGTGCTCGCCCTGATCGAAGAGGGGCGGCTCAAACCGGTGGTGGACACGGTTTTCATGCTCAAGGAGGCCCCGAGAGCCCAGAAGATGATGGAAGAACGGAATTTCTTCGGGAAAATCGTTTTGAAAATATGAGATGGCTGTGATGAGCGTCGTGTTGACCGAACAAACCGTCTTGGAAAAGCTGAAAGAGGTCGAGGACCCTGAGCTGGGGGTGGATGTCATCACCTTGAAGATGGTCAAGGAGGTCCGGATTTCCGGCGGCAGCGTCTCCCTGACGCTGGAATTGACCACTCCGGCCTGTCCCGTACGGGAGAAATTTCAGGAGGAGATCCGCTCGGCAGTGGCCTCCATCCCCGGTGTTTCGAAGGTGGATGTGACCACGACCGCCAGGGTCAGGGCCACAAGGCCATTCGATCAGCAGGGGATGCCCGGTGTCAAAAACGTGGTGGCGGTGGCCAGCGGCAAGGGGGGGGTCGGCAAATCAACGGTGAGCGCCAACATCGCCGTGGCGCTGGCCCGCAGTAGCGCCCGCGTGGGGCTGATGGACGCCGACATCTACGGCCCGAACATTCCACTCATGATGGGGCTGACCGGCCTTCCTCCGCTGAAAGACCAGCGGATCGTCCCGGCGGAGAATTTCGGGGTCCGGGTGATGTCGATGGGGTTCCTCATAGGGCCGGAGGAGGCAGTTGTCTGGCGGGGGCCGATGCTTCACGGTGCGGTCAACAAGTTTCTCAAGGAGGTGCTTTGGGGGGAGCTGGATTACCTGATCGTCGATCTGCCTCCCGGAACAGGAGACGTCCAACTTTCTCTCGCACAGTCGATTCCTCTTTCCGGTGCCTTGATCGTTACCACTCCGCAGGATGTGGCTCTTCAGGATGTCCGGCGGGCGATCTCCATGTTCGAGAAGCTGAAGGTTCCCATCCTCGGCATTGTGGAGAACATGTCCTCCTTTTTCTGCCCCCATTGCGGGAAAGAGACCGAGATCTTTTCTAAAGGAGGCGGGCAGAGGGCGGCCGAATCGGCCGGCGTCCCGTTCCTTGGGAAGATCCCGCTGCTGCTGGATGTGCGGATCGGATCCGATACGGGCCACCCGGTGGTGCTGACCCACCCGGACTCCCCGGCCTCGATCGCTTTGTGGGAAACGGCTCAAAACCTCGCGGCTCAACTGTCGATCCTGGCCCAAAAAGAGCAGGAGCGATTTAAAGAGGTATGGAAGGTTTAAAAGCGGATCATATCCTCGACTGCTACGGCCTCCTGTGCCCCCTGCCGGTGCGGAAGACCGCGCAGGCCCTCAAGGAGATTCGAGCGGGGCAGATCCTCGAGGTGATCGCCACCGATGAGTGGTTTGGCCCGGACTTGGAAGCATGGCTTCGCCATCAACCCCATCGCCTGCTGGCCTTCCATCGGACAGGAACCGAATATCACGCCCTGCTCCAGAAAAGGACCCCCTAGGTACCGCTGTTATCGCCACCGGGGGAACCCCTGTGTCATTTTTGTATAAGCGACTTTATGCCAGCAATTAAAAGAAATTAAATTATGGTTTCCTGTTGATTGTAGAATAAAAAACAGCCACACTTAAAACGGAAACACGAAAAGGCACGGGGAAAATCCCCACGCAAAGCTACGGGTCGAATTCGCACAGATCGATCGCCGGGCTGCCGAAAGTCACAAAAGAATAGAAAATCGGCAGCCCGATTTTTTTATCCACTTGGTTTGGGCTTTAAAAAGCGAGGAGAAAACCAATGAGTGCACGCAAAGCGGTTGCTTGGATATTGATGGGATGCATCTGGAACTGCGCGGTACCGGTACACGCCGGGACCTTTGACCTCCGCGAAGGGGATATCAGCGTGATCCCCTCTGGGTCCGACGGAGTGAAGCCGGACGAAACACATCCCGCCTTCGCCGTTATGGCGATCCAGGACGCCGTAATGAACCAGATGCCCGATCCCGTCTCCATAGAGGATGAAGTCTTCTGGAAGGCGGCAACACAGGCCGTCGCGGCATTCCTGCACGTGGATCCCGCCGAGATTCAGTCCATCCATGTTCCGTTTCCCGGGATTGAGCACTCGCCGGTCGATGTGGAGATGCATGACGGGCGCCATTTTATCGGCGAACTCTCCAGTTCGATGATGGTGACCGATCCGGCCCCCTATGATATGCCGAGCTACATTTCCTATGAGGTCCGGGTTCATTTTCTCATCGATTCCAACGCCGGCATCGGGACAATCCATAATATCGCCGGCTACCTGGGGATTTCATCAGAAGAGATTGCCGGCATTCGGGTGTCGGATGTCCAGATCGCCGTTTATCCGCCGCCTCCGCTGGATGTCACTGTTACTTTGAAAGACGGCGCGGAGTACACCGGCACCCTGTCGCCCGCCTACTTTGTCGGCCCCCGGACCGACGGCACCGTTCAGATGACCGACGCCCTCGGCTACCTGATCTACCGGGTGGACTATTTGGAGGTTGTCGGCCCGGATGAAATCCCGTATGCGCGGCTGATTGCTGAATATCTCGGGATTTCCGCGGACCAGATCGAATCGGTGGATGTGACAGTTGTCAACCCCGGGGACAAGATGTCTCCCCTGCATGTGCAGGTGAAGACCAAGGACGGCAAGGAATACGCCGGCCAGTTGGTCGCCATCGGGATTGCCATCCACCCGCCAGGCGATAAGAACGGCGTGGGACCGGATACGGTCTTCTACGGGGTGGACTGGCTGATCGAGTCCAACATCAATGCCGGCGGCGTCATGGCCATCGCCGAGCATCTGGAGGTGGATGTCCGTGAGATCTCTTCTGTCCGGATGTCCTGGGACGATTTTGCCGCGGAGGTCCGTCTGCGCGACGGCAGCAGGTTCATCGGTCAGCTTGTGGTCGGCGTCGTCGATTATTTTCAGGGAAATGACGGCGGATATTTCTATGGAGTTGATTGGTTTGTTCGGGTATCCGGCAACATGGGAGTCGGATTCGGAACGGTTCAAAACATCGCCGGATTCCTGGGGATAAATGCTTCGGAGATCGCCTCGGTTGAAACGCCGGAACTGATGATCGCTGTTTGGCCGCCGCCGAAGTTGCCGGTCGCGGTGATCCTCCGAAGCGGTGCTGAATACAAAGGAGAGCTGTTCTACCCATACTACCGGTACGATCAGCCCGCTCTGACCGTAGTAGAAGGAGACCCGGGGGATATGTGGTGGCCGTATCCGGTGGACAGTTTGGGCTATGTCATCCTGGAGGTTTCCTTCCTGCAGCCGGCCAGCCCGTATGCCGACCTGATCGCCGAATACCTGGGAATCAGCGCGGATCGGATTGAGGCGGTGGAAGTGACGCCCGTTTATCCCCGAGACCCCATGTCACCGTTGGACGTGCGGGCGAAGACCACGGATGGCAAGCTATACGTCGGGCGGCTTATCGTTGTCGGAACAGCTATCCATGCGCCGGGAGACCCGGTTAACGGGGTAGGGCCGGACACCGTTTTCTACGGCGTGGATTGGCTGGTGGAATCCAACCTTGAGGCTGACGCTATCTTGACGATCGCCGATTATTTGAAAATTGATGTCGATAGTCTCGTCTCTGTTATAGGTGCGAGAGGAGCCCCCCTTTCCGTGGAGGTTCGCACTGCTGACGGTAAGACTTTTGTCGGGAACCTGGCCATCCTTGTTGTCGACTATCTCGATGGGATATCTGATGAATTCTACTTTGTGGACTGGCTGGTGGAGTCGGCGGTCGGCATCGGAACTGTCAGAAATATCGCTGCTCACCTCGGTATCCAGCCGCGGGATTTGGCTCTTATCACCGGTTCCTTTCCCCGCATTCTGAATGCCGCCGCCACCATTCAGGTGATCCTGAAGGATGGCCGGAGATTTATCGGCCGCATTTCATCCCATAACAACGGGGAAATCGATGAGTTTGGAGATCCGGTTTACAGGGTGGTTTTTCTGATCCAAACAAATCTGGATATGGAATCGGTGGCGAGAATCGCCGTTTTCCTCGGCATCGGAGATGACAGGATATCCTCTATTCATACGGAGGCGGCGTTCGGAGGGTTAGCGACGGAAGTCAACTTGAGGGAGGGGGCCCGTTTCATCGGGATTCTTTTCTCAAGCGACGGCGGATTCTCTTACAAGGTAAGCTGGTTGGTGAGCGTGCCGACAGAGATCGGGGTCAGCACAGTGAAGAACATAGCGGCAGCCATCGGCGTCGGTCCGGAGAGGTTCAGTGCTATCACCATAGAGAGCAGGACCTCGACGGGTCATCTGGTCATGCGTGTTCGGTTTTTTGACGGCACGCTTTACAGGGCCAAGCTTGCGCCGAGAGCGCGGCTCCGGGAGTACTTCGGCACAGCCGTCTGGAACGTCACTGCGCTTTGGAAACAGCATTTCAGAAAAAACGGTTCCTGGGTCTGGTGGCGGATTTTATTAAATCCGTTTCCGGTTGTATCACCCGCCTCCCATCCGATACAATGAGGGGTGACGGTAAACTCTTTTGTCCGGGGAAACCGCATCTCACAATCCAAGCCAGCCAAGTCGGCGCATCTATATCGACGTCGGGGGCCAGACCTGCCCGACGAAGGGTTCCGCACTCTTTCTAGAGAAGCTGAAGGCCGCCGTGCGCGAGGCCGGCTTGGAGGGGAGCGTGGAGGTGATCCCCAGAGGGTGTTTCGGACTGTGTCGACTGGCTCCGAACCTGTATGTAGAACCCGACGATGTCTGGTACTCGAAGTTCACGCTGCGGGACGTTTCAGTCATCGTCCGCCAGCATCTTCGCGAGGGCAGACCGGTCAAGCGCTTGATTCATTATCCGGATCAGGATAAAAAGGGAGGTGGCGTCATGACGCAGGTAGCGGCAGCGCGGGAAATTGAAGTGGGCGAGGCGGCGCCGGATTTTACGTTGAAGGATGAGGGGGGAAACCCGGTGACCCTCTCCAGTTTCCATGGAAAGAAAAACGTGGTCCTTCTGTTCTATCCTTTCGACTGGAGCCCGGTCTGCACGACCGAGAATTGCGCGGTCAACGACGATCTGCCGAAATTCGATTCGAAAGAAACGACCGTACTCGGCATCAGCTGCGATTCCCATTTTTGTCACCGGGCATGGAAGGAGAAAATGGGCTTCAAGCACACCCTTTTGAGCGACCAGCTTCGTGAGGTGTCGAAAAAGTACGGCCTTTACCTGCCGGACCTGAACTGCTCCAAGCGGGCGACGGTGGTCGTCAACAAAGAGGGAAAGGTCACCTATAAGAAGGTCCAGGAGCTCAAGACCGCCCGCAGCACCAGCGAGATCCTTTCCGCTCTGCGCTAGGCCAGGAACTCCCGCATGACAAGGAAAGCGTTGGCCCTCGCGGCCGCGTGCGCAGCGGCGTTTATCTGCGGCTGCCGCGGTTCACCACCGGCTTCTGCCGATAGAAAACAGGTTGTGATGAACCGACTCAATAACTCGACAAGCGCGTATCTGCGGTCCGCCGCTGACCAGCCGGTCGGCTGGTACGAATGGTCCGATGAGGCCTTCGCCGCCGCCAGGGAGCAAAATAAGCCGGTCCTCCTGGACATCGGGGCCGTTTGGTGCCACTGGTGCCATGTGATTGACCGGGAATCGTATGAAAACCAGGCGATCGCCGAGATCATCAACAGGGAATTCATCCCGATCAAGGTGGACGTGGATGTTCGGCCGGACATCGACCGCCGCTATCAGGAAGTGGTCCAGGCGATGACCGGCCACGGCGGTTGGCCCCTGACAGTCTTTTTGACCCCCGATGGCCAGGTGATCTACGGCGGGACCTATTTCCCTCCGGAGGACCGGATGGGGATGCCCGGCATGAAAACGATTTTAAACCGCGTGGCTGAGGTTTACCGAACTCAGACGAAAGAGGTTACGGCCCAAGCGCACAGGATTCATCAGGAAATCGCGCAGTTCGCCGCCGAGCAGATCGAATCCGGCGATCTGGCCATCGATCTGGTCTCCCAGATTCTCGATGATTCCCTGAAAGGATTTGATCCTGAACAGGGAGGATTCGGGCAGGCCCCTAAATTCCCGGCCCCGACCCTGCTGGAATTGCTGCTGCGCAGGGCTGTCGTGACCGGCGACAAGAAATATCTCGACGCAGCGACCCGGACGCTGGACGCCATCGCGGCCGGCGGCATCCGGGACCAGTTGGGAGGCGCCATCCACCGTTATTCAACGGACCGCTCCTGGAGGGTTCCGCACTTCGAGGTCATGCTTTATCTCAACGGCGAACTGTTGAAGGTCTATTCGCTGGCGTACCAGATCACCGGTTCAAAGCGGTATGAAGAGGTCGTCCGAGGGCTTCTCGGCTACGTCAAGGGGACCCTTTCCGATCAGAGCAGAGGGGGGTTTTACGGAAGCCAGGATGCCGATTACTCCCTGGAGGACGACGGGGATTATTGGACCTGGACCGTTCAGGAGGCGAAAGCCGCGCTGACGCAGGAGGATTTTCCGGTCCTGGCCCGCTATTACGGGATCGAAGAGCAGGGGGAGATGCGGGAGAATCCCGCCAAGAACGTCCTTTATGAAGCGGTTTCCAAGGAACGGCTGGTTCAGGAAACGGGTCAATCGATCGAGAAAATAGAGGCAACCATCCAGCGGGGCAGGCAGGCGATGCTGGCCGCCAGGGAGAAACGGCAACGGCCATTCGTCGACAAAACGATCTACACGAACTGGAACGCCTTAATGGTTTCCGGTTTTCTGGCCGCCTCCGTCGCCCTGGATGAGGAGGAACCCAAGACCTTCGCATTGAGAACGCTCAACCGGATATGGAAGGAGGGCACCGATTCACATGGCCGGCTTTATCACGTGATCCAGGAGGAGGGGCATTCGGTGAAGGGGTTCCTGGAAGATTACGCGTATCTGGCCAACGCTTTCCTGGATGCCTTTGAGGTCACCCAGCAGCCGGTCTACCTTGAGCGGGCGAAATCGCTGGCTGACCGGATGGTGGCCCTCTTCGGCGACAATGAAAAGGGTGGTTTTTTTGACGGGGAACTCCCCGAGGGCGGGATTGCCGTCCTGCAGACCAGGCGCAAGCCGATTCAGGACGCTCCCACCCCGGCGGGCAACGGTATCGCCGCTCTTGTCATGTCCCGGCTCTTCCATTACACTAACGAGAATATTTATTCCCAGGTCGCGGCGGACACGCTGCGCTCCTACGCAAAGACGGCAGGTGAATACGCTCTTTTCGCAGCCAGTTTCGGCATTGCGCTGGAGTCATACGCGGAGGAGCCGCTTCATGTGGTGCTGGTGGGGTCCGATCAGGATCCTAAGAAAGGATCTCTCTTGAAAGCGGTCTGGGCCGCCGGGCGGCCCCACAAAACTGTGAGGGTCATCTCTTCGGGTCAGGCGCCTGGGGACCTGCCTGAAGCACTGGAGGTATTGGTCAAAAACGTCGGGATGAGAAAGGAATCAACCGTCTTCATCTGTTCCGGGTCCAGCTGCGCGCAGCCGACCTCGGATCCTCTTCAGGTCAAGCGCCTGATGGAATCTTTCGGTCTGTCCGGATCGGGGGCGGTGCATGGCAGGCGGTAAGATTTTGTTGAACCCGACCGAGGAATCGGTGCTGGAGCAGGAGGTCCGCCGCCATGTCCTGATCACTCCGTGGGACAAGCTGATCGATCTGGTTGTCGACCCGGTCTACAACTGGGGCCGTCGGAATTCCCTGTGGCCCCTCCAGTTCGGACTGGCCTGCTGTGCCATCGAGATGATCTGCACCGCCGCCAGCCGCTACGACATAGCCCGTTTCGGAGCGGAGCTTTTCCGGGCCTCTCCCAGGCAGGCGGACCTGATGATCGTTTCCGGGACGGTCACCAAAAAGATGGTCCCGATGATCGTCCGTCTGTACGACCAGATGCCGGAGCCCAAGTATGTGATCTCCATGGGGGCCTGCGCCACCGCTGGTGGACCTTTCAAAGAGGGATACAACGTTGTTTCCGGGATCGACAAATTTCTTCCCGTCGACGTTTACATCGCCGGCTGTCCCCCGACCCCGCAGGCCCTTCTGCACGCGCTGATCACCCTCCAGGAAAAGATCAGCCGCCAGTCGGTACGGGATGTGCGCTGGTACAAACCGGGTCCCGCGCATGAGATCCCGGTGCCGGTTCTGGGGCCGGATCTGATCGATGTCCGCCGGACGGATGAGATCCGGGCCTGCGTCGCCCCGGTTTCCACCCCCGCTCCCCCCGCTTTCATTGCGGCGCCGAAATTGACGGCCGCAGCGGCTGATGGAGCTTCTGTGAGAGCTGTGGAAGTAGCCTCCCGCCTCAATGAAGCCATCGGGGCAGGAGGTGCTGTGCCGTCCGGGCAGTCTGTGGTAGTGGATCCCGAACTGCTGGACAAAGCAGGCAGATACCTGAAGCTTCAACCGGACCTGAATTACGATTACCTCGCCAATCTGACCTGCGTTGACTACCAGGACTGCTACGAGCTTGTCTATCACCTCTATTCCATCGGCCGGCCTTCGTCAGACCCCCTGTGCCTGAAAGCCAGGGCCGACAAGAGGAACCCGCACGCCATCTCCCTGACGGGGGTATGGCCCGGCGCCGACCTTCAGGAGAGGGAAGTGTGGGACCTGTACGGCGTTCGGTTCCACGGGCATCCGAACCTGAAACGAGTCCTGATGTGGGAAGGGTTTGAAGGGCACCCGATGCGTCGGGATTACCTGGAGCCGTATTATGAGGCCGCTGGGAAAATCTTTCCGAGCCGCTGGAAGGAAGGGCGCCATCAAAGGGCGGAGGAAAGGGTTCCCCTGGGGGACAACGTGAAATACCCGCCCGGTTTCGATCCCTCGGCGTACCGCCCCCAGCCGGAGCTGTTTAAGCCGGTCACTTCGAAATCAGTAGACCGGCTGAAGACCGACATGATCGCCGTCAATCTCGGTCCCCAGCATCCCTCCACACACGGCGTTTTTAGAATGCGTGTCGTCCTGGACGGGGAAAGGATCCGGGCGCTGGAGCCGGTGATGGGCTACATGCACCGCAACCACGAAAAGATCGGCGAACGAAACACCTACATCATGAACTTCCCCTACACCGACCGGCTTGATTACATCTGCTCCATGTCCAATAACCTGGGCTACGCCGTGACCGTGGAGAAGATGATGGGGGTCAAGCCCTCCGAACGGGCGGAGTACATCCGGGTCATCATGGCGGAGCTGACCCGCTTAGTCAACCATTTCTGGTCCATCGGGTTTCTCCTGAACGACCTGGGCGCCTTCTTCACCCCGGCCCTGTATGCCATTGAAGAGAGGGAGTTGATCCTCGATCTGTTTGAAATGGCGGCCGGCTCCCGAATGATGTGCAATTACATGCGGTTCGGTGGTGTGGCGGCGGATTTGCCGGAAGAGTTTCTTCCCATGGCCGACCGACTCGTCCGAGAGCGCCTGCCCAGGGCCATCGAGACGCTGGATGGCTATCTCACCAGGAACGATATTCTGCTGGACCGATGCAAGGGGGTCGGCATACTTCCAAAAGACGCAGCCGTCGCTTTTTCCGCAGCCGGGCCGGTTCTTCGGGGTTCCGGCGTGGCGTACGATGTCCGGCGGGCCGAACCGTATTCCATCTATGACCGCTTCAAGTTCGATATCCCCTCATTACCGGACGGAGACGTCTACGCCCGGTACAGGATCCGGATCGCCGAGATGCGGGAATCGCTGAAGATTCTCCAGCAGGCGATCCGGGAGATCCCCTCCGCCGCCGGGGAAGCGGAGCCGGCCAAGAAGCTCTGGAACATTCGGGTTCCCGCGGGCGAATACTACGGGCGGGTCGAGAACCCGAAAGGGGAACTTGGCTTCTACATCGTCAGCGACGGGACCGACCACCCGTACCGTTACCACGTGCGGGCTCCTTCCTTTATCAATCTGACCGCGCTGGAACTGATGTGCAAGGGACATTTGGTGGCGGACGTGGTCGCCATCCTTGGATCGATCGATATCGTCCTGGGAGAGACAGACCGATGAAAATCTACGGTCTGGAGCTGATCCGCGGTTTAGGCATCACGATGGGCCGGTTCATTACCACCTATACGGTCGGGTTTCGCCGGACCTTCTCAAATCGGCTCCGGGGGCATGTCCGGCAGGATGTCTCCCAGAAAGGGATTTTCACGGTCCAATACCCGGAGGAGCGGCTGCAACTCCCGGAGCGGTTTCGGGTTCTGCCGGTTCTGATCTTCGATGGTAAAGAGGGTGAGCGATGGAGTCAGGAAACGGAACGATGCACGGCCTGTGGGATCTGCGCCAAAGTCTGCCCGCCGCAGTGCATCTGGATCGTACAGGGCAAGGATGCTTCGGGCAAGGCAGTCCCGAAGGCCTCCGAGTTCACCATCGACACCGATGTTTGCATGAACTGTGGGCTCTGCGCCGAATTCTGTCCCTTCGATGCGATCAAGATGGATCACCGCTTCGAGATTGCCACCGAGGAGCGCTGGGTGTCGCATATTCACGATATCGATAAGCTTCATGTCTCAACGGAGTATTACGCTAAAACCCACCCAAAGGCGTGGGCGAAGGAAGAGGCCAAGAGGCACGCTGAAGCGCAGAGGAAAGCGGCCGCTGCCGCGGCAGCAAAAAATGTGGAAAAGAAAGCATGAGTGACTACCGGATTTACCTGTTTTTAGCTCTGTTTATGATCGGCGCGCTGGTGGTGCCGGTTCTGCCGATCGCGGTCGCCCGCTTTATCGCCCCCAGAAAACCCGGGTCGATTAAAACGGAGCCGTACGAATGCGGAACGGTCACCGAGGGGGACGTTTGGGTCCAGTTCAAGCTGCAGTATTACATCTTCGCGATCCTCTTCGTTGTCTTCGACGTGGAGGCCCTCTTCCTGTTTCCCTGGGCGGTGGTGTTCAAGGAGGTGGGGCCGGAAGGGTTGATCGCCATGGTGGTTTTTATCGGCATCCTGACTCTAGGACTGATCTATGCATGGCAGGAGGGGGTCCTGGAATGGGAGACATAATGCCCCAGTGGTTCTCGATCGTTCTGCTGGATATCCTCAAGATGGCCCTCATCCTGGCGGTGGTCCCGCCTTGCATGATGTACACGACCCAGCTGGAACGCAAGGCGATCGCCCGGATCCAGGACCGGTTTGGTCCGAACCGGGTCGGCCCGTACGGCCTCGCCCAGCCCTTCGCCGACATGATCAAAATGCTGGTCAAGGAGGACATCGTCCCGAAGGGCTCCGACAAACTATGCCACCTGCTGGCCCCCCTGCTCATTGTCGTTCCGTCCCTTTTCTTGTTCACCCTGCTGCCGTTCGGACCGGGCTTCATCGCAGCCCCCATCTCAACCGGCCTGCTTTTTTTTATGGCGCTCGGGTCGACGGGAACGCTGGCGATTTTTACCGCCGGATGGACCTCCCGGTCCGCTTTCCCCCTTTTGGGGGCCATCCGCAACGCCGCCCAGCTGATCGCCTACGAAGTGCCGTTCGTGCTGGCGTCGGCGGTGATCCCCATGATCGTCGGTTCCCTGCGAATGACCGATATCGTTATGGCCCAGTCGGTTTCCGGCTGGTTCATTTTCACCCCCTGGGGGTTCACCGCGTTTCTGCTGCTTTTCACCGCGGGCTTAGCGGAAGTCAACAGGACGCCGTTCGATCTGCCGGAAGCGGAGTCGGAGCTTGTGGGCGGTTTCCACACCGAGTACAGCGGCATGAAGTTCGGACTTTTCTATCTGGCGGAATACGTCAGCACCATCGCCCTGGCGGTCCTTCTGTCCGTTCTTTTCTTCGGCGGATGGGCCGGGCCGAGGATCCCGTTTCTGCCGGCCCTGGGCAGCGCCATCCTCTGGATCAGCATGAAATCGTTTCTCCTCGTTTTCGTGACCATCTGGATTCGAGGAACATGGCCCCGCTTCCGCGTGGACCGGCTGATGGGCTTCGCCTGGAAGGTCATGATCCCCGTGGCGCTGGCGAATCTTGTGGGCGCGGCGGTCTGGTTCTATTGCCCCGGTTTTATCGGAACGGCGGTTTCCGCTGTGCTGGTCGTATCTGTTTTCCTGCTGACTAGCCAACTGTGGGCTGCTCCGAAACCGGTTTTAACCACCACATGGGCGGACCAGACCAGCTAGCGGAGTTGACAAAAGAGGGAAGCTTTGGGAACATAACAAAGTTGCGCGTTGCATGGGAAAATTCGTCAAAGTCGCTAGAATTCAAGATGTCCCCTCCGGGCAGGGCACCATGGTTGAGGTCGAAGGTCTGCAGATTGGCCTCTTCAATAGTGATGGAACTTTTTATGCCATCGACAACGTTTGCACCCATGCGGGCGGGTCCCTGTCGGTAGGGTTGGTTGAGAACGGCAGGGTGGCGTGTCCGTGGCATGGCGCCTGGTTCGACCTCAAAACCGGGGCCGCTTTGTCGCCGCCGGCGTCGGAAGGGGTCCGATTTTACCCGACGCGGGTTCAGGGAACCGACATTGAAATAGAGCTTGAGGATTGAAGGAAGCCGGCATTTATCTCACTTACAACAAGGGGGGAAAGAGCGAATGGCCTATGTGATTACAGGAAAGTGCTTGGGTGAACAATATGCCTCCTGCGTCGAGGTCTGCCCTGTCGATTGCATCTACCCCGGAGACTACAAGGGGGAGAAGTTTATGGTCATCGACCCAGAAATCTGCATCACCTGCGGCGCTTGTCTGCCTGTGTGCCCAATCGGCGCTATCGTCGAATCGGAAGATTACGATCAGGCATTCGCGAAAATAAACGCGGAGCTGGCCCCGAGTTTCAAGGGGAATCCAAAAGTGACACCCCGGCCCTCCAACGATCCTCCCAAGAAACCGACCAACAAGCTGGTTTAGGAAGTTTGTTCTCGATCCTCCGCGGGCTTCTTCCCGGACGAAGGGGGAAGAGGCCCGCGTTTTAATCTTGGAAGAAAATGACCGATTTCCCGGAGTCCGGAATACGCCTTTCTTTCCCTGACAGGACTGTCACATCCGCCCAGCTGAAAATGATCGCCCGGCTCGTTACGGAGGAAGCGGGGGACCGGGCCGACATCCACGGCAGCGGGCAGATCGTGATCGACGGCATTCTCCCGTCGAAGAGGGAGGTTCTCCTGGGGGAATTGGCGGCGGCGGGTGTTCAAACCGCCGGTCCCGCGGGGGTGGAGCCGGCGGATGTCCAGAGGGATACGGCAGGCATACGGGAGCAGTCCCATTCGGAGCTGTTTTCTATCGGAATTCCGGTCCCGCTGGCCCGGCTTTCCGGCGCGCAGCTTCGCAAGGCGGCTGACGCGGCGGAGCGGTACGGTGTCGGCACGATCCGGTTAACGAAGGAGGGGGTTCTGGTTTTTCCGGATGTGTCCAAAGAGAAGGTGGCCAACCTTCTGGAAGGCCTTCAAGGCGTCGGTCTGGGAGTGGACGTTCCTGCCATTGTGCGGGGGGCCTCTGTCTGCGTCGATACCCCCTTCCAGGGAGGCGTGGTGAATGAAGCCAAGCGTTTCTTGAAGGGGATCGTCGATCACCTGCAGGCGAGGGTTCCATTGAGCGAGCCGTTTAGCATTCGTTTATGTGCGCATACCCACGATTGCTCGTTCGTGGGTACCGCGCATATCGGATTGGCGGCGCGTCGGCCGGAGGGAAGCGCGCAGACCTCCTGGTTGTTCGATCTGACGGCCGGCGGTCGGCCGGTTGCACAGGGGATCTCCGGCGCCGAGATCATCGTCCGTCTAGAGCATCTGCTGGCCGGTTACAAGAAGTCCAGGAAACCGGGCGAGGATTTCCATCTGTTCTGCGCGAGGGTTGGCGAGGAGCATCTCCAAAAGATATCGGAGCTGGCTCACCCAGAACCGGATGCGGTTGCATGAAGACGATTATTGTCGGAGCCGGGGTCATCGGGCTGGCGGTCGCGGATGAGCTGTGCCGTCGCGGCGTCGAAGTTGTCGTCCTGGACAAGGCCCCGGGATTTGGTACGGAGGCCTCCGCGGCCGCCGCTGGAATCTTGTCCCCCCAAGGGGAAGCCAAGGGGCCAGGACCTTTCTTCGATCTTTTGACGGCCGGCTTTCAGCTGATCCCTGAAACCGTCGCTCGTCTTCAGGCCGTGACCGGCGTCGATATCGAATACAAGGCTAACGGGATGCTAGGACTGGCCATGTCCGATGATGACGAGAAGGAGTTTGAGTACCAGATGGACTGGCAGAAACAGATCGGCGTTCGGTTCGAACGCCTGACCCGCGAACAGGTGCGGGATATGGAGCCGGCCGTGGACGGCCCGGTCCGCTGGGGGGTTTGGTGGCCGCAGACAGCGCAGATGAACAACCGGAAAATGGCGCAGGCCTATGCCCTCGCCGTTGAAGCGCAGGGTGGGACCATCCGACCTTCCGTGGGAGCGATCAGGTTCCTCTCCCGCGGATCCCGGGTGACAGGGGTGGCCACGGAGCAGGGGTTGGTGGAAGGGGATTGGGTGGTGAACTGCGCCGGGGCCTGGGCCGGTTTTGACGGCTCCCTGGGGTTCGATCTTCCACTGATTCCGGTCAGGGGGCAGATCATTGAATTTCAAACATCCGTCCCCCTCATCCGGCGGGTCGTGAAAACGCCGGCGTCATACCTCGTTCAGCGGTCCAATGAACGGTTGATTGCCGGAACGACGGTGGAGAAGGCGGGATTCGACAAAAGGGTCACCGAGGAAGGGAAAAAACAGATCCGAAAAGGGGTCATCGAAATGGTTTCACGGGTCGCCTCCCTGCCGGAAAACCAGGCGTGGGCCGGTTTGAGGCCGGGAACGCCGGACGGCCGGCCGATTTTAGGCCGGACGCCTTTGGACGGCCTGCTGGTCGCTGCGGGGCATTACAGGAACGGTGTTCTCCTGGCGCCGCTGACCGGCCGGCTCATCGCGGATCTGATTGCAAAAGGAACATGTTCCATTGATTTGATGCCGTTTTCAGCGTCACGGTTTCAAAAACAGGATTCATTGTCAAAAGGAGGGTAACACATGGTGACAGTAGGACAGAAAGTTCCAGATTTCGAGATTCAGGCATATCATGCTGGTGACATCCAATGGATCCGTTCATCCGACTACAGGGGAAAATGGATTGTTCTCATTTTCTATCCGGCGGATTTCACCTTCGTCTGCCCGACCGAACTGGAGGAGGCCGCGGAACTGTATGAAGAGTTCAAGAAACTCGGCGCTGAGATTTTGAGCGTCAGCACCGACACGGCTTACGTCCACAAGGCGTGGCACGATCAATCTCCGTCTATCAAGAAGATCAAATTCCCGATGGTGGCCGATCCCACTGGCAATCTGTGCAGAACGTTCGGCACCTACCTGGAGGACAAGGGCCTCTCCTTGAGAGGGTCCTTCATCATCGATCCGGACGGTGTCCTGAAGACGGTCGAAATTCACGACAACTCGATCGGCCGCAGCGGTCAGGAGCTGCTCCGGAAGCTGCAGGCGGCGATCTTCGTCAGGGAAAACCGCGGCGAGGTGTGTCCCGCTAGCTGGCGTCCGGGCAAGCAGGCCATGAAGCCCAGTCTCGACCAGGTGGGGAAGATATAGGAACCGGCCCCGCGCCGGCTCTTTTTAGGCAACCTCCGATTTCCTGTGATATATACTACAGGGAAAGGAGGTTGCCTCTTTTTTAATGAAAAACGCGCATAAGCCGGGCGCTTCGGGACTTTATTTCGGAGCTGGTCTCTTCCTGCTCGGGGCTTTGACCACGTTCATCGTCATCTCCAACAGCAAGATGCCTCCCGAAAAACCGCTCATCACTGCTCCGGCCGTTGCATCCCTCGCCGCCGGGCGAAGCGCAGGAGACCCCTCGGCCCCGATCCAGATCATCGAGTACAGCAACTTCCACTGCAAGGGCTGCGCTTTCATGCAGCCGTATGTAGAGTCTCTCCTCAAGGAGCACGGGTCGAAAATCTACTACCAGTACAGGCATTTCTCCCATCCGAGGGACAAAAAGACCTTCCTGGCCCACATGGCGGCCCAGGCCGCCGCTCAGCAGGGAAAATTCTTCCCATACAAGAAAAAACTGTATGAATCCCAGGAAGAGTGGATGGCGGTCGAGGACCCGATCCCGCTTTTCATGAAGTACGTGGAAGAACTTCATTTGGACCGCACTGCTTTCCTCCGGGCCGTGAAGGACAAGGGAACCCAAAAAATCATTCTTGCCGATCTGGAAGAGGCCAGAAAGGTTGGGATCCGCGTCACCCCCTCGTTCATCATCAACGGCGAGGTCGCGATGGGCGGCAAAGCGTTTAAAGAAAGGATCTCCCAGCTTCTTGGAGAACCAGTTGAAAAAAACTGAACCCCTCCTGCTCCTGACAGCGCGGTTCATGATGGGCGGCGTTTTCGCGTACGCCGGTTTCGCCAAACTCCGGGAGCCGCCGGAATGGTTTCTCCAGGTGCTGGAACAATATGCCCTCATCCCCCACGTCGCGGTGCCGGTTTTGGCCCGAGTTATCCCGTGGCTAGAGTGGTTGCTCGGCGCCATGCTGCTGTCGGGTTATCTGTGCCGGTTCAGCGCTCTTTCTCTGTCAGTTTTTTCCCTCTTTTCAATCGTCTTGACGGGCTACCAGTTTTTTGCCGGTCAACTGCCGGAGGAATGCGGTTGTTTTGGGTCAGGCACCATCGAGCTGACGCCGGCCCAATCGATCTCCCTTAACTTGTTCTTGGTTTTCTCCGGTCTTCTTCTCTTCATGAGGACCAACCACCCTTACTCCCTTGATGCCGTTATTCGGAAAAGAGCCGCGTAATCTCCCGTTCTGGTTGCCGGCCGCCGGCTTCCTGTTTTTGTCCATCCTTTATTTCTACCGCCATATTTTTCTGGGGATGACCTCTTTTGCCGATGATCTTTCTTATTTTCATTTCTTTGAGAAGTCTTTATACGCGCGGGAGATCCGTAGCGGGATCGTTCCGCTTTGGAACCCGCACATCTTCGGCGGGACTCCGCACCTGGCGAACGTCAACAACGCATGCTTTTACCCGTTTAACCTGTTTTTTCTGCTGGGGCCTTTCCACGCCGTCCTGACCCTCTATTTGGCTCTCCATTTGTGCATTGCTGGCTTGTCCGTCTACTTGTGGGGGAGAAAACTCGGTTTCTCCAGATTTGCTTCCTTCCTCAGCGGCCTCCTATACATGTTCAGCGGCGTTTTTGCGACCGAGAACATCCATCTGGGATACTTCGCAGCGCTGGCCTGGACACCGGCCGTGTTTTACGCCATGGAGATATGGCTGGAAGAGAGGGCAATCCGTCCTGCAATTGCCGTTGGCCTGCTTCTGTCCCTGATCCTGATGAGCGGGGCCCCGCAATTCCTGCTGATCACCGGCTACTGCCTTGTTTTTTACACCATCTTTCGGTTGATGGAACCAGGACAAGGGGTCCGCGGCCGCATGGATGGATTGGCTGTCCTTATCGTCGGCGCGGGGCTTGGTCTGATGGCGGCTGCGGTCCAGCTGCTTCCTGCCATGGAATTCATAAAAGATGGCGGCCGCCCCTATGCGACCGATTACCAGTTTGCCGTCTCTTTCTCTTCTTATTGGAAACAGCTCCTTTCCAGGCCGTTCGCGCCGGTCGGCCATGGGTGGACCGGCGCGGCCGCTCTGTTTTTCGCCGCGTGGGCCCTGCTTTTCATGCGCAGCCGGGCGGTGGCGACCCTGTTTCTGCTGGCATTGGCAACCGCTCTTTTGAGTCTGGGCGACGACGGCTTTTTGTTTAAAGTGGCTCACCGTTTTCTGCCTGGATTTCAGCTTTTCAGGGCACCGTACCGGTTTGCCCTCTACGCTGTCCTTTTCATCGTCCTGATGTCTGGGGCCGGGATTGACTCCGTTATCCGCTCTTCCGTCTCACGCTGGCGGCGTTTCGGCCTCAGTTTCATCGCGCTGTTCCTTGGATGGGGCATCTGGAGCTGCTTTCATGCGGAGGGAAGCATTGAAAGACTCTGGAAATCGACGGCGTGGCTGTTGCTGATCTATGGGCTGGTCCGGCTCTTCCTGAAAGCGCAGATTCGGGAGGCCCTTTTCAAGGCGGGACTCTGTCTCTTCCTCCTTCTGGAGGTGACGCAGGAGTTGACAACCCTGGGCGGCGTCCACCCTTTGACCAAGCCCTCTTTCTACCGCTTCCTCCAGGAACAGCCGATTTTTGACGAGCTAAAAAAACAGGAAGAAACGCACCGAATCTATCTCTCGAACGACGATGGAATAGCATGCCTGGAATATCCCCTCAAGGACGGTCGTTATTTCCCCTTCAGCCCGAATCTAGGGGAGCTGTATGGATTTGAAAACGTCAGTGGCTACGAACAGATGATGCTTCGGCGCTACATCCGTTTCATCCAGGAAACACCCCCTTACTGGAGCATGGCCCTCTTCAACGTCCGGTATCTCTTGACACGGGGTGATCTAAGCGGTCTGCCCGGTCTGAAGCTTGTCCTGGCGGTTCCTGCTGGCCGGCTGTACAGGATGGAATGGACAATTCCGAGATATTTTATGGCTGCCAGTGCCAGGTTCACCGACCGGCCGGAGAATTTTTTTGAATCGGTCCGCGACCCGGCGTTTAATCCTTACACACAGCTCATCCTGGAGGGAGATCCGCCCGCCGTCACAGGACAGCCACCTCTTCGGAGCTACGAGATCAACGTTTTGAAACGAACCTCTCGCGATCAGCTTCTGGAAGTCAAGCTTGATGGTCACGGCTACCTGGTTTGCAGCGAGCCATACGAGAAGGGATGGAAAGCGTTCATCGACGACCAGCCGGCCTCGCTGTGGCCGGCATTCCACTTGCTCCGGGCGGTTTACCTTCCGCCCGGAAAGCACCTGGTCCGCTTTTACTATGATCCGCCCTCTTTCAACCTGGGCCTGGGGATCAGTCTCATCTCCTTCGCGGTGATCCTGGCAATCTCTCTCTTGAGTCGGCGGAGGCAGCGCAGCGCAGCTTGAAAGAGGCCCAGTTTGATCTCCACGCGGCAATAGAAGAAAAACATTGGTGGTTTCTGGGACGGCGGGAGATCGTTCGCCGGATTGTGGAGAGCCTGCCTCCGGAAACCGCTGCCTGGCCGGTTGTGGACATCGGTTGCGGGACTGGCGCCAACATCGCCTCTTTTGCAAAAGGGCGGCGAGGTATCGGGATCGACAGCTCGCCGGAAGCGATCCAAAGGGCCTCGGCAAGGTTTCCGCAGATCCGGTTCCTCTGCGAGCGGCCGCAGGAGGCCATCCGGAGACTTGACCGGGAACCGGCCGTCTTCCTCCTGATGGATGTCATCGAACATGTGGAGGACGATTTCATGTTCCTATCGGAACTGCTGGCGCTCATGGAACCCGGGAGCCGCCTGGTGATCACGACCCCGGCGAATCCGGCCCTCTGGAGTGAACACGATGTGAGCTTCGGTCATTACCGCCGATATACCCCGCCGCGGCTGCGGATGATCTGGGAGGGACTGCCTGTCTCGGTCGAGCTGTTCTCCCATTTCAACACGTACCTCTATCCGGTCGCCACAGCGTTCCGTTTCATGAGCCGGATTAGAAAACGGCCCAGCGGCAAAGCAGGAACCGACTTCTGGGTCCCGGCCAGGCCGGTCAACCTGCTCCTGAAAACGGTCATGGCATCGGAAGCGGGATTTCTTCTCCGCCGGCTCCGCAAGGGAACCGGCGACGGCTTCCGGTTCGGGGTCAGTCTGATCGCCGTCCTGAAGCGGAACGAGGGGTCGGTGCCGGTAAGAGCCAAACCGGCCGGCCTGCCTCCGGACCCCCACAACCCTCGCAAATAGAAGGGGGGCTCAAGGTTCAACTGCCGATATAATGGAAGAATGGAAGCGCTGACCGGGTGGGCATGAACAGATCCAAAACAGGGGGCAGCATGATGTCAAATCAGCAAGAAGCCGCGGCGATCTACCAGATTCTGGAGCAGGCGAAAGAGCGGGTTATCATCACCAATAAGGGGGGGATGATCGTGTACGTGAATCCCGCTTTCGAGCGGATCACCGGATATTCCAAAGAGGAAGTGATCGGCAAAATGACCCCCAGAATCTTGAAATCCGGCCAGTACGACAGCCAATTCTACTCGATGTTATGGAAGACACTGCTATCGGGTAAGTCCTTCCACGCGAGGTTCCTCAACAAAAAGAAAGATGGTTCCCTGTATTACGAAGAACAGAGCATCAGCCCCGTCAAGAACCAGAAAGGGGAGATAACCCACTTCGTGTCCACTGCGGAAGACCTCACTCCTCTGCTTTCGGAACAGGACGCGAAAAAGCTCGCCCAGGAAAGCTACCAGTACCTCAAGGAGGTGAGCATGGAGCGGGAGGCCCGGATCAGCGAATTGAAGCTGGAAGTGAACAACCTTTTAAAGCGGCTCGGTGAAACACCGAAATACGTTATTCCGGAGTGATGATGAATAAAAATGCGTCGGTCGAAAAGTGGGTGGAGGAGACGGCCCGGCTCACGCGGCCCGACCGCATTGTCTGGCTAACCGGTTCGGACGCGGAGTATGAGCAGCTGCTGGCCGAGGGGGTTCGCCTAAACCAGCTCATCCCGCTTGATTCGGCGAAACATCCGGGTTCCTACCTGCACCGGTCACACCCGGAAGATGTTGCCCGAACTGAACAGAACACCTACATTTGCACCCCGGTCAGGGGGGACGCGGGTCCCACCAACAACTGGATGGATCCCGCGGAGGCGTATGATAAGCTTCGGCGGCTTTTCTCCGGGGTCATGAAGGGCAGGACCATGTACGTGATTCCCCACTTGTTGGGACCACCCGGGTCTCCATTCAGCAAGGTGGGCGTAGAATTGACCGACAGCGTCTACGTGGCCATCAACATGCAGATCATGACCCGCCTGGGCACCGTCGCCCTGGAACATCTGGGAGATTCACACTCGTTTCTGAAAGGGCTTCATTCCTGCGGCACCCTGGACCCTCGGCAGCGCTACATCTGCCACTTTCCTCAGGATCTGACCGTCTGGAGCATCAACTCCGGCTATGGCGGCAACGCACTTTTAAGCAAGAAGTGCTTCGCCCTGCGGATCGCGAGCTGGCTTGGGAGACAAGAGGGATGGCTGGCCGAGCACATGTTCATTACCGGAATCGAAGACCCGAAGGGACAAGTGACCTATATCGCGGGGGCTTTTCCGTCCGCCTGCGGCAAGACGAACCTAGCGATGCTGCGCCCCACCGGCGCCTACAGCGGCTATAAAATTTGGTGCGTCGGCGATGACATCGCCTGGCTTCGCGTCGGGATTGACGGCCGGCTCTATGCGACAAACCCGGAAGCCGGGTTTTTCGGCGTGGCCCCCGGGACAAGCCCCCAGACCAACCCAAATATGATGGCGGCGATCGCCAAGAACACGATCTTCACCAATGTTGCCCTGGCTCCGGATCGCACGGTTTGGTGGGAAGGGCTTGACCTTCCGGCCGACATAAAGGGATTCCTGGACTGGCAGGGAAGGCCCTGGAGTCCAAACAGCGGCCAGAAGGCGGCCCACCCGAATTCCCGGTTCACGACGCCGATCAAGCAATCTCCGGTCTTCACGCCGAAGTGGAACAGCCCGGAAGGGGTCCCGATCTCCGCGATCCTCTTCGGTGCTAGACGGTCCACGCTTGTGCCGCTGGTCTGCGAGGCGTTTAACTGGCAGCATGGAGTCTATCTGGGCGCCACGATGAGTTCCGAGACGACTTCCGCCGCGGCCGGCGCCACCGGTGTCCTGCGGCAGGATCCCATGGCGATGCTGCCTTTCTGCGGCTATAACATGGCCGACTACTTCGGGCACTGGCTGAAGATCGGCAGGCGGCTCAAAGCGCCGCCGAAGATTTTTCGGGTTAACTGGTTCCGGCGGGATGCGCACGGCAGGTTCCTCTGGCCCGGTTTCGGGGACAACATGAGGGTGCTCAAGTGGATCATCGACCGGTGCTACGGGACGGCTGGCGCGCAGGAGACTCCGATCGGGTATCTGCCGTCCATCAATTCATTGGATACAGATGGATTGAATCTTTCCGGGCAGGGAATGGAGGAGCTGCTTGCTGTGGACCGAGAGTCATGGTTTAAGGAGGCACGCCGACAGACCGAGTTCTTCGGAAAATTCGGCACGAGGATGCCGGCCGAACTGCTGCTGGAGCAGCAAATGCTGATCGATCGGTTAAGTGTGCAGGCGCAACGAACATGAAGAGGAGGAACCAGATGGACCATTTGGGGAGGAAAGCTGTCGTGGGACTGTTTGTCGGGGTTGCCGTTTTACTGACCTCGGCTAGCGCCTGGGGAAAGCAAACGCAGGACACGAAACCAAAGATCGCGGCCTATCGCCACGCCGCCAATGAGGCGAGGGTGAAGGCCGTTTTTCACCAGACGCAGGCGAAAAATTCCAAGGATCAGACGAGAAGGCAAAGGCGGACGCTCCGCTACCACCTGAACCAAGCCGATTACTATCGGAAGCTTGCCGATAAGCTCGAATTGGCCGCCAACAATCTTGAGAGAGTTTCGAGATGAGACCGGGAGTTGCTGTTCCCCGGTTTGATCGCCAGAAACGATGGGAGGGGTATCTGCCTGCGGGCTGATCGCTCGCAGAAAAAACCATCGCCGGGTCAGACGCCGAAAGAGATGAGGTAACGACCAGTTTTGACGAAGAAATTTCTGGTTGCGGTCGCTGTCTGTGTGATCCTGTACGTTGCCGCGGCCATCCTACTGGGTCCTCCTGGCCGTCCGGAACATCATTTTCATCACGAACAGGGGTACGTGACGGTGCTGTCGGCCCTTTTATTGGCAATGGCTTCGGGTTTTGCCGGCGCCTCTTTTCTGCTGGAACAAAATCCCACCGGGCGGTCACGTCTTTTCTGGTCGCTGGCCTTCCTCTCCTTTCTGTACCTCTCCTTTGATGAGCTGCTGGAATTCCATGAAAGGATGGGGGAATTGATCTTGGGAAGCGTCGTTGGCCCCGTCCCCCTTTTCCGGAACTGGAATGATGTCATCGTCATTGGATACGGCATGATGGCCTTCCTTACTTTTCTCTATTTCCTCCCAGTCATTCGGGCGTATCCGGGTTTCGAGAAACGGATTGCGCTGGCCGCCGGTTTCTACGTCCTCCATACGCTCATCGATTCGACTCAACAGAGAACGAGTTTGTCGATTATTCTGGAAGAGTCGGCCAAGCTCTTCTGTTCGGCCTTTGCCGCGTCAGCGATGCTCTTCGGGATGGCCGCGTGCTGGAGGGAAGGGCGACCCCCCGGCGAAGGTCGGTTGCAGCGATCGCAAGGACCTGGTTGATGAGGCGGCTGGCTTTTCTTCTGGCTGTCGTGGCGGGAATGACGTGCTCTTCCGGCTTCGGGATCGCCGCGGAGGATGCCATTCCTTTCACGATCGCCGACATGGTCGGGCCGGTCAATCTCAGCGATGAGGCCCTTTGGCTCTTTGTGGTTCCTGACGGGAGAGATTCGCCAGTCTTGTCCATCGAGCGGCGTCAAGAGCTGCTCGCCGGCCGCCTCGATGTACGCCGGCCAAACCTTCCAGTCGAATGGCGGACGATTCTCACGGGCAGGGAATTGGGCACTTCAGGGATAGCTGACCACTGGCACATTTTCGCGCACGGGGCTCATTGGATTGTCGTGTCGACCCCCGCCGGCAGTTTCCTGCTGAAACTGGACCCGGATT
Source organism: Candidatus Omnitrophota bacterium (assembly GCA_023818695.1). Taxonomy (GTDB): domain Bacteria; phylum Omnitrophota; class Gorgyraeia; order 1-14-0-20-64-10; family 1-14-0-20-64-10; genus JAMWCF01. Next base: position 234,235 of record JAMWCF010000001.1, read on the forward strand.
TTCGTCGGCTTGGGCTCTTCCGCGTTGCGCCGGAAGGTGATCGTGGGTCGGGTGGTGTGGTGACAAATGACATGTTTTTGGTCGCTGAACTGAAGGGTGTGGCGGTCGGCCATTTTCTGCCGGGGTTTGGACACCGTATTTATCGATTCGGCATGGATGGCACCTCGGGCGATCCTATCGACTTCGGCGGTGGCTTATACCGGCATGCCAACGGCGCCTCGGCGGAACGTGTCCCGGCTGGGTTCCTCGTTTTTGCGCCGATGAGCCTCAATCCGCTCATGCGGAGCTCAATCCGATTGATCCGGACCGATGAAAACTGGCGGCCAAACCGCGTGGTAGAGGCCATTGCGGAGGATGGCATGAACATCGTAATGCCAAGCAGCGTCACTCTCCCATCGGGCTACCGGATCGTCCACGCGCGTGTCCGTGTTGTGGGCAACGGGGAAAATGAACCCGGCCCTGGTCATGGCCAGAGGCATTCGGACGACGGGATGATTGTCCGCTACGTGCTCGACCCCAATTTCACGGTTGTCTCCCGACAGGTTATTGTGTCCCATTCGGGGAACCGTCCTCACACAGCCCTCTTCGGCAACCTGCTGCTGACCTCCTGGGACGGCGACGGTGTCTGGCTTCGCGTGGATCGGCTGTCGGGTGAAGTTCATTAAGACCGCCTGCGGAACTATGGGAGGGGGAAGAGATGGTGAGTAGAAGTGTGAGGGACGGTATGCAGCTGGTGTTTGAACTTTTGCCGGATGCGGTCATTTTGGTTGACCGCCAGGGCCGTATCGTCCAAGTCAACGCGCAGACCGAAGTGCTGTTCGGCTGCGCGCCAGGGGAATTGCTGAACCAGTCTGTCGAGATGTTGATCCCGGAGCGCTTTCGTCAGCAGCATGCGAAAGATCGCCAGGGTTACGTCTTGCAGCCGACCAAGCGGTTGATGGGTCAGCGGGACAGGGAATTATGGGGCAGACGGAAGGACGGCGGCGAATTTCTAGCGGATGTCGCCATCGGTCCCCTTTTTCTTGAAGAAATGGAGAAGGAACCGCTTATCTTGGCGATCATACGGGATATCACAGAGTATGGTAGGCGAAGAGATCAGCGCGTCTTTGCGGAACGTGCAATCACGCGCCTTCTCATCGAATCCGATAGCTTTGACGGGGCGATTCCGGGTGTCCTTCGGGAAGTCTGCCAGGTTCTCGACTGGGACGTGGGGGCGATTTGGCTCGTTGATGAGGCGGCAAATGTGCTGCGATGTGCCGGGTTCTGGCATTCGCCTGCCGTTACCGTTGCCGAGTTTGAAGATATCTCCCGCAGGATTACCTTCAATCCGGGAATTGGATTGCCCGGACGAGTCTGGAGCAGTCGCCAACCGGCTTGGATTCAAAACGTGGTTTTGGACAGCAACTTTCCCCGTGCTCCGTTTGCAGCGAAAGATGGGTTGCATGGGGCGTTCGGATTTCCAATCCTGATTCAAGATCATGTCTTTGGAGTTATGGAGTTTTTCAGCCGAGAGATTCGAAAACCTGATGAGGTGCTGCTCCAGATGTTCGGAGCTGTCGGTAACCAGATCGGCTTGTTTGTGCAGCGCAAGCTGGCCGAAGAGGCTGCCGAACGTGAAAGAAAAGAGCTAAAGAGGATGAACGACTTGATGATGGGAAGGGAGGAGCGGATACTTGAGCTTAAGAATGAGGTCAACAATCTACTCAAGGAGATGGGCAAGCCGCTAAAATACCAGGTCTAAAATGACATCATGCCTGCCATGATGCTATAAGTCACGCCGCATGATTCCTTCGCCAGCAGGATGGGAAGTGGCGGATGTGCACCGATTTTTCATGGATCCGCGGAGGGGCCGTAAATAATGCCCTGGAGCCGCGCTTCGGGTAATCGGAGGGAATGAGTGAAGACGATCGTTTTACTGCTGTTTTCAAACATTTTTATGACGTGGGCATGGTATGGGCATCTCAAGACGCTGCCCAACAAGCCTCTTGTGGTCGCCATTTTTGCCAGCTGGACCATCGCATTTTTTGAATACTGCTTTCAGGTTCCTGCCAACCGGTTTGGGTATGGCCTATTCTCGCTTCAGCAGCTCAAAGTTCTTCAGGAGATCATTACGATGGTCGTTTTTGCCGCTTTTTCCGTCTGCTATATGGGCGAGCGTTTGACATGGGATTTCCTATGGGCGGGGCTGTGTCTCTCCGCCGCCGCTTTCTTCATGTTTCGCGGTTTTTCGGGAATCTAGCGGGTGAGGGATTGGGAACTGTTCCGGACGGCGGTTGGCAGGGTTGTCGATGAGGTGGTTGATTGCGCCGCAGAAATTCCTGTTCAGACCCGAAACCCGCCTGTTCTGGATGGTGGGGTTGCTGGGAGCGTTTACGATGTTCTCCGCGTTTATCTGTGAAAGTCGGCGGCTGATGCAGGATGGGGAGTTCGCGCTGGCGGGTATGAATCTGATGGGCGGCATGCTCCCCGGTGTGGTTGCCTTGTGGGTTGGACATGTGGTTGCGTCGATTTTGTAACCGGCGAGGTGGCGTATGATGAGGTGTCGCGTGAAGGCACATCGCTGCGGATTTTCATCGGCGAGAAAATCCGATTGTTCCTGGATGCTTCTGTATCGGGCGAACTGGGTGACGAGTACCGCGTAGAAACCCAAATCTCGATGAGGTTCCCGCTCCGCGTTACAATGTGATGATGAAAAAAACTATCTACGTGCAATCGTTTGGATGTCAGATGAATGTCCGGGATGCGGAGGAGGTGACCGGCCTCCTGTTGGAGAGGGGATACCGGCTGACCGACTCCGAGAAGACAGCGGACGTGGTGCTGTTCAACACCTGTTCAGTCCGGGAACACGCAGAGGACAAGGTTTGGTCGCTGTTGGGGGCGATGCGCAATTTGAAAGCCAAGAACCCCTCACTGGTGGTCGGGGTGATGGGTTGTATGGCCAAGGCGCAGAAAGGAAAAATCTTCCAGCGGGCGCCGCATGTGGATTTCATCTCCGGGCCGTCCCAGCTTTATGAGGTGCCTGAGCTGATCGAGGCGGTCTACAAGAACCGTCAGCCGGCCGAAAGCCAGGGCAACTGCGAAAAGGTTGGCCGGCTCCAGCCGATCGCGGCGATCCAGCAGAAGCGGCGGGCGGAGTTCAAGACGGTCTCCTACCATTCCGGACCGGTCAGCGCGTTTGTGACGATCATGGAGGGATGTGACAAGGTCTGCAGTTACTGTATCATCCCTTACACCCGGGGACCGGAGGTCAGCCGGCCGCCGCAGCAGATTCTCGAGGAAGTGAAGCGGTTGGCGGATCAGGGGTACAAGGAGGTGACCCTGTTGGGGCAGAACGTCAACTCCTACGGCAAACGGTTTGCCCCTCAAACCTCTTTTGCCGACCTGCTGGCGCAGGTCAATGCCGTTCCGGGGATCGAGAGGATCCGGTTCACCACCTCCCATCCGTGGGATGCGGTGGAGGAGCTATTCGACGCGATGAAGGATCTCGAGCACGTCTGCGAGCACCTGCACCTGCCGGTTCAGTCCGGGTCGGACAGGGTGCTGGAGCGAATGCGGCGGGGCTACGCCGCGGATGAGTATGTGAGGAAGCTGGAGCTTCTCCGGCAGAAAGTGCCGGGAGTGGCGGTCACCACCGACATCATTGTCGGCTTCCCGGGGGAAACCGAGGCCGATTTCGAGGCGACGGTTCGCCTGATGGAGCGGTGCCGATTCGACTCCGCCTTCATGTTCAGCTATTCGCCCCGCCCCTATGCTGCATCCACCCGCTGGCCGGACGATATTCCGCAGGAGGTAAAGGACAGGCGCCTGCAGACCATCCTGCGCCTGCAGGAACGAATCACTCGCGAGGAGGGGGAAAAGGCGTTGAACCAGACGGTCGAGGTGCTGGTCGAAGAAGCCGATCGCCTGTCGGCACGGCAGGGGATGGGCCGCAGCCGGACCAACCGGAAAGTCTATTTTGAGGCGGACGGATTGAAGGCGGGGGATCTGGTCCGCGTCCATGTAGAATCGATCCGGGGACACAGTTTTATCGGATGGGCTTTGCCGCGCTGAACAAACGGATCATCGCCCTGGTGGGGCCGACCGGCATCGGCAAGACCGAGACTGCCGCCGCCCTGGCCAAAACCCTCTCGGCGAAGGTTGTGGTGGCTGACTCGATGCAGGTCTACCAGGGGATGGACGTCGGCACCGGCAAACCGGACAAAGCTCTTCTGCGGGAGATCGCCCATTATGGGATCGACCTGGTTCCTCCCACCGCGGAGTTCAGCGCCGCCGATTACGTCCGGACGGTTCGGCCGGTCATGGAGAAGCTGCTGGCCAGGGATGATTTCGTCGTGCTGACCGGTGGTTCTGGGCTGTATGTCCGGGCCCTGCTGGACGGGATTTGCGAGGCACCGTCGGCGAACCGGTTCTACAGGGAGCAACTCCTGGAGGAAGGACAGAAGACCGGTTGGAGCGCCATGCACCGGAGGTTGCAGGAGGTGGATCCCGAAGCGGCCCGTCGGATCCATCCCCACGATAAGAAGCGGATCATCCGGGCGCTGGAGGTTTTCCACGACAGCGGCCAACCGCTGACCGCCCTTCAGAAGAAGGCGGCCGGTTTCTTTGAAAACAAGGCGGAGATCTCCTTTTTCGGGCTGACCTGCCACCGGGAGACTCTTTACCAGCGGATCGAGGAGCGGATCGACCGGTGGCTGGCGTCCGGCTGGAAAGAGGAGGCGCAGATGCTCCTGCAAAAAGGTTTGAGCAAAACCAGCGCCGAGGCGCTTGGCTACAAGGAGCTTTACGCCTATCTAAAAAATGAGACCAGCTGGGAGGAAACGGTTCGCCTGATCAAGCGCAACAGCCGGCATTACGCCAAAAGGCAGATCACCTGGTTCCACCACGATCCTCGGATCCGGTGGATTCCGGTCGAGGATCGGTCCCCCCGCGAGCTGGCCCTCGTGCTGGCGGAGGATCGGATCAAGAACGGAAAATGAAAACAGCAACCATCATCACCCAGGCCCTGCCGGAACGGGCCCTGGCCGTCACGATCCGTTTTTGGAACCACGCCTACCGAGATCCCTGGCCGGAGGAGGAAAGCGCCAGGGAACTGAAGGAGCTGATCAGCTCCTGTGGCCTGCAGGTCGTCCGGGAGCATACCGTCAAGAGCGAAGACCCCCATCCGGGCCACCTGATCGGGACAGGCAAGGCCCAGGAGATCCACCAGATCTGCCACGACCATCATCTGAACGTCGTGATCTTGAGCGAGAACCTTTCCGCCGCCCAGCAGGGGAACCTGGAGGATCTGGTGGGGGTCAAGGTGATCGACCGGACCCAGCTGATTTTGGACGTTTTCGCGCAGAGGGCCACGTCGCAGGAAGGGAAGGTGCAGGTGGAGCTGGCCCAGTTGGAATATCTCCTGCCCCGGCTGGCCGGCAAGGGGGTCCTGCTTTCCCGGTTGGGAGGCGGCATCGGGACCAGAGGACCCGGCGAACAGAAGCTTGAGATGGACAGACGGCGGATCCGCCAGCGGATCAACCGCTTGAAGAAAGAGCTCCAGATGATCCACCGACGGCGCTGGACTGCCCGCCGCAAACGGGAAGAGGAGGATGTCCCGACCGCAGCGCTGATCGGCTACACCAACGCCGGCAAATCGACCCTTCTGAACCGGTTGACCGACGCCGGGGCGGTGGCCGAAAATCGGCTTTTCTCCACGCTGGACCCGCTTGCCCGCCGGCTTATTCTGCCGAACCACCAGGCGGTCCTCCTTTCCGACACCGTTGGGTTCATCCACCGGATCCCGCACGACCTAATCGAATCGTTCAAGGCCACCCTGGAGGAGGTGACTGAAAGCCACCTGCTGATCCACGTGATCGACTCCTCCCACCCGGTGATGGAACAGCAGATGGAGGCGGTGGAGGAGGTCCTGAAGGAACTCCAGGCCGACAGGAAACCGCGCTTGCTCGTCTTCAATAAGATCGACCGGATCAGCCGGGAGTCGCAGCGGCAGACCCAGAAACGGTACCCCGAAGGGATCTTCATATCCGCCGCGTCAGGGGAGGGGGTCCAGGTGATCGTCGACCGGCTCTGTAGTTCCTTGAGCCACCGGATGCGCCAGGCCAAAATCCTCTTGCCCGGCGAATCGAGGCATTGGCTTGAAAAGGTCTACGAGCACGGGGTGGTACTTTCCCGCCACGAGACCGACAAGGGGCTGCAACTCGAGGCCCGGATTCCTCTTCGTCTCTACGGCCAGATGGAAAAAGCTGGTCTTCTGAAGTAGATCCCTTTTCCTCTTGACACGCACCTTTGTTATGGTATCCTTGTTAATGGTTAGCACTCATTATTATTGAGTGCTAGTAATAAGGCGAGCATAGAGAAGTGACTGTAAATCATTTAAAATCAAGAAGTCATAAAATTCTTGAGGCGATCATCCTGACCTACGCGGAGTCGGCGACGCCGGTAGGGTCCGAGTTACTGTGGGAGCGGTACGATTTTCAGGTCTCTCCGGCAACCATCCGAAACGCCATGGCGGAACTGGAATCTTTGGGTCTCATCACGCATCCTCACACCTCCGCCGGGCGGGTTCCGACCGATCTGGGATATCGCTACTACGTCGACATTCTGATGGAGCCGAAACGGCTGACCCCGCAGGATGAGGAAAAAATTCGGCAGCTGGGATCCCTCGGGGCGGAAGAGCCGGTCGAATTCCTGAAGCAGGCGGCGAAGACCCTTTCGGATTTGACGCAGGTGGCCGCCATCGTGCTGGTGCCTTTGCTGTCGGACAGCTCCTTCCGCCTGCTGAAGCTGATCCCCTTGGGGCCGGATGAGGTGATGGCGGTCCTGATCACCGGCGAGGGGATAGTTAAACACGCTTTGCTGGATTTCGGGGAGCTGACCGAGACCGGCCTGCTGGAGGAGCTGGAATCGTTCCTGAACGGGGAACTGGCTGGGATGCCGCTTTCGAAAATCCCCTCCTACCTGGAATCGCTGACGCAGCAGTACGCCGAGAAGCCGATCTCCGCCATGCTGATCCGGACGGCGCAGAATCTGCTTGCGCGGCCTCCGTTCCTGGAGCAGAACACCACCCTCCTGCTGGAGGGGGCTAGCAAAATTCTCCACGCTCCGGAGTTCAAGGATATCGAGAAGGCCAGGCGGCTCCTCTCCGCGTTGGAAAACAGGGAGGGGTTGGTCGACATCCTCAAGCGGGATCTGGCGGGGGATGAGGTGAAGGTCCATATCGGCTTCGAGAACAAGGGGCAGTTTCTGGAGGACTGTACCATCGCGGCGGCACCCTATCGGCTGCGCAGCGGGATCGCCGGCGCGCTGGGTGTGATGGGGCCGACCCGTATGGATTACCCTCGAGTGACGACTCTGCTGACTCGAATGGCGCAGACGGTGACAAGATCTTTTCAGGAGAGGGAATGACATCACAGGAGTACCCGGAGCAGGAGAAAAGCGAACAGGAGGGGAGGGCGGAACAGCCGAAGGAGGCGGAGCAGCCGAAAGAAGCAGAGCAGCTGAAGGACCAGCTCCTGCGGCTGCGGGCCGATTTCGAGAACGCCAAAAAACGGTGGCATAAGCAGGAAGCGGAGATCAGACAGTGGGCCAACAAGGATATTTTGGAGCAGCTGCTTGATATTTATGACGATTTTCAGAGAGCGCTGGCGGTCTCTTCCGGGGAAAATCCAAACGGCGGCTTCAAGGCCGGTGTGGAGATGATCGCCAAACAGCTTGAAGATCTTTTGAAATCATACGGGGTGGCCCCTATCGAAGCGCAGGGGAAGAGGTTCGATCACTCCCTGCATGAAGCGGTGGCCCATGAGGAAACGGAGGCGGTGCCGGAATCGACCGTGCTGGCAGAATTGCGAAAAGGATACACCTTGAACGGCAGGGTATTGAGACATTCCATGGTGAAAGTGGCCGTGAAACCGGCGCCTAAACAGGAACCACTTGAAGGAGGATGTTCCAATGGCTAAAGCAATCGGAATTGATCTCGGCACATCGAACTCCGCGGCCTCGGTCGTGGAAGGGGGACGGCCCGCCATCATCCCGTCCGCGGAGGGGCTGACGGTGGGAGGCAAGGCTTTCCCCTCCATTGTGGCTTTCACCAAGGACGGTCAGCGGCTCGTGGGGGAACCGGCCAGGCGCCAGGCGGCCATCAACCCGGAGGGAACGGTCCTCGCCGCTAAAAGGAAGATGGGGACGAATCACACCTATTCGATCCACGGCAGGAGTTTCACCCCCCAGCAGATCTCGGCCTTCATCCTGCAGAAGATAAAACAGGATGCCGAGGCTTTCCTGAACGACCAGGTCAACGAAGCGGTGATCACGGTCCCGGCCTACTTCAACGACAACCAGAGGCAGGCCACCAAGGACGCGGGGGAGATCGCCGGCCTGAAAGTTCTTCGGATCATCAATGAGCCGACCGCCGCATGCCTGGCCTACGGGCTGGACAAGGCGGAGCAGGAGCAGAAGATCCTGGTATTCGACTTGGGAGGGGGTACCCTGGACGTCACGATTATGGAGATGTACTACGTCAAGGAGGAAAAGACCTCCGGGTTTGAGGTACTGGCGACCAACGGGGATACTCAACTGGGTGGCACCGACATGGATACCGCCCTGATCGACTTCATCGCCATGGAGTTCAAGAAGGAGAGCGGCATCGATGTCCGCAACGACAAGATGGCCTATCAGCGGATCCGGGAAGCGGCGGAGAAGGCGAAGATCGAGCTTTCCAACGTCCTGCAGACCGACATCAACCTTCCATTCATCACGGCGGACGCTTCCGGGCCGAAGCACCTGACCATGACGATTACGCGGGCCAAGCTGGAGGAGCTGGTCGGCCCGATCGTGGAGCGTTGCCGCAGGCCTCTGGAGCAGGCCCTAGCCGACGCCAAACTGGGCGCAGAGGCCATCGATAAGGTGATCCTGGTGGGAGGCCCCACCCGGATGCCGATCGTCCAGAAATTCGTCGAGGATTACGTGGGTCCAAAGAAGGTGGCCCGCGGGATCGACCCAATGGAGTGCGTGGCGATGGGAGCGGCCATCCAGGCGGCCGCCCTCAAGGGGGAGATCAAGGACATCCAGCTCCTGGATGTCACACCGCTGTCGCTGGGGATCGAAACGCTGGGCGGGGTTTTCACCAAGCTGATCGAACGCAACACCACCATTCCGACCCGTAAGTCGCAGGTTTTCTCCACCGCGGAGGACAACCAGCCGGCGGTGACGGTGAGGGTCCTTCAGGGGGAGCGGGCGATGGCCAACGACAACGTGGAGCTGGGCCGGTTCGACCTGGTCGGCATCCCGCCGGCCCCTCGGGGGGTTCCGCAGATCGAAGTCACCTTCGACATCGATGCTAATGGGATTGTGCATGTCTCCGCGAAGGACAGGGGAACCGGCAAGGAGCAGTCGATCCGGATCACCGCTCCGCACAAGCTGGACCAGTCTGAAATCGAGAAGATGATCAAGCAGGCGGAGCAGTTCGCCAGCGCCGATGAGAAGAAGCGGCAGGAGGTCGAGGTCAAGAACAAGGCGGACGCTTTCGCCTACTCCACCGAGAAATCGTTGAAGGATTACGGGGAGAAGATCCCAGCCGCTGACCGGGTCAAGGTAGAGGAGAAGCTGAAGACCCTCAAGGAAACCCTGAAGGGCTCCGACACCGCGGCGATTGAGAAGGCAATGCAGGAGCTGATGGAAGCCTCCCACAAACTGGCGGAAGAGGTGTACAAGGCCTCCGCGCAAAAAGGGCAGGGAGCGGAAAGCCCCGGGCAGGAGTCGGGCAGCAGGGAGCACGGCAACGGCCAGGGCAAGAAGAAAGATGACGAAGGAGTTATCGACGCGGAGTTCAAAGTCGACGACAACAAAAAATAAATAAGATGCCAGTAGCCAAGAGGGATTATTACGAAGTCCTCGGGGTTGAGAAAACCGCCTCGGAGGAGGAGATCAAGAAGGCCTTTCGCCGGTTGGCGATGAAGCACCACCCGGACCGCCACCATGAGACCAACAAGAAGGAGGCGGAGGAGAAATTCAAGGAGATCTCCGAGGCGTACGAGGTCTTGAGCGATCCGAAGAAGCGGGCCGCCTACGACCAGTACGGTCACGCGGGGATGGAAGGGGCCTTCCGGCACGGAAACTTCAGCTGGGAAGATTTCACCCACTTCGAAGATATCTCCGACATCCTGGGGGGCGGGCTGGAGGAACTGTTCGCCACTTTCGGGTTGGGAGATGTTTTTAGATCCGGCGGACGGGGCCGCTCTCACAGGCGTTTTACCGGAGCGGACCTGGAGACCTCTGTCGACATTGAACTCGCTGACCTTCTGAATGAGAAAGAGGTTCCTCTGTCGTTCCGCAGGAGGGAACCTTGCGGCGTGTGCCACGGGCAGGGGACGAAACCTGGGACAAAACCGGAAACCTGCTCAAGCTGCGGAGGGCAGGGACAGGTCAGGGTCTCGCAGGGATTTTTCGTCATGGCAAGCACCTGCGCCCGCTGTTCGGGGACGGGAACGGTCATCAAGGAGAAATGCCCTTCCTGCCGGGGAGACGGATTGACCGAGAAGCAGAGAGACTTGAAGGTGAAAATCCCCGCCGGCATCGAGGACGGGATGCGCCTGAAGCTGGCCGGCGAGGGGGAAAGGGGCCCCAGAGGGGCGGAGCCGGGGGATCTCTACGTGCGGGTACGGGTTAGGCCCCATCCTTTCTTCCAGAGGGACGGCAGCCACCTGTACTGTGAGGTGCCGGTCAACATGGTGCAGGCCTCACTGGGGTGCGAGCTGGAAATCCCGACCCTCTCCGGCACCGTTCGGATGAAGGTACCGCCCGGAACTCAACCAGGGGAGGTCCTGCGGCTGCGGGGGATGGGACTGCCCTCCCTGCGCGGATCGCAAAGAGGGGACCAGTTCGTCAGGATCAAGGTGGAAATTCCATCGAGAGTCTCGATGGCGCAGAGAAAGATGCTTGAAGAGTTCGAGCGGTTAAGTGATAATGGCATTTTTCCAGCGGTCCAGAGGTTCTGGGAGCAGGCCAGACGCTGGCTGAAAAAGTGAGAGCGCGGAGGGATTGAGGAATGCCGACTTACGAATACGAATGCAGGTCCTGCGGTCATCAGTTCGAAAAGTTCCAGCCGATCACCGCCCGGCCTAGCACACTCTGCCCGAAGTGCAGGCGAACGTCGCGCCGCCTGATCTCCGCAGGCGGAGGGGTTCTTTTTAAGGGATCCGGCTTCTATATCACCGACTATCGATCCGCCAGTTATAAGAAGCGGGCTTCGGAAGAGGCAAAGGGTTCCTCCTCCTGCTCCGGTAAGAGCCCTTCCAGCTGCGCAAGCGGGGCGGGCTCTTGCTCCGCCGGCACCAAAGGAAATTCGAAGGCGTAAACCTATCTTCCGTGCCGCACATCGCACCCTTTAAAGGTCTCCGGTACAATACGCGCCGGGTGGGATCCCTTGCCAAGGTGGTCACGCCCCCCTACGACGTCATCTCTCCCAAAGGTCAGCAGGGGTATTACAGGAAGCATCCTTACAACTTCATCCGGGTCGTGTTTGGGAAGGAGTACAGGTCCGACAGCGCTCGGAACAACCGGTACACTCGGGCGAAGGAGACGCTGGAGCGCTGGATTTCGGAAGGGATCCTGGTGCAGGATAAAACCCCGGCTCTCTACCCCCACCTCCAGGAGTATGTCATCGATGGCAAGCGTTGCCGGAGATGGGGGTTGATTTCGCTGGTCCGGCTTGATTCCAGGATCTCTCCGCATGAGGAGACGAGGACAAAACCGAAGCAGGACCGGATCAAACTTCTGCAGACTGTCCATGCCTCGCTCTCTCCAATCTTCGGTTTGATCCCCGACACCGGTGACCGGTACCGGAACGCCATCCAACAAGCCTGCAGGAACCGGCGTCCGATCGCCTCCATCCGGCTGGACGGGGTCCTGCACCGGCTCTGGAGGATCGATGAACCGACCTGGATCCGACGGTTCACCCGCCTGCTGGAGAAAAAGGAGCTGGTGATCGCCGACGGACATCACCGGCTGGAGGCGGCCCTGTATGTCCGCAACGCGCGCCGCCGGACGGATCCCCGGTTCTCGCTCCGGTCCCCTTACAACTACACCATGTTTTTCCTGGCGGCAGCCGGGGAGGAGGAACCGGGTTTGCTGCCGACCCACCGGGTCGTGCACGGTGGCCGGCGGGACCGACTTCACCGGATGGCGGCCGAAGCGGCCGGCACCATGACCGTGGAATCGGTCGAAGATATTCCCCGGCTCGTCCACCGGTTGCGGCAGCTGCGGTGCGTCAACCAGATTGGCATCGGGTTATATACCGGCAACGGCGGGGGCTATCTCCTGCGCCCCGCGTCGCAGGGTTTCCATCAGCTTGACGTGGAGTGGCTCCATGAGGAGATCGTGCCGGAATGGATCGGTCCCAGAGCCGACATCTCATTCACCCAGGATATTCGGGAAGGGCTGCGTTTACTGAAAACCGGCCGGGCCAAGGCGCTGTTCCTCACCCAGCCGCCAAGTCTGCAGGAGGTTTTCAATCGGGCCAGGGCCTCGCGCCGCATGCCGGGGAAAACGACATACTTCTACCCCAAGCCGCTGGCCGGCCTGGTGGAATATAAATTCGAGGAATAAAGATGCCCCTGTTCGGACCGAAATACACCAACGTCAAGGTCAAGTCGAAGAAGGTGGAGATCCCGGAGGGGCTCTGGACGAAGTGCGAGGAGTGCGGCGAAATCATCTACAATAAAACCCTCGAAGAAAATCTGAAGGTCTGCCCAAAGTGCGATTACCACTTTACCCTCACCGCCTACGAACGAATCCAGATGCTGATCGACAGCGGCACCTTCCAGGAGTTCGACAGCCAGCTGCGATCCGGGGACCCGCTCGAGTTCAAGGGACCCAAAGCCTATAAGGAAAAGATACAGCTTGATCAGGTGGCCACCGGGATGCCGGAGGCGGCTGTCAGCGGGGAAGGGAAGATCGCCGGCCACCGGGTCATCATCACCGTGACCGACGCCCGGTTCATCATGGGCTCGATGGGGTCGGTGGTGGGGGAGAAGATCACACGGGCCATCGAGCGCTCGATCCGATCGGGCATTCCACTGGTCATCGTTTCCGGCTCCGGCGGGGGAGCCCGTATGTACGAGGGGATGTTCTCCCTCATGCAGATGTCGAAAACCTCGGTCGCCCTGGCCCAGCACCATGCCGCCGGGTTGCCGTTCATCTCGATTCTGACCAACCCGACCATGGCCGGGGTCATGGCGAGCTTCGCCAGCCTGGGCGATATCATCATCGCGGAACCGAAAGCGCTGATCGGCTTCACCGGTCCCAGGGTCATTGAGCAGACGATCCGACAGCGTCTGCCGGACGGGTTTCAGAGATCGGAATTTTTGCTTGAACACGGGCAGGTTGATAAGGTGGTGCACCGCAAGGAGATGAAAGAAACTGTGGCGCACCTCCTGGAATACTTTGAAAAGTAGTACAATAATCGCTTAAAAAGGTCCAACAAAAGATGGCCCACGTTTCCATACAGGAAGTCACGAAGATCTACCCGCACGGGAATGAACTGGCCGTGGACAAGGTCAGTCTGGATATCGAATCCAAGGAGTTCCTGGTACTGGTCGGCCCTTCCGGGTGCGGTAAGTCGACGACCCTGCGGATGGTGGCGGGGCTTGAGGAGATTACCTCCGGGAAGATCTACATCGGGGATCGGCTGGTCAACGACGTTCCCGCGAAGGACAGGGACATCGCCATGGTCTTCCAGACTTACGCCCTCTATCCTCACATGACCGCCTTTGAAAACATGGCTTTTGGCCTGACCTTGAGGCGCTACCCGAAATGGGAGATCACCAACCGGGTCAAGGAGGCAGCGGAGATATTGAGCATTTCCAAACTGTTGAACAGGAAGCCTCGAGAACTCTCCGGCGGCGAGCGCCAGCGGGTCGCCCTGGGGCGGGCGATCGTCAGGAAACCAGCCGTCTTCCTGTTCGACGAACCGCTGTCCAATCTGGACGCCAAGATGCGGGTCCAGATGCGCACGGAGTTGAACAAGCTCTACAACAAACTTCAATCTACCATGCTCTATGTCACACACGACCAGACCGAGGCGATGACCCTCGGCAACCGGATCGCTGTGATGCACCAGGGGGTGATCCAGCAGGTAGCCGATCCGGCCAACATCTACACCCATCCGGCCAACAAATTCGTCGCCGGCTTCATCGGGTCGCCTCCCATGAATTTCATAAATGGCCGCGTGATTCGCCGCAACGGCAAGTTCTACTTTGAGGAAGGCGCCTTCCGGGTGAAGATCGTCGATGAGATGGTCCCGAAGCTGGCACCTTACGATGGCAAACAGGTCACGCTCGGCATTCGGCCCGAATCGATCTACGACAAGCTTTTCGTCCAGTATGCCCCCCCCGAGAACACCGTCACGGCGACGGTCGACGTCGTCGAGCCGATGGGATCGGAAGTCTACCTGCACCTGCTTCTTGGAACGCACGCCGTGACGGCCCGCGTGGGCGGTCACGAACGGCCGAAAGTGAATCAGGACATGGATCTTGTTTTCGACATGTCAAAGGTGCATTTCTTTGACCCTGATTCCGAAGCGGCTATCGTCTGATCCTGCCTTCCCTCTTCCCAGAAAACCCTGGCTCTGGCTCCTCCTGTTGGCCACGACCTTTTTTCTGCTTTGGCTCTCCCCTCTGGGCTCGCCCGACGTTCCCGCCTCCGTCCCGTCACTGACGGTCCTTTCCTACCTGCTGGCCCCTCTGATCCTCTGGATCTGGCTGTCCCAGGGGACCGGCTGGGGATTGGCGACAGCGATCTGGTCCTGCCTGCTGGCGGGGTTTATCGCTCTCGCGTCCCGCCAGGAGATCCTTTTCTGGCTGCCCGTCGAGTTAATCGCCCTTTCACTGGTCACGCATTATGGGATCACGCGATGGCAGAGGCAGGTGAAGATCCGGGCGGTGGAGGTAGAACACCTGGAAGCGAATTCCAACACATCGATCCAGACCCTGGGCAGGATGCTGAGGTTGGAAACGGGGCTACGGTTTCGGCTCGAACGGTACCAGAAACTCCGGCAGACGGCGAACACCTTCGGCGCCACCCTACCTCTGGAGCAGCTGGTTGAACAGATCACCCTCGGCGTTTTGGAGCTGATCCAGGACGCCGACAACGCACTCCTGTACTTGGTGGATTCCAAGACGCTCTCTCTGGAGCTGAAGCAGGCAACGGGACGAGGGGGCGGTAAACCGATCGTCAAAACGAAAACCGGGGACTTGTTCGACCATTGGGTCATGCGCCAGGCCCAGCCCCTGCTGGTCGAGGACGTAAAAAAAGATTTCCGTTTTTCCGAGATGTTTGCCGGGAAAACCCAAAGGCCCTTGGGATCACTGATCGGGGTTCCTCTGATGACGGAGAACCGATGCCTGGGGGTCTTGAGGGCTGAGGCGAACGACTCGGAAAAGCTCAGCTCGGACGACCTGCGGCTCCTGCGGATTATCGGGGACCTCGCCGCCTTGAGTATCGAGAACAGCCGCCTCTACAGCCGCATGAGCGAACTGGCGCTGACGGACGACCTGACGAAGCTATATGTCCGGCGGTATTTTGAAAAACGCCTGGAAGAGGAGCTGGTCAGGGCCCGCCGGTTCAAAAGTCCGCTGTCCCTGCTGATCATCGATATCGACCGGTTCAAACAGTACAACGACACCTTCGGTCATTCAGCCGGCGACAAGATGCTTCGCTACGTGGGGATTCTCCTGAAACAGGCCCAGCATGCCGGCGAGGTCGTGGCCCGTCTGGGCGGCGAGGAGTTTGCCTGGCTTCTGCCGAACACGGCAGCGGACGCCGCGGTGCAGAAGGCGGAGGATTTCCGCCGCCAGATGGAATCGGCCCATCTGGCGTTAAGAAGAGCCATGACGGGCGCTACCGTCTCCATTGGCATAGCTGTCTTCCCAAAGGACGGAGAGAATGTTCAGGCTCTTCTGAAAGCGGCCGATCAGCAGCTCTATCGGGCGAAAGTTGGCGGCCGCAACAAGGTTTGTTTTGCCGAATGAAAACGTATGTGGCAGCGGTCTGGCTGTTTCTGCTGGCGGCGGCCGTCGCCTCGCAGGAGAGGGCTTCCTGGTGGCTGGGATGGATGATTCTGCCGATCGCGGCGGCGGGATTCCTGCATGGGCCGGCTCACTCCTTCCTGCTGGCGGTATTCAGCTCGCTGGCCGCGGCGGTCTTGCTGGTTGTCAGGACGCCGCCGGATTTCGCCGCCGGTGTCTGGGCCCCCTTCGGACTGCTGCCCTTCATTCTCTGGAACAAGCGGCTTCTGATCAGCGCCGAGATCGAGTCGTGGAACGTGAAAAAAACCGCTCTTGAAAACCAGATCCGGGAGATCGAACGGGAGACTAAAGGAATTCAATCGATCAACAAGGAGCTGGAGGATTCCATCCACCGAATCACGGAACTGTATGGGCTTTCGAAGCAGTTTCTCGCCACGCTGGAGGAGGATACGGCGATCCGAATCACGGAGGAATCGATCCAAAAGTGGCTCACCGATATTCCGAAAGAGAAGCAGCAATTGATTGTTCAGAAAGCCAGAGAACTGCTGGAAACCGGTCCGGCGGCGGTCAAAGACCTGGTCCAATTCTTCCCGGAAGAAAGACCTGGAACGGAGGCCAGGGAAAAGTGGGGGATCATGGTCGGCCAGCTGGCCCTGGGTCTCCAAAGGGTGGCGCTCTACAAGCAGATCCAGAGATTGGCCATCCACGATAGCCTGACCGGCTTGATGGTTCGCCGGCATTTCATGGAGCGGTTGGAGGAGGAGGTGGCCCGTTCCAAACGGCTTTCAAAGGAGCTGGCATTCCTGATGATTGACCTGGACGAATTTAAAAAGGTCAACGACACTTACGGGCATCTGGTGGGCGACGTCGTCCTGCGCGAGGTGGCTGAACGTCTGCAGAAATCGGTCCGGGAGGTGGATCTCGTGGGCCGCTATGGGGGAGAGGAGTTCGGCGTTGTCCTGCCGGAAACCGACATGCCGATGGGCGCCCAGGTGGCCGAAAGAATCAGACAAACAGTTGAACAGACGCCTATTCCGGCATACGATGAGAGGATTCGGATGACCGTTTCCGTGGGGGTCAGTGTGCTTGGCACGGCCAACGGAGAGATCGTGAAACTGATCGAAATGGCCGATGAGGCCCTTTACAAAGCGAAAAACAGCGGGCGCAACAGAGTCGTCTGTTCATGAGCGAAAACACCGGTTGGACAATAGGCATCGACATCGGCGGCACCTTCGTCAAATACGGCTTGGTGAAGGGCGGCCGCGTCGCCGGTGAAAGGAGCTTTTCCACAAGCCGGTTTTCGTCTCCACGCCAACTGCAGGACCGGCTGGTCCTGGCCGCGCGGGAGCTCATTGGCGGCCACCGGGGGGTGGCCGGGGTCGGCATCGGCATCCCCGGTCTGGTCAAATACCCGGAAGGGATCGTCAAAACCTGCGTGAACATACCAGGGTGGAAGAATGTTCCCCTGCGGCGGCTTCTCCAAAAACGCCTGCATGTTCCGGTACAGGTGGAGAATGACGTCAACGTGATGACGCTCGCCGAGTGGCGGTATGGAGCGGGGCGGGGGGCCGACGACCTTCTGTGCATGACGCTCGGGACCGGGGTTGGCGGAGGGTTGGTCCTTAACGGCCGGTTTTACCGCGGCTGGGGAGGGACGGCCGGAGAGGTGGGCCATATGCCCTTGCAGATGGACGGGATCCGGTGCGCCTGCGGCGGGCGGGGATGCCTGGAGCGGTACGTCGGTAACCGGGAGATCATCGCATGGGTCCGTCAGCAGATCCGGCAGGGACGGCAAAGCATCCTGATCCGCCTGACCGGCGGCCGACCGTCAGGAATCACTCCGGAGATTATCGATGCGGCCTGCGCCAAAGGGGACCGACTGGCTCGGGAGACATGGGAAAGGGTCGGCACCCACATCGGCACCACCCTGGCCGGGGTGGTGAACCTCTTAAGCCCGGAAAAGATCGTCATCGGCGGCGGCATCTCGAAGGCGGGGAAGTGGCTGTTCGAGCCGATTCGCCGCACGGTCCGGGAAAGGGTCATGCGCGGTG
Source organism: Candidatus Omnitrophota bacterium (assembly GCA_023818695.1). Lineage (GTDB taxonomy): Bacteria > Omnitrophota > Gorgyraeia > 1-14-0-20-64-10 > 1-14-0-20-64-10 > JAMWCF01. Next base: position 252,305 of record JAMWCF010000001.1, read on the forward strand.
TCCAGCCCGTCTCGATTGTGCCGGCCCTCCTGGGAGGATCGGCGGGGATCATCGGCGCGGGGCTCCTCATCCGGGAATGGCTGGACTCGCAGCGGAACGCATGAATACGAAACCGGTTTTTAAAGCGGCTTTCATCCTGTCTCTGTTTTCCTTTCTTCCCAACCCTGTCTTCGCTTCCGACGATCCGGTGCAGGTCAAAGGGGACCAGGTCGAATTCTTCGACAACCTGCAGAAAGTGGTCGCCTCCGGCAACGTCGTGGCGACCTACCAGGACAGCACGCTGACCTGCGACCAGGCGATCATCTACATGGCCACCAAGGACGCTTACCTTCGGGGCGGCGTTCGGCTGTCGCAGCCGGGCGGACTCGTCAAGGGTGAAGAGGTCGTCTACAACTTCGAGACCCGCAAGGGGATCGTCATCCAGCCGGAAGGGACGTCGGGACCATTCCGGTCCGCCGGGGAAAGGGCGCTGAAGGTCGGTGGAACCGAATATCTCTTCAAGAACGGCTACATCTCAACCTGCGATTTCGAGAACCCCCATACCCGGCTGCAGGCGAAGGAGATCTCCATTTTTCTGGACGACAAGCTGGTTCTGAAGAACGTCCTGCTCTACATCGGCGGCGTTCCGGTCATGTACCTGCCTTCCTATACTCATCCGCTGGACGACAAGCGGCCACGTGTCACGCTGCTGCCGGGCAAGAGGGAACCCTGGGGGGGATTCCTCCTGACCTCCTGGCGGGCGTACTTTAACGAAAACCTGCAGGGGCGCGTGTTTATGGACTTCAGAGAGAAGAAGGGGGTCGCCGGCGGCTCCGACCTGCGCTACGAGCTCCCGGAAGGTGGCGAGGGGATCATCCGTACCTATTTCACCGACGAGGATGACGTCTTCTATTTCCGGAAGGACGAAGAGGAAGTAGTCAAGCGCCGGTACAGGGAGCGTGTCCAGTTCCGGCACCTCTGGGACATCGATAAACAGACGAAGCTGACTGCCGAGGTCCACCAGGCCAAAGACGCCACGGTCATCAAAGATTTCTTCCCGGACGAGTTCGAGGCGGACGAAAACCCGCAAACCTACCTTCAGATCATTCGGGCAACCCCCCAGTACGGCCTGACCTTCCTGGTCAGGCAGAGGGTCAACGCGTTCGAAACAGTCACGCAAAACTGGCCGCAGATCAACCTGCAACTGCGGCCGATCCCGGTGCCGTGGCTGCCGGCGCTGCGCAAACGGGCCTCCTCCGATCCCGCCGACATCTCCCAGCCGGGATGGTATTACCAGTCCAATTATGACTACAACCATACCAACCTGTCGGCGGAGGGGGAGACGGCCAGCTCCCAGATCAAGGTGTCGACCTTGCAGGAGCTTTTCTACCTCGTGAAGGTGATGAACTGGCTGAACATCCGTCCCTTTTTCCAGTTCCAGACCGCCTTCTTCTCCCGGCGAGCCACCAGTCCCGGCAACGTCTGGAGGCAGGCCGGCGCGGTTGGCTTTGACATGAGCACGAGGTTCTTTCGGGTGTTTAACATCGAAACCGATTTCGCGGGGATGGACATCCATAAGCTGCGCCACATCATCAACCCGACCATCACCTACAAATTCCAGGGGGACCCCACCGTCCCGGCAAGCAGTTTATTCACAGAGACCGGGGGTTTGGCCAAATCCAACACCATCTCTCCGTCCATCGAACAAAAACTTCAAACCAAGCGGTTGATCGAGGGAAAGTGGCAGCAGGTCGACCTGGCCCGCCTCCTCCTGTCCTTCCCGTATGACCTGGAAGGGCCGGGAGGGTCCGGAGGACGTCCGGGGAACATCGACATGGACCTGGAAACGAAGCCGTACCCCTGGCTGTACTTCGAGTCGGACGCCCGATTCAACACCGAGATGGGCCAGTTCCAGACGATCAACGCCGACATCCTGGCGATCCCGGTCAACGACAAGGCTCCTATTGAAACCACAATCCAGGGATCAACCGGTCTGCGCGAGTACAACAGGAGCGCGGAAGGTTTCTACAGTCTGCCCTGGGGCGTCGGCCTCGGCTGGCGGTACCAGAGGAATACCAGCGCGCAGCTGGTGTTCGAGACCGAGTTCGACCTGGATCCGAAATGGCGGGTCGGGATCTACCAGGCATTCGATGTTAAGCGCTTCGTCACCGAGGTGGACCCTGCCGGCAATTCCAGGACCGTCAAGAGGATCTACACCTCCCCGGATCTGTCTTACCGCCTGCGCCGGGATCTCCATGAGTGGACCGGCGAGCTGGTTTTCTCCAGGGCCCGCGGGGAAGGGACCGCCCTGCTCCTGCTCTTCCGGCTGAAGGATTTCCCCGAGCTGCCCATCGAGCTGGAGCGTCATTACAACCAGCCGAAGGCCGGGAAAAAATATCTCCGGTGACCCGTGCTATAATGCCGCTCTCGGAGTCCCAAACATGAACCTTTGTATCATCGGCGCCGGCCATGTCGGCCTGGTGACGGCGGCTTGTTTCGCCGAGCTGGGCCATCGAGTCGTCTGCGTCGACAATGACAAGAAAAAGATCGCGCTTCTGAAAAAAGGAAAGGTCACCTTCTACGAGCCGGGACTCTCGGAGCTCGTCAGGCGAAACCTCTCCAGGAAGCGGCTGCTGTTCACGGACCGCGTCTCGGAAGGGGTCACGCGGTCCCAGGTAATCTTCATCGCTGTAGGGACCCCCCCTTTGTCATCCGGAGAGGCCGACCTGACGGCGGTGGAGCAGGTTTCCCGGGAGATCGCCCGGTCGATGACCTCCTACCGGCTGGTTGTCGAGAAATCGACCGTTCCAGTGGAAACAGGCAAGTGGGTCAAAAAGACGCTCGAGCATTCAGTCCGAAAGAGGGTTGGCTTCGACGTCGCTTCGAACCCGGAGTTTCTCCGGGAGGGGTCGGCGGTTCACGATTTTCTCCATCCCGACCGGATCGTCATCGGGGTTGAATCCGAAAAAGCGCGCGCCCTCTTGAGCGAGCTGTATCGCCCCTTCAAGGCGCCGCTGGTCGTGACCGACATCGCCAGCTCCGAACTGATCAAGCACGCCTCCAACGCCTTTCTCGCGACGAAGATCTCCTTCATCAACGCGATTGCCTGCATCGCGGAAAAGGTGGGGGCCGACGTGACGAAGATCGCGCACGGCATGGGGCTGGATCCCCGGATCGGCCCCGCTTTCCTGAACGCCGGCGCCGGTTTCGGCGGCTTCTGCTTTCCCAAGGACGTGGAGGCCTTCATACGGATCGCCGAGAAGATCGGCTACGACTTCGATCTTCTCAAGGCCGTCAAACGAATCAACGAGGAACAGAGGCGGCGGATCGTCAAAAAAATCGAGCGGCAGATGTGGAACCTCAAAGGGAAAAGGATCGGCGTCCTGGGGCTCGCATTCAAGCCGGACACCGATGACCTGCGTTTCGCGCCCGCCCTGGACGTGATCGCCGCTCTCCAAAAGGAAGGATCCGACGTTCGCTGTTATGATCCGGTCGCCATGCCGGAAGCGAAAAAAATACTCAAAGGGGTTCGTTTCGCGCCCTCCGCCGCCCAGGCGGCCCAGCAGGCGGATTGCCTCGTGCTGATGACCGAGTGGGCGGAGTTCAAAAAACTGGACTTCCGGAAGCTGAAAGGAACGATGCGCCAGGCGGTCCTGGTGGACGCCAGGAACATGATCGATCCGGCCATCCCCCGAAAAGCCGGGTTCCGCTACGTCGGCGTCGGAAGGGGGGACGACTCCGCGTGAAGGGGATCATCCTCGCCGGGGGGCTGGGAACCCGCTTGAGACCCCTGACAAACGTCACGAACAAGCACCTTCTGCCGGTCTACGACAAGCCGATGATCTATTATCCTCTCCTGACCCTCGTGGATGCGGGAATCAAAGACATTCTTCTGGTCACCGGCGGAAATAACGCTGGCGATTTCCTGCGGCTGATCGGCAACGGGAGTGCCTTCGGGCTGAAACACGTCAACTACACCTACCAGAAGGGGGAGGGAGGGATCGCGGAGGCGCTGGGGCTCGCCGAGCATTTCGCCGACGGCGAAAAGGTGGTCGTTATCCTGGGGGACAACATCATCGAGGGCTCCATCCGTTCCACGGTGGAGGCCTTCAAGCGCCAGCGTGCCGGCGCGAGGATCCTGATCAAGAAGGTCCCCGACCCCGAAAGGTTCGGCGTCGTCGTTTTCAAAAAAGGGAAAATTGCCAGGGTGGAGGAGAAGCCGAAGCGTCCGAAATCGAGCTACATCGTCACGGGGATCTACATGTACGACGCTCGCGTCTTCGACATCATCAGGACACTGAAACCCTCCCGACGGGGCGAGCTGGAGATCACCGACGTTAACAACGACTACATCAGGAAGAACCAGATGGAGTACGACATCCTCAAGGGGTGGTGGAGCGACTGCGGCGCTTTCGACTCCCTGTTGAAGGCGAGCAATCTGGTAGCCGGCAAAAGCAGGAAAACCGGATGAAGAGGATCCTCGTCACCGGCGGGGCGGGGTTCATCGGCTCCAATTTTATCCGGTTCCTCCTGAAGGAGCGGGTCGGCGCGCATGTCACCAATCTGGACAAGCTCACTTACGCCGGCAACCGGGAGAACCTGCGGGAACTGGAGGGGAACCCCTGCTACCGATTCATCCAGGGGGACATCGCCGATCCCGGGACCGTCAACGCGGCGCTGAAGGAGTGCGACACGGTCGTCCATTTTGCCGCCGAGAGTCACGTGGACCGGTCGATTCGGGATGCCTCCGCTTTTCTTCAGACAAACGTTCTGGGGACCCACAACCTCCTGGAGGCGGCCAAAAATCAGGGGATTCAGAGATTTATTCACATCTCCACGGACGAGGTGTACGGATCCTTGGAGCGGGGAACCGCATCGGAGTCCTCCCCGCTGTCTCCCAGCAACCCCTACGCCGCCAGCAAGGCAGCCTCGGACCACCTGGTGCGCTCTTACTACGTTACCTTCGGCCTGCCGGCGCTCGTCATCCGGGGCACGAATAACTTCGGTCCGTACCAGTTCCCGGAAAAATTCATCCCGCTGATGATCACGCAAGCGCTGCGTGGCGATCCAATACCGGTCTACGGCGATGGGAAATACACCAGGGAATGGATCTACGTGGCCGACTTCTGCTCGGCCATCCTTCTGCTCCTGGAAAAAGGGGCGCCTGGCGAGATCTATAACGCCGGTTCCGGGGACCGGCGGGAAAACTTGGCCGTGGTGGAGACCGTCCTGTCGGAACTGAAGAAGCCGAAAACCCTCGTCAAACACGTCGCCGATCGGCTGGGCCACGACAGGCGGTATGCGATCGATTCTTCCAAGATCAGGAAGCTGGGATGGAAACCGGCATCCGACTTTGAGACGGCCATCCGGGAAACCATCCGGTGGTACCGGGACAACCCCCGCTGGTGGAACCCTCTCACAGAACGCGCTAAGCTGGTGGGATGAAGATCCTCGTCATCGGATCGACCGGCCTTCTGGGCACCGATCTGTGCAGGGTCCTCTCCAGGAATCATGAGCTGATCGGCTGGGCCCGCAAACCCGCTTCATCCCCGCGCAACCTGCCGGAGCGACTGCTGTTTGAAACGGTCGACATCACGGACAGGGAACGGGTTGCCGATGGGATCCGGCGCCACCGGCCGGCCGTGACCATCCTCACCGCGGCCATGAGTGACGTGGACGCCTGTGAGAAAGAGCCATCCTTGGCCATGAAGATCAATGCCCACGCAGTCCAGCACGTCGCCGAAGGATGCGCTGCAGCCGGATCTCTGCTGGTCGCGATCAGCACCGACTACGTCTTCGACGGCCTGGCGGGCCGCGCCTACAAGGAATCGGACTCCCCTCATCCCATCAATCAATACGGCCTCTCCAAGCTGGAAGGGGAAAAGATGGTCCTGTCGGCCGGCGCCAGGTCGGTCGTGATTCGGGTCAGCGGGTTATTCGGAAACGGGCGGCTCAACTTCGTTTCCTCCGCCGCCGAAGCGTTCCTCAACAACCGGCCGGTCCGGGTGGTCACCGACCAGATCAACTCCCCCTCCTCAACGGCCGACTTGGCCTTGGCTCTGGAGGCCTTCGTGAGCCAGATCGCGGAGGATCCGGCCCTGCCCACAGTTCTCCACCTGGCTAACACCGGCGCGGCCTCCCGGCTGGATGTCGCCGAAGAAATCGCCTCTGTCCTGAAAAAACCAGCCTCCTTGATCGAGAAGACCACTTGGCCGCAGCTGAACAGGCCCGCCAAGAGACCCACATACACCGAACTGGATAGTCGGCTCTTCACACGCTTGACCGGGTTCGCCATGAAACCCTGGCGGCAGGCCTTGCGCGAGTACCTCCTGCAGAACTATTCCTAGCAGCCCATCCCACCTCCGGGAGGCAGTGGTCCCATTTGAAACCCGGCTCCTGTCATTCGTCCAGCGGGCCGAGGTTCACAGACACACTCGGCCGGCCCGGCGTGCCGGCCTCGCTCGGTTTTCTCGGTCGCTCTCCGGCCTTCCTGAAACAGTCACAAACGAAAGACCCTCCCCGGTGGATAAAACGAGGAAGCCGGAACCGTGCCCGCTGCCTCGAAAGACGGTTTGCTCACCCCGGTCCCGCCGGCCGATGTGCCGGAGCACCCGGCGGTGCCGGGGCCCCCGCGAGGAGTTGGCCCGCGCGCGGATGCTCATAAGGCCAGGGCGGGCACGGTGTCCCCGTCGGACTTTCCGTCAGGGGACGAGCCCGGCCGAATGCGCGAGTGAGGCCTGCCTCGCTGGGGCAGGCCGAACGGTCCGCAGCGGACCACCCCGAATCAGGGGCGGCACCGGTGTGGTTGCTGAAATGGACCCGCTACCGTGGGTGCGGATCTCTTGATGAAGCGACTGCGCGTTGCTATACTATCTGGCCATTATGCCCCACAAAATTCCTGAATCCCTGGTTTCCAAAATACGCGAGAGAAAAGCCCACCTGGCCGTTATCGGCCTGGGCTATGTCGGCCTGCCTTTGGCGGTCGAGTTCGCCAAGGTCGGCTTCCGGGTGACCGGCATCGACCTAGACAAGGGGCGGGTGCAGTCCCTCAACCGGGGAATCTCTTACATCCCGGACATCGCCTCCGAAGAGGTCAGGGTTTTAGTGAAGGAGGGCCGGCTCAAGGGAACCACGGCGTTCGATGTCCTGCGGTCGATCGACGCGATGATGATCTGCGTCCCCACGCCGCTGCGCAAAACAAGGGACCCGGACATCTCCTACATTGTGGCGACGGCCGAATCGATCGTCAAATACATCCACCGTCATCAAGTGATCGTGCTGGAATCCACGACCTATCCGGGCACGACAAACGAGCTGGTCCTTCCTATGCTTGAAAAATCGGGTCTAAAGGTCGGGACCGATTTCTTCCTGGGTTTTTCTCCGGAGCGGATCGATCCCGGAAACAAGATTTACACCACCACCACGATTCCCAAGGTGGTCGGTGGCGTGACGCCGGCCTGCTCGAAAGCGATCCAGCTGCTTTACAGCCAGGCGATCAAAAAGGTGATCCCCGTCTCCTCCCCCCAAGTGGCTGAGATGGTGAAACTGCTGGAAAACACCTTTCGCGCGGTCAACATCGGGCTGGTGAACGAGATTGCGCTGATGTGCCACCATTTGGGCGTCAACGTTTGGGAGGTAATCGAGGCGGCGAAATCAAAACCGTTCGGCTTTATGCCTTTTTACCCGGGGCCGGGATTAGGGGGGCATTGCATTCCGATCGATCCTCTGTACCTCTCCTGGAAGGCGAAACTGCTGGGATTCGACCCCCGCTTCATCGATCTGGCAGACCAGATCAACTCCGCCATGCCATCCCACGTGGTCGAAAGGGTCGGCCTGGCGCTGAATGAAAAGGGCAAGCCAGTCAAAGGATCCAGGATCTTCGTGCTTGGGGTCGCCTACAAAAAGGATGTGGGGGACATGCGGGAGTCCCCGGCGATCGAGATCATCGAACGCCTGCAGAAGCATGGCGCGAAGGTCAGTTTCCATGATCCGTTCGTTCCGGTCCTAAAGGAAGAGGAGCTTCTTTTGAAATCTGTCCCTCTGACAGTGCCGCAGATTTCCTCCGCCGACTGTGTCGTCATCGTGACGGACCATGAAGAGGTCGATTACAAGACCGTCGTCCGATACGCCCGCCTGATCCTTGACACGCGCAATATCCTGGCGCGCCTTTCCCTGCGATCGGGGAAGGTGATCACCCTGTAGCCGATGTGATATGAAAGCTCTGGTTACCGGCGGCGCCGGATTCATTGGTTCGCACCTCACGGAGGCCCTCGTCCACAGGGGACACAGGGTTCGGGTGCTGGATGATCTCTCCAGCGGGACCCTGCGGAACCTCGTATCGGTCAAAGACCGGGTTGAGTTCATTCGGGGGGATATTCGGAACCACCGTCTGGTCGGCCGGGCCGTCAAAGGGATGGATGTCGTCTTCCACCAGGCGGCGCTGCGCTCCGTCCCGAAATCGGTCGAAGACCCTGTCTCTTTCCATGAGGTTAACGTCACGGCCACCCTCCAGCTTTTCCTGGCCGCCCGCGCGGCGAAGGTGAAGAGGGTTGTTTACGCCTCTTCCAGCTCCGTCTACGGGGAATGCCCGAAACCCCAGATCGAGTCCAAACTGACCATCCCTCTGTCCCCTTACGCCTGCTCCAAGCTGGCCGACGAAATCTACGGGAAGATGTTCACCCGGCTCTACGGGCTGGAGACGGTTGGGCTGCGGTATTTCAATGTGTTCGGACCCCGCCAGTCCCTCGAAAACGAGTACGCGGTGGTGATCCCGAAATTCATCGTCTGCTATCTCAAGAATCAGCCGCCGCCAATCCACGGCGACGGCCTGCAGACGAGGGATTTCACCTATGTCGAAAACGTCGTCCAGGCGAACCTGAAGGCGGCCGCCAGCAGGAAGGCGGCGGGACACGTGTTCAACGTGGCCTCTGGAACCTCCCATTCCGTCAAGGAACTGGCCGACCTGATCCGCAGACATCTGAAGTCCGACATCAAGCCGGTCCACACCCCGACCCGCAGAGGGGACGTCCGCCACACCTGCGGGGACCCGCAGCTGGCTGGGAAACTCCTGGGATTCAGAGTCACGGTGCCGTTCCTAGAGGGACTCAAGCGGACCATCGCCTGGTTCCAAGAGCACCCTGAAACATGGACCGGCCGCTGATCCCATTCCTTGATTTAACACGTCAAACCAGAATCCTCCTGCCTGAACTCGAGAAAGCTGCCAGGAGGGTCCTCACCTCCGGCCGCTTCATCCTGGGCAGGGAAGTCGCCTTCTTCGAAAAGGAGTTTGCCCGCTTCTGCGGCACCCGGTACGCGGTCGGCGTGGCCTCCGGGACCGATGCCCTGGAGCTGGCCTTGCGCTCCTGCGGGATCGGCGCCGGCGACGCCGTCGCGACGGTCTCCTTCTCGTTCCTCGCCACCGCAGACGCCATTCTCCACGTTGGTGCCAAACCGCTCTTCATCGATGTGGAGCCGGCCACCTATACCTTGGATCCGGCCGATTTGAGAAGGAGACTCAAGGCCATGCCTCCCTCCAAACGCCGGCAGGTGAAAGCGGTGATCCCGGTTCATCTGTTCGGACACCCCTGTCGGATGGACACCCTGGCGGCCGTGGCGCGGGAATTCGGCCTGAAGATCATCGAGGACGCGGCCCAGGCCGCGGGGGCCCGTTGGAATGGAAGGCCGGTTGGTTCTTTCGGAACAGCATCCTGTTTTAGTTTCTTCCCGACAAAAAACCTAGCCGCTTTCGGTGACGGGGGCATCGTCGCCACCAACTCGCCGGCGATCCGGGAGAGGATCCTGCTCTTGCGGGTGCACGGCCGGTCCGGCCGCAACGGCCTGCAGGTGGCGCTGGGGCGCAACAGCCGGCTCGATGAGCTGCAGGCGGCCTTCCTGCGGGTCAAACTGCGACGTCTGCCCGGCTGGATTCACAAACGCCGGCAGCTGGCCCGGCTCTATGAAAGGGAACTCACCGGCCTGTCGGCCGTTCAATGCCAGGCGACCCTTCCGGGGGCCGCGCATGCTTTTCATCTCTTTGTCATCCGGACGAAAAAGAGGGATTTTCTGCGAAAACGGCTGGCCGAAAAGGGGGTTGCCAGCCAGGTCTATTACGGGGTCCCAATACACCGTCAGCCGGTTTACCGGAAAATCGCCGGCGCTGTTCATCTGCCGGTCACCGAACGGCTGTCCCGCGAAACGCTGGCCCTGCCTCTTTACCCGGAGATGCGCAGTTTCCATGTCCTGAAAATCTGCTCCCTGATCCGAACGATCCTCGCTTGAGTCGTCACGGAGGTCGCGGAGCCATCATTCGGCCGAGAATTCAGCTTTATAAGCACCTGTCTGCGTGCTAAAATGCTTATGCCTATCATATTGTCTAACAGGGAGTTAACATCATCATGCGGTATCTGGTGACCGGGGGGGCCGGTTTTCTTGGTTCTCATCTGTGTGAAAAGTTGTTATCCCAAAAACACCAAGTAATTTGTGTGGATAACCTGCTCACAGGATTCAGGGAAAACATCGAGCATCTTCTTTCAAACCCCGGTTTCGAGTTTGTTCATGCGGACGTCTCAAAACCGATTGAGGTCAATGGAGGACTGGATGGGATTTACCACCTGGCCTCGGTGGCTTCCCCGGTCCATTACACCCGATACCCGATTCAAACCCTGAAATCAGGGGCTCTAGGCAGCCACAACACGCTCGGGCTGGCCAAAGCCAAGGGGGCGACATACCTGTTGGCTTCCACCAGCGAGGTGTACGGGGATCCTCTGGAACATCCGCAGAAGGAGAGTTACTGGGGCAACGTGAACCCGATCGGCATCCGGGGGGCCTATGATGAGTCCAAGCGTTTCGCCGAGGCGCTGGCCACGGCTTACTGGCGCATGCATAAGGTCCGGATCCGGATCGCCCGGATCTTCAATACCTACGGCCCCAGAATGGCGCTCAACGATGGGCGGGTGATACCGACCTTCATCGGCCAAGCCCTGCGGGGAGAGGGGATCACCGTTCATGGAGACGGCTTACAGACCCGGTCGCTGTGCTATGTCTCCGATCTGATCGAGGGCTTGACGCGGCTGATGGAGAGCGGGCCCCCCGAACCGGTCAACCTCGGGAACCCGCAGGAGCTGACGATCCGGGAGATCGCTGAACGGATCATCCGACTCTCTGGCAGTGCCAGCCGGCTGACCTACGTGGATCGTCCTGCGGACGATCCGGAAAAACGCAGACCCGACATCTCGAAAGCGAAGAAAGAGCTGGGATGGGAACCGCGGGTTTCTCTTGAGGAAGGGTTGACGACAACCATCTCCTGGTTCAAACAAAAACTTTCCATGGCGCACAGATGAAAAAGGCGCTGATCACCGGCATCACGGGACAGGACGGATCGTACCTGGCGGAGCTGCTGTTGAACAAAGGGTACGAGGTGCACGGCATCATCCGGCGCTCCAGCTCCTTCAACACCGCGAGGATCGACCATATTTATGCCGATCCCCACCAGAAAAGCTTCTTGAAGCTGCACTACGGGGAGCTGACCGACGACAGCTCCCTGAACAGGATCCTGCGGATCATTCAGCCGGATGAGATTTACAATCTGGGCGCCCAGAGCCACGTTCGAACCAGCTTCGACACGCCGGTCGACACCAGCAACATCGTCGCACTCGGGACGGTCCGCCTGCTGGAAGCAATCCGGGACACCGGCATTCGGCCGAAGTTCTATCAGGCCTCTTCCAGCGAGCTGTACGGCAAGGCGCTGGAATCTCCCCAGAAAGAGACAACCCCCTTCTATCCCCGATCCCCCTATGCCTGCGCGAAGGCGTACGCCTTCTACATCACGCGGAATTACCGGGAGGCCTACGGCCTCTTCGCCTGCAACGGCATTCTGTTCAACCACGAGTCGCCCCGCCGCGGAGAGACGTTCGTCACGCGGAAAATCACCCGAGCGGCCACCCGGATCAAGGTCGGCCTGCAGGAGACCTTATACCTCGGCAACCTGGAGGCCAAACGGGATTGGGGATACGCGCCGGAATACGCCGAGGCGATGTGGCTGATGCTTCAGCAGGAGAAGCCGGATGATTACGTGATCGCCACCGGCGAGGCGCATTCCGTCCAGGAGTTCGTCGAGGAAACATTCGGTCTGCTCGGTCTTGACTGGACAAAGCATGTCAGGAAAGACCCGAGATACCTGCGGCCTTCGGAGGTCGATTTCCTGCTGGGAGACTTCGCCAAAGCGAAGAAACAGCTCGGCTGGAGCCCGAAGACAACCTTCAAGGATCTGGTCAGGATCATGGTTGAGGCGGATATGAAGCTCGCCGAAAAGGAGGCGTTCGCCGCGCAATTTCCGGGGAAAAAGAACCCGGTTCCGTGGGAGGTAAAACCGCAATGAAACAATCGGTCGAAACCGCCATTCCGGAAATCGTCATCCAGCCTTCCAGCGGTTGGTCCTCCCGTTTTCTGAAAGAGCTCTGGAGCGGCAGGGAACTGCTTTATTTTCTTGTCTGGCGGGACATCAAGGTCCGGTACAAACAGACCGCGCTCGGGGCGGCGTGGGCCGTCCTCCAGCCGTTTCTGACGATGGTCGTCTTCTCGATCTTCTTCGGGCAGCTGGCCAAGGTGCCATCCGACGGCATTCCGTATCCCATCTTCGCCTACTGCGCCCTTCTGCCGTGGCAGCTCTTTGCTTTTGCCCTGACCGAGTCCAGCAACAGTCTCGTCGCCAACCAGAACCTCGTCACAAAGGTCTATTTCCCCAGGATGCTGATCCCGATCGCCGCCGTCGTGGCGGGGCTGGTCGATTTCATGATCGCCTTTGTTATCCTGATCGGCATGATGTTTTTTTACGGCACCACCCCAACACCCTCGGCGGTGGCGCTGCCTCTGTTCGTGGTAATGGTCCTGATGGCCGCGTTCGCGATCGGGATCTGGCTCTCGGCGCTCAACGTGAAGTACAGGGATGTCCGCTATACGATCCCGTTTCTAACCCAGCTGTGGCTTTTCCTGACGCCGATCGCCTACCCTGCAAGTCTGGTCCCGGACGTGTGGCGGCCTCTGCTGGGCCTGAACCCCATGGCCGGGGTGGTGGAAGGTTTTCGCTGGGCTCTTCTCGGCACAACGCAGGGACCGGGACCTTTGCTCTGGGTCTCGATCGTGGTGGTGCTGATTCTGCTGGTCAGCGGGATCTTTTACTTCAAACGAACCGAGAAGTTTTTCGCGGACATCATCTAGTGGCTCCTCTGCGCGTTTTTCTCATATCCTCCGCTATTCCAGATGCCGGTGGGCACGCGGTCCACGTCGTGATGGATCAGACCATAAAAGGGTTGCTGCAGGCAGGCCACCGGGTCATCTATCAGCGGGTCGTCCGCAGCACCGGAGATCTTTCATGCGGAGATGAGAAAGCGCTCCATGGAGCCGCAGCCAAAGGGGTAGAGGTGCTTCCTCTCCTGATTGCCCCAGCACCGATGGGAGGGCGGTGGAGGAGAATGATTGCGCCCACCCTGAAAGATCTTTATCCTGAAACCGCGCTGGCGGCGGAGGTGGAATCGCGGATCCGGAGAACGGGGTGTGACGTCGCTTTCATCTTCTGGAATCCCGAAGGACTTGGCGCGACCTACGGGATCAAGGCGGTCCCCAAATTCGTCTATTACGGTATGCCGGACCACTCCGCGGGAGAGAACCGCTTCCTGCATCCAGAGTTGTTCGATCTGCCCAGGGGGAACCTCCTGAACACCGTCCGGCTGAAACTCTGGATTCGCCAGAACCGGATCCGCGGCGCGTTTCACATGCGTTTGATGCGGGACTGCCAGAGTATCAGCAATCTGTGCGCCTACCATGCCGGTCTTTATTCCAGGATGGGGCATCCCCGCTCCCTCTATATCCAGAACACCTGGCCGGACGCGGCCGGACATCTTCTGGCTGCGCGCGAGACACTCAAGCCGATGGACCGCTTCAAACTGATGGGATCTCTCGGATCCCTTCAGACGACAGGAAACACGTTCGGCCTGCATTATCTTGGCGCGGAGGTGCTGCCTCTCTTAAGGCGGATCCTGGTGTCCAAACCGTTTGAGATTCACATCTACGGTGACGGCCAACCGCACACGTCGGTGGCACGGGTCCTCTGCGGGCCGGAAATCAGATGGAGGGGATGGGTGCCGGACATCGACAGGGAGATCCTCTCCTCCCACCTTTTCCTCATCATGAACAACGTCGGCAGCTACAAAGGGGTCCACACCCGGTTCCTGCATGCCTGGTCTCTGGAATCGTGCGTCGTCGCCCATCAGGACAACGCCAGAGGAATGCCGGAGATGCGCCACCTCGAAAACGTTCTGTTGGGAAGAACCCCTGAAGAGATAGCGGACTGGATCGCCACCGCCCTGGAAGACGCGGGACTTCGCACCCGCATAGCGCGGGGAGGCCGCCAAACTTACGAAACCCACTTCACGCCGGCAATCGTTGTTGGGAAAATCATCAGGGAACTGGAACATCTGGCCTCCGGAAGCAAGGCGCCGGTGCCGGAAAGAAGCTATCAGCTACAGTGAAGATTGTGTTCACATGAAAATCAGACATGCTTGATTCCAGGAAAGGCAATAGGGCCCTCTATCTCGGCTGGGCAGAAAACCCCGCATCGGAAGCTGTCTTGACGGTCCTGAAGAAGAGATTCAAAGTGGTTTACGCTGGACACTTTCGTTTCGGCGAGGGACCGGACCAGAGAAAGCTCGCGGCGATGAAAGCTGACTATCTTTTCACTTTCGGCCCTGTTTTGGTGAAAGAGAGGTTAATTCGGTCGATCCAGAAGGCCGCAGTCAATTTTCATACCGGCCCGCCGGAATGGCCGGGACGGGGTTCCTGTTCATTCGCCTTGCTTCATGGTGACAAGCAGTTTGGCGTGACAGCTCATTTGCTGACGAAAGAGATTGATGCCGGTCCCATTCTGATGGTTCGGCGCTTTCCTATTCATTTAGATGACATCGCCGAAACACTCCATGCGCGGACACTTCGGGAAATCCCGCGGCTCGCTAGAGCGGTGGCCGACCGTTTGAAAAATTCCGGGGGACAGCTGGTGCCCAGCAGAGAATGGTGGGCCAGAAAAGCGCTGCGCATGAAGGATATGCTAGTCGCAATGAAAATCGGGGAATCGGACTCACGGGAGATTTTCGAAAGGAAGATCAGGGCCTTCTCGTACTCAGGAAAGTTGGGGCCGTACTTGGTTCGGCATGGTCGAACCTTCTGGTACATGCACGGGAAAGACCGATGAGACAAAAACAGATTGAACTTTTCATTGTCGGTGGCTGCGGTCACGTAGGCCTGCCGCTGGGCATCATGCTGGCGGATGCCGGCATCAAAGTTAAACTTTACGACTTGAATGCCAGCCGGACGGAATTGGTTCGCGCTGGGAAAATGCCTTTTATCGAGTATGGGGCAGACCCGATTCTGGGGCGCGTGATCAACAAAAACCTGTTTATAGCCGACTCTCTGTCGGAGCTGCGCGAGGCCAACGGAATCATCGTCACCATAGGAACCCCGGTGGATGAATACCATAACCCAAAAACTGGCCCTTTGTTCAAAATGGTCCAGGACATTACCCCCTACTTGAAGAACGGTCAGCACCTGATTATTCGGAGCACCGTTTGTCCTGGCATGACCCGCGAGTTAAAGCGAGTTCTGGACGATCTGCCGGTCAAGCTCCACGTTTCGAATTGTCCGGAAAGGATTTCCCAGGGGTACGCAATCCGGGAATTGAAAGAACTGCCTCAGATCGTCTCCGGTTTCTCAAAAGAGGCGGTGGAATTCGCCAGTGCGGTTTTCCGAAAACTGGGTTGCAAGATCACGCTGCTGGCAGTAGAAGAAGCGGAACTGGTCAAACTTTTCCTGAACGCCTGGCGCTATATCCAATTCTCAATCTCCAATCAGTTCTATGTCATGGCGTCGCGGAAGGGAATCAATTATCTGAAAATTCACGAAGCGATGACGGAGGGCTATGAGCGGGGCAAGGGAATCCCCCGCCCCGGTTTTACCGCGGGCCCCTGCCTACTGAAGGATACCCTGCAGCTCTCTGCCATGACGAGCGGCAACTTCCCTCTCGGGCAGGCCGCCATGCTGATCAATGAAGGCCTGCCTTCATTCCTCGTGGAGGAGCTGCGCAGGGAGACGGATCTTTCAAAGGAGACGGTGGGGATCCTGGGAATGGCGTTCAAGGCCAACGTCGATGACACGCGGGACTCGCTGGCGTTCAAACTGCGCAAACAGCTGCTTTTTTACGGCGCCACGGTGCTCTGCTCGGACGCCTTGATTCGTGACCCGGCATTCGTGTCGACCGATGAGCTTCTCCGGCGGTGCCGGATCATCATCATCGGCGCCCCCCACGACGCCTACAAATCGCTGCGGTTCCCAGCCGGCAAGAAGGTGATCGACATCTGGGGGATGTCGACCGAAAAGAAACGGCTATTGAGGGGTGAACCGGACGGCGCCCGGAAACAAATCGCGGCGTCCGGTGCAGGCATGAAAAAGAGAGCCATATGAACCCTTCGAAAACCGGAGCAGTCGGTCCATCGAAAAAGACGATCCCCTGGTGGGAGCCCTCCATCGGCCCCAAGGTAAAAGACCGTGTGTTTCGAGTAATTGAGAGCGGTTATCTGAACGATGGGGAAGTGACCGCCGAACTGGAAAAGCGGCTGATGGAGCTGACCGGCTCCGCTCATGCGGTGGGGGTCAGCAGCGGGACGGCCGGTCTCTTTCTCTCCCTGGTTGCCTGCGGGGTGGGGCCGGGGGATGAGGTGCTGGTGCCGGACGTCACCTTTATCGCCACCGCCAACGCCGTCTCGCTGGCCGGCGCCACGACGGTTTTAGTGGATGTTCGCCGGGAGGATTTCAGCATCGATCCGGAGAAGATCGCCGAGGCGCTGACTCCGAAGACAAGAGCGATCCTGCCGGTCCACGTGAACGGGCGAAGCGCCGACATGGATGCAATTCTGTCGATCGCCCGCGCGCATGGCCTGAAGGTGGTCGAGGATGCTGCCGAAACCCTCGGCGCCTCCTGGAAAAAGAGATCCCTGGGGACGCTGGGGGATGCCGGCGCCCTTTCCTTCGCCTCCTCCAAACTGGTGACGACTGGCCAGGGAGGGGCGGTCCTGACGAACAACCACAAGGTGAGGGACCGGATCAAAGAGCTCAAGGACCAGGGACGGCTTCACACCGGCACCGGCGGCGACGACAAACACCCGGTCGTCGGCTACAACTTCAAGCTGACGAACCTCCAGGCGGCGGTGGCGCTGGCCCAGTTGGAGGAGATCGAGGAGCGGACCACCCATTTGAGGAACCTGTACGAATGGTACCGGCAAGGCCTGGCGGGGATTAAAGGACTGCGGCTTCTCCCCTTCGACTTCGCCTCCGGACAGCAGCCGCAGTGGATCGACGTCATGACGCCGCGCAGGGATCAGCTGGCGGAATTCCTCCTGCGCAGGGGGATCCGGACCCGGAAGTTCTGGTTTCCCCTGCACACCCAGCCCCCGTACCGGGACAGGGAGGACCGTTTCCCGAACGCCTCCGCCGTCTGCCGGGAAGGGCTCTGGCTGCCATCGTCGGTGACACTGCGCCGGCAGGAGGTCGCCAGGGTGACGGAAGCGATCCGGGAATTCTTTTTAAAAGGTTCCTAGATGCAGAAAATTTTTGCCCCTTACGTGAAAGAAATCCTGGCCTCCCTTGGGGAGCCGCTGATCTACGTGGATGTCGGAGCCCGCAATGGGATGTTTGAGCTGGCCGGAATCGCTCCCTTCGTGAAGGCCTACGGTTTTGAGCCGAACCCGGAGGAGTTCGTGAAGCTGGAGAGAGGAGACACCGACGTCTCCTGGCTGGGCGTTGCTGCTCCCCGCTACGCCCAGAGCCGGTACGCCCCTTACGCGATCAGCAACGTCGATGGGACGCGAACCTTTTACGTGACGAAAGGGCCTGGAGCCGCCGGAATGATCGAGCCAAACATCGAACGCCTGCGGGAGATCATCTGGAAAGGGATGCGCTACTATCCGAACTTCGGGGATCAGGTTTTTCCGGTCAAAGAGGTCATCCCGGTGGAAACAAAGACCCTCGCCTCTTTCGCGCGGGAGGGCGGCCTGAACTGGATCGATTTCCTGAAGATCGACGTGGAGGGGATGGAGTACGAGGTGCTGGAGGGGGCGGGGAACCTGCTGCGCTCCACGGCGGTCATTAAAGTGGAGGTCTGTTTCATCCCTTTCAGAAAAAACCAGAAGCTCTTTTCCCACGTCGATCTTCTATTGAGGAATTACGGTTTCGACCTGTTGAAGTTCGAGACCACGCAGGGTCAGGTCGGCTACAAGGAACGGGAGTCCCATTTCAGCATCGGGCCGGCCATCGGATGGCCCGACCGGTATGGCCAGGCCCTCTCTTGTGATGCGATCTACGTCAACCGGGATCTGATGGGGCCCAGAGCGGCGGCCCAAGCGGTGGTGCTGATCGAGAAGAATTACCTGGATGAGGCCCTTTTCATTCTGAAGCGTAAGACCGATATTCGGAATGAACAGTTGTTTGAACTTCTGAAGAACTGGCGAGGGGGATGGAAAACCTGGTTGTTCGACGCCTTTATCGCTCTTTTCCTGAAGGCCGTATCGCTGCGCAGACCGTGGAAATCCTTTCGCCGGTGGCTGGGATGGAGGAAACTGCGCAGGGCCGGAAGGGTGCCGCCGGTGAAGCCGGTCCAGCGGCCGGTTTCCGAAACGACCGAATCGGTGTGGGCAAAATGAAAGACCGGACCCTCCGGAAACCGAAGATAGCCGGCAAGAGGGTCAGGTACAAATCTCCCTGGATCCATCTGATCGAGAAATCAGTTCTCTATCCAGGGGAGTCGAAATCCCGGAAATACGTTTCCGTCAAGGCCAGGGAGTACTGCACCGTCCTGGCCGTGACGCCGAAGAACAAGGTTGTGCTGGTCAGGCAGTACAGGCCGATCGTTGAAAATTTCACCCTGGAACTGCCCAGCGGGTGCATCGACGGCAAGGAATCTCCGATGGCAGCCGCCGTGAGGGAACTGACCGAGGAAACCGGTTTCCGGCCGACCGGAAGGATGGAGTTCCTCGGCGCCCTGTACCCTGATTCGGGACGCCTGGAAAACCGAATGTGGTCTTATTTCGCGCGCAGCGTGGTACCGGCGAGGGGAGCCAGCCATCGGGAAAAGGGGGTGGAGACTGTCCTGTGCACCTGGACGGAGGTCAAAGAGATGATACGCGAGGGCCGGATCCTGCATGGTCCTCACCTGGGCGTCATAGCCTTGGCGCTGCTTTCGGGGAGACTGCGGCTGTGACCGCTTCCAGGAAAATACTGGTGACGGGAGGGTTTGGTTTTCTGGGAGCGCCGCTGACCTCGGCACTGCTGCAGCAGGGGCATGAGCTGCGGGTTTTGGACGACGCCTCCCGCGGATCGCGCCAGCGGCTGCAGGAGATCCCTGGCCGTCTGGAGATCGTGCAGGGGGATGTCAGGGATCCTGCCGCTGTCCGCAAAGCGGTCTCCGGAACCGACACCGTGTTTCACCTGGCCGCCGTCAACGGCACTCGGACTTTCTACGAAAAACCAGATCTTGTCTTGGAGGTCGGCGTCAAGGGAACGATGAACGTTCTGGAGGCGGCGGCCGGAGCCGGCGTGAAGGAGTTCTTCTTCGCGTCCAGCTCGGAGGTGTACCAGACGGCTCACAAGGTTCCGACGGACGAAACAGAGCGTCTGATTGTGCCGGACCCTTTCAACCCGAGATACTCCTACGGAGGCAGCAAGATCATCGGAGAACTGCTGACGATCCACCTCGGGAAAAAGGCCTTCCGCAGGACGCTCGTCTTCAGGCCGCACAATGTCTATGGACCGCACATGGGCTGGGAGCATGTCATTCCCCAGTTAATCGCCAGGATCCTGCAGATGGCTTCATCGAAGGGATCCAAGGCGGAGGAAATCCGGCTGCCGATCCAGGGCTCCGGAAAGGAGACCAGGGCTTTCATCTTCATCGACGATTTCACCGACGGCCTCCTCACGCTCTTTGATCGGGGGGAGAACATGAACATTTACCACATCGGGACGATGGAGGAAGTCTCCATTGGGGAGATCGCGTATCAGATTGCTGCGTGCCTGGGGATCAAAATTCGGCTGGTCCCGGGCAAAGAGGTCCCCGGAGGAACGTTGAAACGCTGTCCGAATACGGAGAAAATAAAGAAGCTTGGCTTTTCCCCCCGGATACCTCTGTCGGAGGGCTTGAGGAGAACCGTTGAATGGTACGCCCAACAGAAATGGCAGGAACAGAACGTGAGCTTGGCTTTCTCATGATGACATCCGCGCAGGAAAAGATCTCGCAGCTTCGCTACGGACCGATCGACCGGTGCCAGGTCTGCTCTTCCAGAGAGCTGACCTCCGTTCTGTTTGTCGGCTATCTTCCGCCGGTCAACCGGATGCGCCCAATCGGCCGGATGCTGGATGAAGAACCCTGGTTCCCGGCGGAGATGCTTTACTGCGGACGCTGCCATCTGGTCCAGCTGGGCTACGCGGTCGATCCGAATATCCTTTTTCCCCCTGACTACCCCTACACAAGCGGGACGACCAGAATTTTGAGAGAAAACTTCGCTGACCTGTTCAGGGAGGTGAAAGAGTTAGTCGGGCTGAACCCCGGCGATCTGACCGTTGACATCGGTTCCAACGACGGCACCCTGTTGAGCAACTTCAAGGAGGGGGGATACCCGGTCTGCGGAGTTGAACCTTCTCTGACCGCTAAAATGGCCGAGGAGCGGGGTATCCCGACCCTGATGCGGTTCTTCGAGAGGGAAGCGGTCGAGGCGGTCAAGGCCGAACATGGACAGCCGAAAATTGTCACCGCTACGAACGTCTTTGCCCACATCCACCGGGTCAATGAGCTAATGGACAACATCGAGTCGCTGGCCGGCCCGGAGGGGGTCTTCATCTCGGAATCCCACTACCTGAAGGACCTCATCGACACCCTCCAGTACGATACGATCTATCACGAACACCTGCGCTACTACTCCCTGACCAGCCTGAAATTCCTCCTGGAATCTCGCGGTTTCAGGATCTTCCATGTCAAGAGGATCCCGACGCACGGCGGATCGATACGGGTCTACGCCTCCAAATCGAAACGCTATACCCTTCGGGGATCGGTTGAAAGCCTCCTGAAAGAGGAACAGCAAGCCGGGCTGACGGGTCCCTCCTGGATCCCTTCCTTTCGGAGGAGGGTCATCGAATCGAAACTCAAACTTTACGACCTGCTGTACGATCTGAAACGGCAGGGCAACGCGATCTACGGGATTGGCGCACCCTCCAGGGCCAGCACCCTGATCAATTACGTGGGGCTCGACGACGGCATTCTGGACTGCGTGCTGGAGGTGAAGGGATCAAAGAAGACCGACAAGTACATGCCGGGCACCAAAATCCCAGTACTGGAAGAAAGCAAGCTATATGCTGACCAGCCGCCGTATGCCCTGTTTCTCTCGTGGCACATCTCCTGGGAATTAAGTCGGAATCTTGCCCAGCGCGGTTACACGGGGGATTTCATCACTCCTCTGCCCGAACCGGAGATCCTCCCGAATGCGAATCGCACAGGCAGGCGAACGGGCGCATCTCCCGCGCTCCAGACCCGACTGGAAAAGGGGTTCTGCGTTTGGTTCACCGGCTTAAGCGGGGCCGGCAAAACCTCCATTGCGCAACGGTTGGAATCCCTCCTCCGATGCAACGGCCAGACGGTGACCATGCTTGACGGTGATGTGGTCCGAACCCACCTGTCCAAAGGGCTCGGTTACAGCAAGGAAGACAGGGACGCCAATATCCGCCGGATCGGTTTCGTGGCCTCTGAGATCGTCCGGCACAGGGGCATCGCCGTTTGCGCGGCCATCAGCCCCTACCGGTCCGTCCGCGATGAGTGCAGGCGGATGATCGGCCCGGAGCAATTTATCGAGGTCTTTGTCGACACGCCGCTGGAGATCTGCGAAAAGAGGGACACCAAGGGGATGTACGCCAAGGCCCGCCGAGGAGAGATCAAACAGTTTACGGGGGTCGATGATCCTTATGAACCGCCACTCAAGCCGGAGATCACCTTGACGACAACCGATTCGACGCCGGAAGAGGACGCCCGGAGAGTCCTCCGCTTCCTTCAGGAAAGGGGATTTGTGACTGCGGGATGAAGGCAACCGGTACCTTCCAAAAGATTCCGGCATTCTCCGGCACCGCCATGGAAGCGCCAGCGCCGCTGGTCGCCATTTTCGGATCCGGCCGTAGCGGCACGACGCTCACGCTGCGCCTGCTGGACGGGTCGGAGGGGCTTTGGGTCTACCCCATTGAAATCAACCTCCTTTCCATCTTCGGGCAGGATCAGAATGCGGAAAAACGGCGGCTCCTTTTCAGGGAGTGGGCCGAAAAACAGATCCGAGAACTGGAGATGACGTACGTTTCCCTCCTCCAGGAACCACTGCGCTCGCGGGGCAATCCGCTGGATTTCCTCCAGGAAGAGGACATCGGCGGCAACCCGGCCTCCTGTCTGAAAAAGTTTCTTCAATCGATCAGGCGTAACTATGACACCCGCCACCTGGATGGGACCCCTTTGCTCGTCTTCAAATCAATCGAGGTTGCAGATCTGGCCAAATATGAGCGGCTCGATCCGTCGATGCGCTTCATCCATATCATCCGAGACCCTTTGACGAACTACGCCTCGCTCAAGAGAACCGACATGATCGCCAAGAAGAAACCGTTCTGGTTCCAGGGCGGAGACATCCTGCGGCTGCAGCTGGAAGGACGCTGGATTCCCCATGCCAGGCAGGTCATGGACCGGATCCAATCCCAGCCCCAGCGGCACTATCTCGTCAGGTACGAGGAGATCTGCAGCCAGCCGGCGAAAACGATTACAGCCCTTTGCCGCTGGCTCGGGGTTTCCGCTCCACGCGACATCGCGCTTCAAACGGTTCTGGGTGGAAGGCGAATGAAGGAACTGCCGGCAAACCCCAGCAAACCGAGCGTCAAAACCCCGGAGAAGGTCATCGCTGACATGGCCGGCACATTCGGCTACGAAGAGGTCGTCACCCCCAGGGAACGGGAGTTTATCATCTGCAGGACTGCGGCGCTGGCGAAGCAGTTGGATTACAAGTTGCCTGCCGAACCGGCAGGTTTTCTGCGGAGGTTGTTTCTGACGTTGGCATGGCTCTTACCGGACAAGTGGGAAGTGGGGAGCGTTCATCTGCATCCCAGATGGCTTTCTGCTTTCTTTGGCCGGCGTCTTTACATTTGGTCCAGACTGCTCTTCCCGGTTTCAAGCGAATCCGGCCTGATACCGGTCCGGCACCCGGAGTCGCCCGCCGCCGTTCCCGCGGCCGCCAAAAAAATCGGCGGCAAACCGGTGATCGAGATCACCGGATTGGGCAAACAATACCGGATCGGACAGCGGGAGCGGTACATCGCGCTGCGCGACACGCTGGTGAAGATAGCGCAGGCACCGTTCCAGCAAAAGCAGCCGGAACACCCTCCGGAATCGACATTCTGGGCCTTGAAGGACGTCGACCTGATGATCCAACCCGGTGAAGTACTCGGCGTCATCGGCCCTAACGGAGCAGGGAAATCGACCCTCCTGAAAATCCTCTCTCGGATCACTGAACCGACGCAGGGGAAGGCAATCATTCGGGGAAGGGTCGGATCCCTGCTGGAAGTAGGGACCGGCTTCCATCCGGAGCTGACCGGCCGGGAAAACATCTACTTGAACGGGGCTATCCTGGGAATGCAAAGGTCCGAGATCCGCCGAAAGTTCGATGAGATTGTCGATTTCTCAGGCATTGAGCAGTTCATCGATACGCCGGTCAAGCGATACTCCAGCGGAATGTATGTCCGGCTGGCGTTTGCCGTGGCCGCTCACCTGGAGCCGGAAATCCTCCTGGTGGATGAGGTACTTGCTGTTGGGGATGCCTCCTTTCAACGGAAATGCCTTGGCAAAATGAGTCAGGTGGCCCACAGCGGGCGGACCATCTTCTTCGTCAGTCACAATATGTCGGCCATTAGGAACCTCTGCAGCAGGGCCATCTGTCTTGACGGCGGCCGCCTGATTTCCGATGGAGAAACCGATAAAGTAATCCTGGACTACCTCTCCCGCGACAGGGATGCCCAGGGCCAAGGACACATGGATCTGCTGCATTTTCCGAATCGGGGCGGTTCCGGCACCGTTCGGATCACTTCTTTCGAGGCGCGCCCCGGTGACATGAACTCTGCCGCTTTGCGGACCGGCGCCGATGCCGAGTTCTATATTGGCTACCGGTCCGCCGGAACAAAGGGACCGGCCAGCCTGAATGTTATTGTCACCGTCCTGGACGGACTGGGAGACAGCATTTTTATGTGCATGCCTGCTTTCACCCCCTTGAAGGAGTTTCGGGACCTGCCTCCGGCGGGGATCATCCAGTGCCGGATCAAAAATCTGCCCCTGATTCCGGGTCGGTACACGGCGAACCTTTCCCTCAAGGATGAGGCGGGCGTGGCGGACGTCATCAATGGAGCTGTCAGCTTCGACGTCATTGACGCTGGGGAAAGCGGTCTCTCCGCCTTGCCGTGTGGCAGATGGGGCAAGATCGTCGTGACCCAGGAGTGGGAATACATCGAAAACAGACTCCCGGGGAGCCGGGACGCCGGCGGGAGGATCGGTTGAACGGTAAGACCCAGATGATAGCGGTGATCCCTGCGCGCGGAGGATCCAAGGGGATCCCGAAGAAAAACATCCGGCTTTTGGAGGGCAAACCCCTTCTAGTTTATACCATTGAGCAGGCCCGGAAATCCAGCAGCCTGAAAAGGGTCATCGTATCGACTGACGACGATGAGATTGCCGCGGTGGCCCGGCGGAACCAGGCGGAGGTGGTCCGGCGTCCGGCGGAACTGGCGCAGGACACCTCCCGGACGGAGGAGGCGCTGATCCACGCCCTTGAATCGCTGCGGGAGCGGGAAAACTACCGACCGGAGGCGGTGGTAACGCTGGAACCGACTTCGCCGTTGAGGCCGGCCCGGCTCATTGACGAATGCATCCGGCTTTTCAAAGAAACCGATGCCGATTCTGTCATCACGGTCACGGAAACGAGGGAATGTCTGGGGAGGATCCGCGAAGGACGCTTCGAGTTTCTTTTCCCGAACCAGCCCAGGCGGCGCCAGGAAAGGGAACCCTTGTTCAAAGAGAACAGCGCCGTCTACGTGACGCAGACGGAAACTCTTTTGAGAAAACGGTCTGTTCTCGGTGACCGGCTTTATGCGGTCGTCTGTAGTCCCGAAGAAGCAATCGACATCAACACCGAACATGACCTGATCGTGGCGGAGACCCTGCTGCGCTTGGCACAACAGCGGCAGAGGGTCTACTCGCCCGCCTGAAAGAGAAGAGGAGGAGATCGCCGTGATCCAACCCGTTCAAATCGGCCGCCGGATGGTCGGGCCGGGGCATAAACCGTTCATCATCGCCGAGGCCTGCATCAACCACGAGGGGAATTTCGAGATGGCCCGGAAGATGGTCCATGTCGCCCACGCCATGGGGGCGGATTGCATCAAATTCCAGATCCACATCCTGGAAAATGAGATGCTGCGAGAGGCGCCCCAATCGGAAAATTTCGACGAGCCGCTGTACGACACGCTGGAGAAGACAAACCTCTCCGTGGACGAGCACAGAAAGCTCAAAGCTCTGTGCGAACAGCTCGGCATCTTTTACCTGTGCACCCCCTTCAGCCGGGACGGCGCCGACATCCTGGAGGAGATCGGCGTGGAGGCGTTCAAGACCGGGTCGGGGGAGCTGACGAACCTGCCCCTGCAGGAACATATCGCCAGGAAGGGCAAGCCGATGATCGTCTCCACCGGCATGTGCACCGAGGAGGAGGTGGCGGAGACCGTCAGCCTGATTCAAGGCATCGGCACCCCTCTGATCCTGACCCACTGCGTCTCCGCTTACCCGACCCCGTACCGGATCGTCAACCTGGGGATGATCCGGAAATACGCCGATCGGTTCCAGGTGCCGGTGGGCCTCTCGGACCATTCCAGGGGAATTTACACCGCTCTAGGAGCCGTCCCTTACGGAGCGTGCGTTCTGGAAAAACATTTCACGCTGGACAAGATGAGGGGCGGACCGGATAACCCGGTCTCGATCGAACCGGGGGAACTGGCCGAACTTGTGAAAGGGGCCGACGCGATTTTCCAAGCGATGGGAGAGGAGCGGCGGATCTTCGAGGAAGAGAAACAGATCGTTGCCTGGGCGAGGGAGAGCGTGGTGACCGAGAAACCGATCAAGAAGGGAACTGTCATCACCAGAGAGATGGTCTGGGTGAAAAGACCTGGTCCCGGCCCCGGTGCTATTCCGGCAAAAGATTTGAAGAAGGTGATCGGCAAAACAGCGCTGGCCGACATCCCGAAAGACCAACAGCTTTTGTGGTCTCATGTCGGACGATAAAAGACGCCATATTGCCGTCGTGACCGGCGGCCGGATGACCTACGGCTATTCCCGCCCGATCATGCGAAAGATCGAGAGGGAACCGGGCATGCGCTACTCTCTGATCGTCACCAACCAGCACCTTCTGCCCAGCTTCGGGCATACGGTCAGCGAAATAGAGAAAGACAACCTTAACATCACCGACCGGATCTACATGGCGCTGGACGGTTATACCCCGGCGACCATGGCGAAATCGCTGGGGGTCTTCCTGCTGGGAGTCACGGACGCCCTGGTCCGGTTGAAGCCGGACATCACGCTGGTGGTGGGGGATAGGGGTGAGCACCTGATCGCCGCGATGGCAGCCGCCCACATGAATATCCCGGTTGCCCACATCCAGGCCGGAGAGCTGTCTGGCAACATCGATGGGATGACCCGGCACGCCATCGCCCGGTTCGCGCACCTGCATTTCGCTTCCAACCAGGACGCCGCAGACCGCTTGAGGAAAACCGGCGAACAGGAATTCCGGATCTTCCTCACGGGAGCGCCGCAGCTGGACGAGCTGGTGAACAGCGAATACGCCTCCCGGGAGGAGGTGGCTGCCATCTTCCGGCTGGATTTGAAGAAACCAACGATCTTAGTGGCCCAACACCCGGTCACCGAAGAGTTCGGCGGCGCGCAAAAGCAGATACAGGAAACGCTCGAAGCGGTCACCAGCTTCGGCCTGCAGACCATCGTTATCTTTCCGAACAACGACGCCGGCAGCGAGGAGATCCGACGGGTGATGGAGCGTTACAGGAAACCATTCCTGCGTATCGAGCGGAACCTCCCCAGGCGCCTCTACGCGGGGCTCATGAACGTGGCATCGGTGCTGGTGGGAAATTCCAGCAGTGGACTGATCGAGGCCCCTTGCTTTAAACTGCCGGCCGTCAACATCGGCAACCGGCAGAGGGACCGGTTCCGCGGCAACAACGTGATCGACGTGCCGTACGCCCAGGAAGCGATTCGACGGGGGATAGAGAAGGCCCTTTCCGCCGAATTCCAGAAATTCATCCGGGAGAACTGCGACAACCCGTATTTCGGGGACGGCCGGGTTTCGGACAGGATCGTCGAGATCCTCAAGACGGTCTCCATCGATGAGAAGCTGCTGAAGAAGCAGCTCGCTTACTGAAAGAGGCGGCTATGACCAAAAAAATCGACCTGTTCACGATCAAGATCACCGACAACGTCCGGACAGCGATGGAGAAGATCACCGCCAATAAACACCGAGCCGTCGTGGTGCTCGACGGCAGGAAGGTCGTCGGGACGGTCAGCGACGGGGACGTGCGCCGGGCACTCCTGAAGGAGATTCTCCCGATCGCGCCGGTGGAGGAGATCATGAACATCAACTGCCGGACCACCACCGAAACCGACCCCGGCAAACAGAGGGAGATCCTATCCCGCGAAAAGGTGACCCTCCTGCCGGTCATTAACAAAGACAATGAGCTTATCGACGTCGCGCTTGCCTACGAACCGTTCGAATGATGATCTGAAACTATGGCTCCGGTCCTTTCTGAAGCAGATCCGGCTTTTTCCCGCTCTGCGGGCGATTCTGCGGCTGTGGAAGATCGCGTCTGACCGGCCTCTGCGGCGGCAGGAGAACCAGCTCAGGCAGGAATTCGCCGCGTTCAAGAAGCATGTCGGCTCCTCTCTGCTGTGGTCCGCTTCCTCTGGGCGGGCCGGCAGAAGGGCTCTTGTCATCAGCGTCGGGTTCCCCAGCGGCATCAAAGCGGAACTTGGGCTGATCCAAGGGCTGCGGGCGGCCGGATATGAACCGGTGGTTCTCGCCAAAAGAGAGCCCTGGGTCGCCGCCTACTACCGGCTGGCTGGCCTTCGGGAAATCCTTTTCTGGGACCAATTCATCCGTCCACTGGCGCCGAGTGCGGTTTTGTCTGCGTTTGACCGGGTGGAAACAATGGCCAGCCTGCTCAAAGTGACGCGGGAAGGAGTCCGTGTCGGTCGGTTCGCGGCATCTACCTGCCTTCGAAACCTTCGAGTGGGAACCTTGGATTTGAAAGATCCTTCCATAAGGACGGCGGTCCGCATCGCTTTGGGGGAGTCGATGACCCACGCCGACGCCGCGGTACGGATCCTCCGAATCATCCAACCGCAGCTGGCGCTGTTTGTAGACAGAGGATACACTCCGCAGGGAGAGATCTTCGATCGGTGCCTGGCGGCCGGGGTCGATGCCGTCACATGGAACATCGCCCACAAAAACAACGTCCTGATGCTCAAACGGTACACCCCGGAAAACAGGGACGATCATCCGGCCTCCCTGTCGGAGGAGTCCTGGCGGCGAATCCAGCGTCTGCCATGGTCCAGGGAAAAGGGGGACCGGATCCGCCAGGAGTTGTTCGAGGCGTACGCCTCCGGCGACTGGTACAGCGAGGTCGGCACCCAGTTTCTCGCGAAGATGGCGTCGGCGGCGCAGTTGAAAGAACGGATCGGCCTGGACGGCTCCAAAAAAACAGCTGTGATCTTCCCTCACATCCTCTGGGACGGCACCTTCTTCTGGGGGCATGACCTGTTCGACAGTTACGAGCAATGGCTGGTGGAGACCGTGCGGGCCGCCTGCGCCAATAGGAACGTAAACTGGATCATTAAGATCCATCCCGCGAACTTGATCAAAAACGCCAGAGACGGGGTAACGGGGCAGCCGGCGGAGCTGGCCGTGATTGCAAAGCAGGTCGGCCGGCTGCCGGACCACATCCGGATGATCCAGCCGGAGAGCGATATCAGCACCTTCTCCCTCTACGGAATCTCCGATTACTGTGTTACCGTCAGGGGCACGGTGGGGATCGAGGCGGCGCTGTTCGGAATCCCGGTCCTGACCGCTGGAACAGGCCGGTACGACAGGAAAGGGTTTACCATCGATTCCGAAACCAGAGAGGAGTATCTCTCGAGGATTGCCCGAATCCAGGATCTGCCCCGACTGACCCCGAACGAGGTCGAGCTGGCGGAACGATTCGCCAGCGGCATCTTCCTCTGGCGACCTCTGCCGATTCGCTCCTTCACCCTCGAGTACCAGAAAGACAGTCGGGCTTCCATCAAAACGGAGATCCTCCCCAAAACGGAACGCCAGTGGCGGAAAGCGCCTGACGTGGCCGCCTTCGCGGCATGGGTCGCCGGCTCGAAGGAAACCGATTTTCTGTCCGGCGTTTCTCCGGAACAACCGGCGATGGCCACCCATCCATGACCGAGTCGCTGCAGGTTCTTCACCTCAACACCTGGGACAATGCCGGCGGATCGGGCAGGGCCTCCTACCGCCTGCACCAGGGGCTGAAAAAAAGGGGCGTCCGTTCCAGGATGCTGGTCGGCCACAAACGGACCGACGACCCAGATGTCGCTCTAATGGGAAGCTTCCTGGACCGGCTGGCCGGCGGAATCTGCAACGCCGCCGGTTTTCATTACCTCTTTTATCCCAGTTCGCTGCGAATCCACAAACACCCCTGGGTGCGAGAGGCCGACATCATCCAAATGTACAACACACACGGAGCCTACTTCAGCCACTGGGTCCTGGCCCGCCTAAGCCAGGAGAAACCAGTCATCTGGCGGCTCTCCGACATGTGGGCCCTGACCGGCCACTGCTCCTATTCATATGAATGCGAGCGCTGGAAAACGGGATGCGGTTCCTGCCCCCATCTGAAGGAATATCCAGCTCTGCCGTGGGATATCACCGGACTGCTGTGGAAAATCAAAGATCGGATCTACTCCCGCAGCCGCCTGGCTATTGTCTGCCCCTCCCGCTGGCTCATGAACCTGGCGATGGAAAGCCCCCTTTTGAACCGGTTCCCGATCCATTGGATTCCCAACGGACTGGATTTGGAGCTGTTCAGACCTCATCCGAAAAAAGAGGCGAAAAACCGATTCGGCATTCCGCAGGAGAACAAGGTGATCCTGTTCAGCGCCTCCTCGATCCTGTCGCCCCGCAAAGGGGCGGCTTACCTGACGACGGCGCTGGGCCGATTGAACGGTTCATTGGCCAAGACAACGCTGTTGATCGTCGGGGCGGGAGCCCGGTTGTTTGAAAGCAGACTGTCGGTCGACGTGAAAAGGGTCGAAGCAGTGGAGGGGGACGAGCCATTGAGCTGGATCTATTCAGCGGCCGACCTGTTCGTCCTGCCGACCCTGGCCGACAACCTTCCCAACGGGATTCTCGAAAGCATGGCCTGCGGGACGCCGGCGGTCTCTTTCCGGGTCGGCGGAGTTCCGGAGGCAGTCCGGCACATGGAAACCGGCTACGCGGCGGCGCCGGGAGCAGCGGATGATCTGTCAAAAGGGATCCGGCTCCTGCTGGAGGACGACCTCTTGAGGGAGCGGATGGGCCGTCGCTGCCGGGAGGTTACGGAACGGGAATACGGCGAAGAGACGCAGACGGACCGGTTCGAGAAATTGTACAGAGAGATCTTGAAGGAGAGGCGGTGAGCGACGAGCCGGTTGTCTCGATCGTCACCCCCTCTTTCAACCAGGGGCCTTTCCTGGAAGAGACAATCCTCTCGGTGCTGAACCAGTCGTATCCCCGTGTGGAGTACCACGTGATGGACGGCGGGTCGACCGACGAAAGCGTGGCGGTCATCCGCAAACACGCCGGCCGGCTGGCCTCCTGGGTGAGCGAGCGGGACGCCGGTCAGGCGGACGCGATCAACAAGGGCTGGGCCCGTTCCACCGGCGAGATCCTGGCTTACCTGAACGCCGACGACCAGTACATGCCTGGGGCCATCGCGGCGGCGGTGGATTTAATGCGCCGACATCCGGAAACGGGGATCCTCTACGGAGCATGCTGTTCTTTTTTCCCCGACGACCCGGCCGGTCGTCTCTACGAACCACCGGTTTTCAGCCTGAAGCGGCTCCTTCTGGAAAACTTCATTCCACAGCCGACCGTTTTCATCCGTCGGGAGGTGCTCCGGAAAACCGGCATGCTCAACCGATCGTTGCGCTACTGCCTGGATTACGATCTCTGGATCCGGGCAGCGATCATCGGCATCCGATTCGAAAAATTCGACGGCTCGCCGCTCGCCAAATTCCGGCTCTGGCAGGGATCCAAAACATCGGGAGATGCCGAGGGGTGGGCCAGGGAACGTCTCGACGTTCTGAACCAGCTCTTCGAGGCGGTTTCCCCCGCTTCAGAGCTGGCGCGGATGAAATCGATCGCACTGGCGAAAGGGTACGCGAGCGTCGCTTATGGGGCCTCTTTGACCGGCAATAACCGGACGGCTCGCCATTTCCTGGGCAAGGCGATCGCCGCCGACCCGAAAATCATCGGGGATGCCCAATTCATCCGAACCGGTCTCCTTTCCCTGATGCCGGACCGTTCTTCGGCCGCCATCCGGCGGCTCCTGTGGAAAAACCGAAGGGAACAGCGGGTGGGGCGGTGAGCCGGACAGCGGTTATCCCCTTGGGTTCTTTCCACCTCTCCGGCGGGGTAAAGGTGTTGATCCGGCTGGCAACCGGATTGATCCGCCGGGGCTGGGCGGTCCGGTTCCTGGTCCCGGATTACGGCTCACAATCCCCTCTTCCTCTGGAGCAGGGGATCAGCGTCCAGGTCGTCGGGTGCGGTCCCGCTTCCTGGCCGAAACCGTTGCGGCAGTTCCTCTATTACCTGAAGCTCTGCCGTCTCTCGGCGAGGGGGGCTGACCTGATCCTGGCGAATTATTACCTGACCGCCTACTGCGCCTTCTTCTCATCGATCGGCGCCAGACCAAAACCAGCGATCCTGTGGTACATCCAGGCATACGAAGCAGGCAGCCACGGCATTCTGGCCGACGCCGGCTTTGTGAGCCGGGGAATCCGGACCATTCTGGCCTCCGTGAGCTACCGGCTGCCGCTGCGGATCTTCTGCGTATCGGAGTGGGTCAAAAAGAGGATCGGGCGAAAGGACGCCGAGGTGCTTCATCCGCCGGCGCTGGACTTGTCGGTTTTCATCCCCTGCGGGCGGTCGTTCGGATCGGACCGCTTGACGATCGGCGTCATCGGCAGGAAAGGGAAAACCAAAGGGTACGGCGATTTTCTCAAAGCACTGGAGACCCTTAAGGAGAAGGAAAAGATCCGGATCCTGGTGGTCGCCCCGGGACCGCCGGAGGTTCCCCTGCCAACCGGCTGCGAGGCGCAAGCGATTCGGGCGCAACGGGAAGATGAGATGGCCGCCTTTTACCGGCGGTGCGACATCTTCGTGCTCTCCTCCCGGATGGAGGGATTTCCGCTTCCGCCGCTGGAGGCGATGGCCTGCGGGTGCGCGGTTGTCACCACAGACTGCGGGGGGATGCGGGAATATGCGAAGGACGGAACGAATTGCCTGATTGTTCCCGCGGCGAACCCCCGCGCGCTGGCGCAGGCGATCCTCCGGCTCCTGCAGGATTCCTCCCTGCGCCGGAAACTGATCGGAGGCGGGCAGGAGACGGCGGAGCGGTTCGGCTGGGAGCCGATGCTGGAGAGGTTTCTCGGGAGGATCCCCATTCCAGCAGTACCGGCGCAGCCGCAGCTCATGGTAAAATGATGGCTTTCGAGGGAGAACCATGCAAAAACCGCCTGTGATGGTCCTCTGCGGGGGATTGGGAAGCCGCCTCCAGGAGGAAACCGAGTCGAAACCAAAGCCGATGATCGAGATTGGTGGAAGGCCAATCCTTTGGCACATCATGAAGATCTATTCCGCCCAGGGATTTAAAGATTTCATCCTGTGCCTCGGCTACAAGGGCCACCTCATCAAGGACTTCTTCCTGAATTACCGGGCATACCAGAGCGATCTCATTGTTGATCTGGGGATAGGCAAACCGGATCCGCCGCACAACCTTCAATTCGTCAGCGACCACCCGGAAGATGAGAATTGGACCGTCACCCTGGTGGAGACGGGGGCCAACGCCCAAACAGGTGCCCGAGTCCGGAAAGCGGCCCGCTATCTGGATAAAGCATCGCGATTCTGTCTCACATACGGAGATGGGCTGGCGGACATAGACTTGGAAGCTCTGCTCGACTGTCACGAGAAACACGGACGAATCGGCACGGTCACCGGCGTGCGTCCGCCCGGCCGTTTCGGCGAGCTCGAAGTGGACAAGAACGGCCTCGCCACCCAGTTCAATGAAAAACCTCAGTTGGAAGAAGGATGGATCAACGGCGGCTTCTTTGTTTTTGAGAAGGAATTCGTGGAAAAATACCTCCCCAACCGGGACGATCTCGTCCTGGAGCAGGAACCTCTTCAAAAGCTGACGCGCGACAATCAGTTGACCGTTTATGAGCACAGGGGCTTCTGGCAGCCGATGGACACTTATCGGGAGTTCAAGTTCCTCAACGACTTGTGGGCCACCGGAGAACCTCCGTGGGTGAGGAAAAACCAGATGATCCGAAAAATCCAATGAACCCCGCCGACGAGAAAAGCTTCTTTTGGCGCGACCGGCCGGTCTTTGTGACCGGCGCCAGCGGCCTGCAGGGAAGCTGGCTGACCCGGGCCCTGGCCGGGCTGCAAGCCAACGTGGTTGTGCTGATGCGGGACTGGGTGCCGCAATCGGAGCTGTGCCGGTCGGGGTTGATCGAACAGGTCCGGGTGGTCCGGGGGGAGATGACCGACCAGGCCCTGATCGAACGGATCCTGGGGGAATACGAGATCGATACCGTTTTCCATCTAGCCGCGCAGACGATCGTCACCATCGCCAATCGGAACCCCTTGTCCACCCTCGACACGAACATCCGGGGGACATGGACGTTGCTGGAGGCCAGCCGCCGCTGTCCGACCGTCAAACAGATCGTGGCGGCTTCTTCGGACAAAGCGTACGGTTCGCAGGCCGAGCTGCCGTACCGGGAGGAGGCCCCCCTGATCGGCCGGCATCCTTACGATGTCAGCAAATCCTGCGCGGATCTCCTGGCCCAGTCATTCGCCAAAACGTTCGGCGTTCCCGTGGTGATCGCCCGCTGCGGCAACCTGTACGGCGGGGGAGACCTGAACTGGAATAGGATCGTGCCAGGCACGATCCGTTCCGTCATCCGGGGCGAGAGGCCGGTCATCCGGTCGGATGGAACGCTGACGCGGGATTATTTCTATGTCGAGGATGGCGCTAACGCCTACCTCCAGGCGGCGCAGAAGCTGGCGGAGGACCGCTCCCTGGTCGGGGAGGCCTTCAATTTCAGCAACGAACAGCCGATGAACGTTCTTCAGATCACCCGGGAGATCTTGAAGGTGATGAAACGGCAGGACCTGGAACCGATCATCCAGAACCAGACCTCCAACGAAATTCCGCACCAGTATCTCGACGCCTCGAAAGCCAGAAAGCGGCTGGGCTGGAAACCGATCTTCACGATGGAAGAAGCCCTTCACAAAACGGTGGACTGGTATGAAAAATTCTTTAACGACGGCAAACAAAACAATTAAAGGGGTGGAGATCCATCCGCTCAAACAGATCCCGGATGAGCGGGGCAAGATCATGCACATGCTCAAGAGCACCGATCCTTTTTTCGAGCGGTTCGGCGAGATCTACTTTTCGGTGGTCTATCCGGGAGTGGTCAAGGGATGGCACCTTCACGAAAAGATGACGCTCAACTACGCGGTCGTCAGTGGCTCCATCAAGCTGGTCCTCTACGATAACCGCCAGGATTCCCCAACGCGGTCGGCCCTCCAGGAGATCTTCCTGGGGGAATCGAACTACTGCCTGGTGAAGATCCCACCACTGGTTTGGAACGGGTTCAAGGGAATCGGCACCGTTTCCGCGATTGTGGCCAACTGCGCGACCATCCCGCATGATCCGGCTGAAATGCGGCGTCTGGATCCCCGGTCGGGAGAGATTCCCTACGACTGGGAGCTTCAGCACAGATAAGCTGCTGCCCATCGCAACCCCCATGAGCTGGAAACACAGGAAAGTTCTCGTCACCGGTGCCACCGGCTTCATCGGGTCCCATCTGGTTGAACGCCTTGTGGACCTCGAGGCCGAGGTGGAATGCTGGGCTGCTTCCGAAAAACGGCTGGCTCGGCTGGCGCGGGTGCGCGATCGGATCGATCTGCGCATGATCGACATCCGGGATCTGGCCCGGGTCGCCGAGGCGACCCGCCGTTGTCAGCCGGAGATCGTCTACCATCTGGCTGCCTACGGGGTGAATTTCGATGAACGGGATATGCAACCAGCGGTGGACATCAACATCCGGGGGACTGTCCATCTCCTGGAAGCATTAAAGGGGATGCCGATCAAGAGAATCATTGCGGCCGGAACCTGGGCGGAATACGGACCGAAAGACCACCCCGCGCAGGAAGAGGACCCTCTGGAGCCGGTGGGGACCTACGGGACCACCAAGGCCACGGCCACCACCATTGCCATGAAGATGGCGGTCCAGGACAATCTTCCGCTGGTGGTCCTAAGACCCTTTTCAGTCTACGGACCGGGGGAAGGGGATTACAAATTCGTTCCCATCGTCATCCGCGCCTGTTTGAAAAAAACACCCCCAAAATTGACCAGCTGCCGGCAGGTCAGGGACTACGTTTACATCGAAGACGCGGTGGAGGCGTTCATCAAGGCGGCCGACGCGCGGTTGGAAACCCCCATCGTCTTGAACATCGCTTCGGGTCGGCCGGTGCAGCTCAAAGAGCTGGTCGACGCCGTGGTGCGCCATTTTCCGGGCATCCAGCCGGATTTCGGGGCGATGCCCGACAGAGAAAACGAGATATGGTCGATTCGGGCCGACATCTCCAAGGCGAAGAAACTCCTCGGCTGGGAACCGACCCATACCCTGGAGCAGGGAATCACACAGACGATCAGTTGGTTCAAAAACAACCCTCATGGAAACTGATAAAGCGAAGCGTCTGAAAGCGGAGATCCTGGAGAAGGTCCGGGCCTATTACGGGCTGGCGCACGGGAGCCCGCCGTTCGTTCCCGGCCGCAGCAAAGTCCCCTACGCCGGCCGGGTTTTCGGCCCCGAGGAACTGGTCAACCTCGTTGACAGCTCCCTCGATTTCTGGCTGACCCTCGGCTCTTACGGCGACCAGTTTGAAAAACGGATGCGCGGCTTTTTCGGGGCCAGCGATTTCGTGCTGACCAATTCCGGGTCGACCGCCAACCTGCTGGCCGTGATGACGCTGACCTCCCCGCAGATCAAGGACCCCCTGCGGCCGGGCGACGAGGTCATCACCTGCGCGGTCGGCTTCCCGACAACGGTCGCCCCTCTGGTCCACGGCGGCCTCGTGCCGGTCTTCATCGACGCCGAGGTGGGAACTTACAACATTAACCCGGGGCTGATTGAAGAAGCTATCACGGACAAAACGCGGGCGATCATGATCGCCCATACGCTGGGGATTCCCTGCGACATGGATGTCATCACCGGAATCGCAAAACGGCATAACCTCTACCTGATCGAAGACTGCTGCGATGCCTTGGGAGGAACATTCCGGGAGCAGAAAGTCGGGACATTCGGAAACCTGGCGACCTTGAGCTTCTATCCGGCCCACCAGATCACGCTGGGGGAGGGGGGCGGGCTGGTGGTCAACCGGGGAGGGATTCTCCCAAAAACGGCCCGTTCGATCCGGGACTGGGGGCGCGACTGCTGGTGCCCAACCGGGGTCTCCAACACCTGCGGTAAGCGTTTCGACTGGGAACTGGGTGGGCTGCCCAAGGGCTACGACCACAAATACATCTATTCCAACATCGGCTACAACTTCAAACCGACTGACCTCCAAGCGGCCATCGGGATGGCGCAGATCGAGAGGATCGGTGATTTCGTGGAAAAGAGGCGTCGCAATTTTGAAACGCTCTACCAGGGACTGGCCCCGTTCTCGGACCGACTCATTTTGCCCGTGCGGGACAAGCGGGCTAATCCCTCCTGGTTCGGTTTTCCGGTCACTGTCACCAATTCGGTCTCCAAAAACGACCTGGTCCAGCATCTTGAAGGAGCAGGAATAGAAACACGCTCCATCTTCGGTGGAAACCTGATCCGCCAGCCCGCTTACCAGAAGATCCGGGCGCGCGTCCCCCGGGAAACACCCGAGGCGGACCGGATTATGAGAGATACCTTTTTTATCGGTGTTTACCCGGGGCTGACGGAGGAGATGATCGCTTACGTCCTGGAAACCTTCAGGCGTTTTTTCGGCGCGCCGCAGCGAGGTACCGGTTGCCAGGAAAAGCAGAAGGTGATAAGCTAACATTTTAAGCAATAAGGGGATATGAATGGAGAATCAAGAGCTTTCCCGCTATCGCGGCAAGAGGATACTGATCACCGGCGGTACCGGTTCGTGGGGAACCGAACTGATTTCCCACATTCTCCCGCACCAACCGGCTGAAATCCGGATCTACAGCAGGGGAGAGGCCCAGCAGGTCATCTCCAAGCGCCGTTTTGAAAATCATCCGGCGTTACGCTATGTCGTCGGGGACGTCCGGGACAAGACCCGTCTGGACCTCGCCATGCACGGGATGGATATCGTTTTCCACCTCGCCGCCCTCAAACACGTGCCTGTCTGCGAAGAGAACCCGTGGGAAACCGTGATGACAAACGTCATCGGGACACAGAACGTCATCAATGCCGCGATCCATTGCCACGTGGAAAAAGTGATCTACGTGGCCAGTGACAAGGGGGTGGATCCCCTGAACCTGTACGGGGTCACCAAGTTGACGTCGGAAAAGCTGATCGTCGCCGCCAACAACATGGCCCCGACGGTTTTTTCTTGCTATCGGGCCGGCAACGTGATCGGGACCAGCGGCTCAGTCATCCCGCTCTTCAGGGAGCAGATCCTGCGGCTGGGGGAGGTCACCATCACCGACCCAAACATGACCCGGTTCTTCATCCCACTGCGGATGGCGATCGCATCCCTCATCCATGCCGAATCGCAGGCGGTGGGCGGAGAGACCTTCGTCCTGAAAATGAAGTCAATCCGGATTTCAGACCTCGCCGAACTGATGAGCAGGGAATTAAGCCCGAAAAAAAGGGTGACCGTCAAGCAGATCGGCATCCGTCCGGGAGAAAAGCTCCACGAGCTGCTCATTTCCCGCAACGAGGCCGCCAGGGCCATCGACATCGGGGAATTTTACGTCATCATGCCTCTGGTGGACATCCCGAAGCTGAACGAACGGTATGAAAACGAGCCCCGTGGAATCCCCGGAGAGTATTCCTCGGAGAACGCCAAACTGTTCACCCAGGAAGACTTCACGGAGCTCTTGAGAGCCGAGGGATGGCTCGATCCGGATCATCCCTCCCCCTATCTAAGCCGCTTGAGCGAGGAACAGCTGCGCCACATTTACGCGGCGAACAAGTGGCTGGGCTTAAGCTAAATGGCAGCCCGCCCCGTTCCGTCAACTGGAAAAGAAAAACCGGCCTTTCAGATCGACCGAAAAGCAGATGAAAGGGGCTGGCTCGTTGAAATCTTTTCCCATGAAATGCCCAGGGGCCTTATCTACGCTTTTCAGTCGAAACCGGGCGCAGTACGGGGAAGGCATTACCACAAGCGCAAGTCGGAGTGGTTCTGCGTTCTCCGGGGCAAGATCCGAGTAACCCTCAAGGATACAACCACCGGCGAGATCTCCGAACATGAGTTGAACGGCCAGACGGCGACCTACAAGCTGTTCGTCCCGCCCGGGTTCACTCACACCTTCACGACGATCGGCCCGGAAGATTCCATCGTGGTGGCCTATGTCAATGAGACGTTCGACCCCAAAGACCCGGACACCTTTCCGGACACCATATGATCAATAACCAGCAAAAAATTCTCGTTCTGATCCCGGCCTACAACGCATCGCGGACGATTCGCAAGGTCCTGACGCAGATTCCCAGACCTCCCGTGGACGCCGTCGCTGTCGTGGATGACGGATCCTCCGATAATACCGCCCAGGAAATTCAGTCGGCGAAACAGGCGATCCTGATAAAACATCCCAAAAACCGGGGCTACGGCGGCGCGCAGAAGACGCTTCATCGTTTCGCCCTCGAGCACCAGGCCCCCTACAGCGTCATCCTCCATGCCGACGGCGGCCATTTCCCGAATGAGATCCCGCAGATCGTGGAACCGCTGCTGAAGGGCGAAGCGGACGTGGTGGTTGGTTCCAGGATTATGGGGATCTACCAGACGGTTCGGCCGTTCCTTGGCTCCAAGATGCTGGGGGCCTCCCTGTGGGGGCCGATGCCTGGCTACAAGTTCGTCGCTAACAGGATCCTCTCCACCATCCAGAACATCTTTCTCGGCACCCGGTTCCTCGAATTTCACAGCGGTTTCCGGGCCATCACAAAGGAGGCCTTATCCAAAATTCCTCTTGATCGTCTTGGGAACTGGTACCTGTTCGACACGGAGTTCGTCGTCGCGTGTCACAGGGCTGGTTTGAGAATCAAGGAGGTCCCGGCGGGAACTTATTACAACCCGGAAGCCGGTTCAAAGGTTCCCTCCGTCCGATATGGGTTGGCGATCCTCGAGTACGCCTTTAAAGACTGGCTCCACCGGCACTTCAGCGGCCGGAGAAACGGTATCGCTTCCTCCTAGGGTCTGGGTGGACCCGGGGGCGAAATACCGGTGGCCTCTCTATCTCCTTCTGCTCCTGTGCTTCTTTACCCGCCTTAGCTTCATCCGGCAAATTCCCGCCGAGGATTTCTTCTACCCCGATGGAACAGATTATTCCCGCGTTGCTTCGGCCATCACGCAGGGGGAGGGATTCTACCCACCGGAGATGAAGCCGGTGATCGCCTACCGGGCGCCGCTGTATTGCTTTTTCCTGGGAGGGGTCTACTGGCTCTTCGGGATCGAAAATCTCACCGCCGTTCGACTGGTCCATTGCTTTCTGGCGATGCTGACCGGATGGATCATCTACCTGATCTCCGAAAGGATATGGGGAGCGGCCGGCGGACTGTTGTCCCTCTTCATCTTCTCGATCCATCCCTTTTTCGTCTACCATGCGGCGACTATTGCGCCGGAGATCGTCTTCACCCTTTTTGTCGTTTTGACTTATTACTTCCTCTTCCGCCTCTTTGACGAAAAGACCGCCTTTTTGGCGATCCTAGCCGGCATCCCACTGGGGCTGGCGGCTTTGACGAAGGGGACCGTTCTTCTGCTCGGTCCGGCTGCCGCGCTGACCATCTTCTCTTTCACCAAGGCGAACTGGGGCAGGCGGCTGGGGTTGGTGTTCCTGCTGGGTTCCATGAGTCTCCTGGTGATCTCCCCCTTGAGTTACTGGATCTACAAACGGTGGAACCAAGTCTCGCTCATGCTGGACGGTTCCGGTATGAACTTCTGGATCGCCAATTCCCCGCATTCCGCCCATATTTTTAAAGCGAAAACAGCCAGCCAATTCCGAAGCGCCCAGCAACACCTCTGGATGGAAGTCCTGCCGGCGATGTCGAAACGGCTCGAACACTTGAGTCCCGGCGACCGGGACCGAATCTACTACAAGATGGGATGGCGGGAATTCGAGAAGAATCCGGAACGATCCCTCTGGTTGATGGCCGAACGGTTCAGGATTTTCTGGAGGCCGTGGGTCCATCCTCTGGCTTACGGCCCGAAGGAGGTCTTCCTGTCCGGAATCGCCTCTTTGCCTTTGTTTTTTATCGGTTTTCTTTACCTGTTTTCCCGGTTCCGGGCGAAAACGCCGGAGGCCTGCTTCACGGTCCTTTCCATCATCTTGATTACGCTCGTCGTCGGCATGGTCAACAACACTGAAATCCGGTTCCGAGTTCCTCTCATTGACACGCTCCTGATCGTCTACGCCGGAGGCCTGATCGGTTCCGTTTTCCCCGGCTCCGAGCCTTATCCGAAACGACCTGCATGAAGCGGCCTGTCCTCCTTGCGTTGGCGGTCGCCCTCTGGGCGGTCTGCCGGTTCTTGGTCCCAGCGGGAATGCCGTTGCTGCTTGCCGGTCTTGGTTTCGTGTTGACGCGGCGGGCCTGCAGGGCATTCCTCCTCGATCCCTCTTCAGAAAGAGTCGTCCTGGCTTCTTATGTGGTCAAGACCACCGCCTCCTTCCTGCTTTACGGCATCTCCCTGTTCTCCCTGCCAGTCCTCCAATCATTGCAGCTTGGAAACGGATTCTGGTCGATCGCCTGGGATGGGGTGGCGTACCACCAATACGCGCAAGTCATGCGGCAAGCCCTGCTCCACCTGGACTTCTCGGCGGTTCAAGCGCTCCGGCTGCCGGCCGGCACCATCTCCATGTCGGGATACCTGGGCGGAATCTACCTGCTGGCCGGCTCCACGCCGCTGAACGGAATCCTCTTGAACAGCTGGTGGGCAACGGCGGGGCTTATCGCCGCTTTTCTACTGGCCGTACAGCTGCGCATCCCCTCCGGGTCGATCCCCACAATCCTCCTGCCGATCGCTTTCTGGCCCTCCGCCATTCTCTGGTCGACCCAGCTTCTGAAAGACGTTATCATCCTCTCCCTGGTCCTCATCACCTGCGCGCTGTTCCTCTTTCTCTGGCACCCAGGGGAAGAGGAACGCCGCATGAACCGGATGGGATGGCTCTTCCTGACTCTTTCGGTCCTCCTTCTTTCCACTTTCAGAAATTACACGTCCCTCATCCTGGCTTCCTGCATCTTTTTGGATTTTCTCTTTTTCGCCGTCTGGAAGTCGAAAACCTACGGACCCAGGGCACTCCTGCGCGGTGCCGGACTGACGGCGATCATTCTCACCTGTTCGATCAGTGGCTCCGCCATCGTTATCCGGGAGATCGGCATGGGGATGAAAGAGAAAAGCATTGCCGGCCTCTCGCAGCGCCTGCCGGAGTATGCCGGAGAACTGCGCAGAGGGCTCATGAAAACTCCAGGCTCTGCCCTAGTGGCGCCTGACCAGCCGCCGGCCCAGATATCCTACCGGGCTGCAGATATCAGCCGAAACCTGGCGGCTGCCTTTTTCGCCCCTTTCCCCTGGCAATGGAAGAAGGAAGGGAATTGGTCGCTGATGAGGGTCGCCGCCGGTCTGGAGGCGCTGTTGATCTATCCGCTGGTGATTGGTCTTCTGATCTCATTGCCCCGTTTTTCGGTCCTGCAGGAAGGGCAGGGGTTCTTCCTGCTTCTGTTCGTCATCGTTCTGCCAACCACTTTGAGTGCGGTGATCCCGAACTTCGGATCGATGGCCCGGCTGCGGCTCCAATTCATTCTGCCGATGATCCTGCTCCTTGGAAAACTCCGGATGGCTTCTTCAAACAGTTAGACCGGTCTTAAAATCCTTGACATCTGCGCGGGGGCATTGTACGTTCATAAAATGAACATGCAGTGTAACTTCCGCTAACTCAAACAGATGAAACCAGATTCCTTCCGGGAATTGAAGGTTTTAGAGGAGATTTCCAGCAACACCGCCTCCACCCAGCGCCACCTGGCCCAGAAGCTCGGGGTCGCGCTGGGGCTGACCAACCTTATGATCAGGCGCTGCATTCAAAAAGGGTATCTGAAAGCGGTCAATGTCCGGAAAAACAGGATCCAATACCTCCTCACCCCAAAAGGGGTCGCCGAAAAGACCCGGTTAACCATCGAATACCTGGAATACTCCATGCACCTCTACCGCCGGGTCCGCCAGATCCTGAAGGAAACCCTGCAGGCCGTTTCGAAAAACGGCGGGAAAACGATCGTCTTCTTCGGACGGGGGGAGCTGTCGGAGATCACCTATCTGTCCGTCAAGGAAGCCGGCCTGAATATGGTAGCGATCGTCGACGATCAGACCTGCGGAGAATCGTTTCTCGGCCTGCCCGTCATCGAAACAAAAGCGCTGGCCCTCGTGCCGTTTGACTGCGGGATCGTCAGCTCCCTTAACAGCGGATGGGACAAGTCGAGCAAACAACTGGCCCGGTTCGGGATCCCGGAGGAAAAGATTATCGTGATCGAGCAGAATGGGGCCCAGATCAAGGCGGTCCCCTTCAAACAGAAAACGGAGCAGGAGCTGGTTCCTCTGTGAGAGAAACCTCTGTGGTGTTCCGGGTGGCGGGTTCTCCCAGCGGAGGATTCGGGCATATCCGCCGATGCTGGACCCTGGCTTCACACCTCCGGAATTTCGTCGGGAGGATCGGTTTCATCGCCTCCACCCCGGAGGCGGCACAGGTTCTCCGGAAAGCCGGCTTCGAAACCTGCGAAGAACCCTCTCCTTCAAGCATCGAAACCACCCTTCGGGTACTGCACCTGATTCCTTCGAAAAAACTCTGCGTGGCGGACGACCCCTCCCTGACAACGAGCGATCTGGAAAGGTTGAGCAAGGCGGCGGCAACCATCTGTATCGACGATACCTGTGAAAGGGAATTCCCGGTCGAGATGGCCATCAACGGATCGGCCGGGGCCCAGTCGCTGCCGTACCGTGGCAGGAGGGACACCCGGTTCCTGCTCGGATCCGATTACATCATGCTGCGCCCCTGCTTCGAGCATCCCCCTCAGCGCCGCTGGACCCATGAGCCGCCGAAGAGGATCCTGGTTCTGACAGGCGGAGGGGAAGCCGGGCCCCTTTCGGAAATGATTGTCCGAATCGTGCGCGGATCTCTTCCGAAGATCCGCATCGATGTCGTGGGCGGGCCCCTTGGTTTTGGAATTTCGAAGACAGCGGAGCAGACCGCCGGCGTCACGGCGCACCGGAACCCCGACGACATCCGCTCCCTCATGCTGGCGGCCGACATCGCAGTCAGCGGAGGAGGCCAAACCGCCTATGAGCTGGCCGCCACAGCCACTCCCACCCTTGGAATCCTGGCGGCTCCCAACCAGCATGTGAACCTCAAGGGGCTCGCCTCGGCGGGAACCCTCCAGGACCTGGGATCTCCGGAGGACCCGGCCTTCGAAAAAAAATTAAGAGAAGCGGTTCTTCATCTGGCCGGCGACCCGCACAAACGCAGATGGATGGGAGAGGCCGGCAGATTCCTGGTGGACGGAAAAGGGACTCGGCGGGTCGCGGATGAAATCCTTCATTTGATCGAAGAAAAAGAGCTGACCCGGTCATGAAAAACGGCGAACAAGGAAAGAGCCGGCTGCTAATCACCGGGGTAACCGGACTTCTGGGCAACACGCTGGTCCGAGAGGCCGCTCCTTCCTCCTATGAGGTCCTGGGGATCGCCAGACAGCCGGCGAAAGCGGTCCCACCCTGCGCCGCGCAGGCCGCAGACATCCTCGACGCGAACGCGCTGGAAAAGATCATATCCTCTTTCCAACCGAACATCGTCGTCCACACCGCGGCAATGACCTCCGTGGACCGCTGCCAGGCTGATCCCCAAATGGCAGAGCTGATCAACGTCAAAGGGACCGAAAATCTGCTGCGCTGCCTGACCGATTCCCCATGCCGGTTCGTTTTCCTCTCCACCGATTCCGTCTTCGACGGCCGGAAGGGGAATTACACGGAGGAAGATCCTGTGGCCCCTCTCCATGTGTACGGGAAAACGAAACGGAAAGCCGAAGAGCTGATCCTGAAAGAAAGGCCGAAATCCTCCCTCATCATCCGGACCGCCTTTTACGGCTGGAACGTCCTGCCAGACAACAACTCCCTGGCCGAGTGGATCCTCTCGAACCTGCAGGAGGGCAAGCCGTTCAAGGGATTCGTGGACCTGCTC
The DNA here is from genome assembly GCA_023818695.1 of Candidatus Omnitrophota bacterium. GTDB lineage: Bacteria > Omnitrophota > Gorgyraeia > 1-14-0-20-64-10 > 1-14-0-20-64-10 > JAMWCF01. The sequence continues at coordinate 297,173 of JAMWCF010000001.1, forward strand.
TTCTCACCGATTCTGACGAACCATCTGGCGCAGGGAATCCTGGACCTGGCCGACCAGCCGGTGTCGGGGATCGTCCATCTGGCCGGATCGGAGGGGTGCTCGAAATACGAGTTCGCCAGGCAGCTGGCCTCCCTGTTCGGCTTCCGGCAGGAGCTGATCATTCCGGTCGAAAGCCGAAACGTGAAACTGAAGGTGACCCGGCCGCGCGACGTGACCTTGAACGTCGAAAAGGCACAGCAGCTGCTGGAGAGGCCCATGCCGGGGTTGTTGGACGGACTGCGGCTCTTCCAGGCGCTCAAACAGGCGGTGACGACTTCATGAAAATCCTCGGGATCTCATTCCTAGCTGACGCCTCGGCGGCCCTTCTGATCGACGGGAAGGTGGTCGCCGCCGTCGCGGAGGAACGGCTCAACCGGATCAAGCTCTGGAACGGCATCCCGAAAAGATCGGTGCAGGCGGTGCTCGATATCGCCGGGCTCACAATGGACCAGATCGACCTGATCGCCACGCACGGCGCGGCTCCGCCTGAACCGGACCCCGCTCCCTTTCTGGAAAAGGAGCAGCTGATCCGGGAATCGGGGCTGACCGCAGAAGAAAAGGATCGGCAACTGGCCCACCTGCGCAGCCGGCTGGAACATGAGCGGATGGTGCTGGGCACACGAACGCCGGCTTACCTGGATGAAATTCGGACGTACGGCCGGCCTCTGGCAGTCTACGGCCATCACCAGGCCCATGCCGCCTGCGCTTATTACGGTTCCGGCTGGACAGAGTGCCTGATTATGACGGTGGACGGATGGGGAGAGGACGGTTCCGGCTCCATCTGGAAAGGGGCCGGCGGTTCCATCCAACCTGTGAGCCGGACCCCCTCCATCGACTCCCTTGGCTACTTCTACGGCAGCATCACGAAAGCGCTCGGCTTCATCCCGCACCGGCATGAGGGAAAAGTGCTTGGACTGGCCGCCTACAACCAAAACCCCGTGTCCTACCCGAAAATCCGGCAGATGATGGATTACGACCCGGCCAGAAAGAGATTCGTCTCCCGGATGGAAAACGGTCTCTACGTTCCACGGTTCGAAAATCCAGCGCTCAAGGAGTACATCGGACGCTTCAACAGGGAGGACGTCGCCTCCGCCGCGCAGAAGACCCTGGAAGAGGTGGTCCGGGCTTGCGTGCTGGATCAGGGTGAGGCGGCCGGCAGGATTGCGGTGGCCGGCGGAGTCTTCGCGAACGTCAAGCTCAACCAGCGGCTGTGCGAACTGCCGAACGTCCGGGAGGTTTATGTCTTCCCAAACATGGGCGACGGCGGATTGGCTGTCGGGACCGCCTGGCTGGCCTATAAGGAGAAGACAGGCCGGATCCCTGAACCGCTGGAGACCCTTTACCTGGGACCGGGCCCCGCGGAGAAGGAGATCGCCCGCGCCCTCTCCCAGAGCGGATTGAACTACAAGCATATCCCGGACAGGATCGAAGAGAAAGTGGCCGAACTGCTGGCGGATGGGCAGATCGTGGCCCGGTTCGACGGGCGGATGGAGTTCGGACCCAGGGCGCTGGGCAACCGGAGCATCCTCTGCCAGGCGACCGACCCGACCATCAACGACTGGCTGAACAAGCGGCTCCAGCGGTCGGAGTTCATGCCTTTCGCGCCGGCCACCCTGGCGGAGGATGCGGACGCCCGCTACATCGGCATCGCCTCCGCTCGGAAACCGGCCCGCCACATGACGATCACCTTCGACTGTACCCCCCTTCTGCGCTCCGAGGCGCCGGCGGCGGTCCACGTGGACGGAACGGCCCGGCCGCAGGTCGTCTCCGAAAAGGACAACCCCCAGTTTTACCGGATCCTGAAGCATTACAAACAGCTGACCGGCAGGGCGAGCGTCATCAACACCAGTTTCAACATGCACGAGGAACCGATCGTCTGCACGATCGATGACGCAATCCGGGCGGTGCAGGCGGGACACCTGCCTTACCTGGCGGCCGGCGATTTCCTGGCGGAGCTGAATCCGGTGCCGGTTCGGGCGGGGGCAAAACCATGAGACAAGAGATCCAGATCCGGGACAGGGTGATCGGCCAGGAGCGGCCGCTGTTCATCATGGCGGAGTGCGGGGTCACCTGCAACTACGACATGTCGATCACCAGGGAACTGATCGACGCGGTGAAGGAGGCGGGGGCGGACGCTATCAAGCTGATCTTCTGGTTCCCGGACGAGATCATGAGCGACAAAACGATCACCTACAGCTACGAGACCCTCGAGGGCCCCAAAAGCGAAAACATGCACCGGATGCTCAACCGCCTTCGCTTCACCTTCGAGCAGTGGATGGAGATCAAATCGTATGCCGACAGGAAAGGGGTAATCCTTTTCTCCACGGTCAACTCCCCCTCCGGCATCGAGTGGGCCGAGAAGCTGGGGCTGGAGGCGTACAAATTGAGCTCCTGGGACTACAACTACTTTCCCCTCTGGAGGAGGATCGCCGCGCTGGGCAAACCGATGCTGATCGATACCGGCCCGGTCGACACGCTGGACGCGGCAAAGGCAATCGAGCTGATGCAGGAGGAGGGCAACGACCAGTCGGTGCTGGTCCACTGCTGTCACGCCGACACCTACGAGGAGCTGAACATGGCCACCATCCCGTACCTGCGGGAGACGTTCCAAACGCTGGCCGGCTACTCCTCCCGGGACCGCAACCCTGTCCCCGACATCATGGCGGTCACCCTGGGGGCCTGCGTCCTGGAGAAACGGCTGACGATGAGCCGGACCCTGCCGGGACACCACCATGTCCTGTCGCTGGAACCGAAGGAGTTCGCGGAGCATGTCCGGGTCCTGCGCCAGGTGCAGACCGGCATCGGGAAACCGGACCTGATCCCCAGCAAAGCAGACCTGCATGAAAGAAAACGGTGGTTCAGGCATCTGACGGCCCGGGTTCCGATCAAGAAGGGAACCGTTCTGACACCCGACCTCCTGGAGGGGATGCGGCCGGAGCAGGGGATCTCGCCGGAATACCTGGAGTATTTCCTCTGGAAACCGGCGCAGAGGGACCTGCAGGAGAACGAAGCGATCGGGTGGAACGATGTCTGAAAAAGGACGGCTTGCCTGTCTCATACCGGCCCGGGGAGGATCGAAGAGATTCCCCGGCAAGAACATTGCTCCCTTAAGAGGCAAACCGGTGATCGGCTATGCCATCGAGGCGGCCATCGCTTCTCGCCTCTTCCCGGAGGTCTGGGTTTCAACCGACGACCAAGCTATCACCGAGGCCGCCTCCCGCTTCGGCGCCCGGATCCATCGCAGGCCCGCGCCGCTGGCCGGGGATTCGGCCCGGCTGGCCGATGTCTGCCTGGACTTCTCGGAATGGCTCGCCGGACAGGGAAAACCGGCTGACACCCTCTGCCTGATCCTTCCGACAGCGGCGCTGATGCTTCCGGAGGACCTGACAGGCGGGCTGGCGCTGATGAAGGAGCGGGAGGCCGATTTCTGCCAGGCGGTCACCTCTTTCATGGAGCCGCCGTTTTGGGCGATGGAGGAGAGAGGCGGGTACCTGAAGATGGTCTTCGGGGACAAATACCTGGTCGCCTCGCAGAAACTCCCCCCTGTCTGGGTCGACAGCGGCTATTTCTACTTCATGAAGCTGGATGCGCTCAAGCGGGAGAACCGGCTCTTCGGCGACAAGGCGGTCGGATGGAAGATCCCGCGGGAACGGTCGGTAGACATCGATGAGCCGGGGCACCTGGTAATCGCGGAGGCGCTGATGGAGGCGCTGGATCGGAAAAAGGCGGAGGTAGTGAGATGAAGTTCCTCATCGTCGGCTGCGGCTCGATCGGCAGGCGTCATGCCTCCAACCTGCTGAAGCTCAAGGTGGGAGAGGTGATCGTCTGCGACACCGATCCGGCCCGGCTGGAAGAGATCAAGAAGGAACATGGACTCCGGGGCTTCGCCTCCTTGGAGGAGGCGCTTCGGGAGAAACCGGAGGCGGCCCTGATCTGCACGCCGACCCATCTGCATGTGCCGGCGGCGCTGGAATGCCTGAAGGCCGGCTGTCACCTGTTCATCGAGAAGCCGGTCGCCACCTCTCTGGAGGAAGCTCGACGGCTCATTCCAGCGGCGCGCAATCGGGTCGTACTGACAGCTTGCAACATGCGGTTCCACCCAGGGGTTATTGCGCTGCATCAAAACCAAAAACTACTTCGACACCCTGTCTTATACAGAGCACGGTTCAGCCACTTTTTACCGAATTGGCGGCCGGAAACTCCCTATCAAAATACACAAAGCGCCATGACCGAACAGAGCGGGGGAATTATTCTCGAATGTATTCATGAAATCGATTATCTTCGCTGGCTGGCGGGGCCAATTAAGGGCGTGCGCGCTTTGATCAAATACGGTGTTCACAATCAAGATGAAACGCTCAAAGACATCAAGACGGCTGATTACGCGGTAGTGCTTGTTGATTTTCAATCCGGGGCAACAGGAGAGATCCGCCTGGATTACCTGCAGCATCCCAAAGAGCGCGGATGCGAAATCGTCAGCCCAGGAGACGGCTCTCTTTACTGGGGAAGCAAAAATAAACGTCCGGAGGAAGTCGTCGTATTCCACATCAGTAAGGACGGATTACCCAAACCGCTCCTTCCCCCGGATGATTCTTATGATCCAAATGATATGTATATAAACGAGATGCGGCATTTTGTAGATTGTCTCGAAAGAAGGGCGGAACCGCTTGTCGGCCTGGATGAAGCGATAGAAACACTTCAATGGGCGCTTGAAGCTGCGCGATATGAAATTCCAGAAGCGAAAGGGTATGTGGGCGCATCCATCTTAAAATGAAAACAACGTCATCCAAACCCAAAAGAGCTTCAAACCAAAAGCTGAACCGCCCGTTCCTGGTCGGCAAAAGGATTTACCTTCGCCCCATGGAGATGACCGATCTGGATGGGCCGTACTTCGACTGGCTCAACGATTACGAGGTGACCCGCTTCCTGGAGACCGGCTCCTTTCCAACCACCACCGCCACACTGCGGCATTACCTGAAGAACATCGCCAAGCATCCCAACAACGTGATGCTGGCGATCATGGAGAAGAGAACCAATCGCCATGTCGGCAACGTCAAACTGGGAAACATCCACCCCCTTCACCGGAACGCCGACATCGGGATCATGGTGGGGGACAAGAGGGTCTGGGGCAAGGGGTACGGCTCGGAGGCGATGGAGCTGATGCTGGAGTATGGCTTCAAGCGGCTGAACCTTCACAAGATCACCCTGGGGGTTTACGCCGACCATGAAGGGGCGGTCAAGGCGTACAAAAAACTGGGGTTCACCGTGGAGGGTGTGCTGAAGGAGCACCTGTTCCGGGATGGCGGCTTCCGGGACAAAACGGTGATGGGGATCTTAAAGAGCGACTACGAGAGATCGAGGAGAGCCGGGGATGGCAAAAACAACGGCTGAACCGCTCACCATCCAGGAGATCTGCCGAAACCTGATGGAGGAACCGCCGGTCCCGGTGCTGGAGCGCCGGTTGGACCGCTCCATGGAGCTCAAGCGCAGGGCCGAAAAGCTGATCCCCTCCTGCTCGCAGACCTTCAGCAAGGGGCCGTCCCAGTTCGTGCAGGGGATCGCCCCTGTCTACCTGGAAAGGGGATCCGGCTGCACCGTCTGGGATGTGGACGGCAACTCTTACCTTGACTACTGCATGGCGCTCGGTGCGGTTCTTCTTGGCTACGGGGATTCCAGGGTGTCCCAGGCGGTGTCGGTCCAGATGAAGCAGGGAACGGTCTTCACCTTAAGCCACCCTCTGGAGGTGGAGCTGTCGGAAACGCTCCGGCGGCTGATCCCCTGCGCCGAGATGGTCCGGTTCGGCAAGAACGGCTCCGACGTCACCTCGGCGGCGGTCCGGCTGGCGAGGGGATTCACCGGCAGGGAGATGATCGCCTGCTGCGGCTATCACGGCTGGCAGGACTGGTACATCGGGGCGACAACCCGCAACAGGGGAGTACCGGAACCGGTAGCCCGGCTGACAAAGACATTCAAATACAACGACCTGGGATCGCTGGAAGAACTATTCCGTCAGTATCCCGGTAAAATCGCCGCGGTGATCATGGAGCCGGTGGGCCTTGTGGAACCGAAGCCGGGGTTCCTGGAAGGGGTGCAGAAGCTGGCTCGGAAAAACGAAGCCCTGCTTGTCTTCGACGAGATGGTGACCGGGTTCCGGTTCGGCACGGGGGGCGCGCAGCAATATTTCGGGGTGACGCCGGACATGGCCTGCTTCGGCAAGGGGATGGCCAACGGGATGGCGGTCTCGGCGATCGTGGGACGCCGGGATGTGATGGAGCTGTTCGACGAGATCTTCTTTTCCTTCACCTTCGCCGGAGAGACCGCCTCGCTGGCCGCGGCGCTGGCCACCCTGCAGGCGCTGGAAGAGCCCGGAGTCCTGGAAGGAATCTGGGCCCGGGGCCGGCAAATCCAGGAAGGGTACAACCTGCTGGCCGAATCATACGGCTTGAAAGGAGAAACCGAGTGCGTCGGCCTTCCCCCCCGGACCGGCATCTCTTTCCATCCGGATGAAACGGCGCTGGCGATGAAAACCTTCGTCCAGCAGGAGTGCATCAAGAGGGGATATCTTTTCACAGGCGCCCACAATCTCTGCGCGGCCCACAACGAGCAGGCCGTCGAATCGGTCTTGCGAATCTACCGGACGGTCCTGGAACTTTTGGCGGCCCGGATCAGGGACGGGGCCTTGCTCTGCTCCCTCGAAGGGCCGGTGATTCAGCCGGTCTTCAGAAAGATGTGACGATGACGGACACAACCCCTTTCATCGAGATCAACGGGCGAAAGATTGGGCCCGGTTTTCCGGTCTACGTGGTGGCCGAGATCTCCTGCAACCACAACGGTTCCTTTGACAGGGCGGTCGAGCTGATCCGGCTGGCAAAGGAGGCCGGTGCCGACGCCGCCAAGTTCCAGACCTACACCGCCGACACGATCACCATCGACTCGGAAGAGCAATGGTTCCAGATCCGGCATGAGAGTCTCTGGGAAGGCAGGAATCTTTACGACCTGTACCGGGAGGCCCACACCCCCTGGGAATGGCAGCCGAAGCTGAAGAAGATAGCGCAAGAGACCGGGATCGATTTCTTCTGCTCCCCGTTCGACCCGACCGCCGTCGATTTCCTGGAGAAGGAGGTGGGGGTGCCGGCTTACAAGGTGGCCTCCTTTGAGATCGTGGACATCCTCCTGATCCAGAAGATCGCCGCGACAGGCAAACCGATGATCCTCTCCACCGGCCTGGCCAACTTCCGGGAGATCGCCGAGGCGGTCCAGGCGGCCCGCCAGGCCGGCTGCAGACAAGTCGCCCTCTTGAAATGCACCAGCAACTACCCGGCGAAGCCGTCCGAGATGAAGATTTCCTCGATACCGCACCTGGCCCGGGCTTTCCACTGCCCGGTCGGGCTGTCGGACCACACCCTGGGAAGCGAGGTGGCCCTCGGCGCGGTGGCGCTGGGCGCCTGCATTGTGGAGAAACATCTGACCCTCTCCAGGAAGGAGGGGGGACCGGACGCCGGTTTCTCGCTGGAGCCGGGGGAGTTCGCCGACCTGGTGCAGGGGGTCCGGACGGTGGAGCAGGCGATCGGGACCCCGGACTATAAGCTGACGCTGGAAGAAGAGAAAAATCTGATGTTCCGCCGCTCTTTGTTCGTGGTGGCCAACATGAAGGCGGGTGAAACCTTCACGCCTCAAAATGTCCGCTCGATCCGGCCGGGGCACGGCCTGGCCCCGAAACATCTTCCACTTGTGCTCGGAAAGAAGGCGGCCCGGAATATCCGCCGCGGCACGCCGCTGGACTGGACGCTGATCGTCTCCAGCCCCGTAGATGATAAAAATGACGAACCAATCGACCGAAAAAGAGAACTCGACGCTGTTTGAGAGCGCTCAAAAGCTTAAGCGGTGCGTCCGCTGTCTCCTGGCGGAAACGCACGACACCATCCTCTTCGATGCCGAAGGAGTCTGCAACATCTGCCGGAACATCGAGCACAAGAAAGAGGTCATCGACTGGCCGGCAAAGGAAAAGGAGTTCCGGGAGATCCTCGACCGGTACCGGGGCAAGCACGCTTACGACTGCATCATCCCCTTCAGCGGGGGAAAGGACAGCGCCTACACCGCCTACGCCCTGGTCAGAAATTACGGCGTCAAGCCGCTGGTCGTCTGCTTCGACCACGGCTTCATGCGGCCGACCGTCTTGGCCAACACCGAGAAGACGATCCGGGCGTTGGGGGTCGACTTCTTGAAGTTTCGGGCCGGCTGGAAGGTGGTCCGGCGGCTCATGGTGGAAAGCTTGAAGCGCAAAGGGGACTTCTGCTGGCACTGCCACACCGGCATCTTCTCATTCCCCATGCAGATGGCGATCCGGTTCCAGGTGCCTCTGGTGATCTGGGGGCAGCCAAACACCGAATACAACGCCTATTTCCGAATGGATGAGCCGGAGCTGGTCGATGAAAAGCGGTACAACCGGTACATCAACCTGGGGATCACCGCCGAAGACATGGCCGGGATGCTGGGACCGGAGATCGATGCGAGGGACCTGGAGCCGTTCCGCTACCCACCGAAGGAGGAGCTGAAGAAGCTCGGCTACCGTTCCATCTGCATGGGGACCTATATCCCCTGGGACGTCAAAAAACAGGTGGAGATTATCGAAAAGGAGCTCGGCTGGCAGGAGGACGCGGTAGAGGGGGTCCCCCCGGAATACGGTTACGAGAAGATCGAATGTTTCCTGCAGGGGGTCCGGGATTACCTGCGCTTTATCAAGCGGGGGATGGGCCGGACGAACCACCTGGCCTGCATCGACATCCGGGACGGACGCCTGACGCGGGAAGAGGGAGAGCGCCTGATGCGGGAGTTCGACGGCAAGCGGCCGGCCTCTCTCGACGTCTTCCTGAAGATGGTCGAGATCACCGAAGAGGAGTTCAATAAGATCGCCCTTGAGCATGCAGTCTATCCCCATCAGCCGGACTTGAGCAGCGTGGAGAAGGGGCAGCCGCTCTGGGACCAACAATTCTGGCTGATTCCCGGGAAGAAAGAATGAAAGTCACGATCATCGACTACGGGATGGGGAACTTGAGTTCGGTAGCGAGGGCCTTCGAATCCCTCAACGCCGAGGTGCAGGTGACCAACAGCCCCGCCGACATCGAGAGGGCGCAGCGGCTTGTCCTGCCGGGCGTGGGGGCCTTCGGTCAGGGGATGAGGAACCTGGAGCGGCTTGGCCTGCGACAACCGCTTGAGAAGGCGGTACTCCACGCGAAAACCCCCTTGCTGGGGATCTGTCTGGGCATGCAGCTGATGGCGAAAGAGAGCTGGGAACAGGGGCGGCACCAGGGACTCGGCTGGGTGCCGGCCGCCGTCAAGCCCTTCCAGGGAAACGGCTCGCTGAAAACAATCCATATCGGCTGGAACGAGGTGGTGCCGGCAAGGCCGAGCTTCCTCTTCAAGGGTCTGCGGCGCGTCCCTTACTTCTATTTTGTTCACGGCTACCATGTCACCTGCGAGGAACCGGACGCAGTGGCCGCCACCTCTACGTACGGCGGCCCGTTCCATTCGGCGCTCGCCGCGGGAAACATCGCCGGTGTCCAGTTCCACCCGGAGAAGAGCCAGGAGGCGGGGCTCGGCCTGCTGAAGAACTTTCTGAACTGGAACCCAGACGCCGATGAAGAGACTCCGATGGATTCCCTGAAACCGAACGGAAAAGGGGCCCCAAACCTGCGGCTGATCCCAACTCTTCTCTATTACAAAGGCCGGTTGACGAAAACGATCAGGTTCCAGATCCAGAATGAGGGGATCCGAAGGGATGTGGGGCACCCGGTCAAGGCCCCGATGGTTTACGATGCTCAATTGGCCGACGAGCTGATCTTCCTGGATTTCCGGGCGACGGTTGAAGGGCGGGGGATCGAGGAACTGCGAGGGGCAGTTGCAGAGATCGCCGGGCGGGCCTTCATGCCGCTGACAGCCGGAGGAGGAATCCGGTCCGTGGAGGATATCCGATCGCTGCTTCTGGCCGGGGCCGACAAGGTGGCGATCAACAGCGCCGCGGTGGAGCGGCCTGATCTCATCTGGGAAGCGGCCGGGGTCTTCGGGAGCCAGTGCATTGTGGTCTCCATCGACGCCAAGAGGACGGGGGACCGGTATGAAGTTTTCACGCGTAGCGGGACAACCCCAACAGGTCTGGACCCGGCCGAGTGGGCCAAAAAAGCAGAAGGGCTTGGAGCCGGGGAAATCCTCCTGACATCCATCGACCGGGACGGCACGATGGCGGGCTATGACCTGGAGCTGATCCGCCGGGTGGCATCGGCCGTCAAGATCCCGGTGATCGCTTCCGGCGGCTCCGGCACACTGCGAGACCTGGCCGACGCGGCGATCCAGGGAGAGGCATCAGCGGTGGCAGCCGCCTCGATCTTCCACTTCCGGGACGTCAGTCCCATCAAGGCGAAGGCCTTTTTGAAGCGGGTACCGCTTCCAATCAGGGATTGAGCAGATGATCGCGCTGGTGGATTACGGGATGGGGAACTTGAGGTCGGTGGCCAACGCCTTCGAGGCGATTGGCGAAAAACCGGTGATCACTCATTCCAGGGCGGAGATCGAGTCGGCCGCCGGGATCGTCCTGCCGGGCGTGGGGGCCTTCGGCGACGGGATGAAGAACCTGCGCCGGCTGGAGCTGATCGAGACACTTAACAGAGAGGTGTTGGAAAAGAAGAAACCGTACCTGGGAATCTGTCTCGGCATGCAGTTTCTCACAGATGAGAGCGAAGAACACGGGCTCCACAAGGGGTTCGGCTGGATCAAAGGCCGGATCCGGGAGATCAAACCGGCAGACAAGCGGTACAAAGTTCCCCATATGGGATGGAACGAGCTGCAAATCCTCAAGGAAGGGGGGCTCTTTCAGGGGCTTCCGGAAGCGCCGGTCTTCTACTTCGTCCACAGCTACCATCTCGAGCCGGCGGAACCTGGAGTCATCACAGCGGTCTGCCGCCATGGGGCCGAGGTGACGGCGGCAGTGGAAAAGGAAAATATCGTTGGAGTCCAGTTCCACCCGGAGAAAAGCCAGCGGGTGGGACTGCAGCTTCTGAAAAATTTCGTCCGGATGGTCAAAGAGCATGCTGAAAAAACGGCTGATACCTGTTCTCATCCTGCGTGACGGGCAGGTCGTCCAGAGCATCCAGTTCAGGCACACCAATGTGATCCATTGGAATCCGGTCACCGCGGTGGATTTTTTCAACAAGTGGGCGGTGGATGAGATCCTCCTGCTGGATGTCAGCCGGACGACGGAAAACCGGCAGAAATTTTACGATGCAGTCCACACGCTCTCGGCGAAATGTTTCGTCCCTCTGACCGTCGGCGGATGGGTGACCAGCACGGAGGAGATCCGGAAACTCCTGCGGCTCGGGGCGGACAAGGTCTCCGTCAACACGCAGGCGGTCCGGCACCCCGAGTTCATCTCCGAGGCGGCTCAAATCTTCGGAAGCCAGTGCATTGTGGTGTCGATCGATGTCAAAAAGATCGACGGCGCCCGCCGGGTGGTGATCGACCGGGGACGGGAAATCACGGAGCTGGCGCCGGTCGAATGGGCGAGGGAAGCCGAAAAGCGGGGGGCGGGGGAGATCTTCCTAACCTCCATTGACCACGACGGCACCCGCAGCGGCTATGACCTGGAGCTGATGCGCCAGGTCTCACATGCGGTTTCGATCCCGGTGATCGCCTTCGGAGGGGCGTTCGCCTGGGAACATCTGGCGGAAGGAATTTTGGCAGGCGCTGAAGCGTGCGCCGCCGCCAACGTCTTCCATTTCACGGAGCACAGCACCAAGAAGGCCAAGGAACACTTGAGAAAGGCAGGGATTGAGGTCCGATGAGATATTGCCAGCGGTGTCTTTATCCTGAAAACGCCAAACCGACGATCATCTTCGATGAGCAGGGAATCTGTAGCGGCTGCCGACACCACGAGTCCCGGGGCCGAATCGACTGGACCGAGCGGGAGAAAAAACTGCGCACACTCCTGACGGAGTACCGGGACAAGCAAAGGGCCGCCGGGGCCATTTACGACTGCATCGTGCCAGTGAGCGGTGGCAAGGACAGTCACTTCCAGGTCTACCTGATCAAGGAGGTCTACGGGCTCAACCCCCTGTGCGTTACCTTCAACCACTGCTTCAATACCTCGCTGGGACTGCGCAACCTGAACAACCTGATCAGCCGGTTCGGCGTCGACCTGATCCGGTTCACCGCCAACCCGGAGTCTGTCCGGAAAATCGCCAGGTACATGGTAAAAAGAGTCGGGGATATCACCTGGCATTACCACGCCGGGATCATGACGGTCCCGTTCCAGGTGGCGGTGAAATACAAGGTTCCCCTGATCGTCTGGCCGGAGCATTACGGGGAGCTGACCGGCGTCTTCACGCTGGACGACATGGTGGAGTTCACCAAGTGGGTGCGGCAGGAGCATGACATGCGTGGCATCGAGCCGGAAGATATCGCCAATGATCCGGCCAGCGGGATCACGATGCGGGACCTGTATCCTTACATCTACCCGACCGATGAAGAGCTGGAGGAGGTCGGGGTCCGGGGAATCTACCTGGTCAACTACATCTATTGGGATCCCAAGGCCCAGTCGGAGCTGGTGCTGGAGAAGTGCGGGTTCCAGCCGCTGGCCCGTAAAAGAGACCGGACTTTTCATCTCTGCGCGAAAACCGACGATCATGCCAACGAGGTGCACGACTACATGAAGTATCTGAAGTTCGGATACGGCCGGGCAACCGATGACGCCTCTACCGAGATCCGCTACGGCCGAATGACCCGGGAAGAGGGGATCGAGGTGGTCCGGGAGTACGACCATGTCAGGCCGAAATCGCTCGACTATTACTTGAAGTTCCTGGGAATGACGGAATCGGAGTTCGAGGGGGCGCTGGAGCCGATGAGGGACAGGAGGATCTGGAAAAAGGGGCCGGACGGCAGGTGGGCGATAACCGATTCGGTGATCAACCACCAGGATGATCCCGGGGTGGAGGCGGCCAGGGTGTCGCAGTCGAAGGACCGGACATTCTCCAGGGAAAACAGCCGGCTTTATTACAACCCGAAATACCCGCCGGTTCTGCCGGAGATGGCGGCGCCATCCAACGGCAACGGACACGGAGCCACCGTGAAAGAAGAAGGATTCGTGATCCAGTGACGCCGATCTGTCCCGCCTGCAAGGCGGATAAAACATCCCTCTCGAAAGATGCCGGCAGACCTCCATACCGCTTCTATGAATGCGGCGAGTGCCGCCTGGTCTTCTCCAACCCGATGCAGCCGGTCAACGGCCGGTGGTACAGCCGGCAAGCGATGTACGTCGTACGGGACAATTTCGGAACAGGCGAGCTCCAGTGGAACCACCGGCAGTTTCTCAAAGACCTTCCGGCCGCCGGCGGCCGACTGCTGGACGTCGGCTGCGGGACCGGAGAGTTCTTGGCCGCCGCCCGTCAAGCCGGCTACCTGGTGAGCGGTTTCGACTTCGATGCCGAAGCGGTCAAGACAGCGCGACAGAGGACCGGAATCAATGAGATAACCACCGGGGACCTGGCGCAGTTTTCCGGAAAGGAGCGGACGAGACGTTTTGACGTGGTGACCGCCTTTGAAGTGCTGGAGCACTCCCCGGAACCGGACCGGTTCCTGGCCTCTCTGACCGAATTGATCGCTCCCAACGGCTATCTGGCCATCAGCGTGCCTGACAGGGAAAGGCGGCCTCGGATCCGGTACGACTGGGACTTTCCGCCGAACCACTTAACACGCTGGAGCAGGGGATCACTGGCGCACATTATCCAGAGAAACGGCCTTCGGATCGTCCGAATGGAAAGTGGATGGAGGCAGGGAGAACCGCTTCTTCACCAAACATTGCAGTTCGGCCTGGTTACCCGCTTGATGGGAGCCGGTTCTCCTTCCGGCGGCGGCAGAGGCGTTTCCCGCCATGCGGCCTCCACCGCTTACAAGGTGAAATCAGCGGCAGTGAAAATACTGGCTGTGCCGGTCAATCTCGGTTTAAGCGCCATCGGGGCGACGGGGATGACCCTCTACCTGCTGGCGCAGAAAAACAATGTCAACTGATACGCAAAAAACAAAACTGATGCTTCTGATCTCCAGCGGCGCGTTGGGCGGTGGAGAGGAGACGGTCCGCCTGCTGGCCGTCTATCTCGATAAAAACCTTTTTGACATCACTGTCGTCTGCCCGGCATCCCCTCTATCCGAGTCGCTGCAGGGGATTCCCGGCGTCGCCTGCCGCACCGCCTGGTTCCCCCGGCTCCCGACCCCGAAGGCGGTCTCCCAACTGACCAACCTCATCCGGGAGGTCAGACCGGATATCCTGCACACCCATCTTTACCACGGCGACCTTTACGGCTGGCTAGCCACCAGGAAAGCCCATGTTCCCCGGCTGGTCTCGACGGTGCAGGGGGTCAACTTCTTCTGGGAGATGGAGCGGGGAATCCGCCGCCTGCGCTGGCGTCTCTGCTCCTTGCTCTACCGGCAGATTTACCGGGCTTTCGACGCGGTCGCCGTCTGCAGCAGCGCCGTCAGAGAACAGATCACAACCAGACCGGGGATTAGGATCCCGGCCGGGAAGATCACGGTGATCCACAACAGCATGGACCCGGAGAAGCTTCGGGCCGCTTTGGAAAAAGGCGCGGCCACCAGGCAAAACGGGAGATCCAAACGAATCATTTCGGTCGCTAATCTCCTCCCATTCAAGGGGCACGAGGTCCTCTTGGAGGCGGTGAACCGGCTCCGCTCCATGCTCGACGTCGAATGCCTAATCGTCGGGGAAGGACCGGAGCGCAAGCGGCTGGAAACCCGATGCAGGGAACTGGGCATTGAAAAGCGGGTCCGGTTCCTTGGAAGCAGGCCGGACGTCGTGAATCTGCTTCACGACAGCGATCTGTTTGTCCTGCCCTCCCTATGGGAGCCGTTTGGCATCGCTATTGTGGAAGCAATGGCGGCGGGCATCCCGGTGGTTGCCGCTGGAGGCGGCGGGATCCCGGAAATCATCCAAGATGGGGTGAACGGCCTCCTGGTCCGGCCCGGAGACCCGGAAGCGCTTGCGGCGAATATCCGGAAGCTCCTTTCCGCCTCTTCCGTCAGGACGGCATTGACCAAGCACGCGAAAGAAACCGTTCAGAAAAATTTCGGCGCTCCATCGATGGCGGCGGCTTACGCCGGTTGGTATGGCGGAATCCATCGGTGAATTGATATGCTCGTAAAAACAATCGCACGTCAATCGCTTCACAGTGGGCTCTTCTATGGGTGTTACACACTTTCCCGACTTCTTCTGGCTGTGGCGCTTGGCAAGTCCCTCACCTCCAGGGAGTACGGAACTTACAGTCTGATCGGCTCCCTGTCAGCCATGAGCGGGGCGACCACTTTAAGCGCCTTTCAATATTTCAACCGGCATGTTCCGGGAAGAGAACTCCGGGAAGGACTCTCTCTCTTTAAGAGTGTCCTCGTGCCGCAGACCATTCTGTTGACGACGGCGTTCGCGTTCCTCTTTTTCTTTTCAGGTTTGCGTGGCGAGTTCGCCAGAATCATGGAGATCAGCTCACAGCCCGCCTTATTTTTATTGATAGCAGCCATCCTGCTGCTTGATGGAATTGCCACTGAGTTTATGCGATACCTTTACGCCAGAAAGGAGATCGAGCGAGGCAACATCGTGACCTTCTTTCAGAACAGTTTTTGGGCCTTTTTACTTTTCCTGCTTTTCCTAGCCACCCCACAATGGATCGATTTTCTGGTTGTTCTCAATGTGTGGTTGGCAGGGCTGATTCTGGCCGTTGGCTACAGCATCTGGAAAACCGGCTTCAAGGATCTCCTGAAGGTTCCATGGAGCATGGGCACCTATATGTCAGCTATCCGGTTTGGCCTGCCGTTTATTATGACTTATTCGGCATCGACGGCACTTTCTTTCGGCCGTTTCTTCCTGGCTGGAATTCATTCGGCGGAGGAGGTCGGCATTTTTTCTTATCACTACAATATCATCGCCATGATCGGCGCCCTCTCCTCGCCTCTGATCGGCAACCCGATCGACCCTTACGCCGTTGAGGCTTACAATCACGGCCGCTATGAACACAGCAGCATTTTGCTGACCGCTTCTTTGAAATACCGCCTTTTCCTGGTCATCCCACTGCTGACGGCTGCGGCTTCCTGCAGCGAGTCTTTGATCCGCTTCCTGGCAAAGGAGCAATTCGTCGCGTCGCCATGGCTGCTTTTTTCCATGGTTCCGATTCCGGTCCTCCTAACCCTGGCCAGCTCCTTGGAGCGGATTTATTTCCTGGAAAAGAGGATGGCCATCGCCGGCTTGTGCCATCTGGCCGGTGGTATCGTTCAGGTGGCCGCTTTCCCCCTCCTGATCCCCATTCATCCGCTGTACGGCATCGTCACCGCCATAAACGTTGGCCTCCTCATCCAAACGGTCTTTCTTTGGACATTCTCAAGAGGGGGGCAACTTTCCATTCAAACAAACGGCTGGAAAATGTTCCTTGCTACCGTCATCTCCGGCATAACGGGCTGGATAATCTCCCGAACCACCATTTTATTCCCCCCCGCAATCGCGTTGATACTGGCGGCCAGCTCCGCCGTCATCGGCTTCATCATTCCGATTTTTTTCCTCCGGCTGCTCCCGCCATCTGAATTTAAAGCCCTGCATGGAATCATTCGAGGCAAAGATGGCGAAAAAAAGAAGGAACAACCATTGGCCGCCGCATCGCTGGAGGGATGATGACCGAGGGAAAAACCCCTCTGCGCTGTCTGGCCTACATGGCGGGGAACTCCACGCCGTTCTTCATCAGCATAATGGAGGCCTTCGTCGAGCGGATGGGCAGCCGCGTCTCGGAGCTGACGATTCTAGTCGGAGACCGTTACCAGTTCCTTCAGGCGAAAAAGCGGTCTTTGAATGTAAAAATTCGGCTGATCTATCAGCATGAGCGGTTTAACCCGTTTCACGCGCCGATGCCCGACACGACCCGCTTGGCGCAACTGGAACAACGATACGGCATCCCGAACCTCTGGCGGTATGTGCTGGCCCAGCGGATGATCGATCCCCTGCCGCACGATAGAAAAACCGCCTATCTAGCCGCCTACCTGGAATATTATGAAGCCCTGTTCCATAAAACGCGGCCGGATGTTTTCATTACCGGAGGACAAGACTCCCTGCCTTTTCTGGCAGCGCACGAGGTGTTTAAACGAAACGGAGCGATCCCTCTCATTCTGACGCCTGGATGGATCCCTGGATGGGTCTTCGTGGTGGACAACGAATATCTCCGGATCCCGGGCGTTCCGGAGTTGTACGAATCACTGAAGGGACGGGAGTTGACACCGGAAGAAAAGGCCATCGCGGCGCAGATCCGGGATAGCTACCTGGTGAAGAAAATCCGCCCTACCGCTTTCCTGGCGGGGCATTCGATCCCGGCGGTCCCCTCTCCGCTGCGTTTTCTGAAGATCCTCGCCAGGCGAATCCGGTATGAGGACCGGTACTTCGACGCGCCGTTGAAGGAAAACATGAAGCGGTCGGTCTTGGTTCGGGCCCGGATGCCGTTCCAAAAAGCTGTTTACCAACGACTGTCGCACACGTCGGCGACAGAAAAAAACGCTCTTTACTACCCGCTCCATTACGAGCCGGAAGCGAGCATCGACGTGCTCGGCACCCCGTACCGAGACCAGCTGGAGCTGATTGAGCGGATTGCCTCCTGCCTTCCGGTCAACTGCACCCTTTACGTGAAGGAACATCCCCACATGAACCCGGGGGCCAGACCAATCGGCTTCTATCGGAAACTAGCCCGGATCAACGGGGTGAAGCTGCTGGACCAGGGAATCAACGGGCACGAAGTGATCTGGCGGTGCAAAGGAGTGGTGACGATCGCCGGCACAACCGGCTTCGAGGCCCTCTTCTATGGAAAACCGGTCCTTCTAATGGGACACACCTTCTATGAAGATTTCAGGGAAGGGATCTTCACGCCGGGAAGCTGGGAAAAGATGGTCACAACGTTGAAAGAAATGGTCTCCTTCGCCGGTTTCGATCCGGTGCTACTGGACAAGTTCGTCGTGGCGGTGATCAAAAGAAGTTTCCCGGGACTCAACGAGATCACGGCCCCCGGCTACGACGAACCGGAAAATCACGCGGCCCTGGCAAAAGCGCTCGAAACAGAGTTGGAATTCAGAGCGGGAAAGGAGAAGATCGGTGAGACGGCTTGTATGCCGGCTTGACCAGGATGGCGTCGGAGCGGGTCGCTCCCGGCGGCTTCATGCGGCAATTCTTGCAGACGACGCTGTAACCCTTCTTCTCAAGAAAGGATCGGCGAAGTTCCGTTTGCTGGGGGCTGTTGAAAACCTGGCCGACGGTGTCCCCCTTGAGGATGTTCCCGAAGACCAGGTGCTTGGCATAGAAGGAACAGCAGGGCTGGATGTTGCCGTTGGCCGTCACGGCAATCGACTGGAAAGGATACTGGCAATGGAAGGGACCTGTTTCAAAATCGGGCAGGGTATCGATCCGAGAGTGGTCGACGCAATCCTGGAACTCGATGTAATCGGTGTAGTCGGCCCATTTTCGGACGAAGAGGTCCATCTCATGCTCATTGAGTTTGGTCACCACGAAGCTGACCCGAACGATCGGCACCTTTCGGCCCATGGCGTTTCGGACTCGGATGAACTCCTTCAGGTTATTTTCGACCAGCTCCAGATCTCCCCCGCGGCAAACGGTGTAGGTGTCCTGCGTGGCGGCATCGATCGAACAGTGGAGCTTGGTCACCCCCGCCTCAATCAACTTCCGGGAACGCTCGGGGGTGAGGTAAACGCCATTGGTGGTGAGGATGATATCGACGATGCCCCGGTCGGCGATGTACCGGACCTTCTCTTCCAGATGCTTGTCGATCAGGGGCTCTCCCCGGTCGAACCCGACTGCCGCCAGCCCCTGTGTCCTGGCGGCATACTCGTCGATCATCCGTTCGAAAGCCGCCTTGTCGATCCGGGCTTTGCTCCCCCGGTCAACGGCGCGGGGACAATACGGGCATTCGTAGTTGCACCAGTCGACCGCTTCAACCGACAAGTCAAGGGGGTAATCAAGGATCATCTCCCCGCGGCCAGAAGCCAGAAAGCGGCGGCGATATTCCTTGTACCGCTCTCCCTTGACTTCGGCGATCAGATCGTTCGGATCGGCGAGTTTGGAAAAACGGGTCTGAAAGAAAAGCCGCGACTTTTTGAGATCGACGGCGGCCTGTTGGGTGGCTTCGTCACTCATAAGCGATTCGATTGACATTGTAGACCATGGTTGAATCTTTTACACCAAAATTCTCGACGAAGGGCGGCGCCCCCGCCGTGCTTGTCTACGCCAGGTATTACACAACCAGCATCGTGCTGATCCGAGCGCTGGAACAGCTCTTTAAGGATTCTCCCGAAGTGCCGAAGGAGATCCGGTTCCACGTTGTGTTGGATGACCGGCGGGACCTGCCAATGGCAAGGAAAGCCCTTCCGGCTTCCGTCTCAATCCACCTCCAATACGACGCCATCCAGCCGTACCGGGACACCCGCAAATGGCCGGAAGAGACGGTCAGCCGCTGGGAGAAGAGCTACGGGTCGCCCCACTTGAGAAGTTTCCTCTGGATGGAGAGGGCCCTGGAGGGCCGTCCGGAAGGGGTGAAGTGGCGCTATCTCCTGTGTCATCTCGATTACTTCGAAAAACTCTGGAAGGAGATCCATCCTTCCCTTTACATCACCGGCGCCGCCGACGGGCTTTTGCCATGGACCGCCATGACCGTCATGAAAGCAAACGGCGTGCCGGTGCTGTGCCTCGGGCCCTCCCGTTTCGGAAAGAAGATCTTCGTGATGGACAACGCGTACGAGCATCTCGATATCGGTGCGGTTTATCAACGGATCCGGCGTGAAGGGCTTCTTCCGGAACAACGCCAGCAAGCCGTCCAGCTTGTGGAAGAATACCGACGTGCTTCCGTAAAACCGGTCGATTACATCGCCCTGCAGGGACGGCTGAAGAGGCGCCGACTCCTGCCGAACCCCTTCTCGGCCATCCGGCTGGCGCGGGACGCCTTCTGCACCGATGCCGGAAACTTTGACATGCCGCTGCGGGCCTCCCTGGAACGGGCTCTGAAAGCCCGTAGAACCGCTCTTTACAATCACCTGCTTGCTTCCACGCAAACGGCCGTCTTGCCGGAGGCAGAGCGGTTCTTTTTCTTCCCACTCCAGTACGAACCGGAGATCTCTTTGAGCACGCAGGGCAGGGGCTGGCATAAACAGCTGGAACTCGTGAAATGGATAAGCCAGTCCTTGCCGATCGACCGTTGGCTTTACGTCAAAGAGCATCCGTCGATGCTCTCCGGCATACGGCCTTTGCGCTTCTACCGAGAAATCCTCTCGCTACCGAGGGTCCGTCTCCTGAAACAATCGATCAACAGTTTTGAGATCGTGCCGAAGGCGGAGGCGGTGCTCACCATCACCGGCACGGCCGGGTGGGAGGCACTCATGTTCGGACGACCCGTGGTTCTGCTCGGCCATGCCTTCTATGAAGAGTTTGCGGAGGGGGTCACGCGGCTGGAATCCCGAGAAACGCTTCCTGCAATCCTGCTGGATATGCGCCGGAAATGGTTTGCGCAGGAAGATCTGTTGGCCTACATCACCGCGGTGATGACCAAAACACGGGACGGCTTCTTTTTCGACCCGCGCCTTTACCCGGAGATGATCCCTGACGGACTCGGAGAAAAAAACCTCCGGAACATTGCGGCTGTTTTACGGGAAAAACTCCCTCAACCGGTGTTATCATAAAAAGATCACTTAGAGCACACGCCAGCTTGTGAAAGGGGCTCTTAGAACGCATAATGGAACATAAAGCTAGAACCGACACCGTCCCCGGTTTCGAAAACACCCTCACATTGCGCAGGGAAATTCCCGTTCGCTTCCCGGTGAACCTGTCGATCGTCCTGCCGGCCTTCAACGAGGCGGCGAACCTGGCGGCGGTCACGGAATCGGCGGTCGCGTTCCTGCGCGAATCGGTCGAAAATTTCGAAATCATCATCGTCAATGACGGCTCCACCGACGGCACGGGGGAGCTGATCCGGACCCTCGCCTGGAAGCACCCGGAGGTGCGGGGGATCGAACACCCGGTGAACAGTGGCTACGGGGCCTGTTTGCGTAACGGCTTCGCCTCCAGCCGGTACGAATGGCTCTTCTTCACCGATTCGGACCACCAGTTCCGGATCGACAGTCTGCTGGAGCTTCTGCCGCTGCGGAAGAGGCCGATGTCATCGTCGGGTTCCGGAAGGAGCGGCGGGATCCGCGGCTGCGGCTGTTCCTTTCATGGGGCTATAACCTGCTCATGCGGCTAATGTTCGACGTGCAGGTGAGGGATATCGACTGCGCCTTCAAGCTGCTTAAGAGGGATGTCCTCGGTGCCGTTCGGATTGAATCGGACCGGTTTTTCGTCAACACGGAACTGCTGGTCAAGGCCCGCGCAAAGGGGTACCGGATCAAAGAAACGGGGGTGGACCACTTTCCGAGGATCTACGACCGCTCCAAGGTTTCCCTCCGGGAGATCCCCCGCACGCTCCGGGAAGTGATCCGGATCTGGAAATCGGTGCGTCGGCAATCCGCCCATGTTTGAAGCGGAACAGAGACAATACGCCGAACTCGGAGGGGATTATTTCTGGCTGGCAGGGAAACGGGGGCTTGCCTGGTCCGTCTTCCGCCAGATCAATCCCGACGCCGCCGCAAACGGCAAAGTGCTGGACATCGGCTGCGGACCGGGATACGCCTTCGCGGAGGCGGCCGGCTGGGGGGAGCTTTACGGGCTCGACCCCTCCAGGGAGGCGCTTCTGTTGTGCCGGCAAAACAGCCGGCAGGGAGCCCGCCTGGTCAACGGATCGGCCGAGCGGCTGCCCTACAAGGACGGCTCTTTCTCAGTGGTCATCGCGTTTGAGATCTTCGAGCACCTGGAGAACGACGCGGCGGCCATCGGGGAATGCTTCCGGATTCTGCAGCCGGGGGGATGGCTGATCTTCACCGTCCCGGCTTTTCAATGGCTGTGGGGAGACCATGATGACCTGTATTTCCATAAAAGACGGTACACAACCGGACAGATGCGGCGACGGCTCCGAGAAGCCGGCTTCCGGGTCAAACGGCTGACCTATTGCCATGCTTTGTTCACCCTGCCGCTGTGGCTGACGCGGCGCGTAAAAAGATGGACGGCCAACGGCACGAAACGGGATGACTTCGTCAGATTATCACCCCGGATGAACCGGTTCCTGACCGGCGTCGTTTTATCGGAATCGATTCTGCTGAAACAGTGGGACATGCCATGTGGAACGAGCATCATCGGAATCGCCTGCAAATCATAATCCTGCTGGGGGCAGCATTTCTTATACGGCTGGCGGCTGGCTGGCTGGCTGGACAGGCGCCGGTGTCCGCCCCGCTGGAATACGAATGGATCGCCAGGAACATCCTTTCCGGCAGGGGATTCGTCTATGACCATCTCAACACCCCGTATTTGGCGTTCGTCCCGCCCGCCTACCCGGTCTTCTGCGCCGCCGTCTACGGCGCGACGAAGAACAGTCAGCTGGTTCTGCTGCTGCTGCAGTGCCTGATCAGCGCCCTTACCTGCCTTCAAGTGACGGCGATCGGCCAACTTCTGCTGAATAACCGAAAGACCGCCCTCTGGGGCGGCTGGCTGACGGCAATCCATCCGGGGATGGTGATCTACGCGACCAAGCTGCACCCGATGACAACCGACCTGTTCGTTTATCTCTGGGCCCTGTGGGCCTGGCTGACGCTTTACCGGAAGCCAACCTGGCGTCGGGCGATTGTCGCGGGGCTGGCTTCAGGAACGGCCCTTCTCTCCCGGGGGACCATCGCCTATTTCACCCTTTTTGCCGCCGTTTTTTATATCCTGCGGTTCCGAGGCAGCGCGGCAATGCTGCGAAAACTCATGCCGGCGCTGATTCTATCAGCCCTGCTGGTGATGCCGTGGCTTATCCGAAACGCCGTCCATTTCGGGAGATTCCCGCTTTACATGACCACCAGCGGGGAACTGCTCTGGCGCGGGAACAACCCGGCGGCCAGCGGGTCGGCTCTGCGGCCAGACGGCACCTCGGTGCTTTCCGCAGCCCCTGAGCCGTTTCGAAAAGAGCTTCTCACTCTCGGTGAGCTGGATCAGAATCGGCTTTTCTTCGAAACCGCCAAGCGGTTCATCATTGAAAATCCGGTGTGGGCGCTGAAGCTTTACGCGAAAAAATGGGTTGCTTTCTGGACATTCTCTCCGCAAACCGGACTGTGGTACCCCAAGTCGTACGTTTTCATCTACTACCCCTTCTATCTCCTGACAATTCTCCTGGCGACGGCGGGAGCATGGGCTCACCGGCACCGTCTGCGGACCCCCGAAGGGATCCTTCTGGCCGGCTTCATCCTCTCCATCTGCATGACGCAAAGCATCTTTTACGTTGAAGGAAGGCACCGGTGGACGGTGGAGCCGCTGCTGCTGGCGGCCGCGGGCCTGCTGACGATGCTTCGCCGTCCCTCGACGGTCATGGAGCCGGAGTCATGAGCGCCCCTCTGGTTTCGGTGCTCGTGCCGACGCGCGACCGGATCGGCTTCCTGAAGAAAAGTCTGGCGACGATCCTCAACCAGACGTTCCACTCCATCGAGATCCTGATCGGCGACAACGCCTCGACCGACGGCACGGCGGAACTCTGCCGGCAAACGGCCGCGGCCGACTCCAGGGTTCGGCATCTGCGGTCGGAGACCCCTTTGAGCATCTACGCCAACCACAACCGTCTTATTGAGCAGGCACAGGGCGATTACCTCTGCTTCCTCCATGACGATGATGAATTTGACCAGACGCTGCTTCAGGAAGAGGTCTCCTTTTTCAACGTCCACCCTCTGGCCGGCATCGTCTCGCCGGATTGGACCCTTATCGATGAGGAGGGGAAGGTGCTGGGAACAAGGGACCACGCGGTTCCGGAGCTCGAAGAGGGTCCGGCCTTCATCGAGCGGACCTTGCGGGCAGGGCAGTCCAGTGTCGGGCTCTCCGGGACGATGATCCGCCGCGCGGCTTTGCTGGGAACTCGATTCGATGAATCGGGGCCTGTCGGGTTCGGGGATTTCGCTTTCTGGTTCGAGATTTCGGAACGGGCTTCCGTGGGGCATATCCCCAAGCGGCTCTATTTCTACCGGCTCCACACCCGTTCCCACAGCCGCAAATCGATCCTCTCCATCGCGCAGGACTACCAAAGGGCTCTTCTGACCTATTGCGACAATCACCTGAAGCGCTGGCCGAAACACGAAACCCTGGTCAGCGGCTGGCGCCACCTGATCAACCGCTATCTTTTTTGGCTGATGGCTTACAGCATCAGTCTCCATTTCAGCAAAAGCGGCTCCAACGGAAAACCGGCGTCCAACGGCCATACCTCGGGGAGGTACCGAACTGTCTTGGATCTGATGGACATGCGATTGACGGAAGCAGAGTTCCGGGAGCTTTTGGCCCAATTCCGGTCTCTGCGGACAGGGCCCGTTGAAGCAATCGCCCGGGGAGCCATCAACTTCTTTGTAGCAACCCGGTGGACCTGGCCGCTCCAGCAGCTGGCCCCTCACGCGCCGGCTTTCCGGGGGATTCTGAAACTCCAATGAAACAGCTCCATCAGGAAATAGAGGAGGCAGCCCCCCCAGCCGGAACAAAGGGGGCGTCCGTGCAGGACATCGTCTGCATCTCCTCCATTGACTGGGATTTCATCTGGCAGGGACACCAGCAGATCATGTCGACCCTCGCGGAGCAGGGAAACCGGGTCCTGTTCATCGAGAACACCGGCATCCGGTCCGTCACGCTGTCCGACACCCCTCGCCTGAAAAAACGGCTGATGAGATGGCTCAAGAGCGTCCGGGGGTTCCGCCAGGAGATGCCGAATCTGTACGTCTATTCACCGCTGGGGCTGCCCTTTCCCTATTCCCGCCTGGCCAGATGGATCAACCGGTGGATGATCCTCCAGGACCTGCGCCGATGGATGAAGGTGGTGCAGTTCGGCAATCCGGTCGTCTGGACCTTCCTGCCAACCCCGCTGGCGATGAACCTGATAGATGCGATCAATCCCCAGGCGGTTATCTACTACTGCATCGACAACTTCGCCGCCAGTTCCCCGGCGGCCCGGAAGATCCGGCGGGCCGAAAGTCAGATGTTCCGAAAAGCGGACCTCGTCTTCGTGACATCCCACCAGCTGAAGGATTACGCCTCGGCGCACAGCAAAAAAGTCCATCTGTTCCCGTTCGGGGTGGATTACGAAACTTTCGAGAAGCACCGGGAGGGACCGCAGCGCCCGGAACCGGCCGATATCGCCCGGATCCCGCGGCCGCGTGCCGGATATGTCGGAGGGATCCACCAATGGGTGGACCTCAACCTGCTGAAGGAGACCGCCCGGCTCTGCCCTGATCTGCAATTCGTCCTCATCGGCCCGGTCCAAACCGACATTCGGCCGATCCGAGGGATCGGCAACATCCATCTGCTGGGAACCAAACCGCACGAATCGCTGCCGGATTACATCCGCTGCTTCGATGCCGGCATCATCCCGTACCGGCTGACCGACTACACCGACAACGTCTACCCGACGAAAACGAACGAGTATCTGGCCATGGGCAAACCGGTGGTCTCTACCCCTCTGAAAGAGATCATGCTTTTCAATCAGACCCACGGCGAAACGATCCGGATCGCCGCCTCCCCGGAGGAGTTCGGCGGCCGGATCCGTGAATCGATCCGGCATCACGACGCCGGGCGGCTGACCGCCATCGCCAGGGAAAACGGCTGGCTGTCCAGGATCCAGAAGATGACGGAGCTGATCGACCGCACAATCCAGGAGCGTGCCGCCGGCCGGCAACTGCGCTGGCGGGAACAGTTCATCGATTTCACCCGGACGGCCCAGAGACGAGTGATCAAATCGGTCGTGGGGGCGGCGGCCCTGGTTGGACTCCTTCTTTATACGCCGCTTCCCTGGTGGGCCGCCTCCCCCCTGAAGATATCGGAACCGCCGCGGCCAGCTGACGCGATCGTGGTGCTCGGCGGCGGCGTCGGGGAATCGGGCAAAGCGGGGCAGGGGTATGAGGAGAGGGTCCAGCAGGCGGTGGCGCTTTACCGGCGCGGGCTGGCCGGAAAGATCCTCTTCTCCTCCGGCTACATCCATATCTTTCACGAACCGGAAGTGATGAAGGCGCTGGCCGTCTCCCTCGGGGTGCCGGCTTCAGACATCCTCCTCGAAACGGAAGCGGCCAACACGCGTGAAAATGCCCTCCAGGTCGCCGAAATCGCCTCGGCCAACGGCTGGCAGTCGATCCTGCTGGTCAGCTCCCCCTATCACATGCGCCGAGCGGAGCTGACGTTCGCCAAACAGAAGCCGCAGCTGAACGTCATCAGCGTCCCGGTCGACAACTCCCTTTTCTACGCCAGGAAACGGATCGGCATGACATGGGAACAGCTGCTGGGTATTCTGCACGAATACCTGGCTCTCGTCTATTACCGACTCAAGCGCTGGATTTGATGAAAACAGCGTTCTGGAAGAGCAAAAGGGTAACCCTCACGGGAGGGAGCGGGTTCCTCGGCTCTCACATCGCGACCCTCTTGAAAGAAATGGGCTGTCGAAACCTCTTCATCCCGCGCCGCCGGGAGTTTGACCTGCGGCAACGGGAAGCGGTCGTCCGGATGTATAAAAAATCCCGCCCGGAAATCCTGATCCACGCGGCGGCGGTGGTGGGTGGGATCGGTGCCAACCGGCGCGCCCCGGGAACCTTTCTCTACGACAACGCGATCATGGGCCTGCAGGTGATCGAGATGGCCCGGCAATTCGGCGTCAAAAAGTTCGTCCTCATCGGCACCACCTGCTCCTATCCAAAATTCACGCCGGTCCCGTTTAAAGAAGAGGACCTGTGGAATGGCTACCCGGAGGAGACCAACGCCCCGTACGGGATCGCCAAAAAGGTGCTGATCGCCCAGATTCAGGCCTACCGGAAACAGTACCCCGATTTCCACGGCATCAGTCTGATCCCGGTCAACCTCTTCGGGCCGGGGGATAACTTCAACCTGCAGACCTCCCACGTAATCCCGGCCATGGTCCGGAAATTCTCCGAGGCGACGGAGAAGAAAAAGAAACAGGTGACCCTCTGGGGAACAGGCACCCCGACCAGGGAGTTCCTTTACGTCGAAGACTGCGCGGAGGGGATCGTCATGGCCGCCGAGAAATACGATTCCCTGGAACCGGTGAACCTTGGATCGGGGCTGGAGATCTCCATCAAAAACCTGGCCGAAAAAATCGCCGATCTGATCGGCTTCAAGGGAGAGATCCTGTGGGACGCCTCCCAGCCGGACGGACAGCCCAAACGGCGGCTGGATACCTCCAAGGCGGTGGCCGGCTTCGGGTTCAGGGCGCGGACTCCCCTTGAGGTTGGCCTTGAGAAAACCATCCGCTGGTATCGCTTGAACCGCAGTTCCATTGAACGGGAGAAAGAACTGGACGCATGTGCGGTATTGCAGGAATAGTTGACGCGGCAGGCGGGCCGGTTGACAAGACGTTGCTGCGCCGCATGACCAGCGCCCTCGCCCACAGGGGACCGGACGCGGAAGGATATTATTTCAATCCCGCCGCCCGCTTGGGATCCGGGCAGGGGCAGATCAGCGCCGCCTTCGGTCACCGGCGCCTGAAGGTCATCGACCTGGATGCCGGCATCCAGCCGATGGGATCGCCGGATGAGTCCTTATGGATCGTCTTCAATGGCGAGATCTACAACTACAAGGAACTCCGGGAAGAGTTGATCGCCCGGGGGCGGAGCTTCCGGACGAAGTCGGACACCGAAGTGATCCTCCAGGCCTACGAGGAGCAGGGCCCCGACTGCGTGACCCGGTTCCGGGGGATGTTCGCTTTTGCCCTCTGGGACCAGAAGCGTCAGCGGCTGATGCTGGCCAGGGACCGGCTCGGCAAGAAACCCCTTGTCTACACCCATCAGAACGGACGGCTGATCTTCTCCTCCCAGATGGATTCCCTCCTGCAGCACCCGGATCTGAAAAGCCGGCTGGACGCGGCCGCGATCCACCATTACCTGACATTCATGTGCGTGCCGGCCCCCCGGACCGCCTTCGAAGGGATCCGGAAGCTCCCTCCGGCCCATTACGCCCTTTATGATGGGCGGCAGCTGCAGATCACCCGCTACTGGAACCTCAATTTCCACACAAAGAGAAAGATCCAGCTGGATGAAGCAGTTTGTGAAACACAGCGGCTCCTGGAGGAATCGGTCCGTCTGCGGCTGCGTTCCGACGTGCCGCTGGGGGTTCTTTTAAGCGGAGGGGTAGACTCCTCCGCCGTCGTGTCGATTGCCAGCCGACTGGCGAACCGCCGGATCAAGACCTTTTCCATCGGCTTCGAGGAGTCCCAGTTCAACGAACTGCCGCACGCCGGAGTGGTCGCCCGCCGGTTCAACACCGACCACCGGGAGCAGATCGTCCGGCCGGATGCCTCCTCCGTCATCCCGACGCTGGTCAGACAGTTCGGGGAGCCGTTCGCCGATTCCTCCGCCCTGCCGACCTATTACCTGGCCGAGATGGCTAGAAGAGAAGTGACCGTCGTCCTCAATGGCGACGGGGGGGATGAGGCGTTCGGCGGCTATTACAGGCAGTTGGCGATGCGTCTGGCCGATTGCTACGGCGATCTGCCAGCATGGCTTCGCCGGGGCCTGCTGGACCCGGTCCTCGGCTCCTGGCCGGACCGGCTGGCCTTCGCCAACGGCCGGATGAGCCCGAAAAGATTCTTCCAGGGAGCCAGCCGACCGAGGGCCGAGCGGTGGGTCTCCTGGATTGGGCTTTTTTCCGAAGAGGAGAAGCGCCGCCTGTACACCCCCTTCATGCGAACCCAGACCGGCGCCGAAGACTCTGCGGAGCTGATGCGCCTCTCTTTCCGGGGACTTGAGGAGCTGGACGGCGTGGATGCCGCGCTCGCCGTGGACACCTCCTTTTATCTGCCGAATGACCTGCTCGTTAAAATGGACATCTGCTCCATGGCGCACGGCCTGGAGGCCAGGTCCCCTCTGCTGGACCAGGTGTTATTGGAGTTCACCGCCTCTTTGCCGGGCCGGATGAAGGTGCCAGGCCGGACATTAAAGTTTCTCCTGAAGGAAACGCAGAAGGAGTTCCTGCCGGCCGACCACCTGAACAGACCCAAGCAGGGGTTCGCCATCCCGGTTGCCCAGTGGTTTCGGGACCCTCTGCGCCAGTGGCTTGAAGGAATCCTTCTTTCCGACACAGCCAATCTCCACGCTTACATCCGTAAGGAAGGCATTAAAACTTTGGTCGACCAGCACACCTCCGGCATGAAGGACCACGGACACCGCCTCTGGGCGCTGCTGATGCTGGAGCTGTGGCTCCAGCAGTTCATAGATGAAAGACCGCGGGTGAGGGAGGACAGCGCCGTCGCGGAAACGGGCCGCCTCCCATGAAATCCAAATGGAAGTGGATCATCAGCATCGCTGTTCTTGCCGGCTGGTGGTTCGCCCCGACATCAATCCCTCTGCTGGCTGGGACATTCCTCTTTCTCGGCCTGGCCTGGTGGGGCTTCCTGATCGCCGGTTCGATGAAACCAGACCGGACGCTGTGGCGGCTGATCCTGACGGCGGCGGGCCTGCGGCTGGCCGCCGCCTTCGGGCTGTATTTCTGTTCTTTCTTCCGCTGGCCGCTTTTCATTTTTCAACAGCATGAGGTCCCCGGCTACTGGTGGTTCGCCATGGACTCCCTGGCGGCCCACCTCTACGGGGAAGGGACCTGGTTTTCCTGGATGACAGGGGCCCCGTACCCCGTCTATACCCACGGGGCCATCGAGTATTACCTCTTCCTGGCTGTCATCTACTGGCTGTTCGGAGTGCATCCCCTCTTCGGCATCCTAGCCAACGTCTGGTTCTCGATCCTCCAGGTCCTCCTCGCCTACAAAATCGTGGAGCGGCTGTTCAACAAAAGGAGCGCCCTGCTGGCGGCATGGCTGGTCGCCCTGTGGCCCTCCGGCATCCTCTGGGCGACACAGCTTCTCAAGGACACCCTCTGCGGCTTTTTCGTTTTATCGATCCTGCTGGCCAGTATCGCCCTGTGGCAATCGGCCTCCATCCGGCAGGAACAACCATGGCTTCGGCGGGTTGGATGGTTCCTGTTGCTGGCCTTCTCGATGGCCGCCACCACCAAATTCCGGTCCTACCTTGGGATCGCTCTCGCCCTTTCGGTGGCGATGGCATTCGGAGCCGGTCTGCTTTGGTCGCTCATCCGGCGCCGGGCGGGACCCGCAACGATGGCTGTTCTGATCTCCTGCGTGTCGGTGGGGAGCATGGTTTTCGCGTACCAGACCCCTTATCCGCAGAGGTGGTTTACCATTGACTACGCGATCGACCGGACCGGCCGGCTCAAAGCTCTTTTCGATCAACAAGCGGCCTCGGAATCCTGGATCCTTTACGAAGGTGCTTCATGGGACGCCATCATCTACGAGGGTGCTTCATGGGACGCCATCATCGGCGAAGCGATGAAGAAGCGGGCCCTGACGGTCCATCAGATCGTGGAGTTTTACAAACCCGCCGGCGTTCTGATCGATATGAAAGAGGGAGAAAAACCGACCCCCTCGATGAGGCCGGTCGGTCCCCGGCTCTTCGACATCCCGGATCCCCGGCTCGTCCGGGTCTGGGCCATTAACCCCCGACGGATTGAGATCCATCGTCCCTGGCAGGAGGCCTCCTTCAGGATAGAGGGAAAAAAATATACCAATCTTTGGCAGGAGGAACGGATCAGCCTTCGTTCATTCTGGTCCTCCCTCTGGCCAGCCGGTCAATTCAAAGCAATCGCTCAACGATGGAAGGCGCCGAAGATCCGGACCCATTACCGGAAAGCAGACAGCGCCATGCTGGAATCGGCGGATCTGCTCATCTGGGAGATATCGGCGACGATGGGTGACGACGGCGACATCACCTATTTCTCCCTTTACGATCCGGTGCGGGTACGCTTCCTGAACCCTCGCGAAGTGATCACCGAACAAAACGGACGGGCGGCGAATGCGCGGGTCGCTTACAGGTCTCTGTATGATCTCATGACGTGGGGATGGGGCATCCGGCCCAGGCAGATATTCCCGATAACGATCTGCCGGCCGGCCATCACCCTCGTCGAAATGAACATGCAGGCCGTTGTCTCCTCCTTCGCGGCCCAGGCCTCACTGCGGAGCTTCATGAGTGTCCGGCTGGGGATCCTCAACGAGGGGGGACGTTCCACCATCTACCCGGAAAGCACGTTCCGGACATCGGACGACCTGATCCGCTTCATCCCGAAAGCGCTGGCCGTCTCCTGGCTCTCTCCGTTCCCGCACCAATGGTTCGATCCTTATCCCACCACGGGAGCCTTCATGCTTTTTGGATCAGTCGAGACCTTCGTTTTTTATCTGCTGCTGCCCTGGATCCTGCTGGGGGGATGGCGGCTGATCCGGCACGGCCAGGCGGCCAGCTGGGCTGTGGTGGGATTCATCCTTTTCTCCTCCCTGATCCTGGGCCTCGTGATCCCGAACGTCGGAACCCTGTTTCGCCTGCGCTTACCGATGATCCTGGCCTGTCTCCTTCTCTTCCCAATGGGGGCCTTGAAGAATGGAGAAGACGCCAAAGCGTAAAATCTTAAGGGTGATCGCCCGGCTGAACGTGGGGGGCCCGGCCCATCACGTGGCGATCCTTTCCAGCGGCCTGGATGAAAACCGGTGGGAAACGATTTTGGCGGCTGGATCGGTCTCGCCGTCCGAGGGGGATGCCGGATACCTCCTTGAAAAATATCCATGCCGGTTCATCCCCATCCCTTCTCTGCAAAGATCCGTACACCTGTGGAAAGATCCGGCGGCCTTCCTCCGAATCTTCCGGCTGCTGTGGAAGGAACGCCCCGATATCCTTCACACCCACACGGCAAAAGCCGGCGCCCTGGGCAGGAGCGCCGGGATTCTTTACCGACTCCTGACCGGCAGGAGACTCGTCATTGTTCACACGTTTCACGGCCATGCCCTGGAGGGATATTTCAGCCGTCGGCTGAACCGTCTCTTCGCGGGAATCGAACGGCTCCTTGCCTTTGGGACGAATCGCCTGATCACCGTCAGCGAGGCGGTCAAAGCGGATCTGACCGCCTTGAAGATCGCTCCGGCATGGAAGATCGAGGTGATCCCGCTGGGGCTGGATCTGGATCCGTTCTTCAAAATTGAAGCACAACCCCCTTCCAGTGAGAAAATCCGGATCGGCTTCGTGGGACGGCTGGTGCCGGTGAAGGAACCGGAGCTTCTTTTGAAAGCCCTCCGGAAACTAACCTCCTTCGAAGGATCCTCTTGCTTTGAGGCGGTCATCGTGGGGGACGGGGAGCTGCGGCTGGAAACCGAGCAAAAAGCCCGGCTCCTGGAACTAACCGACCGGGTCCGGTTCACCGGATGGCAAAAAGATCTCCTGCCGGTCTACGAATCCCTGGACATCCTGTGCCTCACCTCCCGGAACGAAGGAACGCCGGTCGCCGCGATCGAAGCGCTCGCCGCTTCCAGGCCGGTGGTCTCCACCGATGTCGGGGGAGTCCGGGAGATCCTCACCCAGACGTCGGTGAGCGGAGGAGGGCGGATCAAGAGCGGTTTCTCTGTGTGCGCGCACGGCATCCTCGTCCCGCCCGGCGACGCCCAGGAGCTGGCCAGAGGGCTGGCCTACCTGATCCGGCATCCTGAACTGCGGCTGAACATGGGACAAGCCGGCAGGGAATTCGTCAGGGAAAAGTACACCTCCCAACGGCTGATTAGGGATATGGAAAAGTTTTATGAATCCCTGGTTTCCACTTCCGCTTCGTGATAAGATAACCCAACCGCAAACAATCAAGGGGGGAGAACCTTCTCATGAAATTTCTTGTAACCGGGGGGGCCGGGTTTATCGGATCGCACCTGTCAGACTTACTCCTTCAGCAGGGGCATCAGGTCGTCGCCCTGGACAATCTCTCAACGGGACGCGTCGACAATATCGCTCATGTGAGGAACAATCCCAATTTTCAGCTGGTGGTCGGCTCCATCCTGGATGAGCGCCTGGTGGACAAATACGCGGAGCGGTGCGACGGGATCTTCCACCTGGCTGCAGCGGTGGGGGTGGAGTTGATCGTCAAAAAACCGCTGGAATCCCTCTGGACAAACATCCGGGGATCCGAGGTGGTCCTGGAGATGGCCAACCGGTACCAAAAGAAGGTGATGATCACCTCCACGTCGGAGATCTACGGGAAAAATACCAACTCCTGTTTAAAGGAAGACGAGGACAGGATCCTCGGTTCACCGCTGAAGAGCCGCTGGTCCTATTCGACCTCGAAAGCGGTGGATGAGATCCTGGCTTACACCTACTGGAAAGAAAAGGGGTTGCCAACATTCATCGTTCGCCTTTTCAACACGGTCGGCCCCCGGCAAACGGGTCATTACGGGATGGTGATCCCGCGTTTCGTCCAGCAGGCGCTGAAAGGGGAACCGATCACCGTTTACGGCAACGGAAAGCAGTCCCGGTGTTTCCTCTATGTCGGCGATGCTGTCAGGGCGATGAGCGCCCTCATGGACCTGCCTACCTCGGCGGGAGAGGCCTTTAATCTCGGCAGCCAGGAGGAGGTGTCGATCCTTCAGCTGGCCCAGATGGTCATCGAATTGACCGGCAGCCGTTCCGAGATCCGGTTCGTCCCTTACAGCGAGGCATATGAAGCCGGCTTCGAAGACATGTTCCGGCGGGTCCCCGACATCAGCAAGGCCGGCTCGTTCGTCGGGTTCAAACCGACCAAGACTCTCAAGGAGATTTTACAAAGCGTCATCGCCTATTACCGGAAGGAACCAAGTTTAGTCGCAGCCGGCCGATGACGGCCGGTTCCGGCTTCTTATGTTCTCTTTGGCTCCAATTCAACAGATCCTTCTGATCGGGGCACTCACCTGGCTGGCCTCCGACCTGCTCACCCCGTGGGTCCGGCGTTTCGCCGTTTCCGTCGGGTCCGTTTCGAAACCGGCGGACGACCGGTGGGGAAGGCGGGCCATCGGCCGGCTTGGAGGGCTTTCCATCGCCCTGGGATTCATGGGAACAACGATCTGGCTGATTCCGCAGGATGGACGGCTGATCGGTTTCCTTCTTGCCACCCTTCTGATGCTCGGCACCGGCTTGTGGGACGACATCCGTCGGCTGGCCCCCTTTTCCAAACTTGTCCTTCAGATTATGGCCGGTTGCTTTGTCGTCCTGGCCGGCATCCAGTTCCAGATCCCGGTCTTTCCCTGGCTGGGGGTGCCGCTGACGATCGGCTGGCTTGTCCTGATCATGAACGCGTTCAACCTAATGGACAACATGGACGGTCTGGCAGGCGGCATCGGCGTCATTGCGGCGATCTTCTGCGCCTGGCACGCGGTCAGGGCCGGCCAATGGACCGGTGCCGCCCTCTGCGCATCTCTGGCCGGAGCCACGCTGGGATTCCTGCGTCATAACCTGCCGCCGGCCAAAATTTTCATGGGAGATTCCGGAAGCCAGATCCTGGGACTCGGCCTCGGCACCCTGACGCTGATGGAAACTTGGCACACCCCCGCCCGCCTCCTGGGCATCCTGGCCATTCCCACTTTTCTGCTGGCGGTGCCGATCTTCGACACCTGTTTCGTCACCATCTCCCGGATCATCCACGGCAGGCATCCGTTCCAGGGAGGGACCGATCATCTCTCGCACCGGCTCGGAATCCTAGGGCTTACCACCCGGCAGGTGGTCTTTACGCTTTATGGCATCAGCGCCGGATTCGGGATGTTGAGCGTCGTCCTGGCCCACCAAAACCCGCTGGCAATCGCCGGCGTCTGGCTTCTCTCCATGGGACTGTTGCTGCTGGGAGGGATCTACCTGGCGAAGGTGAGGGTCTATGCTGGCCCCGCCGAGCCGGCAGCAGAATCCCGCACGATCCTGATCGAAACAATGCTGTTTCATAAGCGGCGAATCGCCGAGGTCATCATCGATTTCATCCTGATCTGCGCCTCTTTTGTCACCGCCCACGCCCTGCGGTTCGAGGCCAACCTGACGCCCGATCTGGTCGCGTTGATCCTGAAATCGCTGCCTTGGATCATTCTGCTCAAAATGTTCTGCCTCTTTTCCTGCGGTCTTTACCGGGGCCTGTGGCGGTATACCAGTCTGCCGGACCTCGTCAACATCTTCCGTGCCGTCACCTTCGGTTCCATGCTGTCGGCCCTGGTCGTCTTGTTCCTGTGGCGCTTTGAAGGATACTCGAGGGCCGTCTTCTTCATCGACTGGCTCCTGCTCTTCGTCACCATCAGCGGCTCCCGGGTCGCGGAACGCCTTTTGAATGAATGGATCCTGTCGCTGCGGCGGGACGCGGTTCCCGTGCTGATCGTTGGGGCGGGGGACACCGGAGAGCTGGTTCTGCGGCAGCTCAAACAGACGGAACATGGAAACAGGCGCGTCATAGGCTTCCTGGACGACGACCCCGAGATGCGCGGCAGCCGGATCCACGGGATTCCCATCCTGGGCAACCGGGAAGAGCTGGGCGTCATCGTGCAGACATTCGGCGTCCGGGAAATTCTGATCGCCATCCCGCGCCCTCCGGCCCAGCTCCTTCAACAGATCCAGGCCTATTGCGAAGAAAACGGGATCGGCTGGATGGTCGCCACCACGCTGCCAACGGGGGAGTCGGCGGCCGTACCAAAGGAATGAAGATCCAGGAGGCCGCCAGGCGGCTGTCGGTTCTGCTCTGCTTCGTCATCCCGTTCTCCATCGCGGCGATTGAAATCCTTTTCCCGGTCCTCCTGACCGCCTGGATCATCGGCTGGGTGAGGACAAAACAGACGGTGTGGCGGCTGCCGGCTGGCCGCTCGATCCTGTCTCCCCTTGCTGTCTACCTGCTCCTGTGCGCGCTGTCGATTCTTTTCAGCTCACATCCCCGCTTGAGCATCGAGGGATTCTTCGAGAAAACGCTGGAATACCTCCTTTTCTTCATCATCCTGGCAGATCTGGCCAACCATCCGAAGATGACCGAGCGGCATATCACCGCCCTGCTGGCAGCCGCCTTTCTCGTCTGCCTTTACGGCGTGGTGCAGGAGTGGGCCGTCAGCCGTTTCGTCGGGCCCGGGGTCGCGCTGGATCCGATCCGCGGTAAACCCCTCACCTACAACCGGATGATCGGCCCCTACTCCAACCCGATCGACCTGGCCACCTTCCTCATGGTGGCAGTCCTGCTGCTCCTTCCCCGAGCGGTTTCTTCCACCCGAGCGCACAAGGCGCTCTTATGGCCTTTGGGAATCCTGGCCGTCGGATGCATCATCTGGACCGAGTCCAAAGGGGCCATACTCGGTCTTGGCTGCGGCCTCCTCCTGCTGTTCCTCATCGATCCTGCCGTGGCCCGCCTGAAGAGACTTTTGATTTTCTCTTTCATCGCGGCGACCATCTTTTTCTTCTTTAAAGATAAAGACCTGTTGGGCGCCTTCGTCCTAGCGGATCCCGGCACGCTGGAGCGTTCCATCATGCTGGACACCGCCTGGCGGATGATCAAAGCCGAACCGCTGGTCGGGCATGGGCTGAACACCTTCATGGCCAATTACATGAGCTATGTCGCCGGCCCGAACCAGGGTCCCGCCTACGCGCACAACTGCTTCTTCCAGATCGCCGCGGAGACGGGACTGCCCTCCCTGTTCTTCTTCCTCCTGTCCCTCGTTCGCCTTTTCGAACAGCTGCTGCCGAAAACAGGGGAGCCGTCCACCCGGGCCGCTTTGACCGGCGCGGCGGCGGGCCTCTTCGGATTCCTGGTTCAATCCGCTTTCGACACTAATTTCTACTCCCTCCGGCAGGCCGTCCTGTTTTGGGCTTTGGCGGGAAGCGGAATCGGCTGCGCTTTCCGGCTTCTTCAAGATCAACGGCAAAGGCATGAATCCGGCGCCGTCGAAACAGCCGTCACCCGGTGACCTCCGAACCTCGCTTGAAACGGATCCTGGCCGTCCGCAGCGACCGGATGGGGGATCTGCTCATGACCCTGCCGGCCCTCCACGCCATCCGCCAACGGTTCCCGCAGGCGGAAATAACTCTCCTTCTGCAAAACGGGCTGGAACCACTCCTGGAAGGCCATCCGGACGTCGACAGGGTGGTGAGTTGGCGCCAATCGGAGGGAACCGGCTGGCTCTCCTCTCTCCGGTGGGCCGGTCGGCTGCGGCCTTTCCGGTTCGATCTCGCCGTGATCTTCAATCCCACTCGCCTTTTTCACGTCGCATGCTTTCTGGCCGGCATCCCCCAGCGGATCGGTTATGGCCGAAAGTTCGGCTTTCTCCTGACCAAAACGATCCCGGATTCGAAAGCGGTCCGCAAAAGACACGAGGTGGAGTACAACCTGGAACTCTGCCGTCTGCTTGGGACCGACGACTCCCCGCCGGTTCTCCATCTTCCGGAACACCCCGAAGCCGGCCGGCGCGCGGAGCATCTTTTCGCCTCCCGCGGCATCCCGCTGGATAAAGCGCCGGTGGCCATCCATCCATGGACCAGCAACCCCGCGAAAAGCTGGCCCGTGAGCGATTTTCAAACGCTCGTCGGGCTCCTGGTCCGAGCGAACCAGACCGTCATCATCATCGGCGTGCCCGAATCCCCGTCGCTCACGAAAGGGTGGGAAGAGGGGGCCTTCAACCTGTCCGGACAGATCCCGCTGGGGTTGCTGCCGCCGGTCTTAAGACGGTGCCGCCTCCTGATCACGAACGACAGCGGTCCGGCGCACGTCGCCGCGGGGGTCGGGACCCCCTCCATCATCGTGGCCCCGCAGGAGCACGCCGCTGTGCTCGAACGCTGGCGGCCATGGGGGACCCACAAGATCCTGCTTTCGCCGACGCCCGAGATGGTCTTCCAAACAGCCGAAGGAATGACATGAGGATTCTCATCGTCAACCCATACGGAATAGGGGACGTTCTTTTTTCGCTTCCTCTTCTCTACACGCTCCGTCAGGCCTTCTCAAACGGCTTCATCTCGTTCCTGTGCAACCGGCGAACGCACGAGCTGGTTTCCCTGTGGAGTTTCCTGGATCACACGGACGTTTTTGAGAAGGACGAATTCCGGACGGCGTGGCGCCGATCCAAGAAAGAGGGGATCCGGCACCTCCGGCAGGTGATCGGTTCCATCCGTGAAAAACGATTCGACCTGGTGATCGACCTGTCGCTCAACTGGCAGGTCGGGCTGTGCGCGCGGCTGGCCGGCATCACAACCCGGGTCGGGTTCGACTACCGGGGAAGGGGCCGGTTCCTCACCCATCGCCTGCGGATCACCGGTTTCCATGACAAACCGGTCTACGAGTATTACCTGGATCTCCTCTCCTTCCTGAACCTGGCCAAACCCCACGCAGTCCAGACCGACTTCCAACTGCCGGCGCCATATCTGGAGCAGGCCGATCTTTATCTGCAGCAGCAGGGGATCCGACAAGGAACCCGCTGCATCGGCATCGTGCCGGGCGGGGGGGTCAGCTGGGGGCCGAACGCTGTCTTCAAACAGTGGCCCCCGGATTTCTTCGCGCGGACCGCCGACGAGCTGGCCCGCCGGCATCAGGCCGGCATCATCCTTTTCGGCGACGCCCGGGAAGCGGATCTTTGCCGCCGGATCGAACAGCGGATGGAAACGAAGCCGCTTGTGGTAGCTCCCGCCCCATCGCTGCCTCTCTTGGGAGGCCTCCTGCACCGCTGCGAGCTGGTGGTCGGCAACGACAGCGGGCCGATGCACATGGCCGTCTGCCTCGGGACAAAAACCGTCACCATCTTCGGCCCTGTGGACGGTTCCGTTTACGGACCGATGTCGCTCAAGCCGACTCACCGGCTCGCCGCCAAAGCGCTCGCCTGCAGGCCTTGCTACCAGCACTTTCGATTTCCGCCGTGCCCGTGGAATAACGCCTGCCTGCGGGAACTCGCCCCGGAAGAGATCCTTGCGGCCGCGGAAACGATTATGTAACATACTGTAGACAATGAAGATGCGCCGTCTCTCCATAGACCCTTTCCTTCTCCTCATCGTCGGCTTCGCGACCGTTTTCCTCCTGGCCAACCTCGGTAACGGACGGCTCTGGCAGGATGAAGCGGAAACAGCCGTGCTGGGCAAAAATATCCTCCGGTTCGGCTATCCGAAAGCGTTCGACGGTGTCAACTGGGTGAACCCGGCCATGCCGGTCCGGGCGGGGGAGGCGTGGACCTATCATACCTGGCTTTCCATGTACGCGGCCGCCGCCTCTTTCTTCCTTTTCGGAACGACAACCGAAGCGGCCCGTCTGCCGTTCGCGCTGATGGGAGTCGCATCGGTGTGGCTGATGTACCTTCTGGCCAAACGGGCCGGGCCGGACAAACAGTTCGTCCGCTGGAGCACTTTTTCGCTGGTACTGTGCGTCCCTTTTGTCCTGCACATGCGGCAATGTCGCTATTACGCGCCGGCCGTCCTCTTCACTTTATGGACCCTTCTGGCTTACCTGCGTTTCCTCGAAGGGTGCCGCCAATCCCGCCTGGAACTGTTTTGCGCGCTCACCCTCCTCTTTCATTCCAGCCACGGGGTTTTCATCCCTGTCATGGCAGCCCTGCTGATCCATTTCTTCCTGCACCGTCCCGCGGCGCAGCCCGCGAAAAAAATCATCCCTCTTCTGTCATGGCTGGCCGTCACGACGGTCCCCTGGATCTTTTATCTGGATTCAGCCCAGCACCACCGAGGCACGATCGACTGGAGGGAGGTCAGCCGGCATCTGCAGTTTTACTTTCGGCAGATCAACAAATTCGTCTTCCCGGTGATCTTCTGGGGCGCCGCCGCCCTCCTGTGGCGAAAACGGTTCCGCGGCCTGTTCGGCGCCGCCGGCTCGGATTCCAGACGATTCTGGCAGCTGCAGGGGTGGCTGGCGGCGGCGGGACTGCTCTTTTTGATCTTCATGCCGGAGCAGAGACACTTCAGGTATCTGGTTTTCCTCCTTCCGACCTTCGTGCTCCTGCAATCGGCTCTGTGGCTTCGGGTCGTCCGCAGCAATGCCCTCATCGGCGTCCCGCTGGCGCTGCTCCTGCTGATGACCGACGCGCTCCATCATTCGGGGCTTTCCGTTCTCGCAGCGCAGATTCCGGCGGTCCGGCAACAGCTTTCATCGCCTGACACGCGGATCCGCTCCTTCCCGCTGGAATTGATCGGCGAGCTGACTCATCCCTACCGGGGACCGGTGGACGCGGTGGTTGAGCTCCTGCGGGCGAAAGGGAAGTCGGGGGAAACGGTCAAGACCCCCTACTCGGATCATCCGCTCATCTTCTACACGGAGCTGAAGGTGGAGCCGCTGCGCAGCACGGAGGATTTCATGAAGGAAACCTTCCCGGAATGGATCGTCCTGAAAAAGGACTGGATCCCGGAAAACTTCCGCCAGACCCCTTATTACAGAAAGCTCCAGGAGCGCTACGGTGAGCTTCTCCTTGACGCCCCTGACATTCCCTGGCAGAATCGACCTGACCCCGGTTACCACCGTTTCCGGACCGACAGGAACGTCCCCCGAATCACCGTTCTTCGGAGAAAGGATTAAATGTTTTCGATTGTCATCCCGCTGTTCAACGAACAGGAGATCGTCCGGGAGCTGGTCGACAGGGTCCGAAGCGCCTGCGGCGGTCTGGGCATGCCTTACGAGATCATCGTCGTCAACGATGGCAGCACGGATGAAACCCTCCCGCGGCTTGTGGAGTTAAGCCGTTCCGTTCCTGAACTGCGCGTCATCCAATTGAGCCGCCGGTTCGGCCATATGCCGGCCTTGAGCGCGGGCTTGCGGGCGGCGAAGGGAGACGCCGTCATTGTCATGGACGGGGACCTCCAGGATCCTCCGGAGCTGATCCCGCAGTTTTACGCCCAATGGCGCGCCGGATCAGAGATCGTCTACGGCCTGCGCACCACCAGGCGAGAGCCGTTCCTGACTAGAAAGATGATCGCACTGTTCTACTGGCTCCTGGACAACCTTTCAGAAGTCCCGATCCCGAAACAGGTAGGCACCTTCTGCCTGCTGGACAGACGCATCGCCGACACCATCAACGCCATGCCGGAGCGGGAGCGGTATTTCGCGGGACTCCGGGCCTGGGCCGGCGGGACAACCTCCTTCGTGCGCTACGAGAGACAGCCCAGGGCCAGCGGCCCAAGCCGGGTCGGCATGGGAGGGATGTTCCGGCTGGCCCGGATCGCCCTGGTCTCCTTTTCCAAGGCCCCCCTGCGCTACGCGAGCCTCCTCTCCATCCTGTACGGTCTTGCCCTCTTCGTCATCGGCTCCTACGCTATCCTGACTCGGATCTTCACCGACCTAGCGATACCCGGATGGGCCACCACCACCGCCCTGCTGGGGATGACCGGCTTCATCCAGGGCATCCTGCTGGCGATCATCGCCGAATACATCGCCGTCATCTTCGATGAACTGAAAAAGCGCCCCCTGTTTCTGGTCCAACAGGAGTTCGCCAACGGCAAACCGGTCGGGCCCCGTTAGCTTCCCATGAAAATCACGGCGGTCTTCTGCGTCTACAATGAGAAGGAGTACCTGGAATGGGCCGTCCGTTCCATCCTGCCGGCGGTGGAGCGGGTGATCATCCTGCTGGGGACAGCACCTTACAACGCTTACAACCCGGACGCCAGGAACATGTCGCGGCCGGATGGAACGGAGACAATCGTGGACCGGCTGGCCGCGGCCGATCCGAAGATCACCGTCGTCAAGGGGATCTGGGAATCGGAGGTGGAACACCGAAACGCCGGGCTGAAACTCTGCCTGGAAGACGGGACCGATTACTACTGGCTGGTCGATGGAGACGAGTTTTACCGGGAGGACCACGTCCGAAACATCCGCCG
Organism: Candidatus Omnitrophota bacterium; assembly: GCA_023818695.1. Classification (GTDB taxonomy): domain Bacteria; phylum Omnitrophota; class Gorgyraeia; order 1-14-0-20-64-10; family 1-14-0-20-64-10; genus JAMWCF01. The sequence continues at coordinate 339,035 of JAMWCF010000001.1, forward strand.
GGGGATCGAACAGCACCCTGAAGCGGGGACCTTCATCATCAAGTGCCACATCTTCTGGCGCTCCTTCCGGTACCGGATCCCCGCCCAGGAAATGTCCTGGCGGCCCCGGCGGATCTTCAAGATGACCCGCTGGCGGACAATCCTCGGCATTCGGTTCCCGCACCGTTTGCGATTCACCGGGCAGAACGAGACCAACAGTATCGGCATGGTCTATGAATTCCCCCCGGAGGAAGCGGTTTTCTACCACTTCTCCTACGCCCGGTCGTCTGACGCGATGAAGGACAAGTTCAAGACGTTCAGCCATGCTCATGAAATCAAAGAGGACTGGGTCGCCAATGTCTGGGAAAAGTGGCCGACCGACAGGCAGATGCAGAATATCCACCCGGTGGATCCTCCGAAATTCCCGAGGGCCCTTTTGCGAGAACCGGACGACCTCCCGGCGATCTTAAAGGAACATCCGTACTATGCCTTGGACATCATCCCATAGGGGCCGACGATGAAAATCCTGGTAACGGGCGGCGCGGGGTTCATCGGATCCCATCTGGTGGACGCTCTTGTCCGCAGGGGGCACAAGGTGAGGGTGCTGGACAACCTGGAGGAACAGGTCCATCACGGGGAGAAACCGGATTATCTCCATCCCGGCGCGGAGTATCTGTGGGGAGATGTTCGGGACAGGCGTCTGCTTTCTAAAGCCCTCCGGGGGATCGAGATCCTTTTCCATGAGGCCGCGTGCGTCGGCGTGGGGCAATCAATGTATCAGATCGACAAATACGTCGACAACAACACCCGCTCCGCCAGCATCCTCCTCGACATGATCGTCAACAAGAAACTCCCTATTCAAAAAATGGTCGTCGCCAGTTCCATGAGCATCTATGGGGAAGGGGCCTACCGCTGTGCCGACTGCGGACCGGTCTTTCCCTCCGTGAGACCGGAAGAACAGCTGCGGCGGCGTCAATGGGAGATGCTCTGCCCACGGTGCCGAAAACCGCTCGAACCCCAGCCGACCGCCGAGGAAAAACCTTTGGCTCCGACATCGGTCTACGCAATCACCAAAAGGGATCACGAGGAGCTGTTCCTGACGGTCGGGCGCGCCTACAGGATCCCCACGGTAGCCCTGCGGTATTTCAACGTGTACGGGCCGCGACAGAACCTCTCCAACCCGTACACCGGCGTCTGCGCCATCTTCTCGGCCAGGATCAAGAACAACAACCCTCCACTTATTTTCGAGGACGGCCTCCAGTCCAGGGATTTCGTGCATGTCAGCGACATCGTCCAGGCCAACCTCCTGGTGATGAAAAACCACCGGGCCGACGGCCAAGCGTTCAACGTCGGGACCGGACACTCCACCTCCATCCTGGAGATCGCCCGGACGCTCGGCCGGCTCTACGGCAACGACATCGATCCGGAGATACCGAAGAGATTCAGGGCGGGGGACATCCGACACTGCTATGCGGAGATCTCGAAACTCCGCGCCATCGGGTTCCAGCCAACCGTCAAGTTGAAAGACGGGCTGCGGCAGCTGGTCCAGTGGGGCCAGCATGTCGCCGCCAAAGACGAGGTCCAAAAGGCGGCCTCGGAACTGGAGACGCGGGGATTGACGCGGGGATAGGCATGCAACCGATCTGCGACATCGTGATCCCGATTTGGAACCAGCCGGAGCTGACCGGTCGATGCCTCGAAAGCATCCTGGCCGCCACCCTGGAGCCGGTTCGCTTGATCCTCATCGACAACGGCAGCGAACCGCCGACCAGGGAGCTGCTGGACCGCTTCTGCGCCTCCTCACGGGTTCAGACAACGCTGATCCGCAATGACGTGAATCTGGGGTTTATCAAGGCGGTCAACCAGGGAATCCAGGCGGCGCAGGCCCCCTGGATCTGCCTTCTCAACAACGACACCGTCGTCACGCAGGGGTGGCTCACGGAGATGCTCAAAGCGGCCGACCGGATCCCGAACGTGGGGCTGATCAACCCGACCAGCAACTCCCTGGGATTCCGGCCCGGAAAGATGCCGCTGGAAGAGTACGCGCAGAATCTGCGGCGGTTCTCCGGCCAAACAACGGAGCTGACGGTGGCGCTCGGATTCTGCCTGCTGGCCAAAAAATCGGTTTTCGACCAGGTTGGCCTCCTGGATGAATCGTTCGGAATGGGTTACTTCGAAGACGACGACCTGTCGCGCCGAGTCCGGCGGGCGGGATTCACGAACGTAAGGGCCTGCGGTTCTTACGTCTATCATGAAGAGAAGGGATCCTTCCGCCATCTCAAAGATTCCAACCGCTCTTTCGATGAGAACAGGCGCCTTTTCGAGAAAAAGTGGGGACGGCGGCTGCGGATCCTCTGGACCTACTACGGTCCGCAGCTGCCCGGGCCGTTCCCTGAAAAGACCGCGCTGCGCCTTCTCCAGGAAGGGCACTGGATCACCCTGATGGCTCCCGCCGGAGCGGTGCCTTCGGATCTGTCGTCGCATGCCCAGCTGATCTGGCGGCAAATCGACGGTTCCCGCTGGCGTCTCCACGCAACATGGCGGCTGCTGACAAAACGGAAAAAGCCGTTTCACATGGCCATCAGCTATGACCCGGTATGGTCGGCTTGGGTTCAGCGGCTCAAACTCCTGCACCGAGCGGCCCTTCAGAAAAACCCTTCTGAGGAGGAGATCCTCCGGCAATGCAGGGAGCTGTCCCATGTCTCCTAAGATTGAATGCGACATCGTCCTGCTCACCTGGAATCGGGCCGATCTCCTGAAACCCTGCGTCGAGCGGATCCTGCGCTTCACGGACGTACCCAGCCGCCTCCTGCTCGTGGACAACGCCAGCACCGAGCCGGAGGCGGTGGAGTACCAGCAGCGGCTGAAGGGCAACGGGACGGTCCAGGTGGAGGTCATTAGACGCACTCACAACGACGGCTTTTCCAAAGGGATCAATGAGGGACTGCGCCGCGCCACGGCCCCTTGGGTCTGCCTGATGAACAACGACGTTCTGGTCGCGCAGGGGTGGCTCTCCGAGATGATCCGGGTAGCGAAGGCCCATCCAGAGATCGGGCTTTTAAACCCGATGAGCAACGAATTCGGTGCCTGGCCCGGCCGCGGCGAAACCATCGACCAGGCGGGGGAACGGGTCAGGCCGCGCAGGGGAGAATGGACCGAGTTCTGGAACTGCGTGGGCTTCTGCGCGCTTATGCCCAGGCAGATCCTGGAAAAGGTGGGGATGCTGGATGAGGAGTTCGGCTTCATGTATTACGAGGATGCTGATTATTCACTGCGGGTCCGCCAGGCCGGGTACTGCTGCGGCATCGCGCTCGGAGCGTACGCCTACCACATCGGCAGCGCCACCATGAGCAGGAACCCGGACAAGGAGAGACTTTTCGAAGCCAACAAGGAACTGTTCCGAAAAAAATGGGGGCTGCCCCGGTCCGAAAGGATCGCCTGGCTCATGCCGCAAGGGCACAACCATTTCGACGACTCTCTGAAGCAAAGGGAACAGATCCGTTTTCTGGCGAACCAGGATCACATCGTCTGGGTTTACTGCACCCCTTACAACAAATCGGCGGTGCCCCGGCACCTGAACGTTTTCTGCGAGGTCCTGCCGGCGCCGGTCTGCGTGCCGGTGGCCCTCTTGAAAATCCTGCTGAAGAAAAAAGGGTTCCAGCGGCTCATCCTCTCATCGGACAAACAACCGAGCTCGTGGATGCACTGGGTCGGCCGGATCACAAAAACGCGTGTGGAAACCCCTCCATCCCATGTCTGAAAAAATTCCCCTCTCTGTCGTCGTGCTGGCGAAAAATGAGGCCGGCCGGATCACCGAATGCCTCCGGTCGGTCGCCTGGGCCGACGAACTACTGGTCATCGACGATGACAGTTCCGACAACACCGCGGCGATCGCCCAATCGATGGGAGCCACAGTCCTGCGCCGAACAATGGACATCGAGGGCCGCCACCGGAACTGGGCCCATTCCCAGGCCAAACATCCCTGGATCCTGAGTCTGGATGCCGACGAACGGGTCACCCCCGAACTGGAGCAGGAGATCCGCCGGCTGTTCGCCGACGGCCCCCAGTACGAGATCTACACCATCCCCAGAAGGAATTACATCGGCACCCGGTGGGTCCAGCACGGGGGATGGTACCCCAGCTCCCAGGTGAAGCTGTTCAAACCGGCCGTCTTTCGATGGGAGGAGACGACGGTCCATCCGCGGGCAATCTCCGACCGGCCATGGGGCACCCTTCGAAGCGATATCATCCATTATTCCTACAGGGATCTCGGTGATTTCATCGGAAAACTGAACAGGCAAACGACCCTCGAAGCCCAGAAATGGGTTCAGGACGGCCGCCGGATGACGGCGGGCAAGGCGCTGTGGAGGACGGGCGACCGGTTCTACCGAACCTGGGTGGGGAAGAAGGGAAGGCGGGACGGTTTCTTGGGATACGTCGTCGCCGTCTTCGCCGGCTTTTACCAGTTCTTGAGCTTCGCGAAATACTGGCACTGGAAACACCGGGGGAAGGAAAGGCCGCCGGACATCAACGGAACAGGATCGCTCAAGGGGAGAAACCGCAGCAGACTCTCGGCCGTGATCCTGGCCAAGAACGCCGCGGAGAAGATCAGACCCTGTCTGGAATCGGTCCGGTGGATGGACGAGGTCATTGTCGTGGACGGGGGATCGACCGACGGGACGCAGGAGATCTGCCGCCGGGCTGAAGCGCGGGTGATCGTGGACGAAACGAGCGACGATTTCGGGAAACTGCGCAATGCCGGGACGGCAGCCGCCAGCGGAGACTGGATACTGCAGTTGGACGCCGATGAGGTGGTCATGCCGGACTTCCGGAAATGGCTCGAATCGCTGGCGCCCGAACCCAAACCCTACGCGGCCTACAAGTTCCGGCGGCGCAATAATTTTCTCGGCCACTGGATGCGTCACGGCGGGTGGGATCACCTCTCGCTGCACCTCTTTCACAGGGGCAGCGCCCGCTACGAGGGCCGGGTCCATGAGAAACTGCTGGTGGAAGGAGCCGTGGGAACCCTGCCGGTGGGGGTGGAGCATTATCCCTTCGGCTCCCTGGAGGAATTCATGGAGAGGCAGAACCGGTACACCCTCCTGGAGGCCCGCCAGATGCTGGAATCGAACCCAACTCCCCCCATGAAAGAGATCTGGCGGCAGACAACCCTCAAACCAGCAAAACTGTTCTGGAAGCTGTACATTAAAAAGCAGGGGTTCCGGGAGGGAATGATCGGATTCATCTTCTGCGGACTCTTCGCGTTCGTCCATTTCATGAAATGGATCAAAGTGTGGGAAATGACTTATGCCAAAAGCGAACCGGTGTAAAAAGCGGGCCGTTTTCCTCGATAGAGATGGGGTCATCAATCTACCTCCCAAACACCGGTTCATCAGACATTGGGATGAGTTCCGGTTCATCCCGGGGACCCTTGCCGCCATCCGGCGGATGACCGTCCGGAAGATCGCGCTGGTGATCATCTCCAACCAGTCCGGCGTGGGTCGCCGGATCATGAGCCGGGCCCGGCTGGAAGAGATCCACCGCCGGATGATGGCTGCCGTCCGCCGACACGGCGGAAAGATCCTGGCGGCCTACTACTGCACCCACCATCCGGACCGGCGCTGCGGATGCCGGAAGCCCAAAACAGGGATGCTCACAAAAGCCGCGCGTGAACACGGAATCGATCTGAACCGATCGATCGTTGTCGGGGACAGGGAAACCGACATTCTGATGGCCCATGCAGCCGGCTGCCGCAGCGCCCTGGTCCTTTCCGGCAAACACGATAGGAAAAGCGCCAGCCGACTCGCCGTCCGTCCGGACAAAATCTTCCCGGACCTGTCCAGGACCGTCCCCTGGATACTCAAGGAAATGCAAAAGAAACCAAGCGCCGCCATCCCCACTCCGGGGAGGCCTGCTTGAGGAGGCTTTGATGCGGATCCTTCTCCTGCATGTGCCGGCCGGCGCGGGGCATCAACGGGCCTGCGAAGCAATCGCGGCCGCCTTCCATGAAAGGGGGCTGCAGATCGACGTCACGGTCAAAGACGCTCTCATCGGAGGCAACCGCATCTACCGGTGGGCGTTCACGAAGGGGTATATCCGGCTGATCCATTCGTTCCCTTTTCTGTGGGGGATCGCCTATTACCTGACCGACATCCGGCCCTTGAACGGATTGATGCAGCGGCTTCACCGCTTGAGCAACGCCATGCACGGCAGCCGTCTCTCATCCTACCTGATCGAAAAGAAACCGGACGTCATCATCGGAACCCATTTCTTCCCAATGGAGGTGGCCGGCTGGCTTAAGTCGAGGGGAAAGATCACGAGCCGGCTTATCACGGTGGTAACCGATTACCAGCCGCACGCCCTGTGGGCCGCGCCTGGCATCGACACCTACGTCGTCGCCTCTCCCGAAGCGGGAGAAGAGTTGAGAAAGCGGGGGATCCCTCCGGACAAAATCAAACTGATCGGCATACCGGTCGATCCTAAATTTTCGTTCAACGGCACCCGTCCGGAGCTGGTCAAGAAACTCGGCTTGAAAGAGGGGACCTTCACCGTGCTGGTTGGCTCCGGTGGAGCGGGGACCGGTCCGGTGGTTGCACTGGTCAAGGCGCTGTGCGAATCCCAGGAACCGGTCCAGATGCTGGTTGTCGCCGGCTCCAACACCTCCCTCTTCGAAAAACTGGTCAGGATGAAACCGTCCCTGCGGCACCCGGTGCATGTCTACGGCTTCATCAATAATATGGACGAGCTGATGGAGATCGCCGACCTGGTCGTCTCGAAACCGGGAGGGCTCACCTGCACCGAAGCGCTGGCCAAACAGGTGCCCCTGGTGCTGGTCGCCCCCATCCCCGGCCAGGAAACGAACAACGCAAAAACGATGGTCTCCATGGGGGTGGCGGTCTGGGCGCGGAACGTCCAAGCGGCGGCCGGCTGGGTCCAGAAATTGCGGAACAACCGGCCGCTCCTGGAGGAGATGCGTCAAAAAGCGAAGGAACAGGCCTGTCCGGACGCAGCGGCCCGGATCACCCGCCTGGTGATGCCATGAGCATGAACCGGCAGGAGCTTATCACGCTCATCGAACAGGGAAAACGGTTTTTGGAATCCCAGAAACGGCTCGGTATCGAGTGGATTGGCTTTCGCTGGGATGCCGCGGCGGGAAAAAGCAAAGCGGAGATCCTGGAACCGATCCGCTTCAAAGCGCTCGCGTGCCGCGCCTGCACGCTGGCCAAGGAACGCCGCTCCGTGGTCTGGGGGGAAGGGTCGCTGGACGCCCCGGTGGTCTTCGTCGGGGAGGGGCCGGGACGGGACGAAGATGAACAGGGCAGACCCTTCGTCGGCCGGGCCGGGGAACTCCTCAATAAAATGATCAAGGCGATGGGATTCCAGAGGGAACAGGTCTACATCGCCAACATCGTCAAATGCCGCCCCCCGATGAACAGAGTCCCGGAACCGGACGAGGTCGCCGCCTGCCACCCGTTTCTGGAGGCGCAGCTGACCGTCATTCAACCGAAGGTGATCTGCGCCCTCGGCCGGACCGCCGCGAACAACCTCCTTGGAATCGACGCCCCCATGGGGATGCTGCGGGGCCGCGTTTTCGAGTGGCGGGGAATTCCGATGGTGGCGACATTCCATCCGGCCTATCTCCTGCGCAATCCTTCGGCCAAGACGGACGCTTGGAAAGACCTCCAGAAAGTCATGAATATTCTGGGAATGAAGAAATGAACGAACCCCGGAAATTCGCGGAAGTGGCCGTCGGCCTGCCCGTGCAGAGTACGTTCCATTACCGGGTTCCGGCCCGCTTCCAGAGCCGGATCGGGGTCGGTCAGCGGGTGATGGTCCCCTTCGGGCACAGGCGCCTGCTGGGGGTGATCGTCGATTTCGTGGCCCGCCCCGAAGTGGCCGCGGTCAAACCGATCGACACCGTCCTCGATAACGAGGCGGTTCTGGAACCGGACCTGCTGCAGTTGACCCGCTGGATGGGCCGCCATTACCAGGTCGGATGGGGGGAAACGATCCAAACGGCGCTGCCGGTCCCTTTCAGGCGAGGTCAGTCGGACACGAAGCCCCGCGAGGAGGAGGAACCGGCGCCGCTGGTCCCCCATGAGCCGCCCCGGCTGACCGCCGCGCAGCGCGCCGTCCTGGAGCCGATCCAAAAGGCGATCGAAACCGGCGAGCACCAGATCTTTCTTCTCCACGGGGTCACGGGAAGCGGAAAAACAGAGGTCTACCTGCAGGCGATCCGGACGGCACTGGAGAAAAACCTTTCCAGCATCGTTCTCGTGCCGGAAATCTCCCTGACGCCTCAAACCATCGAGCGGTTCCAGGGCCGCTTCGGGAGGAAAGAAGTGGCTCTTCTGCACAGCGGCATGCTGGAAAGCCGCCGGCTCCAGGAGTGGAAGAGGATCCGCTCCGGGGAAGCGCGGGTGGTGGTGGGGGCCCGCTCGGCGGTTTTCGCGCCGATCCGGTCGCTGGGACTCATCGTGGTGGACGAGGAGCATGAACCGTCCTATAAACAGGACGACTCCCCCCGCTACCATGCCAGGGAGGTCGCCATCCAGCGGGCGGTTTTGAACAAAGCGGTCGTCCTCCTGGGCAGCGCCACCCCCTCCCTCGAGTCGTATGAGAAAGCGCAGCGGGGAGAAATCCGGCTCCTGGAGCTGAAAGAGAGGGTCGAGGAGATCCCCCTGCCGGCCATCGACATCGTCGATATGCGCCAGGAGATCCCCCGCGGACGCCATTCCTTCATCTTTTCCAGGAAGCTGGAGGAGGCGATCGCAAAAACGCTGGAGGAAAAACAGCAGGCGATCCTTTTCCTGAACCGCCGGGGCTTCTCCACCTTTGCTCAATGCAGAAAATGCGGCCACACCATGCGCTGCCGGTCCTGCCAGATCGCGCTGACCTACCACATTGAAACCAAAGAGATGATCTGCCACTACTGCACGGCGGCGGTCCCTGCGCCGGAGCTGTGTCCCCAGTGCCGATCCGGTTATCTGCGGTTCTTCGGAACCGGCACGCAGCGGGTCGAAAGCGAGCTGGCGAAAAATTTCCCGCACGCCAGGATCGCCAGGATGGACACAGACGCCACGCGCGTGCGCGGCTCCCATGAAAAAATCCTCGGCGCGTTCCGGCGTGGCGAAACCGACATCCTGATCGGCACGCAGATGGTGGCCAAAGGGCTGGACTATCCCCGCGTTACTCTGGTGGGGGTCATTTCAGCCGACACCGCCCTGAACCTGCCTGATTTCCGGTCCGCCGAAAGAACGTTCAACCTGTTGACGCAGGTGGCCGGGCGGGCAGGGCGCAGCCACCTGGCCGGACGGGTCATCGTCCAGACCTACGCCCCACACCACTACGCCATTCAGGCGGCCAGCCGCCACGATTACCGCGCCTTCTACAACCAGGAGATCCAGGTTCGAAAGGAATTGAACCTTCCGCCGTTCAGCCGGCTCATCCAGCTGGTCAGCCGCTCCCCCAGCGCCCCGAAAGGGCTGGCCTTCGCCGAAAAAGCGGCCCAGGAATTGAGGAAGCACCTCCAGGGCCAGCCGGTGGAGATCGTGGGACCCTCTCCGGCTCCGATCCATAAGCTCCGGCGCCAGGTGAGATGGCAGATCCTGATAAAAACGGCTGTTTCGGATAAAATCGAAATGACGGTGGGGGAGGCGCTAAAGCGCCTCCATCCTCCCAAAGGATGCCATCTGGCGGTCGACGTGGATCCTCTTTAGAAAATGGCGACGATCAAGCTGATAAAAGAACCGGCTCCGATCCTCCACCAGCCGGCCGAACGGGTGCGCGAGATTTCAAGCGATATCCGGCATCTGATCGATTCAATGATCCAGACGATGCACGCCGCGCGGGGAGTGGGGCTGGCGGCAAACCAGGTGGACTCTCCCTGGTCCGTCCTGGTGGCCAGCGACAACGGCGTCCCGGGGAAGGAGCTCGTGCTGATCAACCCGGTACTCCTCAAACAATCGGGGCGGCACACCGCCGCGGAGGGCTGCCTGTCCCTTCCCGGCATTGCCTGCGAAGTAACCCGCGCGGCCAGGGTCACCGTGCAGGGGTGGGACCGTGAAGGCCGCACCGTTACGATCGAGGCGGAAAACCTCCTGGCGAAGATCCTCCAGCATGAGATCGACCATCTGGCCGGCCGGCTTTTCGTCGACCGCCTCGGCGTCCTGAAACGACGCAAACTCCTGAAGGAGTACCGGAACCTTCAGAAGGCGCTCGGACAGATCGAGGTCTGATGCGGATCCTCTTCTTCGGCACGCCCGATTTCGCGGTCCCGGCCCTCACCCAGCTGCTGGAGTCGTCCCACGAGGTGGCCGCCGTCGTCACGCAGCCGGACAGGCCGAAGGGGAGGTCTTCGCGGCCTGTCCCTTCGCCGGCGAAAGAAGCGGCACTCAAGGCGTCGCTGCCTGTCCTTCAACCGGAGGACCCGTCGGCAGAACCGTTCCTGAACTCCCTGCGGCCGCTGGCGGCGGAGATCGCTGTGGTGGTGGCCTACGGGCGGCTCCTCTCGGACGAACTTCTGGCCTCTTTCCCGAAAGGGGCGGTGAACCTGCACCCCTCTCTTCTTCCCAAATACCGGGGAGCCGCCCCCATCCAGTGGGCGCTGATCCGTGGTGAAAAGGAAACCGGAGTCACCATCTTCCAGCTTGACCGCCGTCTGGATCACGGTCCCATTCTTTTGCAGGTTCATCACCCGATCGATCCGGAGGATGACGCCGTCAGCTTAAGCGGCCTGCTGGCCGACCTGGGTGCCCGGACCCTGATCGACGCGCTGGAGAGGGTGGAGGCCGGAGAAACCCATCCCCACCCGCAGAATGATGAAGAAGCTACTTTCGCGCCACCCCTTCAAAAAGGGGACGGTCTGCTGGATTGGACACAGGACTGTCTGTCCGTGCATAACAGGGTCAGGGGGGTCCAGCCCTGGCCCGGCGCCTTTTCTGAAGCGAACGGTAAAATCCTGAAGATCTTCAAAACCACGCCGGACCCGGCCGCTGCCGGCGGCGCGGAGCCAGGCACGGTCTTGAGCGCCGATCCGAACAAGGGACTCTGGATCCAGACCGGCAAAGGGGCGCTGCGGATCGATCGGCTGCAGCTCGAGGGGGGCAGGGAGATGGACACCGGTCCCTTTTTAAGGGGACACCCCTTTTTCCGGCCGGGCCTGCGGTTCGCCGCCCGAAGGAGGTCCCATGCCTGAACTCCGCAAGGACCCTCTCACGAACCGCTGGGTCATCATCTCCACCGAGAGGGCCAAACGGCCCGACGAATTCCTGGAGATCACGCCCGATCAGGATGCGGCGGCTCTGGAGGAATGTCCTTTCTGCGCCGGCAACGAAATCAAGACGGCTCCTGAAATCACGGCATTAAGACCCGCCGGCGGGGCCCCCAACAGCCCCGGCTGGAGCGTGAGGGTGATCCCATCCGTCGCGCCGGTCCTGCGGATCGAGGGCTCTCTGGAGCAGAAGTCGGATGGGGTCCACAGCGCGGTTTCCGGCATCGGGGCGCACGAGCTGGTGATCGAAACGCCGCACCACATCCGGTCCCTCTGGAACCTCCCCGATGAGCAGATCCGGTCGGTCATCCAGGCCTACATCCAAAGGATCGTGGATCTGGAGAGGGACCCCCGGTTCAAATATGTCATGCTCTTCAAAAATTACGGCAAGGCGGCCGGAGAAGGGCGGTTCCGGCACAGCCGTTCCCAGCTCATCGCCCTGCCGATCACCCCCATTCGCCTGCGGGATGAACTGGGAGGATCCCGCCTTTACTTTCAGATGAAACAGCGCTGCATCTTCTGCGACATCATCCGCCAGGAATCCGAGACGCAGGAAAGGATCGCGGCCGAGACTGCCTCTTTCGTGGCGCTGGCGCCGTTTGCCTCTCGGTTTCCGTTCGAGGTCTGGATTCTCCCGAAGAACCATTCGTCAGACTTCACGAGGATGCCGCCTCCCCAGCAATCCGACCTGGCCACCATCCTGAAGATAACACTCGGGAAGCTCTGCGCTGCCCTCGGCGATCCGCCGCTGAACTACATCCTTCATACCGCTCCCTTCAGGCGTCCCCACCCGGGCTACTGGCAGACCATCGACAACGATTTCCACTGGCACCTGGAGATCATGCCGCGCCTGACCCGGGTGGCCGGTTTCGAGTGGGGATCCGGGTTTTACATCAACCCGATCACGCCGGAGGAGACGGCCCGCTTCCTGCGCCGGGCCGTTTTCCCTCTGCCCCCGGAACCCCGTCCACAGCAGCCGGTGACGGAGGAGGGGAAAAATGGCTGAAATCCGCAGGGACCAGAGCACCCACCGATGGGTCATCATCTCAACGGACAACCCGATGGACCCCGAAGACTTTGAACCGGGCCAGAAGAAAACACGGATCGATTCATGCCCTTTCTGTCCAGGGAACGAATCGATGACGCCGGGCGATATCTTCTCCATCCCTTCGAAAACCGGCGGATGGCAGCTACGGGTCTTCCCGAACAAATTCCCAGCCCTCCGGATCGAGGGGGAGCTGAACAAGACGGGAACCGGCATCTACGACATGATGAACGGCATCGGGGCGCACGAGGTGATCGTGGAAACGCCGGACCATGCCAAAGATCTGGTGGATCTTCTGCCCGACGAGATGGATCTGGTGATTCGGGCCTACCGGGACCGGATCCGGGACCTGCGCCGCGACTCCCGTTTCCGCTATATTCTGGTCTTCAAAAACGAGGGAGCCCCGGCCGGGGCCTCCGTCTCCCATTCCCATTCCCAACTGATCGCCCTTCCGATCATCCCCAAGCGGGTGAGCGAGGAGATCTGGTACGCTGATGCCCACTTCGAGCAGACCAGGCGCTGCATTTTCTGCGACACCATCCAGCAGGAACTTCGGGAGAAAACGCGTGTGGTGCTGGAAACCCCGCAAATCCTGGTCTACGCCCCCTACGCCTCCCGCTTCCCATTCGAGCTGTGGGTGCTGCCCAAGGAGCACCTGGCCCATTTCGCCGATTCTCCAGAACCGCTGCTGCTGGAGGCGGGCGACGCCCTCCGGAAAACGCTGGAGAAGCTGCGGACCCTCCTGCGACATCCTTCCTACAATTTTCTCATCCACACATCCCCTCTTGCGGCGCCGACGCCGGCAGGGTATCATTGGCATATTGAGCTGATGCCGCGTCTGACCCATGTGGCCGGATTTGAATGGGGATCTGGGTTTTACATCAACCCCACGCCCCCCGAATCAGCCGCCCGTTTCCTGCGCGAAGTCAAACCAAGTCTAAGCGGCGGGTAATTTTTTAATTTTCATCGGAGAAGAATAAAAGGAAGGGAGCGACAAGAAGATGGGTGTTCGAGTTGGAATCAACGGCTTCGGCCGCATCGGCCGTTTGGTCTACCGGGCGGGGTATAAAAGGCCCGGCATCGAATTCGTGGCTGTCAACGACCTGCCTGTCGGGGCGAAAACCCTGGCGCACCTGCTGAAGTACGATTCAAACTTCGGGACGCTGGCGGACGACGTCAAGGCGGATGGGGAAGACCTGGTGGTGGCGGGCAAGCGGGTCAAGATCGTCAGCTACAAGACCCCGGCGGAGATCCCCTGGAAGGATTTCGGCGTAGAGATCGTCGTGGAATCAACCGGCGTCTTCACCGATAAAGAGAAGGCCGAGGGACATCTCAAGGGGGGCGCCAAAAAGGTCATCATCTCTGCCCCGGCCAAGAACGAGGACATCACGATCGTCCTGGGCGTCAACGACCAGGCCTACGATCCGACCAAGCACCACATCATCTCCAACGCCTCCTGCACCACCAACTGCCTGGCCCCGATCGTCAAGGTGCTCAACGACGCCTTCGGGGTGACGAAAGGGCTCATGACCACGATCCACTCCTACACCAACGACCAGAGGATCCTGGATCTGCCGCACAAAGACCTGCGCCGGGCCAGGGCAGCGGGGCAATCGATGGTCCCGACCAGCACGGGGGCAGCGAAGGCGATCGGCCTGGTCCTCCCGCAGCTGAAAGGGAAACTGGACGGCCTGGCGATCCGGGTGCCGACACCCAACGTCTCTCTGGTCGACCTGACCTGCGAGGTCAAAAACCCGACGACCGTGGAGGCGATCAACGAGGCGTTCAGGAAGGCGGCGCAGGGCCCGCTGGGTCGGTATCTCGAGTACTGCGACCAGCCCCTGGTCTCCAAGGATTTCAACGGCAACCCAAAATCCTGCATTTACGACGCGGAGCTGACCAAGGTGACCGATGGCAACGTGGTGAAGGTGTTCGGCTGGTACGACAACGAGTGGGGATATTCCAATCGGGTGGTCGACCTGATCGAATTCATCTCCAGCAAGAAGGCGGCCGCGCCGCAGGCAGTCGGCGCCAAATGACGGCAAGCGGATTCCGGACCATCCGGGACCTGGATCTGGCCGGCAAGCGGGTGCTGATGCGGGTCGACTTCAACGTCCCGCTGAAGGACGGACAGGTGGCCGACGCCACCCGAATCGAGGCGGCGCTGCCGACCATCCGGTTCGCGCTGGAAAAGAAGGCGGCGGTGATCCTGATGAGTCATCTGGGAAGGCCGGACGGCAAAGTGGTCGAGAAATACCGGATGAAGCCGGTGGCCGACACTCTAAGCCGTCTGATCGGCCGGCCGGTCCAAACCTCCTCCGACTGTGTCGGGCCGGAAGTGGAAACCAGAAGCAGGAACCTGAAGCCCGGCGAGTTGCTGCTACTGGAGAACCTTCGGTTCCATCCGCAGGAGGAGGCCAACGACCCGGAGTTCTGCAGGGCGCTGGCGAAACTGGGAGAGATCTACGTTAACGACGCCTTCGGCACGGCTCACCGGGCGCACGCCTCCACAGCCGGCGTGGCCCAACTTCTGCCTTCAGCGGCCGGATTCCTGATGCAGAAGGAACTGGAATCGCTCAACAAAGTGCTGACAAATCCGGCCCGGCCCTATTGGCTGCTGCTGGGCGGGGCCAAGGTCTCCGACAAGATCAAGCTGATCAACAACCTTATCGACAAGGTGGACGGCATCCTGATCGGTGGAGGAATGCAGTATACCTTCTTCGTTTCGCAGGGGATTCAGGTCGGCAACTCCCCGGTGGAGAAGGACCGGCTGGAGACGGCCAAAGAGATCGTCGCCAAGGCGAAGGCAAAGAAGGTCCCCCTTCACCTCCCGCTGGATCATGTGATCGCCGACAGATTCGCCCCGGATGCCCGGGTCCAAGTCACCGAAAAGCCGGGTGTCCCGGACGGCTGGGAAGGGGTGGACATCGGCCCGAAAACGGTGGAAGCATACCAGAAAGCGATCCGGGGGGCGAAAACGATCCTCTGGAACGGGCCGATGGGGGTTTTTGAAATGGATCCCTTCGCCAATGGAACGAAAGCGATCGCCGAAGCGGTGGCCCGGTCCGGGGCCGTCAGCGTCATCGGCGGAGGGGATTCGGCTGCCGCCGTCGTCAAATTCGGGCTGGCTTCGAAAATGACCCACGTCTCCACCGGAGGGGGCGCGAGTCTCGAATACCTGGAGGGAAAAACCCTTCCAGGCGTGGCCGCTCTGACGAACTCCGAAACGCATTCAGTCCGATGAAAAGACGGCCGCTGGTGGCGGGCAACTGGAAGATGAACGGGACGATCCAGGAAGCCCGGCAGCTCGTGGAGGGGATCCTCCGGGCATCCCGCAAGCTGGCCGAGGTCGAAATCGTGCTCTTCCCCCCCTTCACGGCGCTTGCCGAGGTGCGGGACCGGATCCAGGGCTCCCCGCTCCTGCTGGGGGCCCAGAACATGCACTGGGAAGAGAAGGGGGCCTACACCGGCGAGGTGTCCGGCGGAATGCTTAAGGAGCTCGGCTGCCGTTACGTGATCATCGGACATTCGGAACGGCGGGCCCTCTTCGGGGAAACGGATGAGTCGGTTCAGAAAAAAATCTCGGCCGTCTTTCGAACCGGCTTGAGCCCCATCCTATGCGTCGGCGAAACCCTCCAGCAGAGGGAAGCGAATCAGACATGGAAGGTCATCGAGCGCCAGCTTGAGATCGGGCTGGACAAAGCCAAAGCGGCCGACTCGATGAACCGGCTGGTGATCGCCTACGAGCCGGTCTGGGCGATCGGGACCGGCCGCAACGCCACCCCCGCGCAGGCGCAGGAGGTGCATGCCCTGATCCGGTCGTGGCTCGACAAAAGATTCGGCAAAACCGAGGCTGATTCGATTCGGATCCAGTACGGGGGTTCCGTCAAACCGGACAATGCCGCGGAACTGATGTCGCAGGCGGACGTGGACGGCGCGTTGGTCGGAGGGGCGAGTCTCGACACCACGTCGTTCACCGCCATCGCCGAGGCGGCCGCTCTGCAAAGAAAGGGGGCTTCATGCTCTACGGATTGATTCTAACGATTCATGTGCTGATGTGTTTCGTGCTCATCGCCGTCATTCTCCTGCAGGCGGGCCGGGGCGGGGGACTCTCCGACGCCTTCGGCGGGGGAGCCGCCCAGAGCTTCCTCGGCACCCGGGGAGCGGCGTACCTGACCCGGGCCACCACCGTCTGCGCGACCATTTTCATGTTCACATCCCTGGGGCTGGCGATCCTATCGGTCCAGCGGGGACGCTCGCTGATGAGCCGCGTCCCGGCGACCCAGGCCTCTTCGCTGGCTGAGACCGCGCTCAAAGAGACACAGCCGGAAACGGCCGGCGCGACCGCCGCCCCTGCATCTTCAAACACCGTTCCGGAGTCAGCCAACGAGCAGACACCTGCCGAAAATCCCGTCCCGCAGCAAGAGCCGGCCGCCGCTGCCCAGCAGTAAACTCGGTTTCTTTCTGCTGGCCGTCGGATTTTTCACCTCCGGCACCGCCGTTTTTTCCTCCGAATCACTCCCCGAAGCGATGGAGCGCCACCTTCCTGCCGTGGGGGACGCCTACGTCAGCGGAACTATCGGGGAACCGATCACCCTGATCCCGATCCTGGCATCCGATTCCCCCTCCGCGGAGGTCTGCGGCCTCGTTTACAACGGCCTGGTCAAATACGACAAGGATCTTGAGCTGATCGGCGACTTGGCCGATCGGTGGGAGATAAGCCCCGACGGCCTGGAAATCCGCTTTTTCCTGCGCAAGGGGATCCGGTGGCACGACGGCGTCCCCTTCACCGCGGAAGATGTCGAGTTCACCTATCGGCGCCTGATCGACCCGGCGGTCCCCACCCCTTACCGAGGGGACTTCGAACGGATCGAATCGGTGAAGGTGCTCGACCCCTGGACATTGCTGGTCCGCTACAAGGAACCGTTCGCGCCGGCCCTCTCCTCCTGGGGGATGGGGATCCTCCCCAAACATCTGCTGGAGGGGGCGGACCTGATGCGAACACCTTTGAGGGAGAAGCCGGTGGGAACCGGCCCCTTCCGGTTCCATCGATGGGTCCGGGGAGACCGGGTGGAACTGAAGGCCAACCCGGACTACTTTGAAGGCCGGCCGTTCCTGGACTGGATCGTCCTGCGGGTCATCCCGGACCAAGGAACCATTTTTCTCGAACTCCAAGTGGAGGGGCTCGACTCGGCGGGGCTGACCCCTCTGCAGTTTTCCCGATCCTCCAACAACCCCCGTTTTTCGGATCTGTTTCATAAATTCCATTATCCGAGCTTCGGCTACACCTATCTGGGCTACAATCTGCGGGACCCGAAATTCCGGGACCCGCTCGTCCGGCAGGCCCTCAATGCCGCGATCAACAAGGAGGAGATCATCCGAGGGGTGCTTTTGGGTTACGGCCGGGAAGCGACCGGTCCCTATCCGCAGGAATCCTGGGCCTTCGATCCAGCCATCCGACCCGCCCCTTACGATCCCCGGCGGGCCAAGGAGCTGCTGGCCCAGGCCGGCTGGAAAGATGCCGACGGCGACGGCATTCTGGAAAAAGAGGGAATCCCTTTCGAATTCACAATCCTAACCAACCAGGGGAATCTCACCAGAGAACTCGCCGCGCAGATCATCCAGCAGCGGCTGGCCGCCATCGGTATCCGGGTGAAGATCTGGATCCTGGAGTGGTCCGCGCTCCTGCACGAGTTTATCGACAAGGGGAAGTTCGAAGCGATCTTGATGGGATGGAGTCTCTCGAGGGATCCGGATCAGTTCGATCTTTGGCACTCCTCGAAGATAAAGCCGGGGGAGTTCAACTTCATCGGCTATTCCAACCCCGAGGCCGACCGGCTGCTGGAAGAGGGCCGCAGGACCTTCGACCCCCTCCGGCGCCAAGAGATCTACCGCCGCTTCCACCGGCTCCTTTACGAGGACCAGCCGGTCTGCTTCCTCTACGTCCCGGAAGCGTTGCCGGCGGTTCACCGGCGTTTTCAGGAGGTGGAGGTTTCCGCCATCGGTGTGGGCTATAATCTGATCCATTGGTACGTACCGTCCAACAAGCAGCGATACCGGATGGAGCCATGAGCCGATATCTCCTTTTTCGCCTGCGGTCGCTGATTCCCGTCTTCTTCGGGATCACGGCCATCAGCTTCGCCGTGATGCACCTGGCGCCGGGCAAGCCGACCGACTCGATCACCGATCTGAACGTCAAGGTCTCCCTGCAGGCGAAAGAGCAGCTGATCAAGCTCTACGGTCTGGACCGCCCGGTGCATGTGCAGTACCTGGACTGGCTCACAAGGATTGTGCGGGGGGACTTCGGCCGCTCCTTCAAAGACGGCAGGCCGGTGTCGGCGAAGATCGCGGAGCGGATCCCGCTGACCCTGCTCCTGAACGGGCTGGCCCTCTTCTTCATCCTGCTGCTGTCGGTCCCCCTGGGGGTCGTCAGCGCGGCGAGGGAGGGGTCTGTCTTCGACCACCTGGTGACTCTCTTTGTCTTCATCGGCTTCGCCCTGCCAACGTTCTGGGTGGCCCTGCTGGCGGTCGATTTCTTCGGAGTGAAGATGGGCTGGCTACCTGTCTCGGGCCTTTTTTCGCTGGGGGCCGACCGTCTGCCGCTCCAGGAACGGATCGCGGACGCGGCCCGGCACCTGGTCCTGCCGGTCGGCGTCATTGTCTTCGGCGGACTGGCCGGTTATTCCCGCTACGTCCGTTCCGGCATGCTGGAGGTGCTCCAGCAGGATTACATCCGGACCGCCTACGCCAAAGGATTAAAAAGATCGGAGGTCCTCTACAAGCACGCCCTGCGCAACGCGCTGCTGCCGATGATCACGGTCCTGGGGCTTTCGGTCCCGGGGCTGATCAGCGGCTCGGTGATCTTTGAGTCGATCTTCGCCCTGCCCGGGATGGGGCGCCTCTTCTATGAGGCGGTCATGGGCCGGGACGGGCCGGTGATCATGGGAATCCTGGTGATCGGGGCGGGGCTGACCCTGCTTGGGAACCTAATAGCCGACATCGCCTATGCGTACGCCGACCCGAGAATCCGGCATGGGGAGCCGGCCTCATGAAGAAGCGCTGCGCCTCCGGAATGTTTCTCGGAAGCATCATGCTGTTATCCATCCTCTTTGGCGCCGCGCTGTTCGCCCCGCAACTGACCGGAGCGGACCCCCGGGAAATCCGGCTGGAAGAGGCCCTGCTGGGTCCCTCCTGGCAGCACCCGTTCGGGACCGACCAGCTGGGGAGGGACGTCTACGCCCGGATGCTTTACGGAGCGAGGGTCTCCATCGCTGTCGGCTTCGTGGCGGTGGGAATCGCCACCCTTCTGGGAGTCCTGATCGGATCGGTTTCCGGCTATCTGGGAGGGTGGATTGACACCGTGCTGATGCGCTTCACCGACATCATGCTCTGTTTTCCGACCCTCTTTCTAATCCTTGCGGCGATCGCTTTTCTGGGGCCCAGCATCTTCAACATCATGGCGATCATTGGTCTGACCGGCTGGATGGGGGTCGCCCGTCTGGTCCGGGCCGAAATACTGACCTTGAAGGAGAGGGAATTCGTGCAGGCGGCCCGCGTCATCGGCTGCTCCCATCCGCGGATCATCCTCCGGCATCTGCTGCCTAACGCCATGGCGCCGGTGATTGTCAGCGCCACACTGGGAATCGGCTCGGCGGTGCTGATCGAATCGGCCTTGAGTTTTCTGGGGATCGGCGTCCAGCCGCCAGACCCCAGCTGGGGAAATATCCTGGCGGAAGGAAAATCGACGCTGGGGGTGGCTCCCTGGCTGATCGTGATCCCTGGGATCGCCATCTGTTGGATCGTTCTGGGATTCAACATGCTCGGAGAAGCGCTGCGCCAGCGATGGAGGAGCTGACCGCCATGGAAGAACCGTCCATGATCCGGCAGAAACTGAAAAAAGCGGCCCGCAAAATTCGGCGGGCGATCCTGCGGGATGAACCGGGCTACTACGACATGTTCATGAACAAAGGGGAACATTTTTTCGGCCGGCTCTATCTTCATGAGATCACCCGAATCCTCGAAGAGGAAAAGAGAAACCCACCCCTGAAAATCCTGGACGCTGGCTGTCAGTCCGGCCGTCTGACGGTCCCCCTGGCGGCGGCTGGCCACGACGTCACCGGCGTGGACACCTCCGACCTGGCCCTTCGGCGGGCTAGGAAACACGCGGCCGAGATGAAAACCTCTTTCCGGCCGGTCCGGGCCGACCTCTCCTCGTGGCTGCCGAAACAGCCGCAGGGGTTTTTCGACGCCGTCCTCTGCACCGAGGTCCTTTACATGAGGGAAAACCACCTGGAGCTGCTGGAGGGGCTCCTGAAGGTCTTGAAACCGGGCGGACTGTGCTTCATCTCCCACCGGCCGACCGGCTACTACCTGGCCGAGGCCTTCCGGAAAGGGGACAAGCAGGCGATTGAAACCCTGACCGGCGCCTCCGAGGGAATTCTTTTCGGCTCTTATTACAACTGGCAGAGCAGGGAAGAGCTCCGAACACTCTACAGCCGCTTTCCCGTGGAGGTGTTGAGCATCGTTCCGATCGGCTTCCTCTCCTGGGCAGTGATCGATCCCAGCGGCCTGGAGCCAGAAATGGAGGAGCTCCTTTTCCAGGTGGAAACCGCCCCGGAACATCGGCAGAACGACTGCGGCCGGTATCTGCTGGTTTCGGCGAGGAAGAAAACGTCATGAGCTGGTGGTACCCGCCGATTCTGGCTTACCACCGGGTCGATCCCTCCGCCGGAGGGGACACGCCGACGGTCTCCCCTTCCGTCTTCGAAAAGCAGATGTCGATCATCTCCCGGTACTGGAACCCGATCTCTCTCGAGGAATGGGTCCACAACAGGCAGAAAGGCCTTCCTTTCCAGAAAGGTCGGGTGGCGGTCACGTTTGACGACGGCTCTGGTGATCTTTACCTTTACGCCTATCCGGTCCTCCGGAAACACAAGATCCCGGCGACCGTCTTCCTGATCGTCTCAAACATCGGCAAACCGGGCTGGCTTCAGCCGGACCAGATCCGGCAAATGGCCGCCGGCGGCATCTCCTTCGGAAGTCACACGATCCATCACGCCTACCTGCCGTCCCTTCCCAGGGAAAAGATACGGGAGGAGCTCTCCGGCTCCAAAAAGGAACTGGAATCGATGGGGATCCAGGCCCGTTTCTTGAGCTATCCGGGCGGCGGCTTCAATCCGGAAATCCAATGCATGGCGGCCGGGGCCGGCTATGAAGCGGCCTGCACCACCAACCGGGGTCTTCGCCGCCAGCCGGTCGACCTCTGGGCCATCCGTCGGATCGCCATCCATGAAAACAGCCGGACGCCATTCGACTTCTGGATCCGCTGCCGCGGCTACTACGGGTTGAACCGGCGGCTGCGCTCTCCCTCCTGAAAATGGACGCCATCCTGCGCCTACGGAACGTCAAGACCCAGATCGCAGACAGAATTCCTCCTGTCCGGGCGGTGGACGGGGTAGACCTGGAGATCGCCCCGGGACAGATGCTGGCTCTCATCGGAGAATCCGGCTGCGGCAAGACGATACTGGCCCTCTCGATCGGCCGGCTCCTGCCGCCATCGGCCCGGGTGACCGCGGGGGAAATCCTTTTTGAGGGAGATGACCTCTTGGAGCTGGAGGAGGACCAGCTGCGGAGAATCCGCGGGAAGAAGATCTCCTACATCTTTCAGGACCCGATGAGCTCCCTGAACCCCGTCATGTCGATCGGGGAACAGCTGGAGGAAGCGATCCGACTTCACCAGCCGGAGCTGGACAAAACAGCCCGGAGGCGAACGGCCCTTGCCCTGCTCGAACAGGTCCGGATCAACGTCCCGGAAAGCCGGCTACGGCAGTACCCCCACCAGCTCTCCGGCGGCATGCGGCAAAGGATCATGATCGCCATGGCGCTGGCGGGGAAACCGGCTCTGCTGATCGCGGACGAACCGACCACCGCTCTGGACGTGACGACGCAGGCGGAAATCATGCGGATCCTCAAAGAACTCCAGAGGACCCGCCGGATGGCAGTCCTGCTGATCACGCACGACCTGGCCGGTGTTGCGCCGATCGCTGACCGGATCGCGGTGATGTACGCGGGACGGATCGTGGAAACGGCGCCAGCGGCGCAGCTGTATCAGAACCCGTCCCATCCCTACACGCAGGCCCTGCTGGGGTGCGTGCCGCGGGTCGGCGGAGGGAAACAACTCCTGAAACCGATCCCGGGGACGGTTCCGGATTTAAGACAGATCCCGCCCGGCTGTCCTTTCCATCCCCGATGCCCGGAATCGATCACCCGCTGCTCTCAAGAGGAACCGGTCCTGAAACCGGATGACGGACGGCGGGTCAGCTGCTGGGTCCGTGCTCCATGAACCAGCCGATCCTGCAGACCATCGACCTTTCCAAGCGGTTCCCCCTGCGACCGCTGCCTTTCTCCCCAGCACGCGGATGGATCCACGCCGTGCAGGAGGTTTCGCTTGAAATCAGGCGCGGGGAATCGGTCGGGCTGGTCGGTGAATCCGGCTGCGGTAAAAGCACGCTGTCCCGTCTGCTGTGCAAACTCCTGG
Organism: Candidatus Omnitrophota bacterium; assembly: GCA_023818695.1. Classification (GTDB taxonomy): domain Bacteria; phylum Omnitrophota; class Gorgyraeia; order 1-14-0-20-64-10; family 1-14-0-20-64-10; genus JAMWCF01. Next base: position 361,868 of record JAMWCF010000001.1, read on the forward strand.
AGCCGTCCGATGGAAAGATCCTGTTTCGCGGAGAGGAGATCTCTCGCCTCCGGTCCGGCTCCCTGAAAGAATTCCGCAGGAGAGTCCAGCTGATCTTCCAAGACCCGATGGCCTCGCTCAACCCCCTGATGCGCATCGGCCAAATCATCGCGGAGCCGATGCAGATCCACCGTCTGATTGCAAACCGGGAGGTGCGCCAGAGGGTTCACGGCCTGATGGAGGAGGTCGGACTAGACCCAGCGTTGGAAAACCGGTTTCCACACATGTTGAGCGGCGGCCAAAAACAGAGGGTCGGTATCGCCCGGGCCCTCTCCCTGGAGCCAGAACTGCTGATCTGCGACGAACCGGTCTCTTCCCTGGACTTGTCGGTCGGGGCCCAAATCCTGCGACTGCTGTCTGACCTGCAAAGGAAAAAGTCTGTCGCCCTCTTCTTCATCTCCCACAACCTGGCCACCGTCAGCGCGGTCGCCGACAGGGTGCTGGTCATGAAAGAGGGCCGGATCATCGAGGAGGGAGCCAACCCGGATCTCTTCCGGCAGCCGGCCCATCCATACACGCAACTGCTTGTGAAGCTGGCTTTCCAAACGCTATAATGAAACGCTATGCCGACGATGAAGAACGTCATCACTTTTGTCATGGCCGGGGGCCGGGGGGAGCGCCTGATGCCGCTGACTCGGGACAGGGCGAAACCCGCCGTCCCGTTCGGAGGGATCTACCGGATCATCGATTTCACCCTTTCCAACTGCATCAATTCCGGAATCCGGAAGATCCACGTCCTGACGCAGTATAAATCGATCTCCCTGGTGCGGCACCTCTGGATGGGATGGAACATTTTCGACGCGGAATTGGGCGAATACATCGACATCATCCACCCCCAGCAGCGCCTGGAGGACCATCAGTGGTACCAGGGAACCGCCGATTCGGTGTACCAGAACCTCTACTCGATCGATATGGAGGGGGCGGACTACACCCTGGTCCTGGCAGGAGACCACATCTACAAGATGGATTACGGCCAGATGTTCGAGTTCCACAAACAGATGGAGGCCGACGTAACCATCGGAATCGTCAAGGTCCCGCTGGGGGGAGCCGCTTCCCTCGGCGTGGTGGAACTGGACAGAGACTCTCGAATCACGCGCTTCCTCGAAAAGCAAAAAGACCCCCCCACGATCCCGGGCGATCCGAACCATTGCTACGCCTCCATGGGGATCTATCTTTTCAGCAGGAAGGTCCTCGAAGAGGAGCTGGTGGCTGACGCGAAGCGGCCGGAATCGGCCCATGATTTCGGGAAAAACATCCTGCCCAGCTGCGTCCAGCAGGGAAGAAAAGTGGTCGGCTATTCCCTGGTGGGACCCAGAAGCCAGCAGCAGAGCTATTGGCGGGATGTCGGGACGATCGACGCTTATTTCGACGCGAACATGGACCTGGCGGGGGTGGCGCCGGTGCTGAACCTGTATGACAAAGAATGGCCGATCCGGACCTTCATGGAACAGCACCCGCCGGCGAAGTTCGTCTTCTCCGGCGAGAAGGAGCCAGGCCGCATCGGCACCGCCATTGAATCGCTGGTTTCCCCCGGCTGCATCGTTTCAGGCGGCAAGGTCGTCCACTCCGTCCTTTCTCCAAAAGTGCGGATCAACAGCTACGCCGAAGTCCAGGACTCCGTCCTCATGGAAGGGGTGGACGTCGGCAGGCACTGCAAAATCAAGCGGGCGATCATCGATAAAGATGTTAAAATTCCTCCCTCGACGGTCATTGGCTACCATCCGGACGAGGACAGGAAACGTTTCCACGTCTCGGAATCCGGCATCACCGTCGTGGCGAAAAGAACGGAGCTGACTTAACCGATGCCTTCCCTGACGAAATCGAGCGAAGACCTGCTGAAAATCGGATCGCTGGTTTTCCGCTCGCGGCTGATCGTCGGGACGGGGAAATACCCCTCCCCGCAGATCATGCGGGAAGCACTGGAGGCCTCCGGCGCCCAGATGGTGACCGTGGCGGTGCGGCGGGTCGACCTGAAAAACCGCGTAGCCGATCCGATCCTGGGCTCCCTGGACGCTTCCCGCTACACCCTCCTGCCGAACACGGCGGGCTGCCACACGGCGCAAGAGGCAGTGCGGGTCGCCCGGCTGGCTCGGGCCGCCGGATTCTCCAACCTGATCAAGCTGGAGGTGATTGGCGATCAGAAAACCCTCCTGCCGGACACGGAGGCGCTGCTAGAGGCGACGAAAATCCTGGTCAAAGAGGGCTTCATCGTCATGCCGTACACCAACGACGATCCGATCGTAGCGAAAAAGCTGGAGGATGCCGGCGCAGCCTGCGTCATGCCGCTGGCGGCTCCCATCGGTTCCGGGCAGGGGATCTTGAACCCCATCAACATCCGCTTCATCCTGGAGGCCGTCTCCGTGCCGGTCATCGTCGATGCGGGGGTCGGGACCGCGTCTGACGCCGCCATCGCGATGGAGCTGGGGGTCAGCGGCGTCCTGATGAACACCGGAATCGCTGAAGCGGGAAACCCGGTGATGATGGCAGAGGCGATGCGGCTGGCGGTTGAAGCGGGCCGCCTCGCTTTCCTGGCCGGCAGGATACCGAAAAAGAGTTATGCTTCCGCCTCGAGCCCGCAGGCAGGAGTCATCCGGACATAAGAGTCATTCACGGTCAGACCAGATAAGGACAAAAAACAATGGAACGACATTATAAGATCGCTGTCATACCGGGGGACGGGACCGGCCCGGAGGTGATCCGGGAAGGAATCAAGGTGCTTCAGGCCGTCGCCCAACGGACCGGCTTCAGCGTGGAGCTGATCCATTACAACATCGGCGGGGAGCGGTACCTGAAAAGCAAAGAGACCCTCCCGGACTCGGTCTTGAAGGAACTGCGCAACGTTTCAGCCATCTATCTGGGAGCCATTGGGCATCCCGACGTGAAGCCGGGTATCCTGGAGAAGGAAATCCTTCTGCGGATCCGGTTCGAGCTGGACCAATACATCAACCTGCGGCCGGTCAAACTTTATCCAGGCGTCTGGACCCCCTTGAGGGACAAAAAGCCGGAAGACATCGACTTCGTGGTGGTCCGAGAAAACACCGAGGGGCTGTACGTCGGTGTGGGCGGAAATTTCAAGAAGGGGACACCGGATGAGGTCGCTTTCCAGGTGGACGTCAACACCCGCAAAGGGGTGGAGCGCTGCATCCGCTACGCCTTCGAAGTCACCCGGACCCGCGACAACCCGAAGAAAAAATTGACTCTTTCCGCAAAAACAAACGTGCTGACCTACGCGCATGATCTGTGGATGAGGGCGTTTGAGGAGGTCGGCCGGGAGTATCCCGATGTCAACCGGGATTACGCCCACGTCGACGCGCTGACCATGTGGATGGTCAAATCGCCCGAGTTTTTCGACGTCATCGTCACCAACAACATGTTCGGCGACATCGTGACCGACCTCGGAGCGATGATCCAGGGGGGGTTGGGGATCGCCGCGGGGGGCAACATCAATCCTTCCGGTGTCTCCATGTTCGAGCCGATCGGGGGGTCCGCTCCAAAATACGCCGGCAAGAACGTGATCAACCCGCTGGCGGCGATCGTGGCCCTCTCCATGATGCTCGAACATCTGAAAGAGCCGGGCGCCGCCACGCTGGTGGAGGAGGCGGTCAAACAAGTGACGGCCACCAAGCTCAAGTCCCTCGCCGCCGGCAAGATGGGCTACGGCACGACCGAAGTCGGGGACCTTGTCGTGGACGCTCTGAACCAAGTCGCTGTGCCGGGATAAGATGATACAGAAACGGTCCCGCTACAACGTCTGCGTTGTGGGAGCCGGCGCCGTGGGGATCGAAATCCTGCGGGTGCTGAAACAGCGTCGCTTTCCTATCGACAAGCTGACGGTTCTGGCCAGATCCGCCCGGACAGTCGAGGTGGACGGCGAAACGTACCAAGTGCGACCGGTTTCGCCGGAAGCGTTCAAAGACCAGCATATCGTCCTTTTCGCAGGCACGGAGGGGGAGAAGGGCGCGGCGGTCATCTATGCCAAAGAGGCGATCCGGCAAGGAGCGGTCTGCATCGATAATGGAGCCGATTTCCGGATGGATCCCGGCGTACCGCTGGTCGTTCCCGAGGTCAACCCCGAAGACGTCAAACGCCATCAGGGCCTGATCGCCAACCCGAACTGTTCCACCATCCAGATGGTGGCGGCCCTGGCACCCGTCCATAAAAAGTACGGCATCCGCCGGATCATCGTCTCCACATACCAGGCCGCTTCCGGCGCCGGCAGCAAGGCGGTCAGCGCGCTGGCTGCGGAGATATCCGCGGCGGTCCGGAAAGAAAAGATGCCGCCGCCTGAAGCACTGCCCCAGCAGATCGCTTTCAACGTCTTCCCCCATATCGGGCCGTTCCAGGAGATGGGGTACACCAGCGAGGAATGGAAAATGGTGAAAGAAACCCGGAAGATCCTGCATGACGAGAACATCCAAGTCACGGCGACGGCGGTTCGTGTCCCTGTTTCGGACGCCCATTCGGAATCGGTCTACGTGGAAACGAAACAGCCGGCGTCCATTGAAGAGATTAAGCAACTCTGGAAAAACAGCCCCGGCATCCTCCTGATCGAGGAGCCGGATTACCCGATGCCGATCCGGGCCGCTCACAGGGACGAGGTTTTCGTCGGAAGGGTCCGGCCGGACCCTTCTGTTAAAGGGGCTTTCTGCTGTTGGATCGTTTCCGACAATCTCCGCAAAGGGGCCGCTCTCAACGCCGTTCAGATAGCGGAACTGCTCATCTGATCAAACTCAAGCTGACTATCGCGTATGACGGCTCCTCTTTCGCCGGCTGGCAGCGGCAAAAGAACGCCCGAACGGTGCAGGGGACGCTTGAAGAGGCCTTTCAAAAGATCACCGGCAAGCGGGTCCGGGTCGTGGGGGCCGGACGGACCGACAGCGGCGTTCACGCGCAGGGACAGGTCGCGCACACGATTTTACACTCCGGGAGAATGCAGCCGAAAGAGCTCCTGCGGGCCCTCAACGCGGTTCTCCCGGAGGATGTAGCGGTCCGGTCCCTCTCGAGGACCCCCGCCTCCTTCCACGCCATCGCCTCCGCGAAAAAGAAACGCTACCGCTACCTGATCTGGAATAAACCGGTCCGTCCGGTCCGGGACCGCCAGTACATGCTTCACGTTCCGCATCCCCTTGACATCCGGGCGATGCAAACAACGGCCAAAGCCCTGCGCGGACGTCATAACTTCAAAGCGTTCCACTCCGCTGGCCGGCCGGTTCGCTCGACCATCCGGCGCCTTTACCGGCTGGATGTGCGGGCCCGCGGGGGCATGGTGGTCATCAACGCCGAGGCGGACGGCTTCCTCTATCACATGGTCCGCCGGATCGTCGGTTTCCTCCTGGAAACCGGCAGAGGCCGCCGAAAGCCGGCCGACACCGGGAAACTGCTGGACAGAGATGGAAAACTGATCGCCCCCACGGCCCCGGCCAAAGGGCTGTGCCTGGTGAAGGTTTCCTATTGAAGCGAAATCAGCTATACTACCCTCAAATAAGATGAATTTATCGGACCCTTCAGTCATCATCGGCACAATCACTGGCTGCATCGCGATCGTTGTGGCGCTGGGGCTTTTCTTCCTCTCCGATCAGAAACTGCATGTCCGCCTGCAGGACCAAAGGGCGTCGCAGGAACTGTCCGGAGACATCCGGTCCGTGGTGCTGGACAAACTTTCCAACCTTCCGGTCCCTCCCAAAGAGCAGGACAGGATCGCCACCGCCCTGTCCGATTACCTCCATTCCGAAATAGACCGCCAGAAATCGGTCATCGAGGCGCAGTTCGAAGAGACGCTCGAACAAAAGGACCGTCAGATCCAGGAAACCCAGCAGGAAATCGAGCGCCTCGGCCAGGATTACAAAGCGGTCTACGACAAGTACCAGAGGACCCAGACGGAGAAGACCCAGACCGAAACAATCGTCCGCAGCATGGCGGAAGGCCTCGTGGTCGTCAACAACAGGGGGGAAATCCTTCTGATGAACCCGGCCGCCGAGAAGATGCTGGATATCAAGGACGGCAAAAAACTGGACGCATCGACCCTCTTTTCTTCCCAAGACGATCGGCTGATCTCTCTGGTCAAGGAAGGGGCCGAAGGAAACAAGGAGATCGAGCTCTCCAGCGGCAGCGACAACACCAAGAGGGTGCTGCGGGCCAGCAACACAGTGATCGAGAACGAAAGCGGCCAGACGATCGGCATGGTGTCGGTCTTGAGCGACGTCACGAAGCAGAAGGAGATCGATGAGCTGAAATCGAAGTTCTTGGGGACCGTTTCCCATGAGCTGCGCACCCCCATCGTCACCATCCAGAAGGCGCTTGCCCTCGTCCACGACCAGTCCACCGGTCCCCTGAACGAAGCGCAGGAGAAATTCATCGACATCGCCCAGAGAAACCTCCAGTCCTTGAGCCGCCTGATCAACGACCTGCTGGACATGCAAAAACTGGAATACGGCCAGATGCGGATGGAATACAAGCTCAACCAGATCCAGGACGTAGCCAGGACGGTGATCGAAAACCTCGGGCCGTGGGCCGACTCCAGGCAGGTCCAGCTGGAGAACAAGATCCCGGAAACCATCCCCTCCATCGAGATGGACGGCCAGCGGATCGGGCAGGTGCTGATCAACCTGATCGGCAACGCCATCAAATTCACGCCGGCTGGCGGGTTTATCCGAACGCAGGCGGTCCAGAAAGGGGAGATGGTCGAGGTATCGGTGACCGATTCGGGAATCGGCATCGCCAAGGAAGACCTCCATAAGGTTTTCGACCGCTTCCAGCAAGTAGGCGAACGTACCGCTTCCGACATCAGCGGGACAGGACTGGGACTTGCCATCGCCAAAGAGCTCGTGGAACTCCATGGCGGCAGAATATGGGTGGAGAGCGAACTCGGCAAGGGAGCGACATTTTTCTTCACGCTGCCGCTGCGCAGGCCTTCTTCATCATAAGGAGACAAACGTGGAAAATAAAATCAAAATACTGCTCGTGGACGACTTGAGGGACTTCGTGGAAACGATCTCCTTCTGGATGAAATCCAAAGGATACTCGGTCTACGTCTGCCGCAGTGGGGAAGAGGCTCTGCGGTCAATCAAGTCGGAGTCCTTCGACATCATCTTCATGGACATCCAGATGCCGAACATGAATGGCGTCGAGACCCTTAAAAAGATCAGGGAGATCGACAAGAAGGTCCCGGTCATCCTGGTGACCGCCTACCCGGAAAATCCTATCGTCAGCGAGGCCAACGAATACGGCATCTCAGGCGTCTTCCCCAAAGAGGGCTCTTTCGAGCGTCTGACCAGCGTCATCGAGGTGGCCCTGCGAAGCCACCGGGGACTCAAGCCCTCGGACGGATAAAAACAGCTCCCGCAGCAATCGTTTTTCCGCTTGACAAAATCCCCGCCTCTGCTAATATTGAGACTCATTCTCAATAGACTGAAAAGGAATCTCAAAATCAATGGCGGCGAAACAGGCGGAAGTTACTCTCTTCCCGAGATACGCCCAAAAACCTGAAAAATACCAGCAGTGGCTCTCCTCCATCCAGGAGCGGTTCCAGGAGCATCTCGGCCGGCGGGGGCTGAAGCTGACCCATCAGAGGGAAGAGATCCTCCGGTGCCTGATGGCGGCAGAGAAGCACCTGGGGGTGGAGGAGATGTACACCATCCTGAAAAAACAGGACCCCCTGATCGGGCGGGCCACGATCTTCCGGACCATCAAGCTGCTCCAGGAATGCGGCCTGGTGGCGGAGGTCGGCGTCTTCCAGAACGGGGGGGCCAAATTCGAGCTGAAGGCGGACCGCCCCCACCATGACCACATGATTTGCGTGGAGTGCGGGCGGATCATCGAGTTCCAGAGCCCCATGATGGAACGGTTCCAGGACGAGGCGATCAAGCGGCACGGCTTCCTCGCCCTCTGGCACCGGCACGAGATCTTCGGCCGGTGCGCGGCCTGCAGCAAGAAACGTACCGGCACGCCCTAATGGAACAGCCGCCCAGCCCGACAACTAAACTTTTGGACCGTATCCTCTCCGCGATAAGCTCGATCCGGTACGGCACGGTCCAGATCGTGATCCAGGACGCCAAGGTGATCCAGATCGAAAAGACGGAAAAGATCCGGCTCGACAAAGCTGACCAGACCCCTGGAGGCTCACTGCAATAACTTCCCGCGCTTGACCAGTCCACTGGAGATATGCGGTTTCCATAAGGAAACTGAAAATGAAACTGTTTCCAAGAAAAGCAGGACTCTTTTTACTAGCCATGGCGGTTTTCTCAGCGGCGCCCCTGCTGGCGGCCGAAGAAACGACCTCGCTCCAAGAGGTGACGGTGTCGGCTCCAAAGGAAAGCGGCTCTCCCTTACCGGATGTCGAGGGAGCCAGGATTTACGCCGGCAAGAAAACGACGGTCGCCTATCTGCAGAACGTTCCCCAGATACAGGCCAACAACTACCGCCAAGGATTCGCCCAGATGCCGGGTCTTCTGGTGGCCGAGCAGTACGCTCCGAGCCACGCAAATCTCAACTACCGGGGGGTGGGAGACCCCCATGAGACGGAATACCTGCTGGTCATGAAGGACGGCATCCCAATCGTATCGGACTGGTTCGGCTATTCGACTCTCTACTATTCACCGCCTCTTGAGTCAATCGAAAGGATTGAATTTATCCGGGGCGGTTCCTCCCTTCTTTATGGTCCCCAACCGGGTCCGGTGTTAAACTACGTCACCTCCCTGCCTCCGGAGGACCGGATCCTGACCGGCAGCACTCAGCACATCATGGGATCGAACGGGCTGTACGCCACCTTCCATTCCTTCGGGGGAACTCGGAATTCTTTCGGCTATTCTGGACACTTCAACCACAGGCAGGCGAATGGCCCAAGAGAAAACTCCGACTACTCGGTCTTTTCGGGCAACCTCAAAGGACTCTACCGAACTTCGAACGGTTCCCGGATCGTCCTCAACGCCGATATCTACCGGTCCGAGAGCGGCGAAGCGGGCCGCCTTACCCAAGCCCAATACACCGCCAACCGGAACCTCACCCGGACATCGAACGACCGGATATGGATCGAACGATACGTCCCCAGCATATCCCTGGAGAAAGATCTTTCCGAGGAGACTCTCCTGACGGTCAAATCCTGGGGCGGCTATCAGGACCGGTTCAGCCGGCGACAGACCGGTTCAGCAACCAATCTCGACAGGCAGGAGTTCAACTTCTTCGGAACGGATGCGCGACTCCGCCATACCTGGGAGGGCTGGGGGAATACCCACACGGCGACCGGCGGGTTCGTGGTCTACACATCCGACAGCCCCCGATCCCGTGAGCGGGGGGTCTCGCCGCAGACGACTTCCGGCATTGCGCAATTCGACCTGGACAGAAACACCAACTACGGTGCGTTGTTCTTTGAAAACGCGTTCAAATTCGGCCGCTTGGGCGTCGTACCCGCTTTCCGGGTGGACATCGTGAATGTCTCTGTCGAAGAGCTCTTTAACACAACCGTCAACCGGTCCCTCATCAACACGTCCGACTTTTCAGCGGTCCCACTCGGGGCATTGGGAGCGACATTCGATCTGAACGCTGAAAACCAAGTTTATGGCAACGTGTCGCAGGGATACCGGCCAGTCGAGTACGACGATCTGGCCAACCCGACCAGCAGCACCCAAGCTCCCCCATCGGACCTCAAGGAATCCAGGACGTGGACATACGAAGCCGGCGTCAGGGGTGTGCCAACACCCTGGTTCCAATACGACACGAGCATCTTTCTGATCGATTACGACAACTTCATCGAGAACCGAACACTCGGATCAGGGAATGTCGAGAGGTCCAACTCGGGCCGGGCGATTTATAAAGGATGGGAAGCGGCGGCGGAGGCGGACGTGATCGGCTTCTACGACGCGCTGGCCGGTACCGAACACGGGCAGAAGGTCGGCCGGCTGGGGGTCTTTGGAAACGTTTCGATCTTGGACGCCGAGTTTGTCAGCGGCAGCAACGACGGAAGGGAGCCGGCCTATGCCCCAACCTATCTGCTGCGGTTCGGCGCCAATTACCGACTCGGCAGCCGGCTGAAGGCCTCCCTCTCAAGCCAGTTCGTGGATGAGCACTTCTGGCAGGACAACAACGCCGCAGGGACCGTTGGGACGGACAAGGTAGATTCCTATAAGGTCTGGGACGCAGCCCTGGAGGCGAAGGTTTACAAGGAAACGGTCTCGGTGATCGCGGGGGTGAACAATATTTTCAACGAGGATTATTACGCCCGTGTCCGCACAGACGGCATCGACCCGGCCTCGGAGAGGACCGTTTACGCCGGGGTTAAGTTCGAGATCTGACAGACTCATGGAAAAGGGGGGAGATTCATGCTGAAGGATCTTTTCATGAAGGGGGGGCCGGTCATGTGGCCCCTCCTTGTCTCTTCTCTGGTGGCGGTATCCGTGGTGATCGAACGGCTGCTCTTCATCGCGCGCGAAAAGAGAAGACGCTCACCGGAGCTGGTGGAACAGATTCTCTCCAGCGCCGAAACCGGGCAGATCGACGAGGCGATTCGGGCGGGAAAAAACTCCGAAGATTTCGTGGCGCGGACGCTGGTTTACGGGTTGACGCACCGGGAGAAATCGTTCAGCAACGCACTCTTTCGGGCGGCAAACCAGGAGCTGAAGCGGTTCAACCAGGGACTGCCGGTCCTCGATACGATCATCACGCTGGCCCCCCTGCTGGGGCTCTTGGGGACGGTGACCGGCATGATCCGTTCTTTCGGCCTTCTTGGCAACAGCGCTCTGGAGGCCCCCACCGTCATCACCGGGGGAATCGCCGAAGCGCTGATCGCCACCGCTTTTGGACTGGCCATCGCTATCGTTGCACTGATCCCGTTCAATTACCTGAACGCCAGACAGGAAGAGGCACGGCATGAAATCGAAGATGCCTCCACGCACCTGGAGCTGATACTGATGGAGGAGCCGGCCAAGCGATGAGACTCTCCGCCGGGGCTGCCAGACGCCGAGCCCGGATCGAGATCATCCCCCTGATCGATGTGGTCTTTTTTCTCCTGGCGACTTTCGTCATGGTTTCCCTGTCGATGGTGAAAAACCAGGGAATTCAGGTCCGTCTGCCCAGAGCGTCAACCGGGACCCCCCAAGATCGCAGCGAACCGGTGACCATCACCGTCACCGACACCGATGAACTGTATCTCAATTCGCAGCCGATCGGACTTCAGGACCTGGCCCCCGAGCTGGAGCGGCGTCGGATCCACTCCCCGGCGCTAAGCGTCTTCATCCACGGAGACGAAGAGGCCGCTTTCGGCAGAGCCATTCGGGTTTTAGATGAGGTGCGGAAGGTCGGGATCACTCAAGTGGCCATCCAAACGCAAGGGAAGTCTCCGAAGGGGGACCGTTAGAATGCACCACCTTTGGGCCGTTCATGGGGACAGGATCACGGCGATTCTTCTTTCAGGGCTAATCCATCTGACCGCCTTCTGGACCGGCGGGAAAATATTCCTTCAGCCGGCCCAATACGGGGTAGAAACCGGCTACGGCGGAATAGAGATCCAGTTGGTGGCGGCCCTGCCTGAAACTTCCGCGCCGCCGGAAGCGCCCGTTGTGGGCGAAACCCCGCCAATACCAGCCGGAAGGAATCCGGAGGAGATCCAGATCCCTTCACAAGAAACGGCCCTTCGCGGACCCGAAGTAAAACCGGCTCCCGGGAAGACACAAACCGCCGGCGATGGGTCTTCTCCGGTTCCCGGCAACGATCCGACCACTTATTATTCGCCGGGCGGGGCCAGGATCAGGAACCTGCTCCGCTCTCTCCGAAACCCGGCCCCCGCCTATCCCGAGCGGGCCCGGCAACTCAACCAAGAGGGACTGGTCGTAGTACGCGTTCAGGTGGACAAGCGGGGCCTGGCCTCTCGGGTGGAGATCAAGCGCAGTTCCGGGTTTCCTCTCCTGGATGATTCGGCGGTCAGAACGATTCGCCGATGGAAATTTATACCGGCCCATATGGGTCCGGTCGCTAAAGAATCGACCGTGGAAATCCCGGTCCGATTCGTTCTGGACAACCGAGAGAAATTCGGCAAACAAGAGTAAAAAGGAAACGCGCCATGAAAAAAATCATCGTTGGATCCGCTATTGGGACCGCAGGGCTGCTGGTTCTCTGCTCTCTTCAAACGCCTCCGGAGGCGGCAGCGGAGAAACTGGTAATCGCCGTCCAGCCGACTTCCACACCCGAGCAGCTGACCGCGCAGGCAACCGAGCTGGAGCAGTTCCTTGAGCGGGAAACCGGCATGGCTGTGGAAATCCGCTTTCCGACCAACTACGCCGGCGTCGTGGAGGCATTGCGGTTCGGCCACGCCCAAGCCGCCTTTATGAGCGCCTGGCCGGCGGCTCTAGCCGGCCAGCAAGCCGGCGCAGAAATCGTCCTGGCGGAGGTACGCGAGGTTACCATCGGCAGCGAGAAAACAGAAGCGCCATATTATTACTCTTATTGGGTCGTCCCCCGGGAAAGCCCGGTCCAAAAGCTGTCCGATCTGCAAGGCAAACGGGCCGCCTTTCCGAATCCCTTGTCCACATCGGGATATGTGGCTCCTCTAGCAAGGATGGTTGAACTCAAACTGATCGATAAGGGCAAGCAGGAAGCCGATCCGAAAAACTTCTTCGGCGATGTTCTCTTCTCCGGCGGATACGCCCAGGCATGGGCGGCCTTGAGGGGAGGCCAGGCGGATGTCTCCATCATTGCAGGAGACGTGCCGGAATCCCTCTACAGGGAGGTTCTGGCGTCAACCCGCGTCATTGAAACGCAGGGGCCGATCCCTTCCCATGCCGTTGTCTTCAGCCGAAATTTCGAAGGGGCTGCCCGCCAAAAACTGCTGGACGCCCTGCTGAAACTCAACGAGCCAGGCAAGAGGGAATTAATGAGGAAGTTCGTTTCGGGACTATTCGTCCGGTTCGAGCCGACCGACACGGAAAAACACTTGGGCTCTTTGAACAATTATCTCAAGTTGACGGGGCTTTCTTTTTCGGAGAAAAAGTAGCGCGCCATGCTGAAAACAGCTGGACTGGATACTCATGCCGCGAACCTGTACAATCCCTGTCTGATCGCCAGAGACGTCTGGTTTTCGTACGACGGCCACACCCATATCCTGAAGGGAATCAACCTGATGGTCGAACGGGGGATCATGACGATGATCCTGGGACGCAGCGGCAGCGGGAAAACAACGCTTTTACGGCTCTTGAAAGGCTTGCTGCACCCCCAGAAGGGAAGCGTGGAAGTCCGTTTTTCCGCCGCGGGCCGAATCCCGGATAGAATCATCGCCTACGTTCCGCAGCATCTGGGTCTTGTGAGAAACCTGACCGCTGTGGAGAACGTTCTGATCGGCTGCCTCTCTTCCATCGGCACCATCCGGTCCATCCTGCGGGCATTCCCAAAAACAGCCATCGAGGAAGCCCAGGAAATCCTCCGAGAACTTGGCCTGAGCCATAAAATGGACGAACCGGTATCCGCATTGAGCGGAGGTCAGCGACAGCGAGTCGCCATCGCCAGAGCTCTTATGCTTAAACCGGAGATGATCCTGGCAGATGAATTCGTCTCCCAGCTCGACCCGGTGACCACCCGTGAAATGTTCGTGATCATGCACCGGTTCACTAAGAGGGGAGTGGGGTTTCTGATGACCACACACGAAACCGATCTGGTGGCAGATTATGCCGACCGGATCGTGATCATGAAGGAGGGAGTGATCACTTATGAAGGGCAGCAGGGCGGCCTCTCCGAGCCGGAAATGATCGAACTCCTCGGATGAACAAAAGCAAAACTGTGAAAAGATTGACGGTCCGGAGGTTCGTCATTCTGGCACTGCTGATTCTGATCACCATCGGGCTGTGGCACATCGGTCTGCTCGACGTCGCCCAGTGGAGTCTGGCGGCTGGACGCCTGCGCGAATTCTCCTGTGGACTCTTCCCTCCCCAGCTCAACTCTCTGCCGACACTAGCCGGCGCAATGATTGAGACGGTGGAAATCGCTTTCTTGGGGACCATGCTGGGGTTCTTCGCGGCCCTGCCGATCGCTTTTCTGGCAAGCACAATCTTTTCCGGAACGGCTGTTGCCTATGCCGTCCGGCTGATGATTGGTGCCGTCCGGACCGTTCCATCCATCCTGTGGGGCATCATTTTCGTGGTCGCTTTCGGCCTGGGCCCTGCCGCCGGCACCATCGGCGTGGCCTTCTACACGCTGGGCTATCTGGGGAAATTGTATTATGAGGTGTTCGAAGGGGTCGACGCGGAGGTTCTCGAGGCGGTCCGTGGCGTTGGATGCAGCCGGCTGCAGCTGATGCTCTACGCCGTCCTGCCGGAGTCGGCCAATGCCATCTTAAGCCAGCTCCTTTTCATGTTCGAATACAACATCCGGGCCTCGGCCATCATGGGATTCGTGGGAGCCGGCGGCATTGGTTACTATCTCTTGGGATATGTCCAGATGCTCCAATATCGAAATCTCTTGACTGCTTTGCTGTTGACCTTTGTGGTCGTCATGGCGGTGGATTGCCTAAGCAGGAAACTGCGGACAGCCATCCTCCCGGCAAACCCGATCACGTCATAAGATGGAAATGTCGCCATGATCCGTGCACCTTACCGATCGATTGCACGTCGGCTCCTTTGGATAGCAGCCGGGTTGACCGCCATCGGCGCTGCCGCTCCCCTCCACGCGGACGAAGAGCACCAACCCCGGCATGGGGGATATTTCGGTGATGCAGATGATCTTTACCATTATGAGCTTCTGCGCGAAAATGGGGGCGTCCTTATCCTCTACGTGAACGACGAGGAGAACGCTCCGCTGGACACCAAGAAACTGCGGAGCCGATGGATCGCCAACGGCGGTTCACTGCAAACGAAACAAGGAGAATTCCTGCCGGAGGCGGACGGGTCCAGATTCGTCGCGACAATCCCTGATGCCACCGATGCGCAGCCGCTCGACGTCATTGTCGCTGTGGAAAAAGAAGGGGTCTGGGCGGAGATGGAGTTTTCACTGCCGCCAGTCTCTTAATCAACCTTGAAAGGAGGGACACAATGGGTAAGAAAGGCCGTGAAATCATCGAGATCGACATCAAACCGATTCTGTCGGCTCTGCGCTCCGCCTATGCCGACGAGTGGATGGCGCATTACAACTATCTCCATGCCGCCCAGATTGCTACGGGTCTCAATGCCCCGCAGGTGGCCTCCATGCTCAAGGCCCGATCCGCCGATGAGTTGACCCACTCCACCCTCATCGGGGAGCGGATCCTGGAGCTGGGGGGCACCCTGCCTGCCGACTGGTCTGACATTCCAAAGCTGGCAAATTCGAGAAAGTTTGATCTGCCAAAATCGGCCTCGGACCTCAAAGGGATACTCAAAGCAGTCCTGAAGGCGGAGCGGGAGGCGATCGACGTCTACAAGAAACTGTTAGCCATTACACTTCATAAGGATACCGTCACCCACGAACTGGCGGAGGAGCTCCTGGCCGATGAAGTCAGGGACGAGGAGGAGACGGAGAACCTGATTGGAGAGTAAAGCAAAGAAAATCGCTTGAAAACGGGTTAAATTCGGATAGAATATGGGTTTCCGATGATGAATCCAAAGACATTTACAGTAAAGCACGACGATGTGCCAAGACAGTGGCACCTGATCGATGCGGAAGGTCAGGTCCTCGGCCGACTCGCCGTCCGGGTGGCTGGTCTCCTGCGGGGCAAGCATAAGCCGGTCTTCACCCCTTTTGTCGACTGCGGAGACAATGTGGTGGTGATCAACGCCGGAAAGATTCGGGTGACCGGAAACAAGCTGACGACAAAGGTCTACACCCGGTACAGCGGCTATCCCAGCGGACTGAAAAAAGAGTCTCTGGGGCATCTGCTGAACAGACAGCCGACGGAGGCCCTTCACAGGGCGGTGGTCGGCATGCTGCCTAAGAATCCTTTGGGCCGGCGTTTGGCGAAACGGCTGCGGGTCTATGCCGGTCCAGAGCACCGCCAGGCGGCGCAGCTCCACAAAAAAGAGAAGAGGACGAAACCCACTTCGTAAAAAAGAGATGCTGATCACGGGAAAAAGAAAAGAGGCGGTCGCGAAAGTCAACCTGAAGCCGGGGACGGGCAAAATCACCGTCAATGGCCGGCCGATGGAAGCGTACTTCCCGCGGCTGTCTCTGCAAACGTTGGTTCGCGAACCACTTATCGCGACCCAGACGGCCGAACGGCTGGATTGCGTGGCACGGGTTTCCGGCGGCGGAATCGCCGGACAAGCAGGCGCCCTGCGGCATGGTGTGGCCAAAGCGCTGTGCGTTGTTGACGAAGCCCTTCGGCCGACGCTGCGGAAATCCGGCTTTCTCACCAGAGACTCCAGAGTCCGTGAGAGGAAGAAGTACGGCCAAAAGGGTGCGCGGAAGCGGTTCCAGTGGACGAAGCGTTAACTTCACCTTAGGACCTATCCCTGCACCAGAAACAGGATAGGTCCTTTTTCTTTCTCATGGAGCTGTTATGATCGCTGTTGGCATTATCGGCGTGACCGGTTATACCGGTCAGGAGCTTCTGAAGATCCTCCTTCGGCATCCGAACGTTTCGGTGGAGCATCTCTCCTCCCGGAGCATTCGGAAAGAGGTCCCTTTGGGCTCCATACTGCCCTCCTTCCGAAACCGGTCTGACCTGACAATCCATCCGTTCGACTGGAAAAAGGCGACCGCCGTGTGCGATCTCCTTTTCCTGGCCCTCCCGCACGGCGTCTCCATGAAGCTCGCCTCTGGGATCCTTCGAAGCGGCAAAGAGATCGCCGTCATCGACTTGAGCGGCGATTTTCGGCTCGCATCGGCCCCGCTTTTCAAGCGGGCTTACGGGAAAAACCACGCCAACCCGGCTCTGTTGAAGCAATCGATCTACGGCTTGAGCGAATGGAGCCGGAAGAAGCTGCCCGCCGCGCGGCTGGTGGCCAATCCGGGGTGCTATCCGACGGCGGTCCTGCTGGGGCTCGGCCCCTTGGCGGCCGCCGGTCTGCTCCAGAAGGAGGGGCTTGTCGTCGACGCAAAATCGGGGGTCACCGGAGCGGGGAAATCGGTCAAGGAGGAACTTCTCTTCAGCGAAGTCAACGAGGATTTGAAGGCCTACCGGGTCGACAACCATCAGCACACCCCTGAAATCGAGCAGACCCTCCGCCGGATCGCCGGCCGGCCGGTGAAGCTGACCTTCGTCCCGCATCTTGTCCCGATGAACAGGGGGATCTACGCGACGATCTACGCCCCCCTGAAGAAACGGCTGACCGGTGAGCAGCTGCGGCGGATCTACCAGAAAAGATACGCCGGGGAGCCGTTCATCCGGCTGCTGCCTGAAAAGGTCTGGCCGAACATCAAGGCGGTCAGCGGCACCAATTTCTGCGAGATCGGCCTGCAGGCGGACCACCAAGGCAAACGGGCCATCATCATCTCGGCGATCGATAACCTGGTCAAAGGAGCGGCCGGACAGGCGGTCCAGAATATGAACCTTCTCTACGGCTTTCCGGAAACCGCGGGACTTCTGCCGGAAGCGGACGGGGGATGATCCGGATGGAAGAACTGAAGGGAGGGGTCACCGCCGCGCAGGGGTTCCTGGCCGCCGGCATCTCCTGCGGCCTGAAAAAACGGGGTCATGACCTGGCCCTGATCGCTTCGGAATATCCGGCCACCGTCGCCGGAACCCTCACGCAGAACAAAATAAAGGCCCCCTGCGTGGAATGGACGCGAAAGATTTTGCGGCGGGGAAGCGCCAGGGCGGTCATCGCCAACAGCGGTAACGCCAACTGCTGCACTGGCAAGCAGGGGGTCCGTAACACACACCTGATGGCGCAGTGGACCGGCTCCCAATTGGGGCTGCCGGCTCACCAGGTGATCGTCGCTTCCACGGGGGTCATCGGCATCCAGTTGCCAATGGCCCGGATCCGGGGAGGAATTTCCAGGGCGGCGGACCGGCTTCATCGGCTCGGCTCCTCGGACGCGGCCGAGGCGATCATGACCACCGATACCCGCCCGAAAGAGATCGCCGTCCGTTTCAAGGAGGGGAAGAGGTGGATCCGGCTCGGCGGAATCGCCAAGGGGTCCGGGATGATCGCCCCTCACATGGCCACCATGCTGGCCTTCCTGACCACCGACGCCAAAGTGGACGCCTCCCTCCTGCGGGGAGTCCTGCAACCGGTTGTGGAGGAGACCTTCAACGCGATCACGGTCGACGGAGAGATGTCGACCAACGACATGGTGATCCTCATGGCCAACGGTGCTTCCGGTGCGCCGGCCCTGCGCAGTAGAACACGGGCCCACCGGAATTTCCTGGAGGCCCTGCGGCTGGTCTGCCGTCATCTGGCGCATGAGATCGCCCGGGACGGCGAGGGGGTGACGCGGCTGATGACCGTCCGGGTCCAGCACGCACCGAGCCGGGAAGCGGCGAAGACGATCGCCCAAAAGGTCGCCAACTCGGCGCTGGTCAAAACGATGGTGGCCGGCCGGGACCCGAACTGGGGCCGGATCGCCGCTGCGGTCGGGGCTTCGGGCGTACCGCTTGATCCCCAACGGCTTGTGATCCGGCTCGGCGGGACAACCGTTTTCCGAAACGGCGAACCGGTCCGCTGCCGGCGGAAGATCCTTTTCAAGGAGGTTGACCGCCCGGAGGTGCAGATCGGGGTGGATCTGAGGTCCGGCTCATCCGGTTATCAGATCCTTTCCGGTGACCTCACCGAGGAGTACATCCGAATCAATGCCAAGTACACGACATAACCGGATTCCGGACGCCGTCATCCGGAAAGCCAGCATCCTGCTGGAAGCGCTGCCGTACCTGCAGAGCTTCCGCGGAAAAACGTTCGTGATCAAATACGGCGGCTCCGCGCTGGCCGACCCGGCCAAACGGCGGGCTCTCCTGCAGGACGTCGTCTTTTTGAGCGTCAGCGGCATCCGGCCGGTCCTGGTTCACGGCGGCGGGGCGGAAATCTCCAGGAAGATGTCCCGGAAAGGCAAGACCCCCCGCTTTGTGCATGGCCTGCGGGTCACCGACGCCGAAACGCTGAAGATGGTCGCCGCAGCGCTGGCGACGGTTAACCGGCTTCTGGTGAAAGAGCTGAAATCGCTCGGGGCCAGGGCCCAGGGGTTGATCGGTTCCGAGGCTAGAATCATCCGGGCTGAACCATACGTCATCCAGGGGGAGGACCTCGGATTTGTAGGGAAGGTGACCGGCGTCAACCCGGGACCTGTCCAGCGCCTTCTGGTGCTGGGGGTGATCCCGGTGGTGATGCCCCTGGGAAGCGGCTGGGACCATCAGACCTACAACATCAACGCCGATGAAGCGGCATCCGCACTGGCGGCGGCGCTGAAAGCGGAGAAATTCGTCCTGGTAACCGACGTTCCCGGTATCCTCCGGGAGCCAGGCAACCGGAGATCTCTCATCCCGACCCTGACCCGGAAAGAGGCGGGCCGTCTCATCAAAAAGAAGGTGATCGCCGGCGGGATGATCCCGAAAACGAGGGCCTGCTTGAACGCCCTCAAAGGGGGGGTCCGGAAAACGCACATCGTGGATATCTCGGTCCCCCACAGTCTCCTTCTGGAGATCTTCACTGATTTGGGGATAGGAACGCAGATCATCAAATGAAGACGAAAGAGATCGCCAAACTGTACGACCGGTACGCGATCCCGGTTTATAACCGGTTGGGGATCGCCGCCCGGAAAGGGTCCGGCTCCTGGCTCTGGGATTATGAGGGGCGCCGGTATCTGGACCTTTTCCCGGGCTGGGGGGTGGGGGCCATCGGACACTGCCACCCCCACGTCATCAGAACGGTGACGGCCCAGATGAAAAAATTGATGCATGTGCCGAACACCTTCTACCACGAGCCGCAGGCACGGCTGGCGCGGATGCTGGTCACAAGCGCTTTTCCCGGCAAGATCTTCCTCTGCAGCACCGGCGCCGAGGCGGTGGAGGGGGCAATCAAACTGGCCAGGCGGGTGGGCTACCCGAAGCGGTATGAAATCATCACCATGAAACAGTCGTTCCACGGACGGACGATGGGGGCGCTGGCCGCCACCGGGCAAACGAAGCATTCCAAATGGTTCAGGCCGATGCTCAGCGGCTTCCGGCATGTCCCGTTCAACGACATCCGGGCGGTGAGAAGGGCCATCGGTCCGAAGACGGTCGCCGTGATGGTGGAGCTGGTGCAGGGGGAGGGGGGAATCCATGTCGCCTCGAAAAAATACATCCGGCAGCTGAAAGAGCTGTGCCGGCGCAAGGGGCTGCTGCTGATCTTCGATGAGATCTCGACGGGAGGCGGCCGGACCGGAACCCTCTTCTGCTACCAGCAGTACGGGGTCACGCCGGACATCCTCCTGCTGGCAAAGGGGATCGGCGGAGGCCTGAACCTGGGGATCATCCTGGCCGGCAGGCATATCTCCGACGTCTGGGAGAAAGCCAGCCACGCTACGACGTTCGGAGGCAACCCGGTGGCGGCTGCGGCCGGCATCGCCACGTTGGAGGTGATCCGCAGGGAAAAACTCCTGCAGAATGTCAGGAAACAGGGGGCCTATTTCATGAAGCGGCTGGCCGAGCTGAAGAAAGAGATTCCGGCCATCCGGGAGATCCGGGGCATGGGGCTGATGATTGGCATCCAGATGGACCGGCCCGGGGCGCCCGTGGTTCAGGCCTGCCTTCGTCGGGGGCTGCTGATCAACTGCTCCCAGCAGACGGTTCTGCGGATCTATCCGGCCATGAACGTTACCAGAAAACAGATCGACCTGGGGTTGAAGATCTTGAAACAGGCCTTTGAAGAGGCGCTCGGGCAAAAGTGAAGCATCTGCTGACAGTGCGGGACCTGAATGCGGAAACAATCCGCCGGCTTTTCGAGCTGACGGCCCGCCTCAAGCGGACCGGACAAGCGAGCCGCCCCCTGGCCGGGAAAACCCTCGGCCTGCTTTTCCAGAAACCGTCCCTGCGGACGAGGGTCTCCTTCGAAGTCGGCATGGCCCAGCTGGGGGGACAATCGATCTACATCGGCCCGGTGGAACTGCAGGGAGGCCAGCGGGAAGGGGCGAAGGACCTGGCCAATGTCCTCTCCCGCTACCTCGACGGGATCGTGGCCAGGACCTATTCGCACGACCATATCGTGGAGATGGCCGCCGCCTCCTCCGTCCCGGTCATCAACGGTCTTTCGGATGAGAGCCATCCGTGTCAGGCGTTGGCGGACCTTTTCACGGTGCATGAGCGGTTCGGGAAACTCAAAGGGGTCCCGGTGGCTTACGTCGGGGACGGGAACAACGTCTGCCACTCCCTGATGGAGGCCTCGGCCCTAACCGGTGTCCATCTCCGGATCGCGGCCCCGCGCGGCTATACTCCCGCCGCGCAGGTACTCCGATGGGCCGGCGCACAAGCGAAAAGAAACGCTGGAACGGTCGAACTGTGTGCTTCGCCTGACAAAGCGGTTAAGGGGGCCTGGGTGGTCTACACTGACGTCTGGACAAGCATGGGCCAGGAAAAGGAGGCGGCGAAAAGGGAAAAGGTTTTCAGGCCTTACCAGGTCAACAGCCGGCTCTTCCGGCAGGCCGATCCGCAGGCCGTCTTCATGCATTGCCTGCCGGCGCACAGGGGGCAGGAGGTCACGGACCAGGTGATGGACAGCACACGATCGATCGTCTATGATCAAGCGGAGAACCGGCTGCACGTCCAGAAAGCAATCCTTTTAGAACTGCTGGGCAAAGGAAGGTCAATCCGATGAGAAGCGATCCTGCGGCAACGGGAAACAAAGTGGTCTTGGCTTACTCCGGCGGGCTGGACACCTCGGTCATCATCCGGTGGCTGATGAACCGGGGATACCGGGTGATCGCGGTCTGCGCCGACGTGGGGCAGGGAGAGGATCTGCGGGTCGTCCGGGAAAGGGCGCTCGCCTGCGGGGCCTCCAAAGTGTTCGTCCTGGACCTGCGCAAAGAGTTCGCCAGGGAATACGTCCTGCCGGCGCTCAAGGCCGGCGCCGTCTACGAAGGGAAATACCTGCTGGCAACCGCCTTGAGCAGACCCCTCATCGCCAAGGCGATGGCGCAGGTGGCCCGCGCAGAGAAAGCGCGGACCCTGGCGCACGGCTGCACCGGCAAAGGCAACGACCAGGTCCGGATCGAGGTCTCCTTGAGAATCCTCTCCCCCGGATTTCATATCATCGCGCCGGTCCGGGAGTGGGAGCTGAAATCGAGAGACGAGGAGATTCGCTACGCCCAGGACCATCATCTGCCGATCGCCAAAAAGAGCGAATCGAAATATTCGATCGACCAGAACCTCTGGGGGGTCTCGATCGAAAGCGGCCCCCTGGAAAATCCATGGACCGAACCGCCGGAGGAGGCATTCCGGTGGACAAAAAACCCGGCCACGGCACCAGCCAAGGGAGAGTATGTGACGATTGACTTCCTCCATGGAACCCCCGCGGCTCTGAACGGCCGGAAACTGCCGCTCGTGGAGCTGATCCAGAAGCTTAACGCCGCCGGTTCCAGGCACGGCGTGGGACGGACCGACATGGTTGAAGACCGGCTGGTGGGGATCAAATCGCGCGAGGTGTACGAAGCCCCCGCCGCGACGATCCTTCATGCGGCTCACTCCGAATTGGAACGGCTGACGCTCGACAGGGAAACGCTGGCCTTCAAGGAGGCGGTTGCCCAGCGTTATTCCCGGCTGATCTACGATGGGCTCTGGTTCTCCCCCCTCAAAGCGGCCCTCGACAAATTCGTGGAGGAGACGCAAGTCCGGGTCACCGGCACGGTACGGATCAAGCTCCTGAAGGGGCAGGCGATCTGTGTGGGCCGGAAATCCCCCTATTCCCGGTATGCCGAGAAGCTGGCGACTTACGGGGCGGGGGACCAGTTCGATCAAAGCCACGCGGCCGGCTTCATCACTCTCTGGGGGCTGCCGTACGCCGCGCGGAGGAACGGGAAAGGACGATGAAAAAGCAGAAGCTCTGGGGCGGCCGCTTCACGAAGAAAACCGCCCGGGTGATCGAGGAGTTCAGCCACTCTTTCGCTGTCGACAGCCGCCTGGCTCGCTGGGACCTGGTCGGCTCGATCGCCCATGCCAGGATGCTCGGCAAGACAGGGATCATCCCAAAGACCGACTCCGTCCGGCTGGTCCGGACCCTGACCGGGATGCTGGCGTCGCTGGAGAAGGGAACCCTGCGCCTGGATCCGACGGCGGAAGACATCCACACCGCCATCCAGACGGCGCTGGAAAAGAGGGCCGGGGCGGCCGCCGGGCGGCTCCACACCGCCCGCTCCCGCAACGACCAAGTGGTCACCAGCTTCCGGCTCTACTGCAAGGACCATCTGGAAAAACTCACGCAGGCGGTCTTGCGCCTGCAGAAAACGGTTCTTCGGCAGGCGGAAGCGGCCGGGACACTGGTGCTGCCTGGCTACACCCATCTGCGGCATGCCCAGCCGGTGCTGGCAGCCCACCTGCTGGTCAGCTACGTGGTGATGCTGCAACGGGACAGGGAACGGCTCCGGGAAGCCGCACGTCGTCTGGACGAACTACCCCTCGGTTCGGCGGCGCTGACCGGGACATCGCTGGCGATCGACAGGGCGTCTGTCGCCAGAGAGCTCGGGTTTTCCAGGGTCGCCGAAAACTCAATCGACGCCGTCACGGAAAGGGATTTCGCCGTGGAGATCCTCTCCTCCCTGGCGATCCTTGGGGTGCATCTGTCCCGAATCGCCGAGGACCTGCTGCTCTGGTCCACCGCGGAATTCGGTTTCCTTTCCTTTTCGGAGGAGCTCCTGACCGGCAGCTCTATGATGCCGCAGAAACAAAATCCCGATTTTCTGGAGCTGACCCGCGGCGGATCAGCCCGGCTTATCGGCAACCTCACCGGGATCGCCGCGCTCCTGAAAGGGCTCTCCTCCGGCTACCAGCGGGACCTTCAGCTGGACAAAGAGCTCGTGTTCGAAGGGTTGGACAGGGCCGCGGGGATGCTGGCGGTCATGACGGCCGGCTTCCAATCGATCTCCTGGAACGGGAAAAAGATTTCCGAGCAGATGGAGGACGATTCCCTCTACGCCACCGACATCGCGGAATACCTGGTAGCCAAGGGGGTCCCGTTTTCAGAAGCCCACCAAATCGTGGGCCGGCTGCTGAGCCGCAGCGAGAAAGAAAAGGGCCGGCTGCGGTCCCTGCCGCTGGAGATCTTCCGGCGGTTCTCTCCTTTTTTCAACAACGACGTCTACCGCCTGTTCGACCCCGACTCCTCCGTCGGCCGCAAGAGGTCCGCCGGCAGCACGCAGCCGGCGGCGGTGGCCCGTTCCATCCAGAGCTGGAAAAAACGGCTCCAAGGCCGGGGAGGTTAACCGGCCGATGCACCGGTTTTCGTACAGAAATGGACGGCTGATGTGCGAGGGGGTCGCCGTTGAAGAGGTGGCCCGCGAGGTCGGGACTCCTCTATATCTTTACAGCTACAACACGATCCTGGACCATTTCAGGAAAGTCAAGAGCGCCTTCTCTCCGGTGGGGGCGCTGGTCTGTTTCGCCGCGAAAGCCAACAGCAACATGGCGATCCTGCGGGCGCTGGCCAAAGCCGGCGCCGGCTTTGATGTGGTTTCCGGCGGGGAGCTCAAAAGGGTCTTGCGCGCCGGCGCACATCCCAAAAAAATCGTCTTCGCGTCGGTCGGAAAATCAATCGCCGAGATCGAACTAGCCGTCAAAACCGGAATTCTCTTCTTCAACGTCGAGTCGGCCCAGGAGCTGGAGCGGATCGAATCGGTCTGCCGGCGGCTGCGGCGCAGACAGCGGATCAGTCTCCGGGTCAACCCGGAGGTGGACCCTCACACCCATTCTTTCATCACCACCGGGCACAGGGCCAGCAAGTTCGGCATCGACCGGAAGACGGTGATCAAGCTATTCCAGCGGACAGCGGAATTCCCGCATCTGGCCTTCGAGGGGCTTCACATCCACATCGGCTCCCAGATTCTGGAAGCCCGTCCTTTCCGGGCCGCGATTGAGCGGGCCCTCCTGCTGGTGGAAGAGGCCAAGCGGCACGGCGTCACCATCGGCACCCTGAATATCGGAGGGGGGCTTGGGATTGTTTACCACAAAGAGACCCCGCAAACGGCCCGGGATTATGCGAAAGCGGTTCTGCCGGTCTTGAAAAGGAGCGGTTTAAAGGTTATTCTGGAACCCGGACGTTTTATCGTGGGAAGCGGCGGGATCCTGGTGACCCGTGTGCTGTACCTGAAGTCAAGCCACGGCCGGCAATTCGCAATCGTGGATGCGGCGATGAACGATCTCCTGCGGCCGTCCCTTTACGGCGCCTACCACGACATCTGGCCCGCCTCCGCCAACGGCCGGCTGCGGCCGGCTCGGTACGACGTGGTTGGACCAGTGTGCGAGAGCGGGGATTTTTTCGCTAAAAACAGGAAACTACCCAAGCTGCATCCGGGCGACCTGCTGGCGGTGATGGGGGCGGGGGCCTACGGGTTCGTGATGTCCAGCAACTACAATTCCAGGCCTAGGGCGGCCGAGGTGATGGTCCGTTCCAACAAGTGGTATGTCGTCCGGAAAAGGGAAACCTTCGAAGAGATGATCCAGTCGGAAAAGATTCCGCCGTTCTTGCGATAAGCTCAAACCGTGGAACAAATCCCTTTTACAAAAGTCGTCGGAACAGGCAACGATTTCATCCTCGTGGACGGGCGTAAGATCCCCTCCCTGAATCCGACTCCTGCTCGGTGGGCAACCGTCTGGTGCGACCGGAAGACAGGGGTTGGAGCCGACGGTCTTTTGTGGATCCTGCCCTCCAGGCGGGGCAACGCCCGGATGCGGATCTTCAACCCCGATGGCAGCGAAGCCTCCATGTGCGGCAACGGCCTGCGCTGCGTGGCTTGGTATCTCTACATGAAAGACCACGGCCGCACGACGCACGTCATCGAAACCGGGGCGGGCCTGATCACAACGGAGGTGGTCAAGAAGGAACGGACGAGGATTTACCTCACCCCGCCGAAGGAGTTCCGACTCGGGCTGAAACTGACCGTCCTGGGCAAACGCCTCGACTGGCATGCGGTGAACACGGGGGTCCCGCACGCCGTTCTTTTCTCGTCCCGGATCGACAAGCTGGACCTCGGGAAACTGGGTCCGGCGGTCCGTTTCCATAAAATATTCAAACCGGCCGGCGCGAATGTGAACCTCGTCCAGATCCAGACGCCGCACCGGATCGCGGTCCGTACCTACGAGCGCGGCGTGGAAGGGGAAACGATGGCCTGCGGGACCGGATCGGTCGCCTGCGTCGTGATCGGAGCCAGTCTGGGAAAGCTCAAGCCGCCGGTTTCCGTACTGACCGCAGGCGGTGAACGGCTGTCGGTGGGATTCAGACAGGAACGCAAACTATGGGAAGGACTCTATCTCGAGGGTCCGGCCCGGATTCTCTTTGAAGGAGTGATCCGCCAGTGAGCAAACCGCCCGTGTGGTTGAGAGGTTCGATGGTGGCCTTGGTGACGCCGTTCAAGAACGGCGGGGTCGACGTCAAGGGCCTTCAGCGCCTCGTGGAGTTCCACATCAAGAACGGGACGTCAGCGCTGGTCCCCTGCGGGACAACCGGCGAGTCGGCGACCCTTTCCCATGAAGAGCATGATCTGGTGATCGAAACGGTGATCGAAGCCGCCGGCGGAAAGATCTGCGTCATCGCGGGGACCGGCTCCAACAACACCGAAGAGGCAATCCGGCTGACCCGCCACGCCCAGAGAGCGGGGGCCGACGCCTCCCTGCAGATCGCCCCCTATTACAACAAACCGACGCAGGAGGGGCTTTACAGGCATTTCAAGGCGATCGCCGAGGAGGTCGATATCCCTCTGGTCCTTTACAACATCTCCTCCCGGACCGGCGTGAATATCGAGCCGGCCACCTTCGGGCGGCTGGCAAAAATCCGCAACATCGTCGGCGTCAAGGAAGCGAGCGCCAACCTCGAGCAGATGGCCCGGATCAAGGATGTCTGCGGCGAGAGGATCGCCCTGATCTCCGGCGATGACGCCTTGACACTGCCTATCCTCTCGATCGGCGGGACAGGGGTTATCTCGGTTGTGGCCAACATCCTGCCGGGACCGGTCGAAAAACTGGTTCGGCTCTTTGAAAAAGGGGATATCCGGGGAGCCAGGAAAATCCATTATGACCTCCTGCCTCTCGTCAAAGCGATGTTTCTGGAAACGAACCCGATCCCGGTCAAGACGGCGATGGGGCTGATGAAGCTGATCGACGACCCCCATCTGCGTCTGCCCCTGTGCCCGTTGAGCGAAAGCAATCTGGCTGTTCTGAAAGAGACCCTAAGAAGATACCGGCTGATCCGATAACATGAATCCGAAAATCCGTCTTATCGTCACCGGCTGCTGCGGCCGAATGGGCTCCTTGATCGCCGAGGAAGCGCTCAAAAGGGGGGATCGTTTCGTCCTGGCCGCCGCCATCGAGCACGATTCGCACCCAATGATCGGCCGGCCGCACCCCACCGCGCCGTTCCTGAAAATCTCTACCGACCTGAAAACCGCGCTGGGACAGGCGGACCTGCTCGTCGAATTCACGACGCCGGAGGCGACCCTTTCCAATGCAGCGCTGGCCGCCTCGGCAAAAATCCCCATGGTGATCGGGACAACCGGCTTTTCTGCCGGCCAGATGGAAACCCTCAAAAAACACTCGGTCCACACGCCGATCTTCTGGTCCCCCAATATGTCGATCGGCATCGTCATCATCCGCAGGGCCATTCACCACGTTTCAGAACAGTTGTTCAAATTCGGGTTGGGGGCGCAAACGCATGTCCAGATCTCCGAGACCCACCACACCAGAAAGAAGGACAAACCGAGCGGCACGGCCAAAGCCCTGGCGGAAGAGCTCCTGAAAGCCACCGGCTGGCTGGTCAAAGACGAGGAGATCGAATCGGTTCGGGAAGGGGAGGTGGTGGGGATCCATTCGGTAACTTTCAACACCGGTCCGGAACTGATCACCCTCCGTCACGAGGCGGTGGACCGGCGCCTCTTCGCCCAGGGGGCCCTCTTGGTCGCCGGAAATTTTCACAAGATCCTCAACGGAAACAAAACCGGCTGGTACTCCATGGATGACTTCACGAACGCGATGCAAAACCAGCGGGTCCCATGACGGCAATGCGATCCATCATTCCCCCCGTCGCCGGCCGGTTGCAGCAACTGCCCCCCTATCTTTTTGTCCAGATCGACGCCATGAAGAACCGTCTCCTTCGCCAGGGAAGGGACGTCATCGATATGGGGGTGGGGGACCCGGATGAACCGACCCCCGGCTTCGTCCTGCAGGCGATGGTCAAAGCGATCAAGGACCGGGCGAACCACCAGTATCCTTCGAACAAGGGACTGGCGGTCTTCCGGGAGGCGATCGCCCGCTGGTACAGGAAGAGATTCGGCGTCACGCTGGATCCGGCCGCCGAAATCCTCCCCCTGATCGGTTCCAAGGAGGGGATCGCCCATCTTCCTTTGGCTTACGTGAATCCGGGGGACCGAGTTCTCTGCCCGGATCCCTGCTACCCTCCTTACAGGACCGGGACGATCCTAGCGGGAGGAATACCGGTCTCCTTTCCCCTGTTTTCCAAAAATCAGTTCCTGCCGGACCTGGATCAGCTGAAAAAACAGGCCCGCAAGGCCAAGCTCCTTTTTCTGAACTACCCGAACAACCCGACCGCCGCCGTGGCAACCCTTGGTTTTTTCAGAGACGCCGTTGCTTTCGCCAGGAAAACAAAGGTGCCTGTCTGCCACGACGCCGCTTACTCCGAGATCGGCTACCGGGGTTTCCGGCATCCCAGCTTCCTGCAGGCCCCCGGGGCCAAAGAGGTGGGGATCGAGTTCCACTCCCTTTCCAAAACATTCAACATGACCGGCTGGAGGATCGGCTGGGTCTGCGGAAACAAGCAGATGATCGCCGCGCTGGCCAAGGTCAAATCGAATATCGACTCCGGCGTTTTCCAGGCAATCCAGCTGGCGGGAATCCAGGCGCTCCGAGATAACGGCGGCCACCTCAATCGGATGCTGCGCATCTATGAAACCCGCATGAACGTGATGGTCCAAGCGCTTCAAAAAGCCGGATGGCCGGTCACGCCGCCGAAAGCCACCTTTTACCTCTGGACACCGATCCCCTCCTCAAAGCGGTCTCAAGAGGTCGCGGCCGATCTGCTGGAAAAGCAGGCGATCGTCGCCACTCCCGGCGTCGGTTTCGGACGGTACGGGGAAGGTTTCATCCGGTTCTCCTTGAGCATCCCGACACCGAGAATCCGGGAGGCGGCGCGGCGGATCGGACGGCTGGCGGTATGGCCCTACACGACTGCTTCATCGCCTTAGGTTCCAACCTCGGCGACAGGGAAGAGAACCTGCGGACCGCTGTCGAAAAACTGCGCCTTCTTCCAAGTACTCGCCTATTGAAAATCTCCGCGTGGCTGGAAAACGAGCCGGTCGGGGGCCCGACCGGCCAGGGAAGGTACCTCAACGGGGTTGTGCACCTGCAGACGGAACTCTCCCCTCAAGAACTGATGAAATCCCTTCAGCGGATTGAAGCGGAGATGGGCCGGCCGAGCCGACGAATTCGGTGGGGTCCGCGGATCATCGATCTGGATCTGCTTTCCTGCGGAGACATTGTCCTGACATCACCGAATCTGAACCTCCCGCACCCGCGTCTTCACGAACGCCCTTTTGTCCTGGCGCCTCTGGCCGAAATCGAGCCGGCCTGGCTTCACCCTCTTTTTCAAAAAAC
Organism: Candidatus Omnitrophota bacterium; assembly: GCA_023818695.1. Lineage (GTDB taxonomy): Bacteria > Omnitrophota > Gorgyraeia > 1-14-0-20-64-10 > 1-14-0-20-64-10 > JAMWCF01. Next base: position 391,575 of record JAMWCF010000001.1, read on the forward strand.
AGCGGTCCAGCTGCTCAACGACCTTTCATGCAGATCGTCCGGGGGATAAAGCCGCTGCGCCGCCTGATCCGGCGGGCCAAGAAACAGGGAAAAACCATCGGGTTCGTCCCGACGATGGGTGCCCTGCACGAAGGCCATCTCTCCCTGATCCGGGCGGCCAAGGTCGGCAACGACCTGGTTGCCGTCTCCATCTTCGTCAATCCGATTCAATTCAACCGGAAAACCGATCTGGCAGCTTACCCGCGCCCCCTGCGGCAGGACATCCGCCTGTGCAAAAAAAGCGGGGTCGATTTCCTCTTCATCCCGTCCGTCAAAACGATGTACCCAGCCGGGTTCCAGACCATCTGCGAAGTACTAGAGTTGAGCCGCCCCTGGGAAGGATTCTTCAGGCCGGGCCATTTCCGGGGCGTAACCACCGTCGTGGCGAAATTACTCAACCTCGTCCAGCCGGACACCGCCTACTTCGGCGAGAAGGATTTCCAGCAGGCCGCCATCATCCGCCGGATGGTCCGGGACCTGAATGTCGACGTCCGGATCAAGGTCCTGCCCACCATCCGTGAGAAGGACGGCCTGGCGATGAGTTCCAGGAACCGGCTGCTTCCGTCGGAGCTCCGACGGCCGTCGAGAACCCTTTTTCTGGCTTTACAGGAGGGACGGCGGTTGATAGAATCAGGTGAGCGTCGACGGAGCGTCGTCGAGCGGCGGATGCGTTCGATGATCCGGACAATTCCGAGGTCCCGTCTCGAATACTGTGTCCTCGTCGATCCGGCCGGTTTGAGAAGGGTCCCCTCGATCAAAGGGGAAGTCGTCGCTCTGCTGGCGGTATGGGTCGGCTCGACGCGCCTGATCGACGCCATGAGGATCCGGCCGCGTCGGACCACAAGGATGCGCTGAAGAGAATGTTGCGGACCATTTTGAAATCAAAAATCCACCAAGCTACCGTGACGGAGGCCAATCTCCAGTACGAGGGATCGATCACGATCGACGCCGAGCTCATGGAGGCGGCCGATCTTCTGACGTGGGAAAAGGTGCATGTCGTGAACCTCCATAACGGAAGCCGGCTGGAAACCTACTGCATCCCCGGCCGGGCGAGATCCGGCACCATCTGCCTGAACGGAGCCGCTGCCCGATGGGCCCAGGTGGGAGATACCGTCATCATCCTCTCCTACAGCCAGGTGGAGGACCGGCTGGCCCGGGCCGCCAAGCCCAGAATCGTTTTCGTGGATAAAAACAACCGGATCACTTCAAAAACGTTTTTGTCGGAGGTAATCCAGGCGGGAATCCCCAAGAGCGGGGTTTGATTGCGCAGTTTCTCAAGCAGGTTTCCTGGACGATTTGTTAAGCCGTGTTGACCATCGGACTTGTCGGGTGTGGAGTGATCGGCTCTCGGCTCGCTTCTGAAATTCAAAACCGGTTCAGAACAAAGGCACGACTCATCGGCGTCTGCGACAAAGAACCTCACAAAGCGCGTCTCTTGGGAAGGACACTGCGCCCCCCGGTCCCGGTGCTGACGAAAAAACAGATCGTTTCAAGATCCCGCCTCATTCTGGAAACCGCCTCTGCCCAAGCGGTGGGTGAAATCCTGCCTGAAATCGTAAAGCAAAGGAAAGCCCTTCTGACCCTTTCGGCCAGCGGGCTTCTGCGATACCCCCGCCTGCTTCAGAAAGCCGTCAAGGCCCAAATCCCTCTTTACGTTCCCAGCGGCGCCCTGGCCGGCCTGGACGGCGTCAAGGCGGGTCGGGTCGGAAAACTCATCTCTGTGACGCTGAAAACAAGGAAACCTCCCCGGGCCCTGATCGGCGCGCCGGGGGTGGGGAAGATGAACCTGCTTTCCCTGAAACGCCCCCGCTTGATCTTTTCCGGGTCGGCTTCCCGCGCCATCTCTCTTTTCCCCCAGAACATCAACGTCGCCGCCACCTTGGCCCTAGCAGGGATCGGGGCCAAGCGGACGCGGGTGCAGATCATCGCCGATCCGTCCCTGCGGACCAACATCCATGAGATCACCGTGGTGGGACAATTCGGGCGGCTGATCGCCCGGACGGAAAACCGGCCGTCCAAGGAGAACCCGAAAACGAGCCAGTTGGCGGTCGATTCAGCCGTCACAACATTGCGTCAAATTCTTGACCCCTTCAGGATCGGCACATGATCCTGAAGGACGCTGGTGATGTGTGCGAAAAAGGGAAGCAGTGAAACAGATTAACAACCGAGATAATACAGGGGGTAAAACCAAAAGTGGCTGAAAAGGTCGCGAAAGCAGGCATCAAGCGGGTCAAGGGTTATCTGTACTACCTGGACAAGCAGGGTGACATCTCGAGAGCCAAGATGGCCCGCGGCGGTTCCAAGGGTGGTCGTCCCGAGAAAGTGATCAAGCTGGGCGTCAAGCGCGCGGATGGCTACCTTTACTTCATCGACAAGCAGGGAGACGTCTCCCGGGCCCGCATGGTCCGGGGAGGAAAGAAGAAGAGAAGCCGCCGCTAAGCGCCTCTCTTTTCTTCACGCTGAATACCAGGGCACCCCGCCGACCGTCCATCACAAGGCGCGGCGGGGTGCTCTTTCAAAGGGAGTTTTATGAATACCTCGCCTATCATCATCCGGGGAGCGCGGGAGCACAATCTCAAGGGGATTGACGTCGAAATTCCCCGAAATCGCCTCGTCGTCGTCACCGGGCTATCCGGCTCCGGCAAATCCTCCCTGGCGTTCGACACCATCTACGCGGAAGGCCAGCGCCGGTACGTGGAGAGTCTCTCCGCCTACGCGCGCCAATTCCTGGAACAACTTCAGAAACCGAACGTGGAGCAAATCGAGGGGCTTTCCCCCGCCATCGCCATCGAACAGCGGACCGCAGGAGGGAATCCCAGGTCGACCGTCGCAACGCAAACGGAGGTCTATGATTACCTGCGCCTGCTCTTCGCCCGAATCGGCATCCCCCACTGCCCGAAATGCGGCCGCCCGATCCAGCGGCAGTCCGCCCAGGAGATCGTCGAGCAGATCCTGAAGAGCCATAACGGCCGTCCAGTTGTCATCCTGGCCCCGATTGTTCAGGGGCGTAAGGGGGAATACAAGGAGCTCCTGCGGGACGCACAGAAGGAGGGGTTTATCCGGGCGAGGATCGACGGCGTCATCAAAGAATTGGACGGCGCCATCGCGCTGGACAAAAAGAAAAAACATTCCATCGAGCTGGTTGTCGACCGACTGCAAGTGTCACCCCAGATCAAACAGCGGCTGAACGATTCCATCGAAACCGCCCTGAAAGCAGGCAAGGGGACCGTTCTGGTCACGCCGCAGAACAAAGGGACCTCCCAGGATGCTGTCTTCAGCGAACGATACGCCTGCGCCCTGTGCGGCATCAGTCTGCCGGAGCTGGAACCGCGGCTCTTTTCATTCAACAGTCCCTACGGCGCCTGCCCGGCATGCCACGGTCTGGGCACGAAGGTGGAGGTCGACAAGGATCTGGTGATCCCGGACCCCTCCAAATCGATCGCCGAAGGGGCTCTCGAGCCCTGGCGCAGAGGAGGGCGGGGATACATCCTTTACCACCGGGCCCTCATCCGCGAATTCGCCGAGCAGGCCGGCTTCAGTCTGAATACCCCTTTCAAGCGACTTCCCGAAAAGATCCGCAGGGCCATCCTCCACGGTTCAAAGGAGGTGGATGTCTGGGGCCGGCCGTTCGAAGGGATCATTCCCAACATGGAGCGGCTTTTCGAGGAGAGCGACTCCGACTTCGTCAAGGAAGAGATCTCCAAATACATGGCGATGCAGCCGTGCCCCTCCTGCCGGGGCAACCGCCTGAAACCGGAAACGCTGGCCGTCCGGGTGGCCGGCCTGTCCATCATGGAGGTCACCCGGATGACCGTTTCCGAGGCCCTGCCTTTCTTCAGCGGAATAAAGCTGAATTCCCGTGAAACGGCGATCGCCGCCCAGATCCTGAAAGAGATCAAACTGCGCCTGCGGTTCATGACGGACGTCGGACTGGAATACCTGACGCTGGATCGTCCCAGCAACACACTCTCCGGAGGGGAGGCCCAGAGGATCCGTCTGGCGACGCAGATCGGCGCCGGCCTGGTCGGTGTCCTTTACATTCTGGATGAGCCATCCATCGGGCTGCATCCCCGCGACACCGACCGACTCCTGAAAACGCTCAAATCGCTGCGCGACCTGGGAAACACCGTCATCGTCGTGGAACACGATGAAGCCACCATTCGGGCCGCCGACTACATCCTGGATCTCGGCCCCGGGGCGGGAAAACACGGCGGCGAGATCGTGGCGGCAGGCACCCTCCGGCAGATTTTGGAATCGGAAAAATCGCTGACCGGCCAGTACCTGCGAGGGGAGCGGACCATCCTCCCGCCGGCATCCAGGCGCCCCTGGCGGCAGCGGCCCTTCATCCAGGTGACAGGGGCACGCGAGAACAACCTCAAGAATGTCACGGTCCGCATCCCTCTGGGGACCCTCACCTGCGTGACCGGCGTTTCCGGCTCCGGTAAGTCAACGCTGGTGGACGTTACCCTTTACAGGGCCATTGCGCAGAAGCTCTACAAAACGAAGATCAAACCAGGCGCCTTCGACCAGTTGACCGGCGTCGATCAGATCGACAAGATCATCGTGATAGACCAGGACCCGATCGGCCGGACGCCCCGGTCCAACCCGGCGACCTACACGGGCGTCTTCTCGGACATCCGGGACCTGTTCGCCAAAACGCAGGAAGCGCGCGCCAGCGGCTACCAGCCCGGCCGTTTCAGCTTCAACGTCAAGGGTGGCCGGTGCGAGGCCTGCCAGGGGGAAGGGGTCATCAAGGTGGAGATGCATTTTCTCCCGCCCGTTTACGTGACCTGCGAAGTCTGCAAGGGCAACCGTTTCAACGAGCCGACGCTCCAGGTCCGGTACAAAGGGTTCTCGATCGCGGACGTTTTGCGGATGACGGTGGAGGAAGGACTCGATCTTTTCCGCGCCATTCCAAAAATCCGCCACCGGCTCCAGACCCTGCTCGACGTCGGCCTGGGATACATCGAGCTGGGACAGCCGGCCACCACTCTTTCCGGCGGGGAAGCCCAAAGAGTCAAGCTGGCATCGGAGCTTTCCCACAAAGCCACGGGAAAAACCCTCTACATCCTGGATGAGCCGACGACGGGACTGCACCTGGCCGACACCGAGAAGCTCCTGAAGGTTCTCCATGCGCTGGTCGACCAAGGAAACACGGTGTTGATCATCGAGCATAACCTCGAGGTGATCAAAACGGCCGATTACCTGGTGGACCTGGGCCCCGAAGGAGGGGCAGCGGGAGGGAAGGTAGTGGCCTGCGGCTCTCCGGAAGAGGTCTCGCGCGTCGAGGGCTCTTACACCGGGATCTTCCTGCGTTCGGTATTGAACCGTCTGCCTCAATCTGGTATAGTCAAAATGGCAACTTCTTGAAATCAAGGTAGTTACACGAATGCCCATCTCCCTTCTCGAGCTGTTCCAGAGAGGCGGTCCTGTTATGTGGCCGATCCTCCTGGCCTCTGTTATTGCCCTGGCCATCATCATCGAACGGCTCTGGGCTTTTTACCGGACCGATATCGACGGAACCCGTTTCCTGGCCGGCGTCTCCAGCGCTATCCAAACGCGCCAACTCGAACTGGCCCTGCAACTGTGCGATCAGACACCGGGACCTCTTTCCCGAATGATTAAAAGCGGCATCGCGCAGATCGGCAAACCCAGGACGCAGATCCTGGAGGCGATGACAGAAACCGCCTCCGCGGAAATTTCCAGTCTCCAGCGCTACATCCCGTTGCTGGGAAGCATCGGCCACATGGCTCCTCTGCTTGGCCTTCTCGGCACGGTGACCGGGCTGGTCCGATGCTTTCAAACCATTCAAGAGAAAGCGACGACGTTGAACCCTGTCAATCCCGGGGATCTAGCGGGCGGAATCTGGGAAGCGCTTTTGACAACCGTTTTCGGGCTGCTGGTGGCCATCCCAGCCTACGGTTTTTACAACTACCTTGCCCACAGGGTCAACACGATGATGCATGACATGGAGCAGACCGCCGTCAAATTTTCTCGGTTTTTATCCGACGAGTCACCCCGAAGTGGCTCTTTTTCGGAAACAGAATCGATCGAATCGCATGCAGGGGTTTAGCTCCTTCAAGAAAAAAACCGGTCTCCCACTGGCGGTCGGCATGGACACGACCCCCCTCATCGATATCGTTTTCCAGCTTCTCATCTTCTTCATGCTGACCTCCGCCTTCGTCTACCAGCCCGGCATCAAAGTCCATCTGCCGAAGGCGGTCACATCCGAACTGGCCAGCAGAGAAACGATCGTCGTCACCATCTCGGGCAACAGCTCCCTTTTCCTCGGTTCCCGCGCCGTGACGCTCAAAGAGCTGGAATCGCACCTTCAAAAATCGGCCCAGTCCAATCCGTCCATCCTGATCCGGGCGGACCATCAAACTGCTCTCGGCCGCGTTGTTGAAGTGTGGGACCTGTGCCGGGCCGTCGGCCTGCGCCAGGTGAACATCGCCACAAGCTCGGAAAAATCTTAAAAATACGGCCTTTCATAAAGGAGGCACAGTAGATTCATGATCACGGAAATCGGCATCGTCGCGGGGGAGGTGTGGCATTACCTGGACAAACACGGGGAGATCACTCTCTCACAGCTCGTGCCGGGAATCAAACAACCGCGCGACATCACCCTGATGAGTGTCGGATGGCTTGCCAGAGAGGGGCACGTGGTGATATGGCAAGAGCAGAGTGACCTCAAGATCCGGCTCCGGTAAATTGAACCAGGACTAAACCGACGATGCCATCCCTCAAGAAGGAGCTGAAACAGCACCGGCAAGCGGACCCGTGCCTGGTGCTAAGCACCGCCGGCTCCTCCGAAGAGGCCTCTAAACTTGCCAAGGAGATTCTCGAGAAGAAGCTGGCCGCTTGCGTCAACATCATTCCTTCTATTTCCTCCATCTACTGGTGGCAGGGAAAGATTGAAACCTCCCCGGAAAGTCTGCTTCTTATAAAGACTCTACAAAGCCAGCTAAAACCGCTTTCTGACTTTCTGAAACTGCATCACCCTTATGAAGTTCCGGAGCTCGTAGCCCTGCCTATTTTTTGGGGAAATCAGGTATATTTAGATTGGTTAAAAAAGAGTATTAAAAGCCCTTGACAAATCCTGCTAAAAAAAGCATGCTAAAAGCAACTGGTATCAAATATTATCAAGTCATATCAAGCCATATCATGCGCATCCGGCGGGTAAAAAAGGTCTATTTAAACGCCACTGAAGCGGCGGCGACCCTTGGTATCTCCAAGCAAACCCTTTTGAGATATGAGGGCAAGGGGATCTTCCCGAAAGCCAACCGCAACCAGGTCAACGGCTGGCGAGAATACACCGAACAGGACATCCAGAAACTAAGAAAGATTATAGGTCGCTAAAACATGGCAACCGGGACAGTCGGAATTTACATCGGAACGGAAAATATCGACGTTGTTCATCTCGGCGGCACGTTTCAACGCCCGAGACTCCTCAATTTCGTTCGAACCCCCATCCCCGCCCAATCGGCCTGGCGGGCCAAAATCAGGGCTGAAGAATCCAGCGCTCCCGGCCTCGCGACCGCCGCTGGAGCCGGCGCGAAACAGCAGGTCTTGGACCAGGAAATCATCGCGGAACTTCGGAAAGCCCTCCAGAAAGCGAACATCGCCACCAATAAAGTTTACGCGGCCGCCTCACCGGAATCGATCGTCATCCGCTACTTCCAGATGCCCACCATTCCACCGCACGAAAGGAAACTGGCCGTCTCTTTCGAGGCCAAGAAGTACCTTCCCTTCAAGTTGGAAGATCTGATCACCGATTTCCAGGTCGTCGTCCGGCGGGCCGATCCCACCATCATGCGCATCATGTTCTTCGGAATCAAAAAGAACTCCATGAACACCTATCTCTCGCTCCTTCAGGGAGCAAACATCGTTCCCCTGTGCCTGGAACCCGCTCCTCTTTCCGTTGTGCGGCTGGTTCGCCAAACCGGACAGCTTCAACCGAATCAGGTCGCCGCCATCTTGAGCGTTGAAAAAGATACCGCCACGATCAGCATAGCGGGAGAAACCCTGCTTTACTTGAGCCGGAACGTCAGCATCATGACGACCTACGACACCTCCGCGACGGAACCCTCCGGCGAATTATTGGAAGCACTCATCAACGAAACGCGGGTGTCGGTCGACTATTACCGGCGGCGATTTCTCGGCGAACCAAGCGTCAGCAAAGTGATCTTGTTCGGGCAGGGGGTGAATGCCAAGCGGATAGAGGAAATGTCAACCACCCTCGAGCTGCCGGTGGAGCTGGGAGACCCTTTTAAAAGAATCACCGGCAATATGAAGGACATCCCGCTCACGGCTGCCAGCGCCATCGGCCTGGCGTTGCGGCCTCTTGAAAAACGCCAAGGGGAATCCAATCTTCTGCCAGCCGAGAGCCGCCGGGAACTTTCCGGCGTACTCAAACCTGTGGGCGTGAGTCTGGGAACGGCTGCGGCGCTGCTGGCGGCCTGTTATTTCTTCACGATGTTTGACCTATCCTCTCGAGAACAGAAGATCAACACCTTGAGGAGCCAGGAAACCGCCATCAAATCGGCTGCGCCGGGAACCCCTCTCGCAGATCTGCAAACGATTCAAAGCCGGCAACAGGCCCAGTTGCGGTTCGTCCGCGGGATCACGGAAGCGACCAAGGACAGGACGACGCTTTTGGCGGAAATAACAACTCTTCTGCCTCCGGAAGCGTGGGTCCGATACCTGGTCATGGAGGATACCCTGACCATCCTCAACAATGAAAACCTGAATTTTGAAAGAAAAAAACTCCTCCGGCTGGCAGGAGGTTCTTATGCACAAAACCAGGCCAAGGAATTCGAGGGGATAAACGGCTTCTTGGCTTCCCTTCGGGAGAACAGGTACTTTCAGGCGGTTTTCACCGGGTTCAACCTGGACGCCGTTCAAAGGAGTCTCTATGAAGAGGAGGAGATCACGGAATTCCGTCTGACCTGCTCTTCCAACCCGGAGGATGCCAAATCGGATTCTTCCTTAACGATGCCCGGCGGAGGATGGCGGCGATGAAAGTCCCGGCACTTCCTTCAGGATTTTCCCAGGGTATTGCCGAAAGAATCCCGCGTTCCCAACGGATCGCTCTCATGGTGGTGACCTTGTTTATCGGGACCATGCTCCTGGGCATCTCGACCATCTATACACCCTGGATGACCCGCCGCCAAGAGCTTGAACGTCAATACAGCGAAGAGCTTCAGCGGGGCAGCGTCATCGCCAACATCAAAAACATCGAGGAACAGTTGGCTCAACAGGAAAAAAAACTGATCCTGAAAGACGGCGATACGCCTCTGCTGACCCGGGAGATAACGCGGATGGCCTCCCGTGCCGGCGTGGAAGTCATCTCCGTCCTTCCGCAGAATGAACTAAGGATCGGCAATTACGTCAAACTGCAGATCCGGCTGGACGCGGCCGCGGGTTACGCCGATCTGGTCCGGCTCATCCATGCCATCGAGCGTTATGAACCGATCCTGCAAATCGACCAGTTGGAGATGGGGAACCCCCCTCAGATGACTCAAAGCGACGTCTACCGGCGGGTCGACACCTCTGCCACCTCGATTCAGGTGGAAGCGGGGCAGGGTCGTCAAAAAATCAAATTACTGATCAGCGCTTTTGCCTTGGGGAGCACCAAGTCATGAGCAAAACCCAACTGTTACAACTTGGGGGAATCGGACTGCTTATCGCCTTGGCCTTTTTCTTTATACAGTCACAAAAGAACTCGAGCGTTCCCTCCGCGGTTAACCCGCAGGCCGTTTCAACCCAGCTGGCGTTCCCGTCGAAATCTCCAGCCAAGGATGATTCGGCGCTGGCCTCCGCCGCCTCACAGCAAGCGGAACCTCCCGCGATCAGCCGTGACCCCTTCGAGCTTCCGCCCTTGCTACAAGAGGTTCTCCGCCAGAAAGAGCTGGCACAGGTCAAGACGACTCCGGTCCCCGTGGGTCCCATCGACACCCATCTGACTCCCCAATTAAGACTCCAGGGGATTATGTGGGGAATCGCTCAACCGAAAGCCATTATCAACCGACGGATCGTTGCTGTGGGGGATACCATTGAGAACGCCACCGTCGTCGCTGTCAGCAAGGATGGGGTGACGGTCTCCTTCGCAGGGCAGGAATACCTTCTGAAACTGCCGACGAAGGGTGGGGCAGGAGCGGGGACACAGACATCGACATGGCCAAATCAACAATACGGGGGACAATCATTCTAATGAGAGCAAGGGAGGGCGCGACATTGAAAACCCGGACGGAGAACCTGATTTTCTTTTTTTTCATCCTCATGGGACTGTTGGTGCCACTCAAGGCGTCAGGCCAAACACCCGAGGAGAGCGCAGGCGGAAAGCTGTTCGGCGGCAAAGCCGCCGCAACCGTTTCCATCGATGTCACCGAGGCCTATCTAGAAGATGTCTTGAAATTGCTTTCCCAGCAGACCGGTTTAAGCTTCGTCGCCTCCGAGGAAGTGATCGGCCGGCGTTTGACGCTGTATCTGGACAAGGTCCCGGTTGAGGCCGCCATTCAATCGATTCTGGACGCGAACTTTCTCGCGCTTCGCCAACCCAGTCAATCCACCCCCACTCTCTATATGGTCACATCATCCGGTCTGCCGAAAATCGGAACTGTTACGAAGGTCTACATCCTGAAATACGCCAGGGTAATCCCAAGCGCCGGGGAGATTATTCCCACCTTCGGACTGTCCGGGTCCCTCATTGTTCAAACACTCTCGGGAGACGAGGAAGGGGGAACCGGTGGCGGAGGGGGATCCGGCGGCACACCCTCCCTCAGCGGAGGCGTGGGAAGCGCCTTCGGAGGGCAAACTCAAGGAATCAGTACCGGCTTCATGGCCATCATTCGGTCCATTCTGACGGAACACGGTTCGGTTGCGGCGGATCCGCGGCTTAATGCGGTCATCATCACGGATGTCCCGGAGAGGTTCCCTCTCATTGAAGAGACAATCGCCAAGATTGACGTTAAACCAATTCAGATCTACATCGAGGGGGAAGTCTTGGAGGTTTCTTTAGATACGCTTCGTCGGCTTGGGCTGGAGTATGGGAGCTCCGAGGGCACCCTGGGAAGCTATACTTTGCCGACCCGCTTTTCTGCCTTCCCCTATCACCTAGGATTGCTTGAAGGGGCCTCCGGAACACCGACCTTTGGAACGCTCGCTTTTTCGGACGGCAATATCGTCTTCCGGATGCTGGCGACGGAATCGGATGTTCAGTTCTTGGCAAGACCCCGGCTCGTCACCCTGAACAACGAGGTAACGGAGATCCGGATCATATCGGAGCCGGTGATCAGCATCACGACGTCCTCCCAGGTGGACACCGGCACAATCAACGAAGAACCGAAGCGGACCACCGTCGGAACGATCCTTCGGGTAACACCGATTGTGAACGAGAATTCATACATCACCATGGTCCTCGAGCCGGAAGTCTCAAAAGTTGTTGCTTCATCGACTTTCACCAACCAACTCGATCCGACAAGACGCCTCGCCCGAACAACCGTCATGGTTCCGGATGGAGGGACCGCCATGGTGGCCGGTCTGATCTCTACGGAAAACACCAGGACGGGCCGGCGCCTGCCGGTCCTGGGGGATATCCCCTTGCTCGGGCTGCCGTTCAAAAGGACAGACACCCAGCGCAACAACACCGAAATCATCGTTTTCATCACACCCTCGATCATGCATGAAGAAAAACCGAGAGAGATCATTCCTCCAATCAGGGAACAGGTCCCTCCGTCCCCCGCGGAAAAACGGATTTTTGAGAACCATAACCAGAAGATCATCCGGGACCGGGTCATGACCGAAACGATCGAAAACATTCTAAGGTGATATGGCTGTCCGTACATACCAAAGACTCGGTGATATGCTTGTCAAGGAAAAGCTGATCAATGAATCGCAGCTTCGGGAAGCCGTCAATCTGCAAAAGACGACCGGCAAGCGCCTCGGCGAAGCCCTTGTCAACCTCCGCTATGTGACGGAAAACCAGCTGGCGGAAATTCTGGGGCGGCAATTGGGCTTGCCGTTTCGGTCGTTTGAAAAAGGGGAGTTGACGCCCGTCAACGATCCTCAACTCAAGCAGATTCTGCCGGATGAGCTGGTTCGAAAGCAGCTCCTTCTACCGCTTGCTAAAACCCAAAACACCCTAACGATCGCCTTGGCAGACCCTCTTGATCTCATCCTAATCGACAACGTCAGAAAGATCAGCGGCCTTCAGGTTTCACCGGTCATCGCAACGAAATCGGACCTGGTCCGAGCAATCGAAGAGGTGTACGGCAAAAGGGATCTCCTGAAAGAGGCCATCGCAGGCAGCTATGAGGGAAAGGCAATCCGTGATGACGGCCAAGACCAAACCGCCCAGGTCAAGGCAGAAGAGGAGGAACAACAGCTCCTTAGCGAAGAGGACCTCCAGGCAAAGGCCGGGGAAACGCAGGTCGTCCGGCTCGTCGATCTGTTCCTGCTGGAAGCGGTCAATTCCCGCGCGAGCGACATCCATATCGAGCCGTACTTGAGGAAAATGTCCGTCCGGCTTCGGATCGACGGCGTTCTCAACCCGGTCGACCCCCCCGCGCCGCATCTGCTGCCGGCCATCATCTCGAGGATAAAAATCCTGGCAAAAATGGATATCGCGGAGAAGCGCCTGCCGCAGGACGGAGGATTCACGATCCGGGTGGGCGAAAAGAACGTGGACCTGCGTGTTTCAACCATCCCGACCGTTTACGGGGAAAAGATCGTTCTGCGGCTTCTTGACAAAAGCAACCTCATCTTCAACTTTAAAGACCTCGGCATGTCCCAGAAAGAGGTTGACAAAACGGAGCGGGCCCTGATGTCCTCCTATGGGCTCATTTTCCTGACTGGGCCCACCGGATCGGGAAAATCGACGACCCTCTACGGGGCCCTCAACCGGATTAAAAGTTCGACCAAAAACATCCTGACGATCGAAGACCCGGTTGAATACAAGCTGGAGGGGCTCAACCAGGTCCAAGCTAAACCGCAGATCGGTCTGACCTTCGCGGCCGGATTGAGGGCCTTCCTTCGGCAGGATCCGGATATCATCATGGTCGGTGAGGTCCGCGACCTGGAAACCGCCGAAATCTGCGTGCGCGCGGCCTTGACGGGTCACCTGGTCCTTTCGACCCTTCATACCAACGACGCCCCTTCGGCCATCACCCGCTTGATCGATCTGGGGATCGCGCCTTTCCTGCTGTCGCCATCCCTGCTCCTGGTCATCGCGCAACGCCTCGTCAGGAAGCTGTGTGAAAGCTGCAAAGAACCTTATGAGCTCCCCCAGCCGATCCGGGAGAAAGTCAAGCTCCCCGAAGGAACTTACTACAGGGCCAAGGGGTGCGCCGAGTGCCGCAACACGGGGTTTCGGGGCCGAATCGGAGTTTTCGAGATCCTTGAAGTGGACGAAAAGATGCGGGAATTAATTTCCAAGGGTGCCAACGCCACGGAGCTTCGCAAGGCCGCCAAAGAGAACGGCATGAAGTCCCTTTTCCAAAGCGGAATCGAGAAAACAGCGGCTGGAATAACGACTTTGGAAGAGGTCTTCAGCGTGACCTTCGGGGAGACTTAAGGTGGCTCGCTATTCCTTTGTCGCGCGAACCCGCTTAGGCCAACCCGAGAAAGGGACGATCGAAGCGCCCGACCCGGAATCGGCGATATCGATCCTGCAGGGAAGGGACCTCGTCGTCATTTCGGTCCATGAGTCCAAAACCGGGCCGGTCATGATCGGCGGCGGGAAATCGTACCACAAATCCGTTAAAGCAGCCGACCTGGTGATCTTTGCGCGCTCCCTGGCTGCCATGACGGAAGCTGGTCTGCCGCTCTTGAGAGCCATGGAAGTTGTTGGAGAACAAGCCCGGTCCAAAAAACTCCAGTCGGCCATCAACGATATGACGCGGGATATCCGGGGTGGCTCCTCTTTTCGCGACGCGATCGCCAAACATCCGACCATCTTCTCTCCTTTTTGGGTCAGTCTGGTCGAAACGGGTGAGGCCTCGGGTCAGTTGACGCGGGGCTTGGAGCAGATCGCCACTCATCTCGAAAAAGCGGGTGCCATCCAGCGCAAGGTCGTTTCCGCTTTGATCTACCCCGCGATCCTAACCCTGGTCGCCGTCGTCGCTGTTCTCGTCTTTGTTCTGAAGATCATCCCCACCTTCGCCAGCCTTTATGCCGGCTTAGGAACCAACTTGCCTTTAGTGACCCGGATGGTCATGGCCGCCTGCAATACAATGGTAAGATTCTTCCCTCTTTTCCTCGGAGCGGTCATCTTGTCCTGGCTTTGCTTTTCATTCTACGTCGGAACACCAATGGGACGCTGGCAGTTTGACAAGTTCAAACTGCGTGTGCCTCTGATAGGGCCGCTTCTGCAAAACGTCTCGGCGCAAAGATTCACCTCAAACCTGGCCACACTGCTCAAAGCGGGTGTTCCCATCCTGCACGCGTTGGACATCTCCATCACAACCTGCGAAAACAAAGTCGTTGCGTCGGTGCTGGAACACATGCGGGCCGGCGTCCGGGAGGGCCGCTCTCTCGCGGAACCCTTAAGCCGTACCGACATTTTTCCCTCTATGGTTTCCCAAATGATCGCCGTGGGAGAACAGACGGGGAAGCTTTCCTCCATGCTTGAAGAGGTTTCGGAGTATTACGAAGAGCAGGTCAACACGGCGGTGGAACGCTTGACCAGCATGCTTGAACCGATCATGCTTATCGGGATGGGGTTGGTCATCGGAACACTGGTTGTTTCGATGTATTTGCCAGTTTTCCAAATTTCATCAGCGGTGCATTAATCCTAACTCATTTATTTATAGGCGGTTATGCTTCTTGCCGGCGAAAAAATAATTGGAATAAAACAGGCGAAAGGCGGTTATTCATAAGTGGGGTCAAGCATCTCGCTTATTGGAACAAGAAGAAGAGGCGCTATGGCGATTTCCGAGTACAATTTTGGTTTCACGCTTCTTGAGCTGCTGCTCGTGGTGCTCGTTGCGGGCATTCTGGCGGCTGTCGCCATCCCGCAGTTCACCAATACCACCGACCGCTCCCGCGAGACGCAGGCGAGGTCGGTGATAGACATCATCCTGGCGGCGGAAGCGGCCTATTATCGGGAACATGGAGTCTTTACGGCAACTCTTTCAGAGTTGCCGGTCAGCGTGCCGGTTATGGCCGACTGGCTCCAACCAAATCTTTCGCATACCGGCGGCACTGTTGTCACGGTTTCCATCAACGGGAATCAAACAGGGCACAATCACGCCGCTCATTTTATTCAGGGCATTTTGACTGACACCGGCTCCAAAATAGTAACAAACCAAAACGGACGATAAGGGGGACGCTTGATGGCCGAAGCAGCTTACTATCAGGAGATCTGATGGTTAACGTCCGAACCCATTAAGCACTGGCGTCAAGACAATCACGAACGAAGCCAGACAGTAAGTTAACAAGCAGGGTAGATGTGCTGAAAAACCATAAAAAGGAGGATTAGCAATGAGACGCAACAAAGCAGGTTTTACGCTTCTGGAGCTGTTGATCGTGGTGATCATCGTGGGCATTCTGGCGGCTGTCGCCATCCCGCAGTTCACCAACGCTACGGATCGGTCCCGCGAGGCAGAAGCCCGGTCGGTGGCTGATGCCATCTTGACGGCCGAAGCAGCTTACTATCAGGAAAGGGGAGCATACACGACAGCATTGACCGACCTGATGGTCAGCGTGCCGACCACTCTAACCAACTGGCTGCAACCCGTTGTCACCAGCGGCACCACCGCTGTCACGGTTTCCCTCAACGGAAACCAAACGGGTCATGCCCACTCGACTCATATCATCCGGGGAATTTTGACGGATGCCGGCGTCAAAACCATCACGAACCAGAACGGACAGTAAGCGTGCAGAATAACGGGACGGTGGCCAGAGGTGTCTCCCGCTGCTAATTCTCCGATAGGCAGGCACACCCCTACCGCGGCTATCGCGGTAGGGGTTGCTCGCCCCTCTCACGGGTTTACTCTCCTTGAGTTGCTCATTACTGTGATTCTTATCGGAATTTTAGCAGCCATAGCGATTCCTACTTTCAACAACGCCGTGGACAGGGGCCGGGAAGCGGAGGCGAGGGCCGTCGTGGACACCATCCTGACGGCGGAAGCCGCCTATTACCAGGAACGAGCGACCTACACAACCGTGCTAACGGAACTGTTTGTGACCACTCCGACTATGAAGCAGTGGCGGGATCCTGTTGTCACCCAAGGCGCAGCCGCCGTGACCGTGTCCGTCAACGGCGACCAAACGGGCCATGGTCATCCTACCCACATCATCCGAGGCATCTTGACCAATACAGGAGTCAAAACGATCACCAACCAGAATGGGGCTTAGTCTTTCCCCATGGGAGGAGAACCTTTCCGTTCTGATCACGCCTCCCTTGCATGGAAGACTGCTTTACTGACCGGATTCTGCTCCTTCATCTCTTATCTTCTGACGCTGGCTCCCACCGTTGTGGGAGGGGATTCAGGAGAATTAACCACTGCGGCTGTCACGCTGGGAGTTCCGCACCCTCCCGGCTATCCTCTCTATTGTCTTCTGGCCCATTTTTTCTCCCTTTTACCATTTTCTGAACCGGCCTACGGAGTCAACCTCTTTTCCGCGACAGCCGCTTCAGCAGCCACCGGGCTGCTCTCTTTTCTCATCGTGACATCAGGAGCCGCTATCGTCCCCTCCTCCAAACCCTTGTTCCTCGGAACAGCCGGCTGGACGGGCGGCCTCCTGTGGGCCTGGTCTTCAAACTTCTGGAATCAGGCCGTCATCGCGGAAGTTTACACCCTCCACACCTTCTTCGTCATCGGCTACCTGCTTCTCCTGTTCCTCTGGTCCGAAAACCCTGTGCCCAAACGCCTCTATCGCTGCTCATTGTGGCTCGGGTTGAGCATGACGAACCACCATTTGACTCTCCTGTTTCTGCCGGTCCTGCTCTATCAGGGATTCGTGACCGTTCATCGCGACCGGACACTCGACCTTCTCAAAACAGGGCTCAAAGCACTCGGATTCTTTGCTCTGCCCCTTCTCCTCTACCTCTACATTCCGATCCGTTCTTGGATGGGCGCCCCTCTTGACTGGGGTCGCGCCGTAACATGGGAATCCTTCGTCGCGCATCTGACCCGGAAACAATATTCCGGCTTGAACATCCAGGGCAACCTCGCCACGATTTTTGACGCGAAAAAGCTGTTCGACCCCGATTCAATCAAATCCTACATCAATCATTTGGGCAGCGAATACAGCTGGCTGTGGCTGGCGGGGATCCTCGGGATAGCGGTCTGTCTAAAAAAAAACATCCGGCTTCTTGTGCCTCTCCTTTTCATCTGGTTTTTCGGCAGCTTTTTGATCTGGATCAACACCCAGCAACACCATTTTTCTCACCGTTTTTCCCATTATCTTTTCGATGTCTTCCTCTTGAGCGGAGAACCGACCCTTCTCTTGTGGATGGGCTGGGGACTCCTGTGGCTTTTCCGAAAGATCGGCCGCACCAGGGACGGAATTCTGCTGATGTCGGCAGGGGCAATCCTGCTTCCAATCGGCCTCGCCGGCCTTCAATGGCGGTACAATGACAGAAACGGAGATTACATCGCTTACGACTTTAATTCCCAAATTCTGGATGCCCTCCCAACAGATGCCATTTACTTCACTTACGGGGACACAAATACCGCCGTTACGGCCTACCTCCGACTCGTGAAGAACCGCCGCCCAGATGTTCTTCTTCTTGACTACAGCTGCGGGCAAGTATTTAAAGAAACGCCGCCTTATTGGGGACCCAACCGGAATCCGGAGAAACACAAAAGGGTTCTCGAATCCATGGTTGATTTTGTTCACAAAACACCCGATCCGGTTTACATCGCCTACGGCCACCCCCTCATCGACAAACTCCTTCCTCATATCGTCCCCTACGGCCCTCTCGCCCATTACGACCCGACGCAAGACGCGCTCAACCCAAAACGCTCTTCTTTCCGGAGCGACTTCCCCTGGCACACTTTGAAGCTCCGCGGTCTCGACAAACCGATCGCCTTTAGTGATCAATGGAACTGGTTTACCATCGGAGATTGTCTCCTCGGCCAAGTCTTCGAAAAGCTCGGCGCCGCAAGCGGCTTTGAAACCATCGACAAATTCTCCCGGATTCTCCTCCTGGATTCTAAAACGTGGCTGGAAAATGGCGGACTCAGCCTGCTTTATTTTTTTCAGGGCCGTCTTGAGGAGGCCCTCACCGAACAATACAGGGTCGTTCTCCAGATGCCGAATGAGCCCACTGGATATTTCAACCTCGGTCTTCTGTGCGCAGCAACCGGCAGCAGGGAAAACGCTTTGATTCTTTGGAAGCAAGCGCTGCGGCTTAAACCAAACTGGCCGATCGCGGAGAAAGCTCTTGCTTCCATGGAAGACGTAAGTGGAGATCCCCCGTGACCGTCCCTCTACCTCTTGTCAGCGTTATCATCCCGGTCCCGCCAGGAATGACTCGGCCCTTGATCCTCGATTCCCTTGAAAAGATCGACTATCCGAAAGACCGCCTTGAGGTACTTGTCAGCGCGGGGAGGATGCCGCCTCGCCAACGAAACCTGGCCGCTCAAGAGGCGGCGGGAACTTACCTCCTCTTTTTCGACGATGATGTCAGCGTTCCGCCGGATTATCTCCACGAATTGCTCCGACTCTACCAACAATGGGATTCCGACGCCCTCGGCGGTCCATGCCTGCCGGACCCCAACAAGCGATCCCTCCAACAAATGGCCATCGCCCACGTTCTTGGATCCTGGTGGGTGCTGGGGCCTCTGTGCGCCCGCTACAGACCGGCGAAGGCAACCCGGCACGCCACGGACCGCCAGCTTATCCTTTGCAACCAGAGCATCCGCCGGGACGCCTTCCGAAAGAGCGGCGGCTTCAATGAGCGCCTTTTCCCAAACGAGGAAAATGAGCTTCTGGATCGGTTCCGCCGAAACGGCCTGAAACTTGGCTATTCCCCCTCCTTAGCGACGCGGCGGCCGACGGAAACCTCATGTGTGGATCACTGGAAGAAGGTGTTCCATTACGGACGGGGCAGGGGACGGCAACTGAAAATCGCTTTCTCATTCAGAAACCTGGAACATCTGCTCTTCATGCTCGTGGAGACAACCATTCTCGGCGGACTCCTTCTGCCCTGGCCCGGCGGAAAATGGCTCTGGCTGCTCTGCCTCCTCTGGCTGGCCGCGCCAACGTTAGAGGCCATCCGGCGGCTTCAATCGCTGCCAGCCGGATTGCTGACCGGCGTGGTCATCGCTGGCACGCATCTGTCCTACTGGGTGGGTTTCTGGTGCGGGCTGTTGACGTGGGATCGGCGAAGAGAAAAACTTGAAAATGTGGACGTCTCCATCCGGCGAATCAATTTCTCGTAACGGTTCAAAGAAGGTCGCTGTCATGGTCATGACCTATGCGAAGGGACCAACCATGACCTGCCGTGTCATTCCCATGTCGAAGCAGCTGAAAAAACATGGATTGGAATTCCAGATTTTCGCTTTAAGCGAACACTTTCGGGGCGGGGAAGAAACAACCCGGATCGATGGAGAACCAGTTCATGTCATCGGGCAAGCTCATTTTACCACTGGACCAAACGGGGAAAAGATCCGGTTCGGTGGGTTGCGCTACCTCCAGGAGGTATGGAAGACATTTTGCCGGTTTACGAAGCGGCTTCGAAGGGAACACCCGGATATTGTTCACGTTTTTACGACAGATCCGGGAGCTCTTTTCATCGCGATGGGGCTTCGACTTCAAGGATTCCGGGTTATCCTGGACGTCGATGATTCAACTTATGGAATGGGCGTCATGGCCGGTTACCCGAAACCTATCTTGTGGATTCAGTGGCTGCTGGAGAACAGCATCCCTCGAACCTTCCGCTTCCTCTCGGGGGCCACCTTTTCCAGGGCTCGACAATACAGGGGTTTAACCCGTTTGCAGATACCCGTAACAACGAATGGGTATCAACGGAACTGGGCAGCCGGTTCTCAACCACTCATCCGGGTGATCATGGTCGGAAACATGGCGGCGATCCATCTCCACATGAAAGTCGTCGAAATCATTCCAAAAATCATCCATCGGAATGATAGAATCCGATTTTGTTTTATCGGAACCGGTGAGCGTTTCCCAGCCGTTCAAAGGAGAGCAAAAGAACTCGGTTTAACCGACGCCCTGGAACTAACAGGGTATCTGCCTCGGGAACAAGTCATCCGGAAAATGTGTGAAGCAGACATCGGGATCTGCCCGATGGAAAACAACCCGTTTGACCGGTCGAGACTGCCGATGAAAATATTGGAGTACATGGCTGCCGGCTTGTGCGTCGTATCGGCGCCCATTGGCGACATCCCCAATGTCATTCAGCATCGAAAAAACGGCTGGCTTTACCGGCCGGGGGATATGAACGATTTTGCGGAGGGTATCGTGCAACTCGCTTCCGAACCGGACCTAATAGGGCGACTCGCCAAACAGGCGCTGGAGGACGTCCGGCAATATGATCCATCAAAAATCGAAAAGGCATGGCTCCATTTCTACAGAAAGGCTGGCGGATGGATCCAGAAATAAAAGCTCTTGTCATCATCCCCACCTACAATGAACGGGCCGCGTTGCCAATCATCACCCCGGAGATACTGGCACTCCGGCCCGATATCGGGCTTCTCATCGTCGATGACAATTCTCCTGATGGAACGGGACAGGTGGCTGCATCCCTCTGCGAACAGTTCCCAGGCAGAATGTGGGTCCTGCATCGACAGGAAAAATCGGGCCTTGGCTCCGCCTACCTTCAGGGGTTCCGCTGGGCCATACAAAACATAGAGCGCGTGGAGTACCTCCTTCAGATGGACGCGGACAGGTCCCACGACCCTGCCGCCATCCCATCGCTGATCGAGGCCGCCGCATCCGCAGATCTGGTTATCGGGTCCCGCTACATCAACGGCGTGAGGATTTTGGACTGGCCGATGGAGCGGCTGCTCTTAAGCCATATCTCGAATACGGTGACACGAAAGCTGATCGGGCTTCCTCTGACCGACTGCACAAGCGGTTTTAAATGTTTCCGACGGGAAACCATCAAGAAGATCCTTGCTAGAGAGATCAACGCCAGAAGCTACGACTTTCAGGTGGCGGTCAACACCTTGTGCCACTGGCTCAATCTGACTATCACCGAGGTGCCAATCACTTTCCACAACAGAAGCCAGGGGATTTCCAAACTCACGCGTTCAGATGTGATCCGCGCCGCATCGCTTATTTTCAAACTCGGTTTCATGCGGTTTTTGCCTCGATCCATTCGGGTTGCGGGCCATAAATCGTATTAGAACTTTGTTTGAACTGGGTGCCAAAGTCGGGTATACTTCGTATGAATAGAATAGGGGTTAGGAGCCATGACAAAAAGACGCAACCGAAATCGGCGAATAAAGAAAGAAGGCAAGAGGGGCTTCTCCCTCATGGAATTGTTGGTGGCGATCATCATCGTGACCATTCTCACCAAAGCTGCGCTGCCGGGTTACGGGCGCATGGTCGAAAAATCCAGGATGCGGGATGCTGAAGCAAAGCTGAACATCATATATCAAGCTGAACGGATTTATGACCTTGACAACAACATCTACGCAACCCGCGCGCAATTGATTCCGGCATATTCCCCCGAACCCAACACGCCCGATTTCACCTTCACCATCACCAGCACCGACTTCAATACCGGCTACACGGCGACGGCCACCCGAAACGGCAGCGGCAAATACGGCGGCAGCACCATCTCCCTGACACAGGCCTTTTCTGGCACCTACACTTACAGCGGCGAATACAACGCCAACGGACTTCCTAACTAGTTTTCGTTCGGATCCGTTCAAAAACCCCCGCTTTCATCTGAAAGCAGGGGTTTTTGTTTATGCTATACTGTTGACTCTCATGGGCCGGTAGCTCAGTTGGGAGAGCGCTGCAATCGCACTGCAGAGGCCAGGGGTTCAACTCCCCTCCGGTCCATACTCTAACCTTTCTTTTTTCGCGCAATCCAGGGGGTTACCAACTCACGCGGATGGTAAGACTCTTTGGCCTGACGCAACCCCGAGAGGCCCGAATCTCCCATTGCGTTGATAAATGGGTAGGAGTTCATCTCTCTGCAGAACTCCCGAAACATAAGTTGCGAAACACCATCCACAGCGGGGTCGGCGATCTCCAGGAAAACGCAGAAGGTGTCGGCGGACACCTCCGCTCCGAATGTATAACCGGCTATCCGACCCCCCTTTTCCAAAACGCGTCCGGTCACTCCTAACAGATCCCCTTCCATCATGAGGCGTCTGTGGAAGAAAAGTCCGTCCCTGACCAAAGCGCGAAAAAAGGGCTCCGGGACTTCCTGTTGTCGATACAAACCCCATTTGGTGTAAAGCTGAAGACAGGCGACCAGATCGGCCTTCCGGAAAGGGCGAAAAGACCACGCCTCTGCGTTTCTTAAGCACCGATTGATCATCCCCCTTTGCGTCCGGTAGCGGTCTCCGCGCAAACCGGCGATATCCACCCTGCTGTACAAATACTCCGGTTCCCCGGCTTCCAGATGAAAACCGAAACCGACCCATGCCTCTTTCTGTTCCGCTTCAATCCCTTCAATCCGGGAAACCTCATTGCCGCCATTAAGCTCCATCAACATGGCCCAGACCTGATCCGCCAACTTTGAATCCGGAGACCGTCCCAGCGGAGGCAAGGGCATAAAAAAACCACCTGCCTGTTCCGCAAAAAGACAGAGGGAATCTTCAAGCGGGGCCCACCAATACCGGATGATATCAGCCCATCCCACTACGCCGGCCGCTGTATATCCGGAGTATCGGTGTTTTTCGAAGGAAAGGGCTTTTCGAAGCTGCTTTGCACCCTCAGGACCCTCCAATGGCCGGAGAGCCGGGTGCGGGGAAGGGGTATCCAGCTGTCGCCGTACTGCTTTTTTGAGGTGCGGCAACCCCGCTATAAAAAGAAACTCCGGCCAGGTCGGACCGACAACTGCCGGATTCATCCGAACATAATGGGCCGCTTCGGGCTTATGGAGGTATTGGATCAGACGCGCCGCATAATCAAGGATTTTTGGATCTTCGATGTTCTCCTGGATGTATGGGCACTTCAAATCGACCGCCAAGCAAAGACGCTCACTCGATGCATCCTCACATAGAGTGAATGGATACAAGCGGCAATCAAGAGGTCTCATCGGATAAATAGTGCACCGGTTCGATCCGGCATCGAAAGCGGGACACAAAAACCCGTGTCCACATTCCTTCAAAACGGGCCGCACGGATGGCCCTGCGGCATCCGGCTTGAGCCACCGCACTCTGACCGCCTCTTGAAGCCACCCGGCTTCTTGAGAGGACCACGTCGGCGTCTGAACGTGCTCTGTGTCCGGAAAGCGGCAACAAATTTTACAATCCAAGCACCGGCTTTCAGGCACCAGCTGGGGAATCCCCTCAATAAAACGGGCCACTTCATCTTCAGAATAAGACTTTCGCATTTGTTTACTCGATAAAAGTTCCGTGCTATAGTGTAGCACAAGCATAGGAGGGTACTGCCGTGTCGGTAACCCGTTCTCTTCGAGCACGAAGACGGCGCAAGAGAAGGTCCGGAAAAGCTCATCGGGCAAAAGGGCAAAAGAAATGAGACCCGCCGTGTTCTCTGGCCCCGAGCGGCGCCACCGGACTCGGTATAAGGTTCGGATCCCGTTTGTTCTCAAGGGTGATTCCCAGGAAGTCCGGGGCGTGACGCGAAACGTTTCCATCCTCGGCATCTCCGCTTTCACGGATGGTTCTATGCCGGCCTCTCAACCGGTGGAATGTCACCTGAACCTGGCCGGTTCCACCGAAGCGATCGTGGCCGTTGGCACGATTATCCGCTGCGATCCGGCTCTGCAGCCGAATTCCGACGGCGCCTACGAAGTGGGTGTCTTTTTCAAGCAGTTTCAAGGCAACGGCGAATCAATCCTCTCTGAATTCCTCCAGCAGATCGGAACCCAGGAAGAGGACGCCATCAAGTCCGGCTATATACTCCTGAAGCAGAAGCAGGTCGCCAGAAAGAAGAAAAAACGGCTTGAAGCCATCCGGAAACGCCGCCGGCAAGAAGCCAGACTCCGAAAAAAGAAGCGCACTTTAAAAAAACAGTCGCAAAGCAAAAAGAAGAGGGGCGCCTCCCGCGGCAGAACAAAAAAGAGCATTCGCTCTTAAGAGCGCACAGCGGCGGCGTGTCCAATCATGGAAAAGCGGTACTCACTCACCCAAGCCGTCCAGACGCCTGCTAAAAAGATCGCTTATGAGGAAGCCCTCAACGAAGAACAGTTCAGGGTCGTCACGGCAGGTGGAGGCCCCACCCTCGTTCTAGCGGGCCCCGGCAGCGGAAAAACCAGGACGCTGACTTACCGGGTTTCCTACCTCATCCAAAAGGAGATCCAACCCCGAAACATCCTCCTCGTCACCTTCACCGTCAAGGCGGCCAGGGAGATGCTCGACCGGGTTGAGAAAATCCTCGGTTATCGGCCCGATGGCCTGTGGGGCGGAACCTTCCACCATATCGGGAATATGATCCTGCGTCAGCATCCCAAATCGATGGGGCGCACCTCTGCCTTCGGGATCCTGGATGAGGAGGACGCCAAAGACCTGATCACCGCCTGCATGAATGACCTCAAACTTTCCACGACGAAAACCCGTTTCCCGCAGGCAAACGTCCTTGAATCCATTTTCAGTCTGGCCGTCAACACCTGCCGGACATTAGAAGACGTGGTTTCAGACTGTTACAGCCAGTTTACAGATCTCATCCCCGCCATTGAGCGAATCTGGGCAGGCTACAAGGAGAGAAAGCGCCGCGCCAACGTGCTGGACTACGACGACCTGCTCACAGAGCTGTTGTCCCTCTTGCGAAACAACCCGAAGGCCGGGCAGGGATATAGCAAACAGTTTCAATATGTCCTCGTGGACGAGTACCAGGACACGAACCGCCTCCAGCTCGAGCTGATCAAGGAGTTCAGCCGCGTTCACGGCAATATTCTCGCGGTCGGCGATGATGCCCAATCGATCTATGCCTTCCGGGGCGCCGAGGTGAAGAACCTCCTGGAATTCCCCACTATCTTCCCGGGTACGACGATTTACCGCCTGGAAACGAATTACAGGTCAACCCCCGAAATCCTCCGGCTTGCCAATGCGTCCATTCAGTTCAACTCGAAACAGTTTCCGAAAGAACTGCACGCCGTCAAGGGCCCGGGGGAAATCCCCGCGCTTGTCCCTTTGGCCGATGCCCGCCAGCAAGCCGCCTTCGTGGCTCAGAGAGTGCTGGAGCTCCGGGAGGAGGGAATCCCCCTGCAGGAAATCGCCGTCCTGTTCCGGGCCCGCTTCCAGTCGGCCGAACTGGAGCTGGAGCTCGCCAAGCGAAATATCCCTTACCTTGTCCGCGGGGGGGTCCGCTTCTTCGAGCAGGCCCATATTAAGGACATCCTCGCGCACTTGAAAATACTGGTCAACCCGCAGGATGAGATGGCCTGGCAGCGAACCCTCCAGATCCAGGAGGGGATCGGCTCCGGTTATGCCAGAAGGATCTGGGAAGCGATCGCATCCGCCTCCAACCCTCTCCAAGAGGCCATCCGGGGCAGGGACGTGGGAGCTCTGCCGTCCCGCACACAAGCCGGATGGAAGCGGTTTATCAATATGTTCCAAGAGCTCACCAATCCGGCCGTTTCAGGCCAGCCAGTGGAGGCCATCCTGGCCATCCTCCGGGCCGGTTATGAAGAGTACCTCAAAACCCATTTCAAGAACGCTTCGGAGAGGCGGGAGGACCTTGAACAGCTCATGAACCTGGCCAGCCATTACGAATCGGTTGAGCGTTTCGTTGAAGATCTGGCCTTGCGGGAACCTTTTAAGGGAGAAACGATTACGGGGTGGGAGGAACCGGATGAATTTCTCGTCCTTTCGACCATCCACCAGGCAAAAGGATTGGAATGGTCGGTCGTTTTCCTTATCGGCCTCGTGGAGGGACAGATGCCTCACGCGAAAGCGATCGAAGACACAAACGCCTTGGAGGAGGAGCGCCGGCTTTTTTACGTCGCCGTTACCAGAACAAAAAGCCAGCTCTATTTGACATATCCGTTGACCCGTTACACCTATCAACGGGGGGAAGTCCTGATGCGGCCCTCCAGTTTCATCCAGGAACTTCCGGAGGAACTCTATGAACTCTGGCGAGTCTCATCCCCGGATCAGACATCTTCCTGGAACCTCGACCCTTAAACTCACCCTTACCGAAGCGATTAAAACCGAATCGCTTCGGCTCGGGTTTTCATCCGTTGGCATCGCCCCTGCCAGCGCTCTGAACAGGAGAAAGGCGGAGCTGGAGCATTGGCTTTCCATGGGGTTCAGCGGAGGCCTCGGCTACATGGAATCTTTCCTTCATCGCCAGAGCGACCTGCTGGCCAAGATCCCGGATTTAAAAAGCGTCATCGTGCTGACCGCTCCCTACGCGAACGGCAGGGAAATCCGCCTCCCACCCGGGGCGGGGAAGATCGCACGGTACGCTCACGGGAAAGATTATCACCGGGTCATCGGCAAAAAGCTGGACAATCTGGAAGAGTTCCTCCGTGACCTGGCGCCGGAGATCCGGACTATAAGATCTGTCGACACCTCGGCAATCCAGGAGAGAACCCTCGCTGAATCGGCTGGTCTCGGCTTCGTCGGTAAAAACAGCTGTCTGATCCGGCCCAAGGAGGGTTCCTACCTCTTCCTGGCGGCCCTCTTGACCAATCTGGAGCTGGTGTCAGATAAACCGATCCAATGGGATTGTGGCTCCTGCAACCTCTGCCTCGAGGCCTGCCCAACAGGCGCTTTAAGCCCGGAGAGACCGTACCAGTTGGACGCCAATAAATGCATCTCCAGCCTGACGATTGAAAACAGGGGAACCATTCCCCCGTCTCTGCGGTCGGCAATTGGCGACTGGTTGTTCGGCTGCGATGTCTGCCAGGAGGTGTGCCCCTATAACCGGAAAACAGACCATTCCCCCTGGCCTGAATTTCAAGCGAGACACGGGGCAGGGGCTGCCCCGACCCTAGCCGACATCTTGGCAATCCGAACTGATGAACTTTTTGTCAGGCGCTTTGCAGGAACCCCTCTGATGAGGGCCAAACGGCAGGGATTCCTTCGAAATGCGGCTGTTGTAGCTGGAAATTCAGGTAATCCAGAGCTCATAGAACCCCTGAAGGAAGCGGCTGAATCCGATTCCTCCGAACTGGTCCGGGAACACGCCGCATGGGCCATCTTCAGGATAAAGCAGGCCCTGAAGACCTCCCCAGACCCAAAAATCCCATAAATCCCGCTTGATCCCGGTTCTTAACCTTAGCTTGACCTGACTCTACATAATGTCTGATAATGATTCTTATGTTAATATATAAACACGGTAGAAATATGCTTAACCAATTAAAATAATTTAAGTTATAAACATATGTGGAATTACTGTGAATAAACGGCTTCTTCTGCCTTTTTAGCAGAGCTATAGTGAGGCTTTCCTGGCTGACAACCGCATCAAAAAAACTCTTTAAAAACGGGACAGAAAAAACAGCCCTACCGACTTTTTCCTTAGATACGCAGGAGAAGAGTCCGCAGAAAAGCCCCCAGAACGAGCCCGATAACGATTCCTCGGATCATGAAACGACTGGGGTCGAGATCAAACAGCGGGGTTTTCACAGGCGCAAACCGACCTTCTGACATACAGTTTACCCCTATGAAAAAGGTGAGGTCAAGGAAAAAAAGGCCTCCCGCCCGGAGATGGCGGGAGGCCATGCTGCGTTTCCTCCAGCGATATTCTTATCGCTTTATTAGCGGAGGATGCCCAAAAACTTCAGGCCGAATACGATCCCCAGGGTCCCGACTAAAATCGGCAGAACCGCCCCTAGATGTACGGAGTACATCCCTCCGATGACGGTCCCAATCAGGACTCCAGTGAGCAGATCCAGATGTTCACCTTTCATGGCTACTCACCCCCTTTCAGAGGAGTTTGACCTCCTCGTTTACACCCGAAACCCCCACTCCACAAAATGTGCATTGTGAAATGGGGGTTCTCTGTTCCATTAATAAGTATATAATGGTCACTCCGATAAAATCAAGGACTCAAAATATAACACATTTATTATCAAATAGTTATATAACTAATTATTTTATAAAATAATTTATAATTAATTCATTACACAAATTCAGTTCTATAACATATTGATTTTAAATATGTTACAATATTATATATAATATATTTATTTATAATATGTTACGATAAAAGTCTTAGTGGGTTATCTGGCTATCACGCCAGCTTCCAGTCGAAGCCGGCCCAAGTTCCTGGCAGGACATTGGCTGCAAAGAGGCCGGCTTTTATGGCAAAACCCCTTGCCTAGGGCTACCAAAAGGGCATGATATTCGTTAAAAAGAGCTCTTTGGTGAGGTAGGTTTTCGTAAAAAAAACGCTGAAGCTGGTCGTAGGAGGTTTCCCTGTCAACAAGGCAGTGGCGGGAGAAAATACGTCTGGTGTAGGCATCGACAACGAAGACCGGTTTATCAAGGGCGTACAGCAGGATACTGTCTGCCGTTTCAGGGCCTATTCCGGATAGGGCAAGCAGCTCTGACCGCACCTGCCCTGCAGGGATTTTCCGAAGGGACTCTATTCTGCCGCCAGCCTTCCGGTGGAGGTACCGGACAAACCGCTTTAAGCGTTCGGCCTTTTGATTAAAGAAACCAGCGGAGTGGATGCAACCGGCCAACCGATCCAAAGAAACCCGATCCAAAACCTTTGGATCGAGCAAACCGGCCTGTTTCAATCCGGCGATCGCTTTGGCCGCGTTCGTCCAGGCAGTATTCTGGGTCAAAATGGCCCCTACAGCCACTTCAAAAGGGGTTTCGCCGGGCCACCAGTGCTGGGGACCGAAATGCTCAAACAAACGCCGGTAGAAGAGCTGGACGGTGTTTTTCGGCCGATTCACGTCTTTTCGGCTGTCACGTCGCGTTTCCTCGCAACCCACCTTAACAACTCATCCGCCCCCATAGAATTCAGAATATCTTTCGGCCCCACCCAGGCCCGCCTAGCCATGGCAACACCCAATTTCAAAGTTCCTAGTTGCTCCAAGGCATGGGTGTCCGTTGAGATCACCAGCTTGGCGCCACATTCTTTCGCCTGTCTGGCATAAACATCGTTCAGATCCATCCGGACCGTGCAGCAGTTGATCTCCATGGCTGTGCCGGTCCTGGCCGCTTCGCGGAAAACCGCCTCCATATCCAGGGCGTAAGGATCCCGCTCGCCCAAAAGGCGTCCTGTCGGGTGGGCAAGAATGCTGACATACCGGTTCCGGACCGCCTTGACAATCCTCCTGGTCATCATCTCCTTGGGCTGCTTGAAAGCCGAGTGGACAGCCGCAATGACCACATCCAGCTTTTTCAAAACAGCATCCGGATAATCCAGCCGGCCATCGGGCAGGATATCCACTTCAGAACCTGTCAAGATCCGAAAAGGTTTTAAGCGCCGATTCAATGCCCCAACCTCCTTCAGCTGCGCCAGGATCCTCGCTTCCGAAAGACCCTTGGCTATCCGAAGGGACTGCGAGTGGTCAGAAAGGATCATATAGCGGTAGCCTTGCTTCCGGACGGCACCGGCGATCTCTTCGATGGAATGGCGTCCATCGGACCATGTCGAATGGTTGTGGAAAGACCCTTCGATATCCTTCGCATCAACCAGCTGAGGCAACAACCCCTTCCGGGCCGCTTCTATCTCTCCCCGGTCTTCACGCAGCTCCGGCGGAATCCAGGAAAGCCCCAAAACTTCGTAAATCTCCTCCTCTTCGCGTCCGGCAAACTTCTTGCCGTCCTTTTCATGGAAAATACCGTATTCGTTAATGGTCAAACCCGACCGGTTAGCCAGAGAACGGAGCCGAATGTTATGCTCCTTCGACCCCGTGAAATAAAGCAGCGCCGCCCCGAATGAATCAAGGGGGACAACCCGCAGGTCGACCTGGATTCCCTGACGGGTCCGAATGCTGGACTTCGTTTCCCCTTGCGCCTGGACGGCCGCGACGAAAGGCAGCCGGACGAAGCCGTCCATGACCTTCTCCGGTTGAGGGGAGGCAATCAATATATCGAGATCCCGGACGGTCTCTTTGCATCGGCGCAGACTCCCGGCCACACTCAACCGCTTTATCCCCTTCAGCGTCTTTATCCCCTTTAAAACCTCTTCGGCCGCCTCCATGGCTTCCCCGAGAGGCATCCTTTCCTTCCCCGTCTTGACCAGCGCCACCCCCCGCAGGATATTTTCTTCCTTCTTCGCCTGAAACCCCGGAATGGCCCGAAGCTTTCCGGTCCGGGCCAGCCGCTCCAAATCATCGATGGATTTCGCATGGAAGCGATCATAAACCAATCTGGCGGTCTTCGGGCCGACCCCAGGAATTGTCAGCAGCTCGGCCAAGCTGGCCGGCACCTGTTTCTTCAGCTCATCCAAGTAGCGGAGTTTTCCTGTCTGCAGCATCTCCAGAATCTTGGCGCTCAAATCTTTGCCGATGCCCGGAATCCGCTCAAGCCCATTCGTCTCGGCCAGTAACCGAAGGTCTTCGGACAAATTCTTCAGATTCAAGGCAGCCCGTCTGTACGCCTGTATCCTGAAAGGGTTCTCCCCTTTCAGCTCCAGGAGATCTGCGATTTGTTCAAAAACCTCAGCGATTTCACGCTGATCCACGCGACAAGATCCTCCCCGCTTTTTTGAGGAGTTCCCTCTCATTCGCATAAGAGTTTTTTTTCACCGCCAGGGAAAGATCAAACCAGCGGGCCTCGTCAACTTCGAAATCATGGTCCTTAACGCTCCCGCGAACATAACGCATCAAATAGAAAGAAACCTTCTTGCTGATTTTTGAACCGTCCTGCACAAAAACATAACGGATATCGCCAACCTTGCGAATGATTTCTGCCGACACCCCGGTCTCCTCACGAACCTCCCGAAGGGCTGCCTCCTCCGTTGATTCCCCCGCGTCAATGTGCCCTTTCGGAAGACACCAGATAGATCCTCCCGCCCGGGAAACGAGGATGATCCGCAACACCCCTTCCCTGCCCCTTTTAAACACCACTCCTCCCGCCGAAAAGCGTTTTTTCAGCCTCATCAGCCCCTCACCTGAACCTCATCCCCCACCGATACCTTGAAGAGACTGGCTGCAGACCCCCCGTTGACGGCCACCTCCAGAAGTCCTCGACTCCCTATTAAGGCCACGCCGGCCCCTTTCCGAACGGCGGCGTATGAAATCCTCAACGGCCCGATTCTTTTCTTACCAATCCAGACGCGGCCTTTTTTTTCAAGAAAATGTGAACACTTTGCGAGAACCTCCGCCGAAATATTGGTCACAGCGTTCCCAAAGTGATCGATCGAAATGACTTTTCCGACAACCCGGCCAGAGTAAAAACGCGGAATGGAGAACGGCAACCGTTGGAAGGCAGCTACGCGATGACCCAGTTTCGAGGGGGACACACCCTTGGAGAGATGCCCGGCGACTGGCGCAAAAATATCGCGGCCGTGAAAGGTGTGGCTGACCGATGGGAGGGCGTACCGTCGGTTGGAGACCTCATACAAACGCCATTTTCTTGAGGAAGCGGTCAACCGGCTTAAAACACCGTTGTCTGGCCCAAGGAAGAGATGCCCGGCGAGATCCAGACACAGAATCCGTCTCTTTGACCCGACCCCCGGATCCACCACAATAACGTGCACCGTCTTTTCCGGAAAAAATTTCCAGCTCCATAGGATGCGCCAGCTGGCCTGCTCCACATCGCCCGGGGGAACCTGATGACTGATGTCGATAATATGCGCGGAACGATTGATGGAAAGGATGACCCCCTTCATCGCTCCGACATATTCATCTTCAAAGCCGAAGTCGGTCAGAAGGGTCACAATCATCTTTCAATTGACCTATGAAAAAACTCTGTTTAACGGAGTGTAAGGCAAGCCCAGATCTTTGGCGAGCGGTTTATAAGTGACCTTTCCTTTCGCGATGTTGACGCCACGCGCCAGCGCGGGATGCCCCTTCAGCGCCCTGGCCAAACTTTCATCGCAGATTTGAAGAATAAATGGGAGCGTGGCATTGGTTAATCCGTAGGTAGAGGTGATGGGAACCGCGCCGGGGATGTTTGTCACACAGTAATGAACAACCGATTCATCAACGTAAATCGGCGCTGCGTGCGTGGTGGGGCGGGAGGTCTCGGCGCATCCACCCTGGTCAATAGCGACATCCACGATAACCGAACCGGGTTTCATCTTCTTGAGCATCCAGCGCTTGATGAGCATAGGCGCCCTGGCCCCCCGCAGAAGGGCACAGCAGAAAACCAGGTCAGCTTCCGGAAGGCGGCTGGCGATATTGTGCTCATTCGACATGAGAAACGTTACGTTTTTGGGCATGATGTCTTCTAGATAGCGCAAACGGTTGAGATCCACATCCATGATGGTGACGTTTCCCCCAAAACCGGAGGCCACCTTGGCCGCATTCGCCCCCACAACCCCTCCTCCGAGAATCAGGATGTTAGCTGGAGCTACGCCGGGAATCCCTCCCAGCAGAATTCCCTTGCCTTTCATCGGTTTCTCAAGATACTTGGCCCCTTCCTGCACAGCCATGCGGCCAGCGATCTCGCTCATAGGGATCAAAATCGGCAGCTGTCCTTGTTCATCCTCCACCGTTTCATAGGCAATGCAGGTGACTTTCCGTTTGAGCATGTTCTGGGCCAATTGCTTGCTCGCAGCAAAGTGGAAGAATGTGAACACGATCTGGCCAGGCCGGAGGAGCGGATATTCCTCCGTCTGGGGTTCTTTGACTTTTACAATAAGGCCGGCTTTCTTGAAGATTTCCTGCGGGGATTTGACGATGACGGCTCCGGCCTCCACGTATTCCCTGTCCGGAATATTGGAACCCAACCCCGCTCCCGATTCGACCAGAACGGCGTGACCCTTCTGGGCAAGAGCCGCCGCACCGGCCGGAATCAGGGCTACCCTGTATTCGTCCTTCTTAATCTCTTTCGGAACACCGACGATCATGGGAAAGCATGCTCTGGAGAACGAATTCTGCTATGGAACGCCTGTCTTCCTGCTTCAGGTCGGAAAAATAGATGGCGGTCGCATAGGACCGCCCCGACGATCCGCTGGACTCCTCTTCCTGCCTTACAACCACGCCAACGCACCTAATGGATCTGGCGGAAAATCCCGAAGAGTCCCTGGGCAGATGGAACCGTATTTCCAATTGAGTCATAAGCGGGATCGGATGAGGCAGTTTGCAAAGGACGCCGCCACAGCTGATATTCTTCGTCTCCGCAACAAATGTATCGCCTTCTCCGACCCTGATCTGACACGGGAGCCGTTCCGGTATGCGGGGATATTTACGGCGTTCTGCGAAATTCATTCTCAAAAAACCCCAACACGGTTCGCGTATAACTCATCCTGTCCCTGTAAAAACAAGCCACGTGTTCCGATTCCGGAACAAGCCATAAACGTTTTGGATCTTTGGCGGCATCGTATATGCTCTGACCATCCTCCCACGGGACGGTCTTGTCGGCTGTGCCATGAATGATCAGAACGGGCCTTGGCGAGACCCTACCGACAAGACATTTCGGACTGATCGACTTCGCGCTACAGCCCAACCGCAACTGTGCAAACCAAACGACAATCTGCCCCAGAGGAAACCGGGGAATATGATAGGCCATTCGCAGCGCCCTCGCAACCGCCTTGCCGAAGTCCCCATAGGCCGAATCGCTCACGACTGCTTTAATTTTCGGAAAGTGGGCCGCCGCAATAATGCCGATGGCTCCTCCCATCGATATGCCATAGCACCCGACCGGCAAATCCTTAAATTCGGAAGAGGCGCTAAGGTAATCCAACACTGCTTCAATATCCATCGTCTCGCGTTTTCCGAAAGAAAAAGTGGATCCTTCGGAACAACCGTGCCCACGGAAATCGATCGAAATCAAATGACATGAGCCATGCAAGGCAAACGCCTGGATAACATCCAAGAGATCCGCCTTGCAGGTTCCAAAACCATGAAGCAAAATCAGAACGCCTTGTGGGGAACGGGAACGGACCAGCCACCCATCTAATCGGATACCATCCTTGGCTGTAAACCGGACTGGTTCCCAAGGGATTCCAACATCAGAAGGATTGGCGGAAGGTGCATAGCGGGGCTGACGTACGACCCAAGAAGAGCCAATGATCCCCCATACAACCAGGGACAGAAGGAAAACGAGAAACCAACTCAAAACAAAGGGTTCCAAAAACCGGAATGTCCGTTTTTAAAGGGCCTCCCTGATGCCGCCAAGCCACCGGGAGTAGACAAAATCAAGGAGGCGGGCTAAATCAAGCGGCTTGATGGTGATAATCTTCATCCCCGCATTAACGCCCTTTGCCCTTTTTCCCTCCTCCGACCAGGTCACCTCGGCTGTGGCGAAAATCGGTATATTGTCCCCAGGCACACGCAGGGTCAAATCAACGTGTTCCCCCTTGCCCACTTTGTCTGGGAAAGAAACCCCGAACCCTTCCCTCGAACAATCCCTGATATGGACGCTGCCGGTCAGCATGGAAGGCCCTTTCGCCCAGTATTCAGCTTTCAAGTCGGTTGATATCCGCATATACTTCCTGCGTTCTTTCGTAGACATGGTTTTCTCCTTCTCCTCCCCGCTGAACAACCATTTTGTAATTATCTTAACATATCGGTGGCTTCAACAGGCCGCATTGTAATCAGTCCTTTCCGATACGCCTTTAAAAAAGCATCCACCACCACCGGATCAAATTGCGTCCCGGATCCCCCTTCGATTTCTTCCACAGCCACCGAATCGGCCAAATGTTTCCGATAAGGACGGTCAGTCGTCATCGCATCAAATGTATCGGCAACCGAGATGATTCTTGTCATAAGGGGGATTTCCATTCCCCGCAAACCATCCGGATAGCCACGCCCATCATACCTCTCATGATGCGCTTTGACAGCTTTGGCGACCTCCTCCATCCCTTTGATTGGCTGAAGGATAATCGCACCCACAATGGAGTGCTCTTCCATTTTCTTAAATTCCTTGGGAGTCAATTTACCTTTCTTGCCGAGAATGTCGTCCGGTATGCC
Organism: Candidatus Omnitrophota bacterium; assembly: GCA_023818695.1. Taxonomy (GTDB): domain Bacteria; phylum Omnitrophota; class Gorgyraeia; order 1-14-0-20-64-10; family 1-14-0-20-64-10; genus JAMWCF01. The sequence goes on from JAMWCF010000001.1 coordinate 426,712, forward strand.
GATCTTGCCGATATCATGAAGCAATGCGGCAATTTTCAGCGTCTCTTTAAACCGCTGAAACCCCCTCACTTCCGGATGGGACGCGAGCTCACCGGCTATCACAAGGGAGTAGGCCGTGCACCGTTCCGTGTGCCCATGCGTGTAGGGATCGCGGGCATCCACCGCGGCGGCCAGAGCGATGGCTGTGTGGATGAAAAGCTGGTGCTCCCGCTCATAAAGCTTCTCAATCTCCGACATCCTCTGGTAGAGCTGTTCGTAAAGCTGCGCGTTTTCCAGGGCGATAGCCCCTTCATTCGCCAGCGTTGTCAGCAAATCCAAATCTTCCTTCCGATACGGCTCACCGGAAAGTTTGTCCCCCAACACCAAGAATCCTAAAAGCTGGGACTTGCTGAAAGCCGGAACGCAAATCCTCGAATGCAGCGTTTCCATCTGGGTCCGGACATCCAAAAGATTCCGGCGGAAGACAGACCTCGGAGGAAACATCCGTTCATCATTGAGCCAGCGCATGATCTCATCCAAAGAGAGGATTTCTTTCTTCTCTTCAAGCCAGGTGACCAGAGGGTTGTCCCGGTCGACATTCATTCCCACGGGACACTTCTCCTTCCCGCGGCTGACTTTCAAAATATAATGGGTGCTGTTCCGGTATAGAATGCCGACATGCGAAACCCTTACCCGCATGCCGATAAAATGGGCCATCATTTTTAGGAGGCGATCGATGGAGGTCGCCTTCGCCATACCCCGTGAAGCCTCCTTCAATGTTTTCTGCCATTCAAACCTTCGCTGATAGAGAAGGGCGTCTGTTGCTTTCGTTAACCAATGGTCCAGGGGACGGACAACCACCGTCACAACGCTTAAAGCCACGGCACACATCCACAAAACCCTCCTGTCCAGGGCCTGTGGGCCGTAGAATAAGAACTGCCCCAAAAAGACAACGAACACGACAAACAAACCGACAAGGATGGAGTACAGACTCGCATAAATCAGGGTGTTTTTAATCACAATCGACACATTCAACAGCTTCCATCGAATCATGGAATAGCCAACCAGAAGATAGAAAAGGATCAAAATCATGCCTCCAGGGGGCGGAGCCACCTCCCACACGGCCGGGAAGACGGAACACAAACCGGCCATGCCAAAAAGAGAAGCCAGCACCATGTACAGCAACTGGTTTTTATGGCGTCCGCTCTGCGCCCGGTAGGACCTCAATAAAATCCAGATCGCCGCGGTGTAAACCGCTACAAACCAGAGGGCGAAAACTCCGTAGAACAACCCTGCCGTTGGATAAAAACCGCCGGAGGGATCAACACGGACGCCGTTCAAAAATAGGGGGGTCGGAATGAGCGCCGTGAAGAGGGCAGCGAAAACCATGTTCCATGTCACAAAAGAAGAGTTGGTGGCGCCAGGCTGGCTCAAATTTAAGACGAATTTAAAGAAGAAAACAGGAATAAAAGCGAAAGCGATATGCCCTGTATAACTCCACAAAAAAGCCCCGTTTTCCGAGGTGGAAAACCGGAGCAGGAATGAACTGAAGGCCCAGCAGCTGACGGCAATCGAGAAAGCGAACCATGCGGTGTTAAGGGGGTTTCTCCTGTTTTTTGAAAATCCCCATAAACCGAAACCCAGACTCATCAGGCCGCATACAGCCATCGGCCATGACCACGCTGCCGCCGAAAACTCCGTCATCCCGCCACCTCCACTAAACCGTGGGTGATGGCCGTCTTTCTGATGACATCCGCCAAACGAATCAGCCCTGCTCGGGTGAAGCTTTCGTTATAGATGACCTTGACCCCTTGGCGGGTCAAGTCCTCCACCTGCACGTTTCTCGAAACGGGAAGGGCCGAGTTGGACCCATGAATGATGAGCTCCTTTGGTTTCGAAGGGGACATCATGACCTTTAAAGGGACTTCGCCTCCTGCTCCCAACATCGACAAATCGACCAAAACGATATCCGGTTTGAAAGAAACCAACAGCTTCAAGACCTCTTCCATAGAATAGGCCGGGGAAATTTCATAAAAACCGCCGCACTTATCGGAATCCGAGAAGAAGACTTCCTTCAGCTTGTAGGTGTACTCGGAAGGTTCGACAAAAAGCAACTTGGCTCTCGCTTTAGGTCCTCGGAGAGATTCGGTCGATTCCGGTTGGACCGGAACGGTGTCGGACACCTGCTGTCCCGACAAAACCCTCTCGATGGTAGCCGTCAGCGCCTCGATGCCGAAAGGTTTTATCAAAAAACCGTCAACGCCGAGTTTTTCGACCATCTCTTGAAACTGGTCGTCATAGGCGGTCACGACAATAACTCTCGTTTTTCGGCTGTGGGAATGGATGAATTTCAGGACTTCAATGCCGTTGACGCCCGGCATCTTCATGTCCAGAAGGACCAGATCAACCTCATGCTGATGCAACAATCGCATGGCTTGCATGCCGTCCAAAGCCGTCAACATCTCGTACCCCTTGCCCATGAAGTAACCGTGGAGGGCAAAGGTAACTTCCTGCTCGTCATCAACAACAAGCACTTTTTTAGACTCGGACGACTTTAAGACCATCGGAGGAACCCTCTATGATGACGGTTAGAAAAAAATAAACGTCCACAGAAAGCCTGTAGACGTCTAGGTGAGGCACCAGTCCGGGGAGTTGTGGAGCTGGCTGCATCTCTGATTTTCAACCCCTCTCCTGACCCGATCCATTGCACCATCGGATCTTCTCCCTTTCATCCTCGCGAATGATAACGATGAGGCCGTCCCTCAAGATTTCGACAAAAGGGAGGAGAATCAAGCGGACAGTATAAAGTTACGCTTGCGCCGTGTCAACGATTTTCGCAACTCAAAACCCGATGGCAGAAAGCGGCGAAAGAGCAAATCCAGCAAAACATCCGCACTTTTCGAAAGAGCTTCAACTATATAATTAATATGAGATTATGAAAATCTCTTTATTTTATATTATTTACATAATCAGTAAAATAGCCGCCAGTCAATGCATCAAGCCGTGCTTCCACCTCTTTCACGCGAAGCATTCTTTCCGAAAGCAGCGTAGGATCATCCGATGGGAGAGCTTCAAACTCGGACAAAAACCTCTGTCTCTGGAAATATAGGTGGGTCACTTCATCCAGGATATCCTGTCTTAACTGAACCATCAACCGAGATCGCGTGTCGATTGATATGAGGTCCGGATTCCAAATAAGATCGGCCAAATTCCAGCTTAAATCGAAACCGACCTGAACTGATTCATCTTCGGGTCCGACAAAAAACTGGGTTTCCCCTTTTGCGGAGGAGGATGCGATTGTCCTGTCCTTATCACGATCAAGACTGACCCCTATCCGGGGCAGCCAGTGGCGGTAAAAAGCGGCCTGCTTCCAGCGGCTGATCTTACCGGCGCTGACATCCGCATAACGAATAGCCGCCTCCTGGACATCCCGTATCGAAGGGATCCCGTCAACCTGCAAAGAAAGGGCGGCAGGCCGTTGAGGGTTAACAGCTGCCGGAACCGGAACCTGCAAAAGTCCTTGTGGGGTTCCAAGCCATAATGAACGACCGTCGGCGCTCAAGGCCATTTCGGTAATATCCATCGGAACAGCCGAAACCTTCAACGAGGACCATTTTCGGGCTTCGGCACTAAACTGAAAAAGCCCATCCGGTGTCAGGACATACAAGGTCCCGAAATGCCGAAAATCCATCACAATCTGGCGAAATCGGGCCGGCCGCATTCCTTCCAATGGAACCTCCGTCCAATCATCCCCGCTATTGCGGCTGAGCCACATCCCTTTATCGGTCCACAAACAAATACCGGTAGATTCGCTCCGGAAAGCCAACCCTCCCGTTTTACCGGAAGAAGATCCCTCAGGGTCCTCTCCGGTTCCCGCTTCGGGATCCTCGCCGACTGGAGCAGGATCCTGCTGCCGAAACACTCTCTCCCAAGGATCATGCGGCGCTTTGAATCTGAACAAACCACTTTCCATCAAAACATAAGAATAATCGCCCGGAACAGCCGGCGCGGAAACGGCCAAAACAGAGTTCCCTTCCGTCTCCTGGCCCGGTTCATTCCAAACGATCCCGCCATCTGAGCTCCATGCAATCCCGCCGCGCGTCTCCACCAGAAGAAGAGGAGGATCCTCTGCCCCCACGGACAAAGATAAAACCGGATCTTTGAAGCGGCGGAGACGAGCCCACCTCCTCCCTCCGTCATCTGAAAAAAACAGGACGCGACCGCTCACCACGTAAAGGGACGTGGAATCGGCTGGATGGACGCACATATCCTGAATTGGTCCCCCAAAAAGAAAACTCCGGAAAACTGTTCTCCATGTCCTCCCCCCGTCAGCGGTGCGGTAAAGAGTGCGTGGAGTTCCAGCCCACAGAAGCCCTTCCGATAACCGGTCGGAAACAACCGAAACGATATCCGATCCTCCAAGGAAAATTCCCTGCGGAACAGACGCCGACGGCGCTGCCATGTCTCCCTCCGCCCATACCAGCCATCCCACAGACAGAACGCACAGTGCGAATCCGATACCGAAGAACAAAAGGGCCTTTCTCACATCCCACCTCCTGTTTTGCATCAATTGTATACAAATTTGCATATTTAACAAATAATTTTTTGCACGAACTGCAATAAAAGCCAGATCCAAGGAACTTGACGCTCATCTGGATTGCTGGTATCGTCGGTCTTATGAAGGCCCTGGGCAAACGGGTGCGGCTTTATCGGCTGCGCCAAAACCTGACACTCGCCGATCTCGCAAAGAGATCGGGAATAGCGCTTTCCACCCTAAGCCGCATTGAAACCGGCAAGATGACAGGCACGCTGGAGTCTCACATAGCCATCTCCAAAGCGCTCGGAATTCGCCTTCCCGAACTTTATTCGGATCTGGATTCCAACGGCCCCCCTCTCGAAATCCGCAGAAGCTCTCAAAAGGACCGGCAATTCAGCATCAGAGGTACTCACTTGACCGTCCTTGTGTCCAACGCCCTCCAGAAGAAAATGCTGCCGGTCATCATTCAGCTACCTCCAGGCAAAGCTTCGAGAGAAGAGCAACCGCCTGCCGGTACAGAGAAATTTCTCTACGTCCTAAAGGGAAAATGCGCGGTGTCAACAGGGGAACAACAGATTGTTTTGAACCAGGGGGACAGCGCTTATTTTCAGGCAGCGCTTCAATACTCACTCAAAAACGTGGGATCAACCAAATCTCTTATCTTGAGCACTTCCTGCCCCCCAGCAATTTAGCGGGCCTGCTCCACCAGAAGGGGATAGCGGACCTTCAGATCCCCATTTAAAAGGACCTCAATCGCGTATTCACCCGGCTGGGCCAATTCCAGGTTGCTGAAGCGAGCAATAACCGAGTGCCTGCCTTTCAAATTCGTCAGGTGGAAAACGGTTTCCTTGTCTCTGGCGATTTCCTGGCCGGCTGGATCCAAAATCCGGCTGTACTGCTTGAACGAGCCGACACCGCCAACCCAGCCGTTGACAACAAAAAGGGTCGGGTGGACTGCCGGGAATTCCCGCGCCCCGATCGTCTCAAACATGCCGATAAGGATGAACTTTCCATTCTCTTCTCTCCGCACGTCATCGCAGAGAACGGAATAAAGCAGGGAGGGCTCTATAGAGGTATTCAAGGAGCGGTAGCGGGGGCTATCTTGTCGAGCAGGGCCTCTAATCGAGACTTATCATCCGGGGAAAGGCCTGAAAATTCGATGCCGGTGTCGAAACTCTGCTTCCGTTTGATGTCTCTGCGAAGGACGACCCACACAATCGTTCCTTGGGATCGGATGGGGGGCTTGCCGTCTTCAACGGTGAGCTCCAATTCAACGGGCGAAAAGATATCCAGTCCCCTGTCCATCAGAACGCAGACTCCGCCCAACCCAATATTCTCCGTGACGGTGGAGATAGACGAGGTTCCTCCCGCTTGCCGGAGCTTTATGACGCACCGCGATTTGACCCTCGGAAACCGGCGTTGGTTTATTCCCTGCCACACGGCCTGTGCCCTCCTTATGCTTCCTCTTATAGAGGATATTGAATCAAATTGCAAGGGATTCTAAATCGTGATACCCTGATGTCGACGAGCTATGTACGAAGCCTTCTACGGATTCCGGGAGAAACCCTTCCACGTCACGGCCGACCCTGCGTTCCTCTACCTGTCCCGGCAGCACCAGGAAGCCATGGATCACTTAAGCTATGGGCTTCAGCAGCGCCTCGGCTTCCTCATGATTACGGGAGAGGTCGGCACGGGAAAGACGACAGTAGCGCGGGCCCTGGTTGACAAACTGGCCGGCATCATTCATACGGCCCTCATTTTGAACCCGGCTCTTAGTGGTACCCAGCTGCTTCAAGCGATCGCCAAAGATTTCGGCATTCTGCCTGATCCAAAAACGCGCCGCCTGCCAACCAACCGCGGAGAACTCATCGGACTCATTGAAAACTTTCTGCTTAAACAGGCCGCTGCCGGCAGTTATTGCGTCCTGATCATCGATGAAGCCCAGGCATTGAGCTTGCAGGCGCTGGAACAGGTTCGCCTTCTTTCCACCGTTGAAACAACGAAAGCAAAATTGCTCCAAATCATCCTGGTTGGACAGCCGGAGTTGATCGAACGGCTTGAAAGGAATTACAGACTGCGGGCTCTTAAAGACAGGATCGCCGTCAAATACCACATGCAGCCATTAACCGAGGAAGAGACTGGCGCTTACATCAACCACCGGCTGCGCGTGGCCAGCGCGGAACGTCAGATCCCCCGTTTCACGGAGGGCGCCATCTCCAAAATCGCGTCTCTATCCAACGGCATACCACGACGAATCAACAGGATCTGCGATAACGCCCTTTTGGCTGGTTTTGTTCATGAAGCGTTCACGATCGATGAAAAACTGGTGGAAGAAGGGCATATGAACCGCGTTCATGACACGGATACGGTGCCTTATTTTACAAATACCTGATCACAATAGAGGAGGCATGAGATGAGTTTAATTGCTGAAGCGCTTCGCAAGGCAGCAAGCGATCCATCGGGCTCTACTTTCAGGAAACCTCGCTGGTTTTATGGAATAGCATTCATCCTGTTTGTTGCGCTTGGGTTCGGCTTGGTCACCCAATCGCATAAAGAACCCTCCGCTACAAAAATGGAGAAGCCGCAGGCGGCGAAGGTGTCCAGCGAAAAAATCGGTTTAGAGCTTTCCCGAACGGCTGAAAAGCGATGGCAACTAAGCGGAACGATCCGAGGCGGCCACGGAAAACCGATCGCCCTTCTGAATAATTCCGTCGTCGCCGAAGGAGAGACGATCGGCGGGATGAAGGTGGTTCAGGTCCGCGAAGATGAGGTGGATTTGGAGGCGGACGGAAGGATTGAAACGGTTGAGATTCGCTGAACTACCGCAGTTTGACAAACGCGTCTGAAAAGCGGGGATCTTCCACTAGACGCTTTTTTTCCAGAACAGCTTCGTCTCGGCTGACAAATTGCCCAACGCAAACCACATAGCGCGGTTTGCCATTCCGTCGTTTAGTTTCCACGACAAAAGCGGGATAGCCGATCTCCTGAAGGTAGGCCAGTACTTGATCCGCCATGGGGCGGACATCGTAAACCACCACCTGAACGGTGTAAGGAGAAGCTTCCTGAAAAAGGATCGGAGAGGCCTGCAAAAACTGAACCCCAGCAGGATAGCCAAGGATGACCCCGAGCACGAGAAATACGAAAACACCCCCGAAAAGCTTTTTCCACCTTCCTGCTCCGGGATCATCGCTGTGCGAGGAAGCCCTTTCCGGCAACGGCGTCTCAATCATCTTCCGCTGTCGGATCATCGCCTCTTCCAGCCGTTCCCTTTCCTGCCTCAAGACAATCAGCTCGCTTCGAAGCCGGTCCAGTTCACTCGCTAAAATTTCGGTACCCGTCCACTTGGAATCCGGCTTGCTGCCCTGCAAAAAGGAGGTTGTCGTCCCCATCTGACGCCATGGGGTTTCCTTTCTCACGGCTCCTGCATCCTGTGCGACCATCCTGCTGGAAGAGGCTCCCCGACGGTAACCTCCGTAAAGGCGCGCTTGGATTTCCGCCTCCGTCAACACTTTCATCCCGTGAGAGTCGCCCTGTTTCATTTCGATTGCAACCTCAAGCGGTAAAGAGACAAAGTGACGTCACCGAACGTCCAGGATCCATTTTCCGAAAATCCAAGCAAACGGCACAGCCGGACAGCCTGCTCCATCCGGTTCGACGTCCGAATGACAACCTCTTCAAACCCTTGACGGCGGCAAAACCCCAGGGACTCTTGAAGCAGCTTGAAGCCGATTCCCCTGCCCCGGTAATGGGGATCCACAAAGAGGCGTCGTAAAATAGCAGTTTTCTCTCCATCCGCCTTAACACCACACGTCCCGATGATCTGATTCCCTTCTTCAGCGATAAAAAAAACGTTTGCCGGCCCTTGGTAGGTTTCGGTCAAACGCTCCAGGTCATTCGTGGCGTAAGCTGACTGATCCTCTGGAAACTCCTTCGCTAAGACCGAGGTCACCAGCCTCAACACCTGCTCCGAATCTTTCGGTTCACATATCCGTATCGTCACGCTTCAACAACCAATATCACACCACATAAAATAATGATAATGCCGAACCCACATCACAAATGATTACCTTATGTTACAGAAGACGGCCGCATGCTGTCAACCAGGAAAAAATAGTCCGGGAATCAGGGGATCGGGGCCAGCAAATGCTCCAAAGCCTGTTTGGCGGCCTCTTGACTGGCCGCCTTTTTACTGGGGCCGGCCCCCTGGCCGTATGTCTTGCCTCTCCAACCCACAGCCACCCGGAAAATCCGCCGGTGTCCCGGGCCCGTTTCTTCGAGAACCTTGTATTCCGGCGTCGCTCTGAAATACCGGAGGGAATATTCCTGCAGAAGAGACTTGTAATCAACCGATGAATGACCCGATTCAACCGCTTCTATTTCGCCATGGAAAAGACGCTTGATCAGGCGGGATGCGGGCACAACTCCCCGGTCCAGAAAAATGGCCGCGATGACGGCTTCGAAAGCCGATCCGATGATGGACGGCCTCTTGCCTTCCCCGCGAGCGACTTCGCCTGTCCCCATCAGGATCCATCGGTCTAATTGCAAAGCTGAAGCGATGTCAGCCAGCGTCGTCCGGCTGACAATCTGCGCTTTGATCTTGGCCAGATCCCCGACCTTCAGATTCGGATAGCGCCGATAGAGTTCCTCCGAAATAACCAAACCGATGACGGCATCTCCAAGGAACTCCATTGTCTCGTTGTCGCTCAAAGAGGCGGACTGCCTGCCCCCTTGCACGTAAGACCGGTGGACAAGCGCCTGGTTCAAAAGCTGAAGACGCCTGAAGCGAACCCCCAGGAGATGTTCAAGGTGATGCAACTCCTTCGCTCTTTGGCGATCAATTCCAGTCCGGAAAAGGATGGATCACCTCTCTAAAACAGACCGGATGGATAACCGCACAATCCGGTCAGGCACGCCGGTTTGGACAATGGCCCGGCCGATCCCCGTGGGTAAAACCCAACGGTTCCGGCCGATCGACCATTTTTTATCCTGCGCCATGGCTTTTAAAAGATCGGCTTCCTTGACGCCTCGGACGGTCTGCGGCAGACCCGCATGACGGAGGAGCCCCTGAATCTTCTCAAGCTCCGAATCACCTATTTTATTCAAACGCAGGGCTATATCGGCGGCGACCTTCATCCCAACCGAAACAGCTTCTCCATGCGTGTAGGCCGTGCCGTAGCGGGTCGCCGCTTCGAGGGCATGACCGAAAGTGTGCCCGAAGTTCAGCAACGTCCTGATGGAACGAGTCTCTTTCTCATCCTGTTCAACAGCCCATCTCTTCACAAGGATGGCCCGTGAGATGACCCACCCCAGCCGATTTGTGGAAGACCGCAAGGCGGAGAGGGGTGTCGCTTCCAAAAACCGAAAAAGAGCGGCATCCCGGATGACCGCGCACTTGACCACTTCCGCCAAGCCGGATCGGAATTGCCTGTCAGGCAGGGTTTTTAAGAACTCGAGATCGATAAAAACTAATCGCGGCTGAACGAACAAACCCACAAGATTTTTCCCGTGAGGCAGGTCTATCCCCGTCTTGCCGCCGATAGATGAATCTACTTGGGCCAAGAGGGTCGTCGGAACCTGTACAAAAGGAATTCCGCGCCTGTAAATCCCAGCCGCTACGCCGCCGAGGTCTCCAACAACGCCGCCACCGATAAGAACAAGGAAGAGCTTTCTACCGGGACCGTCCCAGCTGGCCAACCGCGACAAAACCGTCCCCAACATCGTAAAACTTTTGCTCCGTTCCGTGTCGGGAATGGTCATCGACTTGACCTCAAAACCGGCGCGGCGAATCGATGCTGCCGCCTGGCGCGTCAATCCTGAAGCGCGCTGGATCGTCGGATTGGTGAGAATAACGGCGTGCGTCCCGAGCTGCAGCCGTTTTATCTCCTGCCCCAGGCGAGCCAGATGACCGGATCCCAGAAGAATATCGTAGCTGTTCACGCCCAAACGGATGGATATACGGGATGGAAATTTCATTGCACCCCCAAAAACCGGGCCATGTGATAAACAACCGGCATCATGATCCTGTCAATGACGCCCAGATAAAGGAGCGCCATCACCAGCACGATCCCCCACTTTTCCAATAAAGCCAGCATTCGTGCCGCATGGGCCGGCAGCAATCCCCCCAAAACGCGGGAACCGTCCAGCGGGGGAATCGGCAGAAGGTTGAATGTCCCCAGCAGAAGATTCACCAGGATAAGATACCTCACCAGAGGAATTGCCAGCGGGGGCAGCCACTCCTGAAAAAACTTGAGCATGAACGCCGCCGCGGCGGCCAAACTGTAATTGGCCAGGGGACCCGCCGCCCCCACCCATAACATATCCCTTCTGGGGTGCCTGAAATAGAGGGCGTTGACCGGGACCGGTCTCGCCCATCCGAAAACAACGGGGGCTCTCAGCAGCATCAGAAACAGCGGCAGACCGACCGTTCCCACGGGATCGATGTGTTTGAATGGATTGAAAGTCAACCGGCCGGCTTTCCAGGCGGTCGGATCCCCCAAAAAGAGAGCCACCCACCCATGGCTCACCTCATGGACCATGACGGAAACCATGAAAAGAGGGAACAAAAGCAGGAAACCGTAGAAGACGTCCATTATGCTGCAAACCTCTGGATGACTTTCCTCGGAAGGGAGATGTCCGCGACGACGATCCGACCCGCATAGGAGGGCCCCCTGCCCCTCTTTAAACCGACCTTCGGGAATCCGCACGTGACGGTCACATCGGCTTTCACGGCCTCAGGGAACGGATCTCCCGTATCAGCGGAAAGCCCGGAAGGAATGTCAACCGCGACAACCGGAAAAGACCGGCTGTTCAGCCATCGAATGATCGAAAGAATCGGCTCCCGCAGGGGACCGGTAAAACCCGTTCCTAAAAGGGCGTCCACCGCCAGCCGGATGGAATGGTCCCTTCGGCACCAGCGCCGCCACGCTTCGACCGAATCGGTCCGGTGAATCCTGATGCCGGATTTCCGAAGGATATTGAAATTGATTCTCGAAGCTCCCGACAACAGCCCGGGGTCCCCGGCGAAAACAACTTCCACGGGAATACCGCTGTTGTCCAGAGACCTGGCAGCGACAAAACCATCGCCGCCATTAGCCCCCCTACCGGAAAAAATGACGACATTTCCGGCGCCTTTTTTCCCGTCCTTCTTCAAAATCTTCTTCGCGATGTCCGCCACAGCCCATCCGGCATGTTCCATCAAAATAAGATCGGGAACGCCAAACCGCTCTTGGGCCAAGCGATCCGCGGCGCGCATTCGCGCCGCCGTCAAGGGCTTCGAGAGGCTAGCGGACAACGGATCCAGGCGGCATAACCCGCTCCGGAAGAACCAGGCTCAAATGCTCGCCATCCGAAGCCGCTAAAAGCATGCCGTGAGACGTCACCCCACGGATGGTAGCCGGTTCCAGGTTATCAACCACAACGATCAGCTTCCCGACCAATTCGGAGGGAAGATAATGGCGGGCTATCCCCGCGACAATCTCTTTCTGAACGCCTCCGGTATCAACTTTCAAAATGAGAAGTTTGTCAGCATCCGGATGAGCCCGAGCTTCGACAACTCGGGCGACCTTCAAAACGATTTCACGGAATTGATCGATTGTCACCACCTAACACCCCTTCCTCTTTGGCAAAGTAGGTCACATACAACCGGTTCACCCAACCGATCCCTTTCCCTGCCGCTTCAATCTCGGCCCAATCGCGGACGAACCGCTTTACTCGGACACGTTGTCCTTCAGAGAGCGAACCGACGCCCGCATAGGCCATCCCGGGACCGGTTCGAATGCGCACGCGGGACCGCGCCAAAGCGCTGGAGCCATCCCCTTCCATCTGGAGATTTCCTTTGAGCACATATACAGAAATGGCCGGAGGGAGCCGGACGCCATACCAGTCTCCCCGCTTTTGAAGAACCTGCACACGGTTTCCTTTTGAAAGCTGGGAGATCACCTCGGCGGAAAGGGAGGGGGCGGACCGGATATTCACGCGATCTCCGGTGATCAAGCCGACAAAAGGAGGCGGTGTTTCCTCCGAGATATCCGCAACGGCCGCTCCGGGCATCCCATTTTCGTTTTCGGGATACCCTTGCGCGCACATCAAGAGGCATATGACAGCGAAAGCGGCAGTCGCTTGGAAAAGCACCTGACTGGTTACTTTTTAGGAGCCGCCGCTCCTTTGGCGGGAGGCGCAGCCCCCGCCTTGGGGGTCACCGGAGCAGCTCCCTGCCCCGCAGCCGCTTCAGCGCCCGAAGTACCTGCGGCCGCTTCTTCCGCCTTGGCGGCTTTTTCCTTCTTGATTTTGATCTTGATGTTTTTAACCTTCGGAAGCCCCAGGACGGAACCGGAAGAGATATCCAGCACGCCTCGCTCCTGTAAAATTTTAATCCTCTCCAGGCGGGATAAAACAGAGCGGTGCCGCTTCATGGTATTAGATGATTTGTAGCTTGAATGAATCGACATTTTTCCCTCTTCTTTAGATCGTCAGCTTGAAGAAAGCCGCTTCACAAAACCGTCGTGATACGTCTTGCGCAGGGTGGCCAATTTATCCATCGCCTCCATTTTGGATCGATATCCCACCACCCGAAGTTCATAATACTTTCCCTGTTTTATAACGCGCGGATTAAATCCCTGCCGCCGCAGACGATCTGCCTCGGCTTGAGCGGAATGGACCCCCACATAAGAAGCCAGTTGAATCACATACGGTCCCTCCGGCACGGCCGCAGCAGAAACCGCGGCCTCGGATGTCTCTCTGGCGGACTGCTGTTTGTCCCGTTGAATGACTTGAACAGCCTTTACCGGGTTTTCTTCCGGCCTGGAAAGGACCGCCTGCCCAACCGCTTCAACCCGTTCCATCCGATCCGCCGAACCACCCAGTTGTTTGCCCCGTTCAACACCGATACAAAAACCTGCCAGCAACACGAGAATTAAACTCAATACCGAAAAAATAACGTCCTCATAGGCAACCCGAAACCGAACAAATTGGTGGGGAAACAACGGCGGCACAATCCGCTTTCGCTTACCCTCTGGCTGGAAATTCTCAAACAGCTCCGATTGCATGAAACTTTATTATAACAAAGAAAAACCGATCAAAAAAGAGTTGTTTTTAACCATAATACATTTATTTGCAAAAAGTTATGCTTCGCTTGCAGGACAGAGGCGCCGAAAGTCGCATCGCCGGCATTTGAAAAAGGAGGGGGTGGGGGAAAAATCGCTTTGCCGGATCTCCTCGATAAGATCCTCGATTTTCTGATAGGTCTTCTCAAGGGAAGCGGGATCGATCTCAAATGAGAGCTTTTCATTCACCTGAAGGAAATAAAAACCGATCTTCTTGGGGTCCATGTTGAAATTTTTCTTCACGGCCAGAGCATAAAGACGTAATTGGAGCTGCTCGTCTTCGCTGGCGTCATCTTTCGGCTTCCCCGTCTTGTAATCCACTATTTCAACCCCCCCCTCAGGCAACGGGTCAACCCTGTCGATGACGCCTTTGAGAAAGAAATCGCCGAAGGGAAGCAAGAACGGTTTTTCCAATAAAAGCGGCATGCCGAAGTTCCCTTCATGCTTCCTGTAAAAAGCCGAGAGCATTTCATCTCCCCTGCGCCGGTATTCTTCATCCTGTCCGGCCTCCCCATACCGACCTGGAACATGACACCGGTGAAAGGTATCCAGAAGATCGGCAAGCGAAGGGGTTTCCCCTGTGACGACCCGCCTGAAAAAAGCCTCCAAACAGGCATGCAGATCGACGCCGAAGGACATCTGCGGGGTCGGCTTCACGGGAATCTGGTAGAGATAGGCGAACTTGTACTTCAGAGGGCAGTACCGGAACGTTTCCAATTGGGTATAGCTGAATTTCGTCTGTGGCGCGACAGCCGCATGGATAAATCGGGTGTGCATCTGGCTCTGCTTTCCAAGCAGAAGAGACGCCGCTGTTTTCAGCTCTTCCATCAGTCTTTCAAAACCGGATTGATCATCTCTGTTGAGAGATCTGATGCTCCGGATGATTTGAAGAATCCTCCGCTCCTCGTGAAGGGAGGCGACAGGAATCGTCGCCCCCTGCAGAAACGGATTCTGCATACCATCCTCCAGCGCGGAAACGGCCGAACGGAGATCTTCCACAGCAACCTGTTTTCCCAGCCCCTCTTCCTTTATTTCCTGAATAAAAACGGAAGGGCGCTGATAAGGCCTGTCCCTGGTCATCAGGAAAAGCTCTTTCCGGGCACGCGTACAGGCCACGTAACACAAGCGCCTTTCTTCTTGGAGATGGTAATCTCCCTGCGGAAGCCTTTCCTTCATGAGCTCGTCGGGAAAAGGGATCGGTTCCGGCCTGGTTCTGGTTGGAAAGCGGCCTTGAACATTGGACAGGAGAATGACCCAATCGAACTCCAAACCCTTGGCCTGATGGATGGACATCATCCGGACGGCGTCAAGACGCAACCCGGCATCTTCCTCATCTTCCTGCGGGAGATCTCCTCCCGCCTCCTGGTAGGCATCCGCATACCAGAGAAATTCCTCAAGCGTCCTCTTTTGGGGATGGTTGTGCGCATAGCGGTGAACAAACCGGAGGAACCTCCCAAGGCAAACAAGGGAATCCTGCCCTTCCTGGACCGGCAGGCAAAAAAGCATCCGCAGGGATCCTTCTTCCAGAACAGCCTGCACCAACTGGTCGATTCCGGTCCGAAACGCGCGGGTTCTGAAGGCATCCCACTCTCTCACAAATTCCCCCAGGGCGTGTTTTCCCTCTTTTGAAACGGCGCTCAAACCATCCGGTCTTTTGAGCAGATCAAAAAGGGCAACCTGACGCTCCCTGGCAGAGGCATTGAGTGCCAGTAGGTCGTCCACTGAAATCCCCCAAACCGGCAGATTCAAGACCCGGAAAAGCTCAATGGTGTCGCTTGGGTCATGGATCACCTTCAGGAAAGAAACAACGTCCTTGATCTCCGGATGGTCGAAAAGGGAGCTTCCCCCCTGCGTGATAAACGGGATACCGTTGCGTCTTAAGCTTTCAGCCGCATATTCACGGTGGGCATGGGCCCGATAGAAAACCGCCACGCGGCTGAAACTCCGCTCCGCCAGGGGCTGTCCCTCATAAATCTCGCGGATTTTCTGGGCGACGGTTTCCGCCTCATGAAGGTCGTCGTGGCACACAAGGATCCTGACGGGAGAACCCTCGAGACCCTCCGTCCACAGATTCTTTGCGGGGTCGTACCGGTCCGGTTCATTGCGTCGGATAAACCGGTTGGAAACCTCAAGAATGTTCTGGGTCGACCGGTAGTTTCTGAAGAGGCGGATCGTGCGAACCTGGGGAAACATCTCCTTCATCAGCAAGAAACTGGCAAAAGAGGCGCCTCGGAACCGGTAAATGGCCTGATCGTCGTCACCGACCACGCACAGATTCCCATCCGAACCCGCCAAAAGGCCCAGAAGACGGATTTGGGCTACGTTCGTATCCTGGAACTCATCAACAACGATGTAGCGGTAGCGTCGGCGCATCCGTTCCAGCAAAGCGGGTTTCTCCCGGAGTGTCCTATAGGTTTCAAGCAGCAGATCGCCGAAATCAAAGCAGCCGGCGGCTTTCAGCTCCTCTTGATAGGTCCGGTAAACCCTCGCCACTTCCGCGGCTCTGGCGCGCTCCTGCGGATCGGTCAATCTCCGGGCGTAATCAGAAAATTCTTCAGGAGTGACAAGTTCATCCTTGGCTCTGCTGATAAACCTCAAAAAACCATCGATGCAATCAGCCGGATAGGCGATATTCCAATAATGGGACAGCTTCAAGCGCGGCAGGAGGCGCCGGAAAAAGATCCAGGATTCCGGCCGGTCCAACAACTGGAAGCGGGCGGGACCGCCCGACTCCCCCCCCTCTTCCTGCAGAAACCGGTGGCAAAATCCATGGAAAGTGAGTATCTCCAAATCCCCATCCCGGCTTTCCAGAAGCTGTTCAGCGCGCCTCTTGAGCTCTTCGGCGGATTTCCTCGAAAAGGACAAGGCCAAAACATTTTCTGGTCGCACATCCGGTTTGGATTCCAAGAGAAAGGCGATTCGGTGGGCAATTACACGCGTCTTGCCCGTACCGGCTCCAGCGATGATGAGCAGGGGACCTTCCGTCGTCAGGACCGCTTCTCGCTGATCCGGGTTCAGCCCCTTTAGAAGCGGGGATTCCGCGTCACTTGTTCGTGACAGCTTTAATGGAGAGGGGAAACTCAAAGTCAAGAGAGGTGTTCGGCAGATCCGCGGGGCTGAAATCGGTCTTGAGATTTCCGATGATTAAACGGACTGACGTGGCGTTCGGGTGCGGCCTCGGGAAAGCGATGTATCCATCATAAGCGATGCCCGGATGCACGTAGCCCGCCCCCAACCGAACCTGCTTGATCAGGTAATGGAGCTTGCGGCCGGCCCCCGACCCCATGGACCCCGCCACCTTCAGAGGTATCCCGTAAGGGCCGGGAGCCAAATCTCCGGTCGTCTTCGCAAAAGCCCAGACGTTCGTTCTGGCCTCATAGATTGCCGAAATGTTGTCCGGGGAGAGCTCCGAGTACTGGATATTGATGTTGTCTATCAAAACAAAATCCTCCGGGTTGACCTTGATCTTCTTCCCGCTGTGATTCGCGATCCGGATATAAAAAACGAGCGTCTCCTCCGGGTACGGATTCTTGCCGGCCAGTTTGCCGAAGATCTCCTCTTTCTCGAAAAACCGGTCCAACTCCTCCGGGCTCGCAAACCGGATGGTCACATCGACACCGGACTTCGAAAGAGAGGAGGAGATCGGATCAACGGTGATCGACGCCGCGAGCGATTCCGGCCTGCGCATCTCAATCTCGCCCTTCGGTCTTTCAATCCCGGGAGTAAAACCACCCCTGCAACCGGAGCTGACGGCCACGATCCCACACAACCCGAAAGAAACAAAGACTCTCCTCATTGGGCTCATCGCGCTTTATTCTCCTTGGTGTTGAGCGAAAATGACAAGAAACTTGAAATGAACGATAAAGAAGGCTGTCCTAAGGTGCCATCCGCACGAAATTGAAAGGGTTCCCATGTCGCGTTTGACCCATCGTCTGATTTTACCAGTTCCAGCTCCCGGAGAACATCCTTTGCTATAGCACCCTCTACGGATAATTCCATTTCGCGAGTCCGGCTTAACCAGCCTCGCGCATCCGCCCGCATCAATCCCCCCTGCACAACAAGCCGATCCAGCACAAAACGGCTGGACCCCACTTGCACGCTGGCGAACCCACCTAAAATGCCGCGGTCCGAGGAGGCGATTCGAAGGACCGACTCTTTCTGGATTCCCCATGTCGGAGCATCCGCCCGGATCACATCAAATTCCCACCGGGTCGATAAGTTGCCTCCAACGACCGACAGATAACGGGGAATAATTCGAACCTCCTCCACAGAGAAACAGCCTCCCGTGGGAGCTTCCACACGCAGGCCGGTCAGGCGCATCAAACGCCAGGGAGCCCATCGGGCCTCCTGCACGGAAACCCGCCATCCTGTCAGGGTCTCTACTTTCCGGAGTGCCTGCCTGACAGAACTCGTCAGCGGCCAAGAGACGCAGCCCAGCAGCGCGATGACAAACAGAAAGCCCGCTGCAATCAGTGCAATCAGCCATTTTTGACTCATGCCGTCAAAAACTCCTCGATATCGGCCAGAACCTGCCGGTCGCTCGGCAGCGAATAAGCGGTGGCGGAACCTACTTCATGAGCCGATAACCATTTCAGATCCACCAATCCTTTGACGGCTTGCTCGACCACCTTCCCTTCCAAACCAAGCCAGCCGGCGATGCTCCGGATGGATTCAACCGCATGATCGTGCCGCCGGAAAAACCTCAAAACCTGCTCCTGAACAGGTGAGATGGGAAAAGAAGGCTTCATTTCTACCGATCTCTCCTGACCACCGTACGGGACCGGCTTTCTTCTTTGAAGTAGCGAGAAACCAGCTCCTCCAGCTTCCCTTCCCTCAACAACACAAGGAAGACCTTGACCACTTTCGGATCGAACTGCGTCCCTGTGTGGGAAGCGATCTCGTGAGCCGCTTCTCCTACCGACAACGACCGCCGGTAGGGCCGTTCCGATATCATCGCCTCAAAGGCGTTCGCCACGCTGAGAATCCTGGCCCCGAGCGGAATCGCTTCCCCTTTGAGCCCCTTCGGATAGCCGGTTCCATCGTACCTCTCATGATGATGGAGGATGATGGGGACGGCCGGCTCCAAGATCTCCAACGGCTCCAAAAGGCGGGCTCCTTTAACCGTGTGTTCTTTGACGGCCTTGAATTCCGAGGGATTCAATTTGCTCGGTTTTCTGACGATCTCATCCGGAATTCCGATCCGACCTGCATCGTGCAGCAGCGCCGCGTACTGCAACGGCCGGAGCTGTGAGCTTCTGATCCCCATTTTCTCCGCGATCGCCAAACACAAATCGGCCAGAAACTGCCTTTGCGTCCCTTTCCTCCTCGGCGACCGGACATCCATTCCGTCCAAAATGGCGCTCAAACTCCGGATGGTTCCCCACGTCACCCTTTCCTGCGTTTCGTACATGTGGGCATTCCGGATGGCAACAACGGCCTGCTCCGCCAAGGTGGTCAGAATCTCCTGATCGAGATTCCCGAAAGGAGTGCCCTCCCTGGAACGTCGAACCATAATGACCCCAATGCAGTCCTCCTCGATGAGCGGAACAATAAGGGTTCTGTCCAAAAGACGGACTTGGCACTTGGAAGCCACGCTTCCGATCACACCGGAACCCAGACGGCTGGCATGGACGGCACCATTGCGACCTTGGTGGATATTGACGACGGCGCGGGGTACAAGCATCTTCCTTTCCCGGTCCAGAAGCCAAATAGCGCAAAATTCCGACCGTAAAACCTGACAGCACAGGCGGGCCATCCTCGGCAAAAGTTCTTTTAAATCCAAAGAGGAGCTGATCAAACGGTGAATGGTGTGAACCGTGGAAAGGGCCACGCACCGGGGCTGAACGGTTTCCGAAAGCATTTTGAGCTCTTTCGCCTGATTCATCTCCCGCAAACCGGTTTCAGCAGCCATCTCAGCCAGAGTAACGCCCTCTGTAGAAACCGGTTTTTCACTGTGGCAGACGGCAAGATATCCCTCAACCTGGGATTCTCTGTTCTTAACAGGAATGCATACGGCGTGCTTCTCAATGGGACAGAGAAAAGCCCATGAAGCTTTGGTTTGGTGGGCTTGCGCCACAGCCTGAAGGAACTGGTTCTGGCAAATCTTGCGGCCCTTGGGGGTTCTCACGAACTCGCACGTCCGACAAGCCGTTGTGTAGTCGAGAGTTTTAGGGGTTTCGCCTCGAATGGTCCACCAAATCGGGTTTTTGACCGGGGCGGTCAAAACCTGTCGGATCCGATCAACGATGGGCGATTCATAAAATGTTTCAATCCGCACAAGCGCCATGGATTCCTGTCTCTGGAGTTGCTCCTTCACCCATAATTATACCCTTTCCAGGAGATCCATGCTGCGCATAACTCACATTCTCTCAAAGGGATAAAACAATTTCCTGTATTCATCCAACGCATACCGGTCGGTCATACCCGCGATATAGTCGCAAATAACCCGATAGGGGTCCTCTTTCTGCAAACGTCCTCGAGTCGTGTGAGGAAGCTGATCCGGTTTATTCAAATAAGCCTCGAAGAGGGCCGTCACGAATCTCTTGGCTTTATCGGCCATCCGAACCACCTTGTAATGGTGGTACAGCTCTTTGAAAAGAAACTTCTTTAACGGCGCCCGAAGATTGCTCATGCCGGAGCTGAACGCGATGAGACGTCCGGGAACCCGTCGGAGGTCCGACGATTGACGGATGCCGCTGCGGCTTATCCTCCGGAGGGATTCCTGAATCAAATCGGTCGCCTGGAGATCGATCAACCGGCGTATGATCTGGTATTTCAGCAGTTCGGCCGACATGCCGGTATGCCTCTTTTTTTCCTGGGATCGAACTTCGCGCCAAAGAGGAATTTTATTGAGGTCTTCCTCATGGAGGAGCCCCGAGGTAATGCCGTCATCCAAATCATGGTGGTCATAAGCAATTTCATCCGCCACATCGACAAGCTGGGCTTCCAGAGAGAGAGGAGGCGGAAGTTTTTCTATGGCGTCAGGAATGGGAACCCTGTGCTTGTTCAAACCGGTCCGAATCTCCCATGTGAGATTCAATCCGGGGAAATCCGGATAACGCTGTTCCAGGAGGCATACAATCCTCAACGCCTGGAGATTGTGGTCGAATCCTCCATGGTCCCTCATGATCTCCCGCAGCGCATCCTCTCCGGAATGACCAAAAGGACCATGCCCCAGATCGTGCGCCAGAGCGATGGCTTCCGCCAAGTCCACGTTCAACCGGAGGGCGCGGGCGATCGTTTTGGCGATCTGGGCCACTTCCAGGGTATGAGTCAGGCGGGTCCGGTAATAATCCCCTTCATGAATAACGAAGACCTGGGTCTTGTATTCCAACCGCCTGAACGCCGTGGAGTGGATAATCCGGTCGTGATCCCTCTGGAAGCAGGTACGGTACGGGTGCTCGGCTTCCGGGTGCTCCCTGCCCTGAGAATCGGCGGCAAAAACCGCGTAGGGGGCTAAGGTTTTACGCTCAATCTGCTCGAGCTGCTTTCGGGAGAGAAGACCCTTTTCTTTTTTTGGCATGGCCACGACCCATCCTTCCTGCACGCCGAAGAACCTGATAGGCGGCATGCAAAGACTGGGAAATGACTTTCGTGTCCGATACAACCGGCATGAAATTCGTATCGCCTGTCCAACGCGGAACAACATGCAGATGCAGATGGCCCGGAATGCCGGCTCCGGCGATTTTGCCGATATTCAACCCGATGTTGTAGCCATGAGGCGACATGCTTGCTTCCAAACGGTTCAAGGCATCAACCGTCAACTGAAGAAGTTCCGCCCACTCTTCCTGGCTGATCTTGGCCAGATCCCCTATGTGCCGGTAGGGGGCGACCATCACGTGGCCGTTGTTGTATGGGTATTTATTCAGGAGAGAGAAGGTGCGGATGCCCCTGGCGATCACATGGTTCCTGTCGTCGTTGCCCGTCCGCTTCGCTCTGCAAAAAACACATCCGCTGGCGCTTTTTTCCCTGGCCAGGGCAATATACCTCAAGCGCCAGGGAGCCCATAGTTTCCCCTGGGCTTGACCTTTCATGAAACCGCTTGATCCCGGTTCACGTGAAAGGGGTGCTGATCCTCTGTCTCCATAAGACGGCCCTGGGCATGGATGGGCGTGGAAGGCGCCAACGAAAAGGCTGCGTGTGACGGCAGGGAGAGCCGGCTTAAACCGTAAAGGTCAAGCAGATCGCTCAAAACATCAAGATCCCATATCCGAATCTGGTGTTCCTGAAGAATAATCCTGGCGTTGACCTCCACGGAATGAGCGCCGATCAAAACTTTCTTGTGGTATTTGAACGGAATTTTCCCGACCCCTTCCGCCACGGCTCTGGCGTGACCCTCTTGAAGGGAGCCGAGCCAGGGAATGACAAGCCAGCTTTTGTCCGCCTGGCTTTCCTGGTGCGCAATGAACGCCGTTGCCGGGACGATGCCGGCGACTGATTCCACCCGGCACATCTTCGGCAGCACAATCCTTTTACCTTCGACCTCGCACAGCTCCCCGGACCATCGCCGAAGCAGCTCTTTCACTTGACCTTCAAGCGGCCGATCGATGGTCTCGCGGACCTTTTTTATCCACATCCAGAGAGAATCGCGGAAATGCGCGCGCGCATGAACGGAATCGGAAAATGCTGCTCCCTGCAGAATCGGGTATGCTGTCAGAAGCCATAAGCGAAAAAGCCGGTCGGGCACCCGGTAAAAACCGCCGTTCTTGAGGACGAAACCATGCTGCTCCAGAATCTTCAACGCCTTCCCCACGTACGAAGAGGAACGTTCCACGGCCACCGCTATCTGCGCCGTCCTATGGAATCCGCACGCCACTGCCGCCAACACCTGAAGCCATCCCCTCCTGCCGGGATGCGGCGGCAACGCCCGGAGCCGGTTTTCGAAATGCTGCCTTAAAATCCCTCGGCCATCCAGCATGAGGGACTCGAGCACATCGAGAACCGCCCTTTCCTGGTTCTCCGCCAACTCTCGGGATCCCTTATCAAGCAATCCCTCCAAGATTGGATCCAGGTAACCCGGATATCCCTGGGCCAATTGCATGATCAGATGCTCCAGAAACGGCTCCATGGGACCGTCAGTCCAAACCGAACGGATCGCTTTTAAGCTGGCGGCCGGCTCCAAAGGGTTCACCTCAACAACCTCAAATTGGCCGAAAAGCAGGTTAAGCCCTTCCCGAAGAATCGCCCGGGCCGCCTGGGATTGCGAAGAAGCGGCCACATAGAGGGTGGAGCTTTGAACCATGATTTTGTGCCCGAGCTGCCGGAACGGCTCTTTGATCCCCCACTGATCCATCCGGTGAAACTCATCCAACACCAGTAGACACGGCAACCCCGTCTCCCTACTGACCTGCTGGGGCACATCCCACACTTTTCCAAAAAGATCGTTGGCCTTCTGCTCATCGAGCTTCACCAATAACCGCTGGGCTACCTGCGCTGAATGCGGGATCCATTCCGTCGACCTCTGAAAAAGGCCGACCGGGTCACCGCCGCCCGGCATACCGGCGCATTTGACTCTGACCACAGCCGACACAACGGCCTCTATGAAACGGGCTGCCCACTCAGCGAATGTTTCCCCCGTCCGAAAATCGATATAGACAGAGATGAGCGGCAGAGAAGGAACGCACTTCTCCAGCAGCAAGCGGTTCAGGAGGGCCGTTTTACCAACGTCGGGCGGTCCTAGAAGGGCGACGTTCTGGCGATAACCAGCCAGAAAACCGTCGATCCTTTTCCATAAAGAAGATGTAATTTCCGAACGCTCGAACCACGAAACGATGGACATCTTCAGCCTTTACCCAAGAATAAAATGGAGCGGGTGGAGGGAATCGAACCCTCATCTGAAGCTTGGGAAGCTTCCATTCTGCCACTGAACTACACCCGCAGCCAAGTTGTGTTGAAGTTCAGACAATGATCGCACGGGTCAAGGACCGGAAAACCCGCGACCTTTTCAAAACATCCCGAATGGTAGCATTCATCAGCCGGGAAGGCCCGAAATCCTCAATTGTCATGGAAGCCACCGATGAACCGAACTCAACGCCCCGGCAGAGCACTTCCCAAGAAACCTTCCGGTGAGTCGTCAAGTAACCAAGACACGCTCCGGCGAAAGCGTCCCCCGCACCGGTCGGATCAACCACTTTCTGCAAAGGATATGCCGGAAGAGTGAAAAAGGAATCGCGTGAGGCGGCCAAAACACCGTGCTCCCCCTTCTTCACGATTGCGACTTTCGGGCCGAATCGCGCCAGCACCCGCGTCGCCTGGACGAGCGAATGGAGACCCGTCAGCAGGCGAACCTCACTGTCATTCAGGAAAACGATATCCACCTTTTTCAACAGTTTCAAGAAACCCCTTCGCTGTGTACTGATCCAATCATCCCTGGAATCACAGGCGGTAATCTTCGGCGATCGCAGCTGCTTTAACACCCGCCATTGAAGGGCCGGATGGATATTCCCCAGAAAAACGTAGGGGGCCCTCTTGAGGGAATCCGGCAGCCGGGGCTGAAACCCTCCAAAAACACCTAAGTCCAGGTACAAAGTCGTCGGCTGGAGGTCCTGATTGTACCGGCCCTTCCACCGGAAGGTTTTCCCCTCGACCTGTCTGAAACCGACCCCATCAATTCCGTATTTCCGGAAAGATTTCTTGAACCTCTCCGGGAAATCGGTCCCAACCACCCCCACCACACCGACGGGCGTCCAAAACCTGGCGCCCAACGCCGCGTAGGTGGCCGATCCACCTAAAACGGAATCCGCACTGCCCCACGGGGTCTGGATGGAATCGATGGCTATAGAGCCCACGATCAAAAGCTGTTTCATGACACGTATGCCGCAGTGATAAGCGCCTTGAGAGTTCTTGCCGCCTCTTCCGGATCGCGGGCACCAGCGACAGCTCGGACAACAGCAATTCTTGTCGCCCCCGCCGATAATACCAAAGGCAGCGTTTGAAGGTCAATCCCGCCAATCGCCACCCATGGAATGGAAACTCCCTCCTTGACCTGCCGGATCAATTCGGTGCCGACAACGGGATAGTCCGGCTTTGTCGGAGTCTTAAAAACAGGTCCTACACCGATGTAATCGGCGCCGTCGTTTTCGGCCGCCTTGGCCTCTGACAAAGAATGCGTTGAGCGTCCGATCAGCAGAGAGGGACCCGCCAATTCCCTTGCCTGTCTCACCGGAATATCCTCGTGCCCCAGATGAACGCCGTCCGCCCTGGAAAGCAGGGCCGCGTCCAAACGGTCGTTGACGATAAAAACGGCGCCGCTGCGCCGGGTCAGTTCCCGAAGACGGCGGGCGGTTTCAAGGAACTCCCCATCCGAGGACAATTTGTCTCTCCACTGGATTGCGTCGGCGCCGCCCCGAACAGCCCCCTCGGCGACAGCGACCGGATCCCTTCCCTGGAGGACGGCCCGGTCAACGATGACGTAGAGATGACAGGTGCGCACAGATCGACTGTTCGATATCATAAACCTCAAAACGCAATCGCGTCCACCGGCGTGCCTGTTGAAGCGACCACAAGCGCGAGAACTCTTCCAGAACGCGAACGGACTCCTCCACCCGTCTAGCATTCGCGGTCAACAGGTCCTGATAAAGCTTGTGTCCGGAACGGATGCGCCGCAGAGACGGACGGCCGGCGTCGCGATGAACGTCGCGGGTCTTCAGGAACGCCGGCGGAGGCAGCAGGCGCGATATGCGCCCTATGGTATGGCGGACCTTCTCACACCGGCGCGTCAGAGCGGCATCCGAGAGAATGAAGCGGGCTATTTCCTCGCAAACCCTCATCCCCTCCCGGGCCCGGTTGAGATTGGCATCCATCACCCTCCAAACACTGTCTGACAAACATCCATTTCTCATCTGCTGATCCGATAGCTCCTTCAGAAACCGTCGGCCCTCTCGATACGCCGAAGAAGCCAGGAAGTGGACCGGTTTTTGACATAAGGAATCCGGACCACTCGGCCGCCCGAGGCCTTGACAACATCGGCGCCGACAATTTTGTCCAATTTCCAGTCCCCGCCCTTAGCCAGAATGTCCGGACGGATCGCTTGAATCAACCGAAGAGGCGTATCCTGGGAAAAGATGGTGACGTAATCGACCGGTTTGAGCGCCGCGACCATCCTGGCCCGTTCTCTTTCCGTCACAACCGGCCGGCGGCTGCCTTTCAAGCGGCGGACGGAGCTGTCGCTGTTGACCGCCACGACAAGGACATCCGCCATCCTGCTTATTTTTTCAAAAACATCCAGATGCCCGACGTGCAGCACGTCAAAACAACCATTGGTAAACGCGATAGACCGGCCCTGCCGTCGAAGCCGTTTGAGAACCGGCAGCAACCGGCCAAGCGGAAGCACGGCTCCCTTACGTGTTGGCGAAGTGCGCTTCAATGAGTTCGCAGAGGATATGGCCGATCGTGATATGAGATTCCTGAATCCGCTGGGTCGAGTCGGAGGGGACAATAAGACTCAAATCGGCTGTTTGCGCCAAGGTTCCCCCATCGTGCCCGGTCAAGGCGATCGTCTTCAGGCCCAACTCCTTCGCCAGCCGAATCGCCGACAAAACGTTTGGGGAATTCCCGCTTGTGGAGATCCCGACGGCAATATCGCCCCTCTTGCCCAGTGCCTCCACCTGCCTCTGAAAAACAGATTCATAACCGAAATCGTTGGCAAGAGCCGTCAATCCAGAGGTA
The DNA here is from genome assembly GCA_023818695.1 of Candidatus Omnitrophota bacterium. GTDB lineage: Bacteria > Omnitrophota > Gorgyraeia > 1-14-0-20-64-10 > 1-14-0-20-64-10 > JAMWCF01. Next base: position 452,995 of record JAMWCF010000001.1, read on the forward strand.
TCGGTCGTCAATGCGATGGCGGGAAGGGCGCGCCGCTTCACCAGAAGCTTGCCAACCAACTCCGCCGCGATGTGCTGGCTGTCGGCCGCCGAACCGCCGTTTCCGAAAAGAAGGACTTTCCCGCCCGATTCCAAGGACTGAATCAACCATTGGGCGGCCTCGGCGATGACCGGGACAAGCGTTTTGACGACGAGCTCCTTCGTCCGGATGCTATCAATCAACCGGTTCTCAATTTCCGTCCGGAATGTTTCCGGGTTAACCGAAGAAGATCCGCGCGATTTCATAGAGGGACATATCGAGCGTTTTGAGCTTCTCGACGGCCTTTTCCATGGAAACAGCGACGATCTTGTTGCCGTTCAAGCTCACCATCTTGCCGAATTCGCCGTTTCTCACAAGATCGACAGCATGCACGCCGAAACGGGTCCCCAACACCCGATCGAACGCCGTCGGGGAACCTCCCCTTTGGACATGCCCCAACACGGTGACCCGGGTCTCAAACCCCGTTTTTTCCTCAATGATGCCGGCAAGAACCTCCCCGATTCCGCCCAAGCGGACATGACCAAAAGCATCCAGTTTCTTGTCCTGTGAGACGTACTCTCCTTTCTTGAACTCAGCCCCTTCGGCAACCACGATGATGGAGAAGGTCTTACCCCTCTTATGCCGCTTATGGATCGCCGCGCACACTTCCGCTATATCGATGGGCAGCTCCGGCACGAGGATCATATCAGCGCCGCCGGCGATGCCAGCGTAAACGGCGATCCAACCGGCATGCCGGCCCATCACCTCCACCACCATGATCCGGTGATGGCTTTCGGCCGTCGTATGGAGGCGATCAATGGACTCCATCGCAATGTTGACCGCCGTGTCAAATCCAAAGGTATAGTCGGTTTCGGACAGGTCGTTGTCGATCGTCTTCGGAACGCCGACGACCGGGATCCCTTCCTTGACGAGCTTGGAAGCGACCCCCAGTGTGTCCTCGCCACCGATGGCGATCAAGGCGTCCAACCCCAGCGTTTTGAAATTTCTCTTTACCGCCTCCAGCAATTCCGGTTTCTTGTAGGGGTTGGTCCTCGAGGTATTCAGGATGGTCCCGCCGCGGTGCAGGATACCGGAAACAGACTGGATATCGAGGGCAACGGTCTCCTTGTCGACTAAACCCTTCCATCCGTTCTTGATCCCGACCACTTCGATCCCAACGAGAACTGACTTCCTGACGATAGCCCGGATGACCGGGTTTAACCCCGGGCAATCCCCTCCCCCGGTCAAAACGCCGATTTTCTTGACACTCATAGAAGCCGACATGCGTTAAAACCCTCCACGGAAGGGGGTACTCAACTGCTCTTCCCGGCGGCTTGGACGGGGCCCCTCTTCCCGATGGGAAATCTTGGCCACATGGATTCTTACATAAATCGGCTCCTCAATACCCGCCAGCATTTCAGACACCCTGGCTTTGACAACCGATTGAAGCTGCTCCGTTACCTCCGGGATATGCGCCTCTGCCCACAAGGAGACCTTGGCCCGCACTACGATCTTCCCCTTGCCGGCCACCACATCCGCACGGAGATCTCGGACCGAAGGGACCTCTTTAGCGGCGCGCCGGACAAAATCCTCCACGGCGGAGAGAGAAACCGTGACCTGACCATCTGGATTATCGAACGCGATGATCTTCTGGCGCTGAAGCTTCGCCAGCGTCAACTGAACGATGATCCAGTTCAGCAGAATGAGCCCGACTCCCGTCACAAAACAGGCGATACGGAGGTTCTTTTCCAAATAGGCCATCTCCAGCCATTGAAGAGCCCCCTCCACAGGCACCCAGTGGAGGGAGAAACTGACCAGGCTGGCTCCCAAAAGGATGAACAAGGTCATATAACAGCCCATGATAATCCAGACAAAAAGCTTCATTTTGGTTCACTCCGTCTTGGTTTCACATGGTGGATGCTGACGTTGACCTCGGAAACGGTTAACCCGGTCATTCGTTCCACCATTTCCCGAACCCGATCCTGTACTTCAGTTCCAACTTCCGGCAAACTGACGCCGTAATCAACGACAAGGTTCAGCCACAACCGCGCCTCCTGGTCCTGAAGCTCCACCTGGACGGCGCTTTTGCCGAAATACCGCTTCCACGGAACAACTCCTTCCCAGATACCGGAAACACCCATCACCTCTTGAGCAGCAAGGGCCGCGATCGAGCCGACGACGTCATCCCGTATAAAAACAGCGCCCAGATCAGCCCGGCGGGACATGTCAGGAGCCCACCAGTTCGTTCGCCGGTTTCTGTGAACCGTAGAGGACTTCGACGAAATCGGTTGAGTACCTGCCGGAAACGAAGATCCGGTCCTTCATGACTTTTCTGTGGAAAGACAGTGTCGTTTTGACCGGTTCGACAACCATCTCCTCTAAGGCGCGAGACATGGTATGGATGGCCTCCTGACGGTTCTTCCCATGAACGATCACCTTTGCCAAAAGAGAATCGTAGTGGGGCGGCACCTTGTAGCCGGTGTAAAGGTGGCTGTCCACCCGCACACCGGGCCCACCCGGCGGCTGGTAAGCGGTGACCTGTCCGGGACACGGCATGAAATCCTGGTCCGGGTCTTCAGCGTTGATCCGGCACTCGATGGCATGGCCCGACCATCGGATATCCTCCTGAGAGAAGGGGAGCCGTTCCCCCGCCGCAACCCGGATCTGCTCCTTGATCAGATCAATGCCGGTCACCATCTCGGTGACCGGGTGCTCCACCTGGATGCGGGTGTTCATCTCCATAAAATAATAATTCCCCTGTTCGTCCACGAGGCATTCCACGGTACCGACGGAATTGTAATTGACCGCCTTCGCCCCGCGAACAGCCATCTCACCCATCTTTTTCCGAAGTTTGGAGTCGACGACCGGAGAGGGGCTCTCCTCAATCAGTTTCTGGTGCCTTCTCTGCACCGAGCAGTCCCTCTCCCCAAGACTGACCACGTGGCCATACGCGTCACCGATAACCTGGATCTCCACGTGGCGCGGTTTTTCGATGTACTTTTCAATGTACACATCGGGAACCCCGAACGCCGCCTCCGCCTCCGCTTGAGCAGTCATGAAAGCGCTGATGAGCCTCACATCGTTGTGAGCGACGCGCATCCCTTTGCCGCCGCCGCCGGCGGACGCCTTGATAATGACCGGATAGCCGATATGTTTGGCTATCTTGAGCGCCTCTTCCTTCGTTTTCACGCCGCCAGCGGAACCGGGGATCAACGGCACGCCGGCCTTCCCCATGATCCGTTTGGCTTCAATCTTGTCTCCCATGGCCCGGATGGCATCCGGGGAGGGTCCGATGAACCTGATCTTGCAAGATTCGCAGATCTCGGCAAAATGAGCGTTTTCCGCCAGAAAACCGTAACCCGGATGGATGGCCTCAACATCGGTGATTTCAGCGGCACTGATGATGGCGGGAATGTTTCGATAGCTGGAGGCCGATGGAGCGGCGCCGATGCAAACCGCTTCATCGGCCATCCGAACATGCAGGGACTCGATGTCCGGCTGGGAGTAAACGGCGACGGTCCGAATCCCCAGTTCCTTGCACGCCCGGATCACTCGGACGGCAATTTCACCACGGTTTGCTATGAGAATTTTTGAAAACATCGGTCAATGGGCAGCCTGTCTAAGAGGGTTCCACGACGAAAAGAACCTGGCCGAATTCCACCGGCTGCGCGTTTTCCACGGCGATCTTGACGATCCGACCCTTCACCTCGGATTTAATCTCATTCATGAGCTTCATGGCTTCAATGATGCATAAAACCTGTCCCGGCTTGATCTCCTGCCCCACCTCCACGAAGGGAGGCGCCTCCGGAGCGGGCGCCCGGTAAAAGGTTCCCACCATCGGCGACTTGATTTCTGTTCCTGTTGCCTTGGGGGCCTGTTCGGGAACCGGCATTGGCGCAACGGCAACCTGCGGCGAGGCGGCGATTGCCCTTTCAATCACGACCCCATCGCCCGCAACTGCTCCCGCTTTCTTCAGCCGGATTTTCATCCCTTCCCGTTCCAGTTCCACCTCGATCAGCTGATGCTCATTCATAAGAGCGATTAGCTCTTTGAGTTCTTTTAGGTTCATCTGGAAATCATCCCCTCGTTGAAAATCGCTCTGGAATAGAACCCCGGCCAGGAAGTTCAGGCGCGGCCGGAATATTCGCCGGTTCGCGTGTCGACCTTGATCACATCCCCAGGACCGATAAACAAAGGCACTTGAATCTTCAGGCCCGTTTCCAGCGTGGCCGGCTTCATGGCCGCCTTGGAGGTATCCCCTTTGAGGCCGGGATCCGATTCGGTCACCTTCAAGGAAACGGTGGTCGGCAGTTCGATGCTGACCAAACGCCCTTCGTAAAGCTCGGCTCGCACCTCCATATTCTCCAGGAGGTAATTGACCGAGTCTCCCAAATCCTTGGCCTGAAAGGCCCGATCCTCATACGTTTCCAAGTCCATGAAATGGTAGGTATCGCCGGCTCTGTATTGGTACTGGAGAGGCTTCTTCTCTATGAAGGCATCCTGAAACTTCTCCCCGGCATCGTACGTCCTGTCAATGACGTTGCCGGTCTTGAGGGACCGGAATTTGGTCCTGACAAAGGCGGCTCCCTTACCGGGCTTCACATGCTGGAAATCCACGATCACAAAGAGCTCTCCATTAATGAGAAGAGCCATCCCCTTTTTGAATTGAGACGTTGAAATAGGCATAAGCAGTTATTCTAACGTTTATGGCCGGAGTTCGTCAATAAACCGTGCAGCGCTTCAAGCCCAAGCAGGTAACTGTGCGCCCCGAAACCGGAAACCTGGCCGCTGACAACCGGCGCCATGAGCGACTGCTGACGGAACGATTCCCGCGCGTGGATGTTGCTCAAATGGACTTCGACCGCTGGGAGGGCGGCCGACTCCAGGGCATCCCGTATGGCGACGGAGGTGTGCGTGTAGGCGGCCGGGTTGATCAAAATCCCGTCGTAACGGCTGTGGGACGCGCCAATGGCATCCACAATCTCCCCCTCATGGTTCGACTGGAGGATCGTGAGGGTCACTTTCAACTCTTTCGCCCGCTGCCGAAGCGCTTGGTTGACGGCGTTCAAAGTCGTACGGCCGTAAACGGAAGGGTTCCGGCGTCCCAGCAAATGCAGATTGGGTCCATGAATGACGAGGATTTTCTTGGGAGATTTCACGAAATGCCCGTTGGTTGTTTTTTCTCGGGTTTGCGGCCCTCTTCCACCAGCAGAACGGGGATTCCGTCCCGCACGGGGAAAACCAGCCCGCAGGAAGCGCCCGTGCAGACAATGGTATCCCCACGCCATTCAACACTCGAACGACAAGCGGGGCACGCTAGGATCTCCAGCAGTTCCTTATCGATCATTGGACCTTCACACTCCCTTCAGAGAAGCGGCCTGGCCTTCTTCGAATGACAATTCCGCCGCCCTTTTTGACGGGGCCTCGATCGCCTTGAGCTTGTCTTCGAACTGGGACAGGTGCCGGTCCGCCTTTGAGAAATTCTGCGCGGCGTTGCCCAGCTGCTTGCCAACCAGGTCAAAATCCACCCGCAGCCCCGAGAGCTCCCTGTAAAGACTGCTCAAACCGGCCAGGATATCCTTCGCCCGCTGTTCGACCTCGAACCCCCTCAAACCGTGAAGGATGACCAGCAGGTAGGCGTAAAAGCTGTTCGGGGAAACCGGGATCACTTTTTTCTGGATTGCATGCTGGAAAAGCCCTTTCTCATCGCTGATGCCGTCCTCTCGGATCATCACCTCGTAATAGACGTTCTCCGACGGAATGTACATCAACGCAAATTCAAACGTCCCCTCCGAAGGCCGGATATACTTCCCCGCGATCGAATCGATGTGGTTTTTCACGTTTCGGATCAACGCCTTGCGGGCCTCGGCCCTCTCTTGGTCGGTGGCCGCCTGCGCGAGGCGCTGGAAGTTCTCCAGCGGGAACTTGGAATCGACCGGCACCAGGCGCCCGCGCATGCGGATCACCGCATCTACCCGTTCGCCGTCGGAAAAACCGTGCTGGAACGCGTAGAATTCGTTCTTGGGCAGAATCTGCCTCAAGAGGTCCTCCAGAAAAAATTCGCCGATCCCGCCCCGCATCTTGGGGGCTCTCAACAGATCCTGCAGGGAGGAAACATCGCGGCCGACCTCCTCCACATCTTTGATTGCTTCTTGAAGCCGGCCCAATTCCTGCGACGCCTTGGTCATGGTGTCGTTGACCTGCTGAAGCTTCTGGCTGACCGTGAGTTCGGTCGTTTGGACCTGCCCCTGCATCTGGCTCCACACCTTCTGGATCTCCAACGCGAACTGCTTCAACAACTCGTCCCGCAGGAGGTTCAGCTTGGCCTCTTCTTTCCGTTCCAGCGCCTGCTGCATCTCCAGCGGCAGCGGGGAACGGACAAGCCGCCAGAGAAACAAAACCATCATTCCCAGCAGAAGAACGGCGGCTATCCCCAGCCACGTCCACAGCATCATCTCTCTCCCCCTATAAAGGACGTCCCTGATCCACCTTGCTGACGTACTGCATCCGCAGTTCGTAAAGGAGGTTGTCCAACAAGGCGATTTCATCGCCGTTGAGATTCCCGGCGGTCTTTTCCTTCAGCATGCCTAGGACGTCGATCAGATAGCGGGCCTGCTCCAGATCGATCTGCGACTGGCGGGTAACCGGATGGGGAATCTCCCCCAAAGCGATCATCGCCTGCATGGACAGGGTGGAAAGGAAAAAGGCGAACTCCGACTGCTCCTGCCCGGCCGGCCTAGTACGGGCCTGCGGACCCGGTTCAGGCCGCTTCTCTTTCGGCGCAGGGCCGGCCTGCCGGCTTTCCGGAGAAAAGGCGGCGGCCTGTTTCGCGGATGAGGCCTGCCCCTTCTCCCGTTGAACCCGTTCCTTCCAGTCTTCATCCACCTTCTTCACGACTTCACGTGATTCGTCGCTCATTGCCATATGATCCCCGCATATCCCATGACGGAATCCCGAAAACCTATCTGCTGGGCGCTCGTCCGGTAAGAAACCAGCCGGGATCGGCCCGCCCCCAACTCCCTTGCCGCAGTCATCACTACGGCTGCCACCTGAACGCCGCACACCGGTATCGCATCCCTCTGAACGGTCTTCAGGAATCCCTCTTCGTCGAATCCCAGGAGGGCGCGAATGACCGTCTCATCCTTCTTCCGAACATCTTCCAGAGGTTCGAAGCTTGAAAGATTCACCGAGGCGACGAGCAGCGGATTTTCCCCGGAAGCCCGTAGTGCCCTGGCAATCCCCCTGCCGAGCTCTCCAACCCGGAGGGGATCTTTATCCGATAATACAACAGGAACAAACCAATGGATACCCACAAATCGCTGGAGAAACGGCAACTGGACCTCCGCCGAATGCTCATCCCGGTGACCGCCGCTGTCTTTTTCCAGGATCCCATCAGCTTCCTTATAAATCGCCTCGGCCAATTCCTGAAAAACAGGCAGTTTCCCCAGCGGCGTCCGCCATATCCCACCGCACACAATGCTGGCGGAGGACCCCTGCGTGTGCCGCGGACCTATGATGACGGCTCCGCGCGCACGGCCCACCTGGGCGTAAACCGACGCAGCCACTTCTCCGGAGGCCGTATCCCCCCCATGCGGGACGCAGACGGCAACCACTCTTTCCTTTCCCTTGGAAACCTGTCCTGCGTCTCCCAAAAGATCCAGGGATCCCCGCAAGGTGTTCTCTTGGGCCGCATAAAAGATCCCGGCAACGGCCGGTTCACGAATGGGCCCCGTCCTACCTTTTCTTTTGACCGTGCGGCCCGACATCGACGATCTCGGCCAGCGTGCCGGATTCACCGGACGAACCGGCCTCTTCCCCACCTGCTGGCTGTCCGATGACAATGGCGCACCGGTTGGAATCAAGAACTGTCCGGGCAAATGACCGCAACTGCTGGGAGGTCAATTCCCGAATTCTGGCTTCATAGCGCCGCGGGTAATCGTATCCGAGCCCATACAGCTCATCCAACCCCAACTGCGATACCTCGGCGGACTGGGTCTGTCTGGCGATCCGCCTGGCTCCCAGGAGCCCCTGTTTTGCATCCTGCAGCTCCTTGTCCGGGACGGGAACGGTCGACAGACGGGATATCTCCTCAAGAAGAACCTTTCTGATATTTTCAATCTGGGCCGGTTCCGCAACCGCGTAAAGAACGAAAGCGCCCGGCTCCAGTCCGTGAACCGCAAAAGAGCCGACGGTATAAGCCAACCCCCTCTTCTCCCGGACCTCCTTGAAAAGCCGGCCGGCGCCACCTGAAAGGATCGTGTCAAGCAGGTCCAGCTCCGCGATAGAAGGGTCTGAAAGGCCGACGGTGTGAAATCCGATCATGATCAACCCCTCTTTACGGGAAACCGCTTCCACATGCTCCTTCGGGCCGCTCAAGGCCGGCTCCGGAGGATGGATAACCTGCTCTCCTGTGCCCGCGGACAGACCACCGAAGGCCTGCCGGCACATGGAGAGGACCTTCTCCTTCTGGAAATCACCGACGATGCTGATCACCATCCTTTCCGGCACCAGCACCCGCTTGTAAAAATTTCTCAACTCTTCCGGCCGCAGTTTTGCAACCCGGTCTGGATCGCCGCTGGGATCGAAACGGTAGGGGTGCGTTGTGAAGAGGGTCCCCATCATCCGCTTGGCCCCCCACGCAAACGGATCCTCCTCGGCGGTTTTGATCTGCGCCAACAGGAGCTGTCTTTCCTTCTCCAGCTCCTGTTCCGGGAAATGGGAGTGGAGGATCAGATCGGCGAGAAGCCGCATCGATTCCTCCAAACCATCAGGCGTCACCTCCATGCTCAAACCGATGCTGTTTCTTCCGGAAAAAGGATGTAGGGTTCCCCCTAAGCCGTTGATCTCCTCTACGATCTGCTGTGCCGACCGGCGCGGCGTCCCCCTCATCAGCATCCGGGCCGTCAGGGTGGAGATGCCGTTGTTTTCTTCGGTCTCATACCGGACGCCGCCGAGAAAAGAGACCTGCAGGGTCACCAGAGGAACCCGATGATCCTCCCTCAACAGGATCCGAAGCCCGTTCTGTAGGACCTCCTTCTCGGCATGCCTCTCACCGCCTGCTCCCGGCGCGGAGACCTGTTGTCCGAATCGCTCCAGCGCACCCCTTGGGAAAAGGGTAACCGTCGTCGCAGTCTGCGCTTTCAGATACAACAGGGCAGCTCTGCGGATATCCTCCGCCGAAACCGATTGAATCCCTTCCAGGTACCGGTAAGAAAACGCCGGATCCCCCACCAAAACCTCATTGCCGGCCAGATCGGCTGCCAAACCGGTGACCGTCTGCCTGTCGGCCCAATAATGCCGCAGAAGAGCCCTCTTGGCCGATTCGATCTCCTGCTGTGAAAACAGCTCTTTTGAAGCCCTCTCCACCTGTTCCCAAATCCCCCGAACCGCTTCCTGAACCTTTTCCGGCTCGGACCGGAACGTCACCACAAAGAGACCGGGATCCTGCGGGGTATAGTTCCAGGAACTGACCGAATGGACGATCCCCGTTTCCTTCAAAGACCTGTCCAGCCAGGAACCGCGGTATCCTCCCAGCAATCGAGCCAAGAGATCCAAAGCAAACAGGTCCGGATGGGCGACGGCAACCGAAGGGAACCCGACGGCGGCCATGGCCGTGGCCACATCCGCCTCCCGGCTGATCTGCCTGGGACCGGTTAGCGGCGGCTCCTGCGGAAGAGGTTCCAGCGCGATCCGTCCCGGTTCGATGCCTGCCGTCAACCCTTCAAGCCGTTTGAACACCGCTTCCGGCTCCACATCCCCTACGACGGCCAAAACAATCTGATGAGGCCGATACCACTGCCGGTGATAAGCCACCACCTCTTCACGGCTCAACTTCGTCAATAACGGCTCATACCCGATGATCGGAATCCGGTACGGGTGCACCCTGTAAGCGGTTTCAAACAGGGACTCCCACAGCAGGTGGTCCGGATCATCCTTGCCGAGCTTCAATTCACGCAGAACGACATCCTTCTCTTTGGCGAATTCGGCGGGGTCAAAGCTTGAAAAAAAGAGGGCGTCGACCAAAAGATCGGCACCTTCCGACCAAAACTCCTTATTGACGATCAGCTGGTAGCTGGTGGTGTCGTAGGTGGTGAACCCCTGGGACGTCCCCCCGTAGGATCTGGCCTCCTGTTCGACCGCCCCGACAGGCCTCCGGGAAGTCCCTTTGAACAGCATATGCTCCAGGACGTGAGAAATCCCGGTCCCCAGAAAGGCCCCCTCCCTCGCGGAGCCAGTCCTGACGGTCGCGTGAAAAGCGACAAGCGGATGGGCCCTGTCCTGCTGGACGATGACGGTCAAACCGTTGGGAAGGACCTTCCGGAGGTAGGCAGGGGGCCGCCTCTCCTTCGATGAGAGATCAGAAAAGATCGGTCTTTCCGGAACAGCCATGGCCTGACCCCCGGACAGGAGATAGAAAAAGATGAGGAAGGTGATTAAGTTCGTCTGCGGCCTTCTCGCAACTTGCGGCGCCGGACAACGGAGGGCTTTTCGTAATGTTTTCGCGCCCGGACCACTTTTAAGATCCCCTCCCGCTCGACCTTTTTTTTAAGGCGGCGAAGGGCTTTTTCCAACGGCTCATTCTCTCGGACTTCAACTGCAGGCATTCAACGTAACTCCTCTGTTTTAACTATGATACATAAAATGGACCCCGCCGTCAAGGAAAGCTCCCGTCGGAAATTCAATCGAGCCGGTACTGGATCAGAAACTCCAAATCCGGCAAAGAATTCTTCAACTCGTCGGGACACCGGGGATAGGGGACGGCCTCCTGAACCCCCTTAACCGCCAGCTCCCCTATGAGGGGATCCGAAGCTTCCAGCAAAACCGCCGTCTTCAACTGGCCATCCGGCCGGATGGAAAGACGCAAACGGACCGCTCCCTCGATCGGGTTGCGGGGATAAACAAGGTTCGTTTCGAGATGCTGGCGGATGAGATTTTTGTACTCAACAAGGGCAAACGCCGACTGCGGAATGACCGCCCCCGCTCCGCGAAGAACCGGCAGATCGGCAACGGATGACTTCGTGCTTCGCCGAACTGATGGGGTTGCAACCTCCAGCTGCTTGCGAACGGTATCCGGCTTCTGTTCCTTCGGGGCAACGGCAGGCAAAACCGGCTTATCCGGCACAGAAGGCCGGACGATCGCCGCCGGGGGACCGGTCTTCCGACGGTTCACGTCCTTCCCAGAGAGAGCGATGTACGAAATTTCCAGCGGGTGCAATGTTTCCCGAGAAGGAACTATCCCGCTGGGCGGTCGGATGGCCAGAAGCCCCATGTGCAGAAGAACGGAAGCCGCAACGGAGACTTTCAAGCTCATCGAGACCGCACGCCGCTAACTCTCCTGAAACCGTATCCTGACAGTGAACGAAACCGTCTCCTTGAGCCACGACGCCGGCAGAGGCGGAAACGGGGCGGACGCCTGAATCCCCTCCAGGACCGCTTTTTCCAGAGGGGTCCCCGCGGCGGAACCCGATCCGATCACCTTTGCCGATTTCACGTTGCCGTGCTGGTCCAGCACAAAGTAAAGAATCGCCTCCGTCCGGCCGACCACTCGTGCGCCGGCCCTGTGACGGATCGTTCTGCCTAGCTTTGAGCGCAGTTGCTCGATATACGGCTGCATCGATGCCGCATCTTTTCCATCCAGCGTCAAAACAGCGGATGTGTCTTTTTGCTCCTCCACAGGGGCGATGGCTTCATCCGCCTGAATGGAGCGCCCTCCGGCGGTCGGTGCCTGTTGAAACCGTGGACCAGTCTCGGGGATGTAAACAAATTCGATCTCCGGCAGAAGGTCGGACGGTTCCGCTGATAAAACGGCGGGATCTTGGCTGACATCGTCATGACGACGGACCGGAAAAAAGGCCCCTTTCCCGATGCTGAATGTCAGCATGACCGCGGCATGGAAAAACAGGGAACAGCTGACCGCTACTTGGAAGCGGCGACGGCTGCCGCCGACCTGTGCGTTATCCACCGATTCAAAAGTTCATAACCCCCGAAAAGGATGGCGGTGTAGAGAACGTCTCCAATCAAGCCGTTGCGATAAAACGGAATGCCGGCGGCGTAACAGGCCGCCAATCCGCCCGCATCCGCCGGATAATATCCCTTCCCGCACCCGAACAGCCACACCCCGAAATTGGACAGGAGAAAAAACAGGGTCGACGCCAGCGCGGAGCAGCCAACGACGCCGGCGACCGTCCGTCTTTTCCTCAAGAGGAAACCGATGCCGGCGCTCAAGGCCACGGCCGCCCAGCCGAACAGATGCTCCGGAATCCAGCCCAGCAGGAGGTCCCCCGCGGCCATCGCCGACACCGCCGCCAAGGGGGCCCATCTTTTCGGAAGGGTGGCCCCGCAAAAAAGACCGATTCCGATCACGGGAGCGATATTGGGAATGTGCGGCATCACGCGCAGGATAACGGCCATGAAAACAAAAAATAAAGGGAGACGCACTTGTTCCATAAAAACCTCCTTTTTAACGTCCCTCTTACTATACCAAAATAAGTTTTTCGGCTCTACAGATCCCAGGAAATACCAATCAACCATGTCCTCGGAGCAGCCGGGTTCTCCCCGGTCGACACCGCCGTGGCAATGGAGGAGGGAGCCGTCTCATACTCCTCATCCAGGAGGTTTAGAACGGTGCAATAGACCCTGGTGTTCTTTGGAAGCCGATACTCGAGGGTGCCGTTGACGACCCCGTAGATGTCGGCCGGGAACCTGTTGTTGAAATCGTTGATCCTGAACTGATCCCCCACCCACAGCAGATCCAGGTCGCCTGCAAGGTTCTTGACGATAGGAAAGCGGACCCCAGCCGTCACCCGGTGTCGGGGAACAGCCGGAATCTCATAGCCGGTGAAGATCCCCTTATGGAACTGCGCCTCCATCAAGGTGTAGGTCGAGTAATAGGAAACCCCTTTCTCCTTCCAATCACCTGATACGCTCAACTCCATCCCCTTGCGGCGAGTGGTGAAGTTGGAGTTCTCGAAGGTGAAGAAATTGAAAAGAATCTCATCTTTCGCGTGGATGAAAAAACCGGCCGCCTTGATGACCGCCCACGGAGCCGCCTGCCAGCGGACGCCGACCTCGTAATGGTCGGCCAACTGCGGTTTCACGTCAACCGAATCGTTAAAAGGCGGCAGGACAGCGTCCAGGTCGTCTATGTTCGGCGCCTTGAACGCGCGCGCAGCGCTGGCATAGATGCTGGCTGAATCATGGATCCGATAATTGACCCCGACCTTGGGACTCCTTCCTTCGAAGCGCAGCGTCCCGTCGAAAGTTGGAAAAGTTAGTGATTCCTCATACCGGCTTTTGTCGAACCTAAAACCCATCGTGATCGTCAGCCGCTCGAAGAGGCGCAGCGCCTCCTCCAGGTAGATCCCGTAAGCCGTCCGGTTCGACTCCGATTTCGAACCGGTCCGGCTGCCGGTCACCGCCTTGTCTTTGGCGGCGTCCACACCCGCGATGCTGGAGAGCTCCCAGGCGGACCCCTTCGCTTCATGGCCGACCCGGACCCCCCCTCCCAGGGTTTTGGCGATGTTGGCAAACCGGCTCGTGACGACCGAATCCGACTCCCTGTCGTTGACGAAAAGATTGCCGACGGCGGTCCAGGCCTCCCCAATCCTTTGGGTCCACTGCGCGGAAGCGGAATCCTGATGATCGTCAAAAAATCCGGCGAATGACCCCTCCTGTTTCCGGTTCTTCTCCACGGTCTCCTTCGTGATCCCTCCGGCGAAGCCGGTCGTGTCCTGGTGGTCGCTGGCGGTGAACTCCAACCGGGTGTCGGGAGTCGGCTCCCATCCTCCGAAAAGATTCACGGTTGTGCCGCGGGAGATGACCCTGTTTCGGTACCCGCCTGTCTCCTGCCGCGTCACCCCAGCGCTGTACGAAAATTTCCCTTCGGTACCCCGCGCAACCGAGGTGATGCGCCGGTGAAGATAGCTGCCCACCTCCGCGGAACCCTGGAACTGGATTGGTTTGTCACCTCCACGCTTGGTGATGACGTTGATCACGCCGCTCAAGGCCCCCTCCCCATAGATGGTGCCTGCCCCACCCCGGATGACCTCGATCCTTTCGATCTGTTCCACGGGGATCGAAAGCCAATGGACCTCATCGCCAGTGATCCGGTTCTGGCGGATCCCGTTGACCAACACAAGGGCGTTGGTTCTTGAGCTGTTGGCGAAACCTCTTATATTCAATCCGCTGTCCACGCCCAAACCGGACCCCGCGGAGTCCAGCAGACTGACCCCCTCAAGCTGGGCCAGAAGGTCGGTCACGGTTTCGGCCCCTGACGCCCTGATCCGTTCTTCTTTAATCACACTGACATTGCCAGGAAAATCCGACTCGCTGACCCCCTGGCCGGGGACCCTTCTGGGCGTGATCAGAAGTTCACCTAAAGAAACCGGCTCCTGATCGTCGACGGCAGGAACATCGGCGCCGGATACCGGTGCAGCACAAAGGAAGAGAAGAAACGCGCAGAGTGACGCGAGAGCTGGAAAGTTTTTCATGCGATACCCCCTCGGGATGTGCGGCGATCGGAAGCGGATGGAAAAGGAGAGAATGGAGCCCCTTTCCCACGAAGGAACTTCCTTTCAACCACGGTGTCGGACGCCGCGAGGTCTCCTGGCTCTCCCGCTCTTTCGCACGCCTTCCCATCCGCCCTTGACGGCGGCGGACAGTGGCTTCACCTATGCGCGAAAGGAACCTCTTCGTCCTTCGGACGAAGGCGGGACTACAGTGGCGGGGCCGCGCCGGCTTTCGACCGGCTTCCCTCACACGGAGTCACCAATTGTGGTGATCTTTTTACCACCGCCCGAACGGACGGTCAAGTAAAATTTACGCAGAGATGAGAAGTGCTTCCTGGCCGTTGATATCGAAGGTCGTGTAAGTGCTGATCCGCTGGAAGTGCCGCAGGTCAGTCAGAAGATTCAGCAGCTCAAAGACACCGAACAGGCGGCGAAGATTGGAGGTTTCCAGCAAGAGGATAGTCGAGCCGGTCAGCTGTTCTTTCCGTATCTGCACGGCCCTGCCGTAAGAGGCCTCATCCAGAGCCGCGTGGATGACAACCGAATCTTGAAGGGCCGCATCGATCACCTGCAACGCCCTAGAAGGATCGGCTGGGACGAACCGGACCCGCCGGGCGGCCTCCTGCGGGGAGATCAGCAAGGCCCCTGCAACCGCGTTGATCAGCAACCCCATGTCATCCAGCGGAATGAGGGCTTCGCTGACCAGGACAATTGGCTCGCTTTCCTCGGAGACAAATTGCCAACTACGCCCCGAAAGGAGGTTCGGCTGGTCCCGCCGGGAGATGATGAAATCGGCCTCCGGCAGGAAGATCCTCGACCTGCTCCCTATCTCAACAACAGACCGGCCGTCAGGGCGGATGATCCCGGAAAACCGGTTCCCAAAAAGGGATCCGAAACGTCCCAGATTCGGTTCGATCTCTGGGTCGGCCGTAAGCTGGAAGAGCCCCTCCAAACCGGCCTGTGCCGTGACACCGGGGGTCTTTCTGCCCGGCGCAACCCAGATGAAGGGCTGTCCCCCTTGAGACCGGGGCATGATGAAAACCATTTGCGGGCTCAAGTTGGAGAGAGAGATCGCCTGCCGGACGTTCCCGGAAATGAAGGTCTTCGCTTCCGACTCTTCCATGGGAAGATCCCGCTGGGCAACCGGGTTTAGCCCCGCGTCCAAAAAGACAATACTGGAGAAACGGCCTGTCTGGGCAATTGCCACCAGCTCATCAATCGCTTGCTGCTCCTCCCGACCTCGGGAGAGATAAAGCTCCAGTTCACCCTGCATCCACAAGCGCGGAAGGGAGGTCCCGTACCGATCCGATTCCCTGGCAAAATACCAGGCCCGCCCCGACAGGAAATCGGCGGCACGCCGAAAATAGCCGGCCGTTTCTGACGTATCATCGGGGGGAAACGTCCGGCGCAGCGCCTCCGCCAGAATAAAACTGCCCACAGCGGCAAAGTTTGCCACGGCGACCGCTGAATCATCACCACCCACAAACGCCGCCTCCCTGACATCATCGGAGACCGGCTCCGTGAAACGGCCTATGACGGTACCGCGCACTGATGCGCCGAAGCTGTTCGCATCCACAAGCTGGACAGTTCCTGTCCCGGCCTGCGGGTCCATCGACAGGATCACCCGGCGTCCCAATTCTGTTAATTGGGCCGGCCGCAGCTGCGTTTCCCCTGGAGCAGCCAAAAAGGCGAAGACTCCCATCCGGTAAAGGGGGGAGTTCGATTGGATGAGAGTTCGCGTTACGCCGTCCCAGTCTCCTGCGGCAATCCGGTCCTGCACCTGCGTCACAACCAACCGAAACCCTTCGGCCATCGGGTCCGCCAAGACAATCCCCGCCAGACCGGACAAACGCCGCGCTTCATCGGCAATGGCCCGAATGGCCGCATCATCACCAAGGGGCCTGCCCGGAGCGTTAGCCAGATCAATCAGAACCATCATGGCGCGGGTTCGATCGGTGGCCGCTCCCACGAGAACCATCCCCTGCTGAATGTTCAAATCAAACCGGGCACTCACCCAGGCCAGAAACAGAACGGCTCGCGCCAGGTCGGGATCCACCGTCGGCTGGTATTGAGAGGACAGCCCGACCAGCCCCTGCCGCGCCTGATCGAAATCAAGGCCCCCTTCCAGAAAGCGGGTTAAGAACGGGACAATCTCCAGATGGAGTTTCGATGCCCGAACCACATCGGAAGCGACGCGGGAGCGGACCAATTCCTCCGGATGGGCCGGTTTTCCCTCTCCTGGTGTTATCTCCTCTAGACCGGCCGATGCAAGCAAATCGCCGACCCGGTCGAATATCGTGGTGAGAACCCCGGCAGGCAGCGGTTCCTGCGCCGCGGCGAAGGCGGCGGATCCCCTTCCGACATTTACGGGTGCATATCGCTCGCTCAAGAGTCCCAAACCGACCGCCGGATTCCCGCGCCACCGTGGTGGAAGAACCCCCTGCTCCCGGTTCCCTTCCCTGCGCTCGGGCTGTTCCCTGGGAGCCGGCCGCTCGCCTGGCCTGCGCCTCTGGAACAGGAAGCTGCTGTGAGGATCCACTCCGATGAAGCCGACCCGGCTGCGATCCTGCATGAGGCGGGAAACGGTCAACGCGGTCGCGGAGGAGGCCATCCCCCTTAAGGTGGTGAACAGGTGGACGAAAACGGTGGAGTAAGGCAGCCCATCCCCCTCGTAAATCTGCGAAAGGAGAACGACGCTATCATAAATGGCTTGAGCCCGTCGAAGGGCCTCATCCCGCCGCGCCGTGTCCTGCGTGACCCGGGCAAACTCTACCAAGTAATGGATATAGCCGAAGGCCGCCTCCGCCTGGACCATCTGCTCTAGTTTTGGACGCTGATCCCTCGGGACATCCACGTAAGGGTCCTCAAAACCCTGTTGGAAAAAGAAGATTCCCGTGAAAGGCCTTTGCGCCAGCCGGCGCCGGGCGGCGTCCGAGAAATTGCCGTCCAAAACCAGACCGCTGACCCTCGTGACCACCCGGCCGTCCCTGTCCTTCGTCCGGAAGTTGTTCCAGACATATTCGATCGCCTGCCAGGCCCTGTCCTCCTCGTACGGCAGGAAGACCTGGGCCACCCAGGTGTTGTTGTCCACTGCCACGGAGCGATTGAGCGTTCCGTCCCCTCTCATGGCGGTGACAAAATGATCGTCCACCCACGCCTTCTCCCAGATGGCGTTCAAGAGCACTTCATGACGCCGGGCCAGCTCCCGGATGAACGCCTCCCGGCCCTCCAGTCGGGCCTGATCCATGACGTTGGCCGCCATCCGGTAAACATCCACAAGATCCGCGTTGTGCTCGAAGATAACGTCCACCAATGTTTGGTTGGGATTCCCTTCATAGACTCTATAGCCGGCCTCATCCAGGGTATAATTCCGGCCTGTTCTGGGGTTCCTGGTGTCCAGCAGGGTGTTGTATTTCATCGCCTGGATCAAACCGTACCGCGGATCTCCCTCTTTCATCACCTGCATCTCAAAGACAAGACGCCGCAGCAGGCCATTGACCCACTCCAGATGGCGCAACGCCTCTTCCCGAACATCCCTGTCATCGGACCGGAGGGCCTTTTCCACGTAGGCATAGATCGCTTTCATAGCCCACAGCGTGTTGCCCATGGGGGCCCGGGGATCGATCCAGGAATCCTCGATGGTGTTGTAGGAGAAATGCCATCCGCCGGTGAAACCGAGGGCCTCCTCATCCCTGCCTATCTCGACCAAAGCACGGATGGCCCTCCTGGCCTCCCCCATTCTGTCGGCGGCGATGTCGTCCAAAATACCGAGTGCGGAATCGTAAACCCAGACCCGTCCGCCGGTGGCTAGAAAACGAGTCTGCGCCCAGTTCGGATTCCTTTCGTCCACCGCGTAGCTTTGGAAAAGACCGTTGAAATCAAACCCCTCAAAAGCCCTGCCTCGCAAACACCTGTATTCGGCCAGCCTGGCCTCCGGAATGTTAGCCACCCGGACCCGGGGCCTGTCGGAAATCCGCTGGCGGTTCAGGAACCTTGTATTGTTGCTGATCAGCCCCTCGTTGACGATCGCTCGGATCCGTCCGTTCAAACGGGCCTCAGCGGCCGGATCCCGCCCCTGCGGCGGCGCCTGCCCGGGTCCCTGCCCCCCCTGATGAATCCGATCCTGCCGCACCGCCGGCTTCCATAAAGACTCAAAAGCACCGACAAGGTAGGTACCGAAGAGGGCATAGAAAGCGCCCCTCAAAAAACCTCGGCGAGTCAACCACGGAGTCGCCCCTTCACCGCCAAGCGATCTCTCGAGTTCCTCCAATCCGGCCGATTCGGCGGGTTGACCTGGTCTCAAACCGTAAACAGACGACGGCGCCGCCAGGCAGAGGATCACAAGAAGCGCTCCCAGACGTTGTAACTCGCTGTTTTTTCGGGAAATAGCCATAATAAAAAATATACCCGTCACAGCGGGTATTTTCCAATGAGATTTCTAAATATTTATAATATTAACTATTCGCTATTCTAGGATAGCGGAAACCCTTCCCCGTCATCATCCGAAGAAACCTCCCCATCCCTCCATCCATGCGACCCGATCAGCGGAACAAAAATGCACCTGGCCGCCTCTCTGGCGATCGATCTCCCCTTCTCCCGGCAAACCAGAATCAGCTTCTGTTGCCTCAAATCACCCACGGGGATCACGAAACGCCCCCCCTCCTTCAACTGGAGAAGAAGAGGCTCCGGCAAGAGCGGAGCGGAAGCGGCAACCAGAATGGCGTCGAACGGGGCCTCCTCAAACCATCCCTCCGAACCGTCCCCGACCTTCAACGTGACATTCCTGTATCCCAACTCCGTTAAAACCTCTTCGGCCCTGTGGGAAAGCTCTCCGATCCGCTCAATGCTGTAGACCGAGCGGGCCAACTCGGCCAGAACGGCGGTTTGATAACCGGAACCGGTTCCGATCTCCAGCACCTTATCTGTGGACTGAATGGCAAGCAGCTCCGTCATGAAGGCGACCATGTAGGGCTGTGAGATCGTTTGCCCGCAGCCGATCGGGCAGGGACGGTCATCGTAACTGCGATCCCTCATTGGCTCGGGGAGGAAGAGGTGGCGGGGAACCTTTTCCATTGCCGCTATGACACGCGGGTCCCGGATTCCGCGTTTGACAAGCTGTTCGGCGACCATCCGCCGGCGCTTTTCTTCGAAGTTTATGTCGCTTTGGGGTGCCGTTTCAGACTCCTTAAGAAGCGGAAAAACCGGACGGTATCCTGGAACGGACGGATGAAGCTTAATTCCCTTCTGTAGACGGAACTGACCGGAATGGACCGGATCCGGAACCCGGCCCAGGCGGCCGCGACGATAAACTCGGATTCGATCTCAAAGCGATCGGCGGAAAACCGGATCTTCTCCAAAACCGGCCGGGAAACAAGACGGAATCCACACTGCGTGTCCGGAATCCTCTGTTTGGCAATGCGCGAAAGCAGCCAGGACATAAACCAGTTGGTCAGTCTTCTGACCAGCGGCATCCCGTGGGGGTGCCCCATCCGGTTGCCGACGATCAAATCAGCCATGCCGGCGCCCGCGGCTTCCAAAAAGCGCGGGATCTCCTCCGGCAGGTGCTGTCCGTCGGCGTCCATGAAGATAACCCGCTGGTAGCCCCTGCTGAGAACCTCCTCGATTCCCAGGCGCAGGGCCGCCCCCTTGCCGCCATTCGAAGACCTTGAAAGGACCAGCGCCCCCCCAGCCCGGGCCTGCTGGAACGTATCATCGGTGGAGGCATCGTCTACAACGATGACATCCAACCCCTGCGAACGGATCTTTTCAACGAGCGAACGGATTGTTTGGGCCGCCTGGTAGGCGGGAATCAGAACACAGGTCTTCAGAACCACCAACAGGACCCTGCAGAAAGGAGGGCTCCCCAACCGACCCTAAAGGATGACACCGGGGACGTGCTTCCAAAATTCACGGAATCCATACCACTGGGTCGGATATTGGCGGATGTATTTGGCCATGACTTCCAAACATTTCTCGGTCATCTGACGCATCGCCTCTTCCCGCGCAACCCCTTCAGGGGCGACGATCGGCTTCTCCAAAATGAGCCGGTAAGAGCCATCCTTTTCCCGGATCATGAACCCGGGCACAATGGGGGCCCCTGTCTTGATGCTGAACCCTGCAGGCCCTGTGGGAATCTTAATGGATTTCCCGAACAAAGGCAATTCTATTCCGTGATTGAAGAAATCCCTGTCCCCCACCAGAGCCAGAATCTCGTTGTTCTCAAGGACAGACATGCACGTCTTAAAAAATTCCCTGGGGCTTTGCCGCTGAACCGGAATGCCTTTCACGCCGACCTGGGACCGCTGCGACGTAAAAAAATTGTCCACGTACGGATTCTGGTGTGTTAACACCACAGCGTTAACCGGAAATCCCATCAACGAGAGGACGGCGCCGGCCAGCTCGAAGTTCCCCAGATGGGCCGTCAGACCGATCGCTCCCCTTCCCGCCGCCAGGACCCCCCGCATGTGCTCCAATCCTTCGATCCGGACCGCCTCTTTGATCTTTTCCGGCGTCAAATGCCCAAAACGGAAAAAATCGACCAGATACATCCCGAAATTCCGGAAAACATCGCGGACCATCTCAACCGGCACGTGATCCCTCTGCAGAACCGCTGACAGGTTGCTGCGGACCGCTTCCCGATCCGCCCTGAAGCGCCAGCAGGAGTAGTCCGCAACCCGGCACGCCACCCAGTAGGAAAACTTCGTCGGCAGAATAAAAGCGGCGGTCGAACCGATGAGATAGAGGAGGTAGAAAAACACCCTACCCTCCCTTCTCCCCCTGGTAGTTCAAAACAAGGCGGGCTGTATCCAGAGCGGCGTTCGGCTTTCCGATTTTCATGGCCTGGGAAGCCATTACTTTGAGCTCCTCCGGATGTTCGATCAGATGCTGAACGACACGCGGCATGGAGATCACGTCCTGGGTCAGGCACGCAGCCCGGGATCTGGTCAGAAAATCGGCGTTCTTGATCTCCTGGCCCGGCAAGGGATTGAGAATGACCAGCGGCAACCCTTTCGCCAGCGCCTCCGACGTCGTCAGCCCGCCCGGCTTGGTGATGATCATCGAGGCCACACTCATCAGGTCGGAGATGAACTCGACGTGCCCGAAAACCTGCACCCTGTGGCGCAGCGTCGGGATAAGCGCGATCAGTTTGTGATAAAGTTTTTCGTTTGAACCGGTCACTACGAGAAGCTGCATGGGGCGCGGAATGCCGTCGAGCGCCTTCACCGCCTCCAGCATCGGACCCAACCCCTGTCCCCCTCCCATGAGAAGAATGGTTGGAACCTCTTCTTCCAGCTGAAGGCGTTTCCGGATCGAAGGGACGTGGGGGTGCTCTGAAAACCTGGGGTCAATTGGAATCCCCAGAACATGCACATTTTCAGCGCGAACCCGGCGCTCCACCAGCCATTCCCGGCTCTCTTCCACAGGAACGACGTACCCGTCTACCGGATCATGGACCCAGTAAGCGTGAGGGGAAAAATCGGTGATCACCCCGTAGAGGGGGATATTCAACCGGTTTTCCTTCTTGTAATCGGCGACCAGACCGCAGGGAAAGGCCTGCGTGCAGACGACGGCGTCCGGCCCGAACTCCTCCACAAGGGCGGTCAGCCGTGGGGAATCATACCGATGCAGGGCCTGCCTCAACCAATCGGACCGCTTGATAACCTTCGGATTATCATACAGATAGTTCCACAGTTCAGGTCTCTTCTGGACGACGGAGAGATAGAGCCGGTCGACGATGCGGGCGAGGACGGGGTTGAGATAAGTAAACGTGTCGACGGTCAGGATCTCTGCGTCCGGCACCAAAAGGCGGATCCCCTTCTCGATCGACTGGGCGGCATGGTAGTGCCCCGACCGGACCGTGATATACATGATAAGAATCTTCTTACGCATCGCGCTGACCATCCGGAAAAGAAAGGAAGGAAGACACCGCAGCTAGGAGGAGATGGAAAGAACCTTCTTGATCTGCCCCAACGCCACTTTCAACCTCGCCTCCGGCTGAACGACGGCAAAGCGGATGTACCCTTCCCCGTATTCGCCAAAACCGGTCCCCGGAGCCACGACAACGCCCGCTTCGTCAACCAGCAGCTGGGCAAATTCCAGGGAGGTGAGGCCGCTGAATTTAGGCGGGATGTGTGCCCAGATATAGAAGGTCCCCCTGGGCATGGCCACGTGCCAGCCGAGCTCGTTCAAACCCTTCACGAAATATTCAAGCCGCGACCTGTACGTTTCCACAAGCTGTTTGACGTAATCCTGGGGGCCGGAGAGAGCCGCAACGGCCGCCTGTTGGATGGCCGGGAAAATGCCGAAATCGATGTATGATTTCGTTTTTTCCAGGGAGCGGAGGATCTGGGCGTTGCCGACGGCCCAGCCGATGCGCCAACCGGCCATGTTATAACTCTTGGAACAGGAATGAAACTCGATGCACTTACCCTCTTTCGCCCCCTTGGCCTGCAGAAGACTCGGCGCCTTATAGCCGTTGAAGACGATGTCGGAATAGGCCAAATCGGAACTCACGATCAGGTCCTTGTTTTTGGCCCAATCGACGACCTCCTGATAGAAATCCAAGCCAACGCAGGCGCCTGTGGGGTTGTGAGGGTAGCTCAAGTGAAAGATTTTGGACATGCGAACGACCTCGCGGCTTAGGGTTTTGAAGTTCGGCTTAAAATCGTTCTCGGGACCGATCGGAATGTTGTAAAGAATCCCCCCGGCGATGATGATGCTGTTGGCATGGGGAGGATAGCTCGGGTTCGGGACGAGCCCGATATCGTCGTTGTTCATAAAGGCGAGGGCCAGGTGGGCGATTCCCTCTTTCGAGCCGATCAGCGGGAGCACCTCCGTCTCGGGGTCCAGCTGCACGCCGAAGCGCTGCGCGTACCAGTCCGCGATGGCTTTCCTCAACCGCCGCTCCACGCTGCCAAACGGCCTGGAGTACCTGTGGTTCTCCACATCCTTGACGGCGCGGGCCATCTCTTCCACGACGTGGGGAGGGGACGGCAGGTCGGGATTGCCCATCCCCAGGTCGACGACATCCAGACCTTTCCCCTTCGCCTTCATCTTCAAATCATCCATGATGGTGAAGAGGTACAGAGGCAATCTTTTCATCCGGTTCGCTTCAAGCATCTGGCCTACTTTCCCGTCATATGAGGCGTTCTTCCCGCGGCAAACGCCTCATAAGCGTTATACGAAGAACGGACATAAGGACCGCTGGCCACGAAAGAAAAGCCGGCTTCATAAGCCCATTCCTTATATTCTTCAAACTGCTCTAGTATCACAAATTCACCGACAGGTCTGTGGGCCGGCGTCGGCTGCAGATATTGGCCGATCGTCAGGAAATCACAGCCGACTGATCGCAAATCGCCGATCGTGCGCCGCACCTCTTCTTTGCGCTCCCCGAGTCCCACCATCAAGCCGCTTTTCGTCCGACATCCGGGCGAAAGCTCCTTGACGGTCTTCAAAACCTGCAGCGAGCGGATGTACTGCGCCTGGGGACGGACCGCCCTCGTCAGGCGGGGAACCGTCTCTACATTGTGGTTATAAACATCCGGCGCCTCGGCAACCACCAGACCGATCAGCTCCTTCCGGGCATGGAAATCCGGTGTCAACACCTCAATCTTCACGCCAGGGGTCCTGGCCCGGATGGCCCGGATGGAGGCCGCGAATAACCCGGCCCCTTCATCCTGGAGATCGTCGCGCGCCACCGACGTGATCACCACGTACTGGATCCCCAGACGATCGACCGCCTCCGCCAACCGCAACGGCTCCTCCCAGTCCGGAGGGACCGGCTTGGCCGTTTCCACGGCGCAGAAGGCGCACCGGCGGGTGCATCGGTCGCCCAGAATCATGAAACTGACGTTGCCGTGGGCCCAGCACTCCCCCAGATTTGGGCACTTGGCCTCTTCACAAACGGTATGGAGAGCCAGCCCTTTGACGGTCTCTTTGGCATGGCTCCATTGGCCGTGAAAGGAAAGGGGTCTTCGCAGCCAGGCCGGGAACTTCCCTTCTGCAGACGGCCGAAGGGGAATCATCCCTTTTTCAGTCGCCGCGCAATCGCGGCCGCCATCTCCTTTGTGCCAACGCTGGTTGGGTCATCTTTGTGGGGCTTCAGGTCATACGTCACATCTCTGCCCTCCTTGACCACGTCCGCGACCGCCTGTTCGAGCCGGCTGGCCGCCGACGTTTCTCCCAGATGCCGGAGCATCAGGGCCCCCGACAAAATCGTCGCCATGGGATTCACCTTGTTCAAGCCGGCGTATTTGGGGGCGGAACCATGGACTGGTTCGAAAACAGCCGCCTTGTCGCCGACATTGGCCCCGGGGGCAACCCCCAGTCCCCCGACGAGGCCTGCGGCCAGATCTGAAAGGATATCGCCGTAGAGGTTCGGCAGGACGAGGATGTCGTAATTCTCGGGCCGCTGGACCAGCTGCATGCACATGTTATCGACAAGACGATCCTCGAATTCAACCTTTCCGGCATACCGCTCCGCCACCCGCTGGGCTGTCTCCAGAAAAAGACCGTCCGAAAACTTCATGATGTTGGCTTTGTGTACGGCGGTAACCCTCTTGCGGCCGTTTTTCAGCGCATATTCAAACGCGAACCGAACAACCCGCTCGGTAGCCGAGGCCGAAATCGGCTTCAAAGAGATCGCCGCATCGGACTGAATCGATTTCCCGCCGTGACTCTTGACCCAGTCGATCAGTTCCTTCACCTCCGACGTCCCGTCGTCATATTCGATCCCGGCGTAGAGATCCTCGGAATTCTCGCGCACGATCACCAAATCAACCTTGTCGTAATGAGAAGGGATCCCCGGATAGAGACGGCAGGGCCTGACGCACGCGTACAAATCCAAGGCCTGGCGCAGCGCCACATTGACGGAGCGAAATCCCTTTCCGATGGGCGTCGTGATGGGCCCTTTGAGAGCCACTTTGTTGCGGCGGATCGATTCCAAAAGAGCATCCGGCAGAGGCGTGCCAAAATCGGCGATCGCCTCCTCGCCCGCCTTGTGGGTTTCCCAGTCGATTTTGACGCCGGTCGCGTCCACGCATACCTTGGCGGCCTCGGCCACCTCGGGACCGATCCCGTCCCCCGGAATAAACGTCACCTTGTAAGCCATTTCAGCGCAAACTCCCTATGAATTGCTCCAGTCGATTCAATCCTTCCGAGAGCTCTTCCATACTCGCCGCGAAACTGATCCGGATGAAAGTGTCCCAACCAAATCCCGCACCCGGAATGACAGCCACCTGGAACTCCTTCAGGAATCTCTCCACAAAAACATCCGAGGGCAAGCCCCCCGATGAAATATCAATAAAGCAATAAAAAGCCCCTTCCGGCCTGACGAAAGATATCCCTTTCATCGCCGACAGTCTCTGAACAATAAAGTCCCGTCTTTTCCGGAACTCCTCAACCATTCCCTTCACCGGCGCCTGGTCCCCGGTGAGTGCCGCCAGCGCGGCCCGCTGGCTGATCGAAGAAGGGCAGGAAGTGGAATGATCCTGAAGGCGCGCCGCCGCCTGCACCACGTCTGTCGGACCCGCCAGATAACCGATCCGCCAACCGGTCATGGAATAGGCCTTGGAAACACCATCGACAACCGCCGTCCTCTCGTATAAATCCGGAGAAACGGCCGCGATGGAATAGTGCTTGACGCCGTAGACGAGCTGACTGTAAATTTCATCGCTGATGACCCACAGCCCCCTCGCCGCGGCGACTTTGGCTATTTCCTTGAGCAGTTTTTCATCCAGAACCGCCCCGGTCGGATTGGAGGGGGAGTTCAGGATCAGACATTTGGTGCGGGAGGTGCATGCTTTCGACAAAACCTCCGGGTCAGGCAGGAAACCGCTGTGGGGGCTTGTGCGGATCTCCACCGGCGTGGCCCCCGCCAGCCGAACCATCTCCGGGTAACTCACCCAATAAGGGGAAAGGATCAGAACCTCATCGCCCTCCTGCACGAGAACCTGCAGCAGGTTATAAATCGCTTGCTTGGCTCCACACGTGACGGCGATCTGCTCGGGACGGTAGGTCAGCCCCCTGTCACCGGCCAGTGTCCGGCTGATAGCGGCTTTCAGTTCAGGGGTTCCGGTGGTGGGAGTGTACTTCGTGAAACCCTCTTGGATGGCGCGGACAGCGGCGGCTTTGACCGGTTCCGGAGTGTCGAAATCCGGTTCCCCTGCCGCCAGAGGAATAACCTTCTTTCCCTGCGCCTTTAATTCACGGGCAAGCGCTGTGATCCGCAGGGTAGAGGACGGCTGAACCGCTTGAATTCGCTCCGTGAGCGTCATCGAATTCCGGCTTTTACTCTTTCTGTCTGTTTTTAAAGAACCTTCGAAGCCCGCCGATGAAACCCTTGGGTTTCTCTTCTGCCGCTTCCTTCTCCGGAGATTCCTTTGCCGGGGGATTCGACGGCTGCTCCGCCGCGGGAGCTTCCTCCTCGGCCTTCGGAGGACGCGGCGAGGGTTTTTCCTCTTCCTTCTCGGAAGAAACCGCCTCATCCTCTTCGCCGCGCTTCGGACCTGGCTTCCAAAACCGCCGCGCGGGAGCTATATCCTTCTTCCCTTTGGCCTTCTTCTCCTCCGTGGGCGCGGGGGCGCGCTCTACCAGCTCAATCACGGCCAACGAAGCGCCGTCCCCTGCCCGGAACCCGCCGTGCACAATCCTGGTGTATCCTCCCGGACGACTGGCGAACCGGGGCGCCACATCGGAAAAAAGGCGATGGACCGAACGGGAATCGTTCAAAAGGCGAATGGCCTGGCGCCGGTCGGCCAAAGACCCCTTCTTCCCGAGCGTGATCAACCGCTCTACCAGGCGCTGTGTCTCCTTGGCTCTGGCAAAAGTCGTCTCAATCCGCTCATGCGCGATGAGGGCCTGCGCCAGACTTTGGACTGTCGCCTTCCTCCAGCTTCTGGAGCGGGCGAGATTGCGTGTATAAACTGCATGCGGCATGGAACTATCCTTTCAGCGGGTTGCCTCTTAAACAGAGCTGCTGATCTGATCGATCGTTTTCTGCTCCAGCTTCATGCCGAGGTTCAAACCCATTTTTTTCAATATTTCCTGGATTTCGGAAAGAGATTTCTTGCCGAAGTTCCTGAACTTCAACATTTCCGTCTCGGACTTTACGACAAGATCCGCTATGGTCTTGATCTTTGCTTCCCGGAGACAATTGGCGGCCCTGACCGACAGCTCCAACTCCGTCACTGGCAGCCGGAGCTTCTCCATAACGTCGGGCGGGAGGGACTCCTCCTCTTCCGCCATCTCCTCCGACGGCAGTTCGCCGAAAGCGGTGAACACATCCATGTGCTTCTGGAAAATATGGGCGGCCGTCAGCAACGCCTCCTTGGGGTTTAAAGCCCCGCTTGTCGTGATTTCCAGTATCAGCCGCTCATAATCCGTCATCTGCCCGACACGGGTGTTCTCCACGTAAAAGTTGACTTTCCTCACAGGACTGAAGATCGAATCGATCGCGATCACGCCGATCGGCTGGGATTCCTTCCTGTTGCGCTCGGCGGAAACGTATCCCCTGCCGACGCCGACCTCCATCTCCATCAAAAAGTCGGTGGCCTTCGTCAGGGTGGCGATATGAAGATCAGGATTCAGGACCTCCACCGTCTCGTCCGTCTGGATGTCGGCGGCGGTGATCTCCCCTTTCTTCTCCGTCTTGATGACCAGCGTTTTGGGGGAGCGCGTGTGGGACCGGAGGACGAGATGTTTCACGTTCATGATGATCTGCGGAACATCCTCGACCACGCCCGGAATGGACGAAAACTCGTGCAAAGCGCCGTTAAACTTGACGGAGGTGACGGCCGCTCCTTCCAAAGAAGACAGCAGAACCCTTCTTAAAGAGTTCCCGACGGTCGTTCCGTATCCCCGCTCAAAAGGTTCCGCGATAAATTTCCCGAAAGTTGACGTGTAGGTGGAATCATCGCACTCCACCTTGGAAGGCATCTGGAAATCTCTCCATGCGATACCCATTCAAAGACCTCCTTCTGTAACCGTTCTTTGGCTTATGAAGACCGAAGATAACGCCGCTATTTCGAGTACAACTCGACGATAAGCTGTTCCTGTATCGGGAACTGCACATCCGCTCTCGCAGGAATCCCCGTCACCGTCCCGACCGGATCTTCCGGATGCCTGTCCAGCCATGGCGGAAGAGGCCTGTCCTTCGTCAGCTCCCGGATCTCCCTGACCGATTTCAGAAAACCTTCCGACCCGACCAGACGGATGGTCTGCCCGGGTTTGACGGGAAACGAGGGGACGGAGGTCCTACGGTCGCCGACGAACACATGACCGTGTCGGACCATCTGCCGCGCCTGGGGTCTGGAGGCCGCGAATCCCAATCGGAAGATGACGTTGTCAAGCCGGCGCTCCAGAAGTTCCAAAAGCTTTTCGCCGGTCACCCCTTTTGAGCGGGATGCGCGCTCGAAAACGACCCGGAACTGCTTCTCCAGCAGGCCGTACATCCGCTTGACTTTCTGCTTCTCCTGCAGCTGGAGACCGTAATCGGTCATCTTAATCCTCTTCTGACCATGCTGGCCCGGCGGGAAACCCCTCTTGTTGAACGGGCACTTCTCGGTCATGCACTTGGTCCCCTTCAGAAAAAGCTTCATCCCTTGGCGCCGGCAAATCCGGCAAGCAGGTCCGTTATAGCGCGCCATCAGACCCGCCTTCTCTTGGGAGGACGGCACCCGTTGTGCGGAACAGGCGTAACATCCCGGATTATCGTGATCGTCAAGCCGGCGGCCTGAAGCGCGCGCACGGCCGATTCCCTTCCGGAACCTGGCCCCTTCACATAAACTTCCACTTCCCTCACTCCCATGCTCATGGCCTTCCGAGCGCAGTCCTCCGCCGCCACCTGCGCGGCAAACGGCGTCGCCTTCTTGGAACCGCTGAATTTCACGGTACCGGTCGAAGACCAGCACAGCGTGTTCCCCTGCTTATCCGTGATCGTCACGATGGTATTGTTGAACGTAGCCTGGATATGCGCCACGCCGCTGGACACCTGGACCTTTTGCTTCTTCTTTGGTTTTCCTTCCGCCATCTCGCTTCTCTCCTTCCGGCTTATTTACTCACAGGACCTTTTTTCTTCATGCCGACTCCCGGCCGCGGACCTTTCCGGGTCCGCGCATTGGTATGGGAGCGTTGTCCGCGCACAGGCAGACCGCGGCGGTGCCTTAATCCCCGATAGGAACCGATGTCGATATACCGTTTGATGTTCTGGGAAACCTCCCTCTTGAGATCTCCTTCCACCTTGTATCCCTGGGCAATGACCGACGTGATCCGCGTGATCTGATCTTCCGACAGGTCCTTGGCCCGGATCTGCGGTTCGATCTGCGCCTTGCTCAAAATCTCCCTGGCCAGCGATGGGCCAACTCCATACAGATAGGTCAGCGCGACATCAATCCTTTTGCCCTTCGGCAAATCGACTCCAACAATACGTGGCATTGCTCTATCCCTGCCTTTGCTTGTGTCGCGGATTCGTGCAGATGACCCGGATCACCCGCTTGCGCTTAATGATCCGGCAGCGCTCACAAATCCTCTTCACGGATGGTTTCACCTTCATGGCGTCCTCTTTAAGTTCGCATCCGGAACGTGATGCGGCCTCTCGTCAAATCGTATGGGGACAGCTCCACCGTCACCTTGTCCCCTGGCAATATCCGGATAAAATGCATCCTCATTTTTCCTGCGACGTGAGCCAAAATCTGATGGCCGTTCTCCAGTTCCACCCGGAACATGGCGTTCGGCAGCGCTTCCACAACCGTTCCCTCTACCTGAATAGCTTCTTCTTTTGGCATTCGGTTAAAATCTCCGGTGCCCCGCTTGTCACGGCGACGGTATGCTCGAAATGGGCGGCCAGCTTTCCGTCCTTCGTCACTGCCGTCCACCCATCCGGAAGGATTTCAATCTCGGGTCCTCCCTGGTTCACCATCGGCTCAATCGCCAAAACCATTCCTTCCTTCAGACGGGGACCGGATCCCGGCTTCCCGTAATTCGGGATCTGCGGCAATTCATGCAGCTGCGTCCCGATGCCGTGACCCACAAATTCCCTGACGACGGAATACCCCTTCGACTCCACCGCCTGCTGGACCGCGTGGGAGATATCCGAAAGCCGGTTCCCCGTCGTCGCCATGGCGATGCCAGCCGCCAGGGACTCTTCCGTCACCTGCAGCAGCCGGGCCGCCTCCGCGGTGATCTGTCCCACGGGAACCGTAATAGCCGCATCCCCGTAATACCCGTCCACAACCACCCCGACATCGAGCCCCACGATGTCCCCTTCTTTCAGGCGGCGCTGCGAGGGGATCCCGTGGACAACCTCCTCGTTGATCGAGGTGCAGATATGCGCCGGGAACCCCCTGTACCCTTTAAAAGCGGGTTTGCTTTTCCGCTGGATCATCAGGCGCAGCGCCAGTTCATCCAGCTCCAAAGTGCTGATGCCCGGCCTGACCGCTTCCCGAAGGGCCTCCAAAATCTCCCCTACCACCCGGCCGGCCCGTCTCATGATCTGCAACTGACTTGGACTCTTCAGTTCGATCATGACACCGCGTCCGCCAACCCTTCTTCTTTCAGGAGGCCCATCAGCGCGCCGTATTCCTCCTCCACCTCCTGATCCCCTGGAATGGTCCGCAATTTTCCCTGGGAACGGTAAAAATCAAGCAACGGTCCCGTCTCCGCCTCGTAAACCTCAAGCCGTTTTCTGATCGTTTCCGGCCGGTCATCGGGCCGGGTGATCAACGAGGAACCGCAGCGATCGCACACCCCGGGCCGGCGCGGCGGGATCCTCGTGACGTGGTAATTGATTCTGCATGTTTCGCACACGCGCCTGCCTGCCAACCGCTCCACCACCACCGCCGGAGCAATCTGAAAATCAACAGCCAGATCGACCGGCTTGTGTCCCTTCTGCCGGAAGAGGGAGTCGATGGCCTCGGCCTGCTCCTTTGTCCTGGGAAAACCATCCAGCACGAAGGAACAATTGTTCCCCAACCGCTCAATCCGGTTGAGAATCAGGCCGCAGATCAGGTCATCCGGTACCAGCACTCCCGCCTTCATGTATCGGCTGGCCTCTGTCCCCAAGGAATCCCCTTTGCGCAGGGCCTCCCGGAGAAGATCCCCGCTGGAGAGATGCGAAATCCCAAGCCGCTCCTCGAGCAGCGAGGCGACCGTCCCTTTGCCGGCTCCCGGAGCTCCTAAGAAGACAAGGCGCATCAGCCCGACCTTAACGTCGAGCCCTAAGCTTCCCATGACTCAAAAATCCCTCATAGTTGCGCATCAGCAGGAACGATTCCACCTGCCTCATCGTATCCAGCAGAACACCAACGATGATCAGAAGGCTCGTTCCGCCGAAAAAACTCGCAACGATATAGGGGATTCCAAGCCATCGGCCGATCAGATCCGGAAAAACCGCGATGCCGGCCAAGAAGATAGCCCCCGGAAGCGTAATCCTCGTCAGCAATCTGTCA
Source organism: Candidatus Omnitrophota bacterium (assembly GCA_023818695.1). Lineage (GTDB taxonomy): Bacteria > Omnitrophota > Gorgyraeia > 1-14-0-20-64-10 > 1-14-0-20-64-10 > JAMWCF01. The sequence goes on from JAMWCF010000001.1 coordinate 484,964, forward strand.
AAGAACTCTGCCGTCGGCTGTCCCGGTCGAATCCCCGGAACGAAACCGCCGTACTTCTTCATGTCGTCCGCCACGTTGACCGGATTAAAAGCGATCGCCGTGTAAAAGTACGAAAAAAAGATGATCAACCCCATATAGAACAGGGTGTAGAGCGCGTGCCCCTGCGTCAACCACCTTGCGAAATCATTCAGAAGCTGGATCCCGGTGAACCCTGCCAGCGTTGCCGGAAACAGCAAAATCGACTGCGCGAAGATGATTGGAATCACACCGGCGTGATTCACCCGGATGGGGATATAGCTGGTCTGCCCGCTGTACACACGCCGTCCCACCATCCGCCGTCCGTACTGGACCGGGACCCGCCGCTGTCCCTGGGTGATAGCGATGATAAGAACAATCACCGCCGCCATGATCAATACCATCACGACCAGCGTGAACGGCTGAATCTGACGCTGGGTCGGGGAGGTCGGCGACAGCAGGATGACGAGCTGCCGGATCGCCGACGGAAGGGCCGACAGGATGCCCGAGGTAATCAAAATGGACATCCCGTTGCCGATGCCGTAAGCGCTCACCTGCTCGCCCAGCCACATGATGAACGCCGTTCCACTGGCCAGAGTCACGATGGTCAGGGCCCGGAATCCCCATCCGGGATCCTGGACCATCAGAATCCCTTCAAAATTCCCCGGGTTTTCCAGCCAGAGACTGATGAACAGGGCCTGCATAATGCCCAGACCAACCGTCAGGTACCTCGAATACTGATTGATCTTCCGCCTGCCGGCTTCCCCCCCCTCCTTTGCCAGCTGCTCCAGGTGTGGAAAAACAACCACCAGCAACTGCATGATGATGGAAGCCGATATGGCCGGCATGATCCCCAGCGCAAAAATCGTCATGTTGGAAAGCCCACCGCCGCTGAAAAGGTCCATCACGGTGAACAGGGTGCCTCCCAATTGCTGGCTCATGTTGTCAAAGAACTCCCGCAGCGCCTGTCCATTGATACCGGGCAGCGGGATGTAATTGCCGAGGCGGTAAACGGCAATCAAACCCAGCGTCAGAAAAATCCGGTTTCGAAGCTCCTGGATCTTAAAGCTGTTGACCAGTGCCTGGAGCATTATAAAATCAGCTCGGTCCTGCCGCCCGCCGCGGCGATTTTTTCCAACGCCGACTTAGAAAAACCGTGCGCCTTGACAGTCAGCGCATGCGTCACACTGCCGTCCCCGAGGATTTTGATTCTTGACGCGAGCGATTGAATCAACCCCGCCTCTTTTAAAGCCACCGGATCGATCACAACATCCGGTTTAAAGGATTTCAACGATTCCAGGTTCACAATCTCCCTTTTAAACCGAGGCGTATGGCGAAACCCCCTCTTGGGTATTCGCCGGATCAAAGGCATCGTTCCGCCGGCAAAATCAGGCGGAATACCCGGACCCGAACGGGCCCGCTGGCCCTTATGACCTTTTCCGGATGTCTTGCCGTGCCCGGAAGATTCCCCGAAACCAAGCCGTTTTGTTCTGCGGACAGCCCCGCGCGGGGGCTTCAATCCCCCCAAGGCGACCCTCTTCGAATTGGCGGGCTGCGTCATGGTGCACCGATCCCTTCATGATTGTCGTCCGATTTCCTTCTGGCTATCGCATCTTTCGGAAACTCTAAACCGCGAAATCCCTCCACCGTGGCCCGCACGAGGTTGATCTGGTTGTTGGACCCGATCGACTTGGTCAAGATATCCTTGATGCCGGCCGCCTCGCAAACCGCCCGGACGGTCCCGCCGGCGATAATGCCGGTCCCGGGACCGGCCGGCTTCAGCAAAACCTGCGATGAAGCGTATTCCCCCACCGTTTCGTGCGGAATGGTGTGTCCCTTCATGGGAACCTTGAACATCGCTTTCTTGGCCATCCCAAGTCCCTTGCGGATGGCATCCGCCACCTCATTGGCCTTTCCCAAAGCCCAGCCGACATTCCCTTCACCATCGCCGACAATGACCAAGGCGCTGAAGGACAGCCGCTTGCCACCCTTGGTCACCTTCGCGACGCGGTTGATGGCGACCACTTTCTCAACCATGTTGCCCTGCTGATCCTGCTGCTGTCCACCTGATCTGCGATGCTGAAGACCGCCACCCTGCCCTCCCGCCGGTCCCTTTCGCTGCGTCTCTCTCGCTTCTGCCGTCATGTTGTCAAAACTCCAATCCTTGAGCCCGGGCTGAATCGGCCAACGCCTTCACCCGGCCGTGATAAAGGTATCCGCCCCGGTCAAAAACGACCTTCTTAATCCCGGCCATTTTAGCCGCATTGGCAACCTCTTCCCCCAGTTTTTTGGCGGCCTCCACGTTGCCTCCCTTTTTATACTTTTTCTTGAAATCGGGGTGGGCGGTGGAGCGCATCAAAAGCGATTTGCCGCTCAAATCATCGATAATCTGCGCGTAAAGGTGAAGATCGGAGCGTCTGACCACCAACCGCGGACGTTCGGAGGTGCCAGTGACCTTCTTGCGCACGCGGGCATGCCTGCGCGCTCTTCTCAATTCCCTGTTGGAGTATGCCGACATCGAAAGTGCTCCTTAAGCGACTGCCTTGCCCGCTTTCCGGCGGACCACTTCACCCACATAGCGGATTCCCTTGCCCTTGTACGGCTCCGGCGGAGCGACGCCCCTGATCTTGGCCGCCAGCAGACCGACCAATGCCTTATCCGCCCCTTTGACGAAAACCTGCGTCGGCTTGGGTACTTCGATCGTGATGCCCGGCGGGATCGCGAAGACAACCGGGTGGGTAAAACCGACATAAAGCTCCAACTTGCCGGCGGAAACCTGCGCTCGGAAACCGACCCCCTGAATCTCCAGTTCCTTGACATAGCCGTCCGAAACCCCTTTGACCATGTTATAGACAAGGGATCTCGTCAGGCCGTGAAGCGCTTTCGCTTTTTCGGTCTCGACTTCCCGCTTGACCACCAGTTTGTCATCCGCCTTTTCAACGGCGATTCCAGCCGGAACCTGGTGGGACAGCTTCCCTTTGGGTCCTTCCACATCCACCCGTCCCTGCTGAAGGTTCACCTTGACCTGGGACGGCAGGGTGATCGGCAATCTACCGACCCGCGACATGGCCTTTTCCTCCGTTACCATACATAGCAAAGCACCTCCCCGCCGACGCCCTCCTGGCGGGCCTGGTTGTCTGTCAGAACACCCTTGGGGGTAGAAAGGATAGCCACCCCTATCCCGGAAAGCACCTTGGGAACCCGAGATTTCTGGACGTAAATCCGCAATCCCGGCTTGGAAACCCTCTTGACGTGGCGCAGAAGCGGCTTTCTATTTTTCCCGAGGTACTTCAAATAGATGCGCAGCGTTCCCTGCGCGGTGCCCTCTTTCAAAAGACGCCAATTCTGTATGAAGCCTTCCTGCTTAAGGGATTCCACGATGGCCGAGGCCAGTTTGGAAGCGGGCACGTCCACCTGCGCCCGCCCGGCCTGATTGGCGTTTCGAATCGCCACCAACATATCCCCGATAGGATCCGTTAAACTCATCGCTCTGTCTTCTCTTTCGTTTTAATCTACCAGCTCGCTTTGACCACACCTGGAATTTCAGCCCGGTGGGCCATCTCACGGAAACAGATGCGGCAGAGCTGAAACTTCCTGTAAACGGCGGCCGCGCGGCCGCAGCGCAAGCAACGGCTGTATTTCCGAACCTGAAACTTCGGCTTGCGCTTCCAACGCTCAACCTGACTCTTCTTCGCCATCTTTAAGACTTGCCTCTTTGTTTGAACGGCAACCCCAAATGCTGCAGAAGCTCCAAGGATTCTTCCCGCGTCTTGGCCGTTGTGCAGATAATCACATCCATTCCCTGAACCCGACTAACTTTATCGAATTCGATCTCCGGAAAGATCAGCTGCTCGGTCAAACCGAAGGCGAAATTCCCACCCTGATCAAACCCTTTCGGCTCCAAACCCCGGAAATCCCGAATCCGAGGCATCGCGATGCTGGTCAGCCGATCGAAAAATTCGTACATCCGAGCCCGGCGCAACGTCACTTTCAACCCCACCGGGTTGCCTTTTTTAATCTTGAAGTTCGATATGGCGATTTTCGCCCGGGTGATAACCGGCTTCTGTCCCGTAATCAGCCCAAGCTCCACGGCGGCCTGTTCCACCAGTTTGACATCCTGGGCCCCCACGCCGATCCCCATGTTGATGACAATCTTTGTCAGCCGGGGGACCTCCATGATGTTGCGGTAGCCGAACTTCTTCATCAAGGCCGGAGCGATCTCCTTCCGGTACTTTAAAAGCAACCGCGGAGGGGTGTTCACCACTTCAACCGCTTGGGCCATCAGAAACTCTCCTCGCACTTCCTGCAGATCCGCGCCTTAGAACCGTCGGGCATCACTTTGAACCCGACACGGACTCCCTGCTTACAGCGCGGGCACAGGGGCATTACCTTCCCCACCGGCAGAGGGCTTTCCTTCTCGAGAATGGCCCCTTGCGGCGCGTTCTGCGACTTTCTTGTGTGCCGCTTGATCAAATTGACCCCTTCCACCAGCACCCGGCCGTCGGAAGGGTACACGCGCAGGACCTTTCCCTTCTTCCCGCGGTTTTTGCCGCTCAACACCACCACCTGGTCGTCCCGCTTGACTCGAAACATCGCTTAAATCGCCTCCGGGGCCAGCGAAATGATTTTAGTAAACTGTTTTTCCCTCAATTCCCTCGCCACGGGTCCGAAAATCCGGGTTCCCCGAGGATTCTTTTGGGCGTCGATGATAACGATCGCGTTCGAATCGAAACGGATGTACGAACCATCGACCCTGTGGATCGGCTGCCGGGTGCGCACAACCACGGCCTCCACCACCTCTCCCTTCTTGATCGCCGAATCAGGCGCCACTTCCTTGACGTTCGCTTTGATGATGTCCCCGACTTCAGCCCACAGCTTCCCGTGCCGGTGGAGCACCCCTATCATGGACGCGCGTTTGACGCCGGTATTGTCAGCGATATCCAAAATAGACCGCATCCGGATCATCGGGCCGCCTCCACCGCTTCCTTCTTCACGCCGCGGTTGACGATCTCCACGAGACGCCACCGCTTATCTTTGGAAAGGGGCCTCGTCTCCTCGATGCGGACCTCGTCTCCAGCATGGGCCTCCGAGTTCGGGTCATGGACCTTGTATTTTTGAAAACGCCTGATGACACGCTTGTATTTCGGATGACTGACAACGCGGGTCACCCGAACCACCAGGGTCTTCATCATCCGGTCAGAAACCACCGTCCCAACCAGTTGTTTGCGTGCCATGTCAATTCTTCCTTCCTGAAGAAGCGGCGTCCTTCTGCGTTTCCGCGGGTTCGTTCAACAAAGTCAGCACCCTGGCGATGTCCCGGCGGAGCAGCCGGAACCGGTGCGTCTTGTCGACCTTGCCGGCAGCCGCCTGCATTCTTAAATCCAGCAGTTCCTTTTTCATACCCGCCAGCTTCTGCTTCAACTCTTCTGTGTTCATCGCCCCGAAATCCACCGTCGTCTTCGCCATGCTCGTTTCCTTTTAACCGGCCATCGTGGAACGGGAAATAAACCGGGTCCGCAGCGGCAGCTTCACCGCCGCCAGGCGCAAAGCCGTCCTGGCCAATTCTTCCGGGATTCCCTCCATTTCAATAAGCACTTTCCCTCGCCGGACGACCGCCACCCAGAACTCCGGCATCCCTTTGCCTTTCCCCATGCGGGTTTCGGCCGGCTTTTTCGTCACCGGCTTGTCCGGGAAAACCCGCATGTAGACCCGTCCCCCGCGCCGAATATGCCGCGTGAGGGCGACCCTGGCGGCCTCCAGCTGGGTGTTGGTAATCCAGCCGTTCTCAAGGGACTGGATCCCGAATTCCCCGAAATTCATGAGGTAGCCGCGCGTCGCTAATCCCGCCCGGTTGCGCCGCTGGGCTTTCCTGTATTTAACCCTCTTGGGAATGAACGCCACGTGACTATCCTTTCAAAGGCGCCTGTTGTTCCGGATAACGCAGCTCCGCCGCTTCATCCCGCTGGCCCGACGCCGCCTGTTTTTGAGATGGGGCCTCCTCCTTGTAAATCCACGCCTTCACGCCAATGGCGCCGTAAGTGGTCCTCGCCTCACAAAAACCGAAGTCGATATCCGCCCGAAAAGTCCCCAGAGGTATCTTGCCCTCCCTGTAGCTCTCGACGCGGGACATCTCGGCGCCGCCCAACCGCCCGGCGCACCGAATCCGGACCCCCTTGCCTCCCGAGGTCATCGCCACCTGAACAGCCCGCTTCATGGCCCTCCGAAAACCGATCTGCTTCTCCAACTGGAAAGCGACGTTCTCGGCGATCAACTGAGCATCGATAGCCGGATTCTTAACCTCTTTGATGTCAATCGCCATTTCGCGGCCGGTCTTCGCATGCAGCTCTTCCCGCAGCCGGTCGATGTCGGCCCCGCGGCGGCCTATGATGATCCCGGGGCGCGCGGAATGGATGATGACCCGAACCTTGCTGGGGGTCCGCTCAATCTCAATCTTTGAAATCGCCGCGTTTGAAAGACTCTTCTTGATATGATGCCGGATTTTCTCGTCTTCCATCAACAGCCGGCCGAAACTCTGTTTTTTGGAAAACCAGCGGGAGTTCCATGTCCGGTTGATCTGCAGCCGGTTGGCCAGCGGGGGTACCTTATGACCCATCGGTCGCCTTTCCTTTCTTCACATCCAATTCAATCGTTAAATGGGAAAACTTCTTCCGGATGATGACCCCTCTTCCCATCGACGCCGCCCGGAGCCGTTTCATGACGGGCCCCTGATCTGTCATGATCTTGGAGATCACCAACTGCTCCTCCGTCCAGGCGCCGCCGCGCGTCGCATTGGTTACGGCGCTGCGAAAAACCTTCTCGATCGGCCGGGCGGCCCCCTTCGGCAAGTGCCGCAGGAGAGCGCCGGCCCGGGGAACGTCGAGCCCGCGGATCAATCTCGCCACCGCCCGAATCTTGCGGGGAGCCACCGGAATGTATTTGCCCTTCGCTTGTGAAATCATCTTCTTCGATACCCCTGCTTAAGCATCAACCATTACGTGGGAGAAGGCGGCTTGGTGACACCCTTGACCCCATGCTTCTTGAATATCCGAGTCGGAGCAAATTCACCCAGCTTATGTCCCACCATGTTCTCCGTAATGAAAACAGGCAGAAACTTCGCCCCGTTATGGACCAGGAAAGTAAACCCTACAAACTCCGGAGTGACCGTCGACCGCCTGGACCAGGTCTTGATCGGTTTTCGGTCCCCTCCCTTGATCATCTTTTCGATCTTTTCCAGCAGATGCTGGTCCACGAAAGCCCCTTTTTTCGTTGATCGTGACATCCTTACCGCCGCCGTTTCACAATGTATTTGTTAGAAGTCTTCCGTTTATGCCGCGTCTTAAATCCTTTTGTCCCCCATCCCCAGGGAGAAACAGGATGAGGGTTCCCTTGGCCGGACTTGCCTTCGCCGCCGCCGTGCGGATGATCGTGCGGGTTCATCGCGATGCCGCGTACATTCGGCCGGCGCCCCAGCCAGCGGCTCCGGCCGGCTTTGCCTAAGGAGATGGTGTTGTGCTCTTCATGGCCCAGCTGGCCGATGGTGGCGTAGCAGTTCTGGGCGACCATCCGTATTTCCCCGGAAGGCAGCCGCAGCGTCACCAGCTCCCCCTCCTTGGCCAATAACTGCGCTACCCCGCCGGCGGAGCGGACCATCTGCCCCCCCCTGCCCGGCTGTAGCTCAATGTTGTGCACCATCGTTCCCAGAGGGATGTTTTTCAATGGCAGGGCGTTCCCGGTTGCAATCTCTGCCCCTTCCCCCGCCATGATCTGGGCACCCACCGTCAGTTCTTTCGGGGCCAAAATGTACCGACGCTCCTGATCCGCGTACTCGACCAGGGCCAACCGCGCAGATCGGTTTGGATCGTATTCGATGGCGACGACGCGGGCCGGCATATCCCTCTTATCCCGTTTGAAGTCGACCAGACGAATCATCCTCTTATGGCCGCCGCCGCGGTGCCTGGCCGTCACCCGGCCCCGGTTGTTGCGTCCGCCGGTCCGTTGGCGGGGAGCCAACAGCCGTTTCTCCGGTTCACTTTTTGTGATCTCCTCGAAGGAGGCCGTTGTCATGTGCCTCCGGGAAGGCGTGTATGGTTTGTATGTTTTAACAGGCATTAGGTCGCCACCTCGAGCTTGGACCCTTCCGCCAAGGTCACCACGGCCCTCTTCCAGTTGGAACGCAGTCCCCACCGGTAACGGACCCGCAACGGCTTGCCGGGCATATTGCTGGTGCTGACCTTCTCTACCTTCACCTTAAAAAGATCCTCCACGGCCCGCTTGATCTCAGGCTTAGTCGCCTTCACATCCACGGCGAAGAAGTATTTTCGATGCTTTTCCAGACCGGTCCCCTTCTCCGTTCTCATCAACTCCTTGATAACATCCGCCGATAACCTGTTCATGCGACCACCCCCTCCAACTCCTTCAATCCCTGTGCGCTCAAAACCAGACGGGGATGGGCCAGCACATCGTAGCAGTTCAGATCCCGGGCCGGTTTGACCGACACCAGAGGGATATTCCTGGCAATCCGGGCGAGCTGCGTGTTCGGCTGATCCACTACCAGCAGCGCGCCGCCCGACACGCGCAGCTTTTTCAACAGCTGGGCTAAAGACTTCGTCTTCGGTTCCAATCCCTCAAAAGATTCCACGGCCAGCATGGCCTTCTCGGAAACCTTGACCCGCAGGCTGTTCACCAGAGCTTTCCGACGGATAGCGGCCGGCAGGGAGTACCTGTATTCCCTCGGATGCGGCCCGAAAACGATGCCGCCCTTGCGCCAGATCGGCGAACGGATCGTCCCATGCCTGGCCTGCCCGGTATGCTTTTGCCTCCACGGCTTCTTCCCGCCACCCCGGACCTCGCCACGGGTCTTCGTGTCGGCGTTGCCCTCCCGCTGGTTTGCCAAATACATCCGCACCGCCTGCCACAAGATGTCCTGGCTCACAGGCCCTTCCAAGGCAGCCGGCAGAGAAAGCTCCCCGACGACTTTCCCTTCCAGGTTGTGAAGCTCAATCGAAGGCATTACTTCTTCGCCCCTCCTTTGGGAGCGGCAGCCCCCTTCGCCGCGGCGGCTGCCTTGGCGGCAGCCGGCGCCGCTGTCTTCTTCTTAGCCGGTTGCACGATGACGGCCGACGATCTCGGTTTCTTCCTCGACTTGCGAATGAAGAGGATCCCCTTGTTATGGCCCGGAACAGATCCTTTCACCAAAAGGAGGTGATTTGCGGCGTCGACACGGATCACCTCCACCGCCTGCGTCGTGACCCTTCTGGCGGCCATCCGACCCGGCAGGTGGTGCCCTTTGTACACCCGGCCCGGCGTGGTGGTGGAACCGATTGATCCCGGAGCCCGGTGAGACATCGAACCGTGCGTTTGAGGGCCACCCTTCCAATGCCAGCGCTTCACCCCTCCCTGAAAACCCTTTCCGATCGATGTTCCAGTGATGTCCACCCGATCGCCCGGCTTGAAGATGTCGACCGAAACGACAGCGCCGACCTCATACTTCTGGTCTTCGGGCAGCCGAAACTCTCCGAGAACCTGCTTGACCGTCACGCCCGCTTTCTTGAAATGACCGATGACCGCTTTCGTCATCCTGGCTTCCTTCGCATCCGAGAACCCGAGCTGAACCGCCTTGTAGCCATCCTTTTCAGGGGACTTGGCTTGCACCACCGTGCAAGGCCCTGCTTCTAGAACGGAAACCGGCACAACACGGCCGTCCGGATGGAAGACGTTCGTCATCCCCAACTTCCTGCCTATCAATCCGATCCCGGGTTTCATTCCATGCAGTCCTATTTGATTTCGACGTCCACGCCGGCCGGAAGATCCAGCTTCCGGAGAGCGTCGATTGTTTTGGAGGTCGGGTTCATAATGTCCAGCAGCCGCTTATGAGTTTTCATCTGGAACTGCTCCCGTGACTTCTTATCGACATGAGGGGACCGCAGAACGGTGTAGATCTCCCTGCGAGTCGGAAGGGGGATTGGTCCCGACACCTCCGCCCCGGTCCGCCGCGCGGATTCCACAATCTCCGCCATCGACTGATCCAGCAGACGATGGTCGTAAGCCTTTAATTTGATCCTGATCTTGCGTTCACCAGACATAGTCCCCTCTCACCTCGACGCCCGCTGCGTCGTCGTTTCCCTGCCTTTGAGGATCTTCTCCGCGATCTGCGCGGGGATCTCCTGATAGGCAAAAGGCTCCATATTATAGGAACCCCGGCCCTGACTCAAGCTCCTGACGACGGTGGCGTAACCGAACATTTCGGCTAACGGAACCTCCCCCCGAATCACGCGGGCGTTGGCCCGCTGGCTCATGTCGGCAATCCGGCACCGCCGGCTGTTGAGGTCCCCGATCACTTCGCCCAGATACTCTTCCGGAACGATGACCTCCAGCTTCATGATCGGCTCCAGAAGAACGGGGGACCCGTTTCGGATTCCCTCCTGGAAACCGATCGAACCGGCCATCTTGAACGCCATCTCGGAGGAGTCTACCTCGTGATAAGAACCGTCCACCAGGGTGACATGCACGTCGATGACCGGATATCCGGCGATGACGCCGTTCTTCGCGGCGCTCATCACACCCTCTTTCACCGGGTTGATGAACTCCTTGGGGATGGCACCTCCCACGATTTTGCTTTCGAAGACGATCCCCGAACCCCGCTCCCCGGGCTCCATCTGGAAGACCACGTGGCCGTATTGCCCGCGGCCACCCGACTGGTGGATGAACTTGCCGACCGCCTCGTTGGCCTTCCGGATCGTTTCCTTGTAGGCCACCTGCGGAGGGCCGACCTTCGTGTTGACCTTGAATTCCCTTTTCATCCGGTCCAGGATGATGTCCAGGTGGAGCTCGCCCATCCCGGAGATGATCGTCTGCGCCGTCTCGCTGTTGTAGCTGACCCGGAAGGAAGGGTCCTCATCCTGCAGGCGGGCCAACGCCTGGCTCAACTTGTCCTGGTCCATCTTGCTCTCCACCTCGACCGCCAAAGAAACGACCGGTTCCGGAAAGACCATCGATTCCAGCAAAATCGGCTTATCCTTGTCGCAGATCGTCTCCCCGGTCTTGGTGTCCTTCAGCCCGATGGCCGAAGCGATGTCCCCCGCCGAGACCTCATCGATGATCTCCTGCTTGTTCGCATGCATCCGGACCAGCTTGCCGACCCGCTCGCTTTTGTCCTTGTTGGAATTATAGACGTAGGAGCCGGAGGAAAGCTTCCCTGAATAGATCCGCAGGAAGGTCAGCTTCCCCACGAAGGGATCGCTCATGATCTTGAAAGCCAGCGCTGCAAACGGAGCGTCATCGCGGGTTTCCCGGCTTTCCTCCGCCCCGGTTAAAGGATTCTTTCCCTTGACAGGAGGAATATCCAGCGGAGAAGGCAGATAATCCACGATGGCATCCAGAATCAGCTGGACCCCCTTGTTCTTGAAGGAGGAACCACAGAAAACCGGCACGATTTTGCCGGCTATGGTCGAGCGGCGGATCGCCTGCATCAGATCTTCCGTCGTGACCTTGTCCATGGTCTCGTGGATGAAATGCTCCATGATCTTCTCATCCGCTTCGGCGACCCGCTCCAGCATCTTCGCCCGCCATTTCTTGGCCTCCGCCTCATATTTAGCCGGGATCGGCACATCCTCGAACTCGGTTCCTTCCGCATTCTTATAAATGCGGGCGCTCATCCTCAAAAGATCAATCGGCCCCTTGAAGTCCTGCTCCTTGTCGTTGGGCAGCTGCATGACCACCGGAACCGCCCCCAGACGCTCCGTGATCTGCTTGACGGTTTCGTAGAAATCGGCGCCGGTCCGGTCCATCTTGTTCACGTAACACATTCGGGGGACGTTGTACCGGTCGGCCTGGCGCCACACTGTCTCCGACTGGGGCTCGACGCCGGCCACCGCGTCGAACACGACCACGCAGCCGTCCAAAACCTTCAAACTCCTCTCCACCTCAATGGTGAAATCGACGTGACCGGGGGTATCGATCAGGTTCAGACGGTGATCGCGCCAGAAGCAGGTAATCGCCGCCGAGGTAATGGTGATCCCCCTCTCCTGTTCCTGCACCATCCAGTCGGTGGTCGTGTTGCCCTCATCGACGTTCCCGATCCGGTGGGTCCGGCCCGTGTAGAAGAGGATCCTCTCGGTCGTGGTGGTCTTGCCGGCATCGATGTGGGCGACGATGCCGAAATTTCGTGTTTTTTCTAGAGGATAAGATCCCATCGTCTTCCCATTATTACCACCGGTAATGACTGAAAGCCTTGTTGGCTTCAGCCGACCGGTGCATATCGTCTTTCTTCTTGACCGCGGAACCCTGCCCCTGGTAGGCCGCCATAAACTCTTCCGCCAACCGGTCCTTCATCGGCTTGCCGGTCCGGCTCCTGGCGAAATCGCGCAGCCACCGCATGGCCAGAAAAGTTCCCCGGTCCTGCCGGACCTCCACGGGGACCTGATAGGTGGCCCCTCCCACCCGGCGCGCCTTTACTTCCACATGGGGGCGGGCGTTTTCCAGCGCCTTCTGAAAAACTTCAAGCCGGTTCTCGACCTTCAACTTTTCCGCCGCCATATCCAGCGCGTCGTAAACGATTCTCTCGGCAATCGATTTCTTGCCCCTCATCATCGTCATGTTGATGAACTTCTGAACGGCCCGCGAATTGTATTTCGCGTCCGGAAGAGACTGTCTTTTCCCAGACTGTTTCTTGCGCACTTTTTTATTCCTTCGGCCTTTTGGCCCCGTATTTCGACCTCGACTTGCGGCGGTTGTTGACGCCAGCCGAGTCCAAGGTCCCGCGGACGATGTGGTAGCGGACCCCCGGCAAATCCTTGACGCGCCCACCGCGCACCAGAACGATCGAGTGCTCCTGGAGATTATGCCCCTCGCCCGGAATGTAGGCGGTCACTTCCGTTTTATTCGTCAGACGCACGCGGGCGATTTTCCGAAGGGCCGAGTTCGGCTTCTTTGGCGTCATGGTGCGCACCTGGACGCACACGCCGCGGACTTGAGGCCGCGCTTCCAAAGCGGGCGATTTCGAACGCTTTCTTCTCTCTTTTCTTCCTTTGCGGATCAGCTGCGCGATTGTCGGACACATGGCCGGTTAAGTATTTTCCTCCCCGTTGTCTGCCTTTTCCGCCTCCGGCAAAGTCTCCTGCGGCGGCTCCTCTGGAGCGTGCTTGACCACCTCCATGTGACTGTGGTCTGCGAAACCGGTCCCCACAGGCACCAGGTGCCCCATGATGACGTTCTCCTTCAATCCCACCAGATCGTCCCTCTTCCCGGAGGCAGCCGCCTCCGTCAGGATCCGAGTGGTTTCCTGAAAGCTGGCGGCCGAGATGAAGCTCTCGGTGGACAGGGAGGCCTTGGTGATCCCTAAGAGCAGCTGCGTCGCGGAAGCCGGCTTTCCGCCCCTCTTCGACACCCGTTCGTTCTCCTCCTGGAAGCGCCACTTGTCGACCTGGCTGCCGACCAGGAACTCCGTGTCCCCGGCGTCATCGATGCGCACCTTGCGCAGCATCTGGCGGACGATCACCTCGATATGCTTGTCGTTGATCCGCACGCCCTGAAGGCGGTACACCTCCTGGATCTCATTGACGAGGTACTCCTGCAGCTTTTTGTCCCCTCCGATCCGGAGGATGTCCTGCGGGACGATCGGCCCGTCGATCAGCGGCTGGCCCGATACCACCCAGTCTCCCTTGTAGACATTCAGGTGCTTTCCATGTGGGATCACATACTCCCGCTTCATGCCGGTCGGGCTCTTGATGATAACCCTGCGCTGTCCCTTCTTCGCTTCACCGAACTCGACCACTCCGTCGATTTCGCTGATGATGGCCGGATCTTTAGGGCGACGGGCCTCAAACAGCTCCGCCACGCGGGGCAGACCGCCGGTGATGTCTTTCGTCTTCGTCATTACGCGCGGAGTCTTCGCCAGCAGGTCCCCGGCCTCCACCTTCTGGCCGTCCTTCACGACCACATGAGCGCCGGCCGGAATCGGATAGATCGCCAAAACCTCCCCCTGGTTGTCCTCAAGCACCAGTTGGGGATGGAAATCGCCCCTGTGCTCCATCACGATCCGGTCGGGAAGGCCGGTCGTCGGGTCGATGTCCGTCCGCACGGTGATCCCCTCCTTCAGATCCTCGAACCGAACCTTTCCGCCACCTTCCGTCAGAATCGGGACGGTGTACGGGTCCCACCGGATAAAAACTTCATCCTTGTTGATCTTGTCCCCATCCACGTGCTTCAGGATGGCCCCGGAAGGCACGACGTACCGCTCCAGCTCCCTGGCGTTCTCATCATTGATGGAAACCTGGCCGTTGCGGTTGAGAACCACGTAATCCTTGCCCTTCTGAACGTAGCGGACATTGTGTAACTTCAAAAATCCTTTGTTCTTGGCCTTGATCTGGGAGGTTTCCACAACCCGGAAAGCGGTCCCGCCGATGTGGAATGTCCTCATCGTCAGCTGGGTTCCCGGTTCGCCGATCGACTGGGCGGCGACGATCCCGACCGCCTCCCCCAAATCGACCAACCGGCCGGTGGCGAGATCTCGGCCGTAACATTTCACACACACGCCGCGTTTCGATTCGCAGGTCAGGACCGACCGGATCCGGATCTTCTCGATGCCGGCCTGTTCAATCTTCTCGGCGATCTCTTCCGTGATCTCATTACCCGCCTCGATGATGATGGTGTCGGTGATGACATCGGCGATGTTATCCAGCACGACGCGGCCGATGATCCTCTCTTTCAAAGGCACCACCACCTCATCTCCCTCCACGATGGCGCTGATCAGAATCCCGTTCAGAGTGCCACAGTCAACCTCCGACACCGACACATCCTGCGCCACATCGACCAGACGGCGCGTCAGGTAGCCGGAGTCGGCGGTCTTCAGCGCCGTGTCGGCCAACCCTTTGCGGGCCCCGTGGGTTGATATGAAATACTCCAGCACGGTCAGCCCCTCCCGAAAATTGGCGGTGATCGGACTCTCGATGATTTCACCGGACGGCTTGGCCATGAGCCCTCGCATCCCCGCCAGCTGACGGATCTGCTGCTTGGAACCCCGGGCGCCGGAATCGGCCATGAGATAGACGGAGTTGAACGGATCCATCTCGGTGAAAATTAAGTCGGACACCTTGTCGGTGGCGTGCGTCCAGATGTCGATGACCTTGTTGTAGCGCTCGCCATCGGTGATCAAACCCTTGCGGTACTGGTCTTCCACCTGGGCAACTTCCGCCCGGGCGTCCTGGATGATTCGGCTTTTGTCCTTCGGAATCTGCAGGTTGTCCACGCAGATGGACAATCCTCCGCGCGTGGCCATCTCAAAACCCAGGCGCTTGAGGACATCCAGCGTCTTGACGGTTTCCGTGTGCCCGAACTGTTTGTAGACCTGAATCACCAGGTCGCTCAAGGCCTTCTTATCCATCACATGGTTCTGGAAAGGGATCTTCACGGGCAGCTGGCTGTTAAAATAGATCCTCCCCACCGACGTTTCGATCCACTGGCCGTTGTCCCAGTATTTGACTTTCGTGTGAAGCGTCACATCTCCCTCTTCATACGCCAGAAGGGCCTCTTCCGCGGAACCGAAGGCGGCCCCCTCCCCTTTCGCCTTATTCTGGATACGCGTCAGATACGAACAACCCAAGACGATATCCTGGGTCGGAGTGACGATCGGCTGGCCGTTGGACGGGGAAAAGATGTTGTTGGTAGACATCATCAGCAGCCGCGCTTCCATCTGTGCCTCGATGGAAAGAGGAACATGGACCGCCATCTGGTCGCCGTCGAAATCGGCGTTGAAGGCGGTGCAAACCAGCGGATGGATCTTGATGGCTTTCCCTTCGATCAGGATCGGCTCAAAGGCCTGAATCCCGAGTCGGTGAAGTGTGGGCGCCCGGTTGAGCATCACCGGATGGTCCCGGATGACCTCTTCCAAGATATCCCACACCTCCAGACGAGCCCTTTCCACCATCCGCTTGGCCGATTTGATGGTATGGACGAACCCGCGCTCACGCAGCTTCTTGATGATGAACGGTTCGAACAGCTCCAGCGCCATCTTTTTCGGCAGACCGCACTGATGGAGCTTCAGCTCAGGCCCGATGACGATGACGGAACGGCCTGAATAATCGACCCTCTTTCCCAGCAAGTTCTGCCGAAAGCGGCCTTGCTTGCCCTTGAGCATGTCGGCGAGCGACTTCAAGGGGCGGTTGCCGGCTCCCAGGACGGGGCGGCCGTGCCGGCCGTTGTCGAAGAGGGCGTCCACCGCCTCTTGGAGCATCCTCTTCTCGTTGCGAACGATCACGTCCGGCGCCTTGAGCTCGATCAATTTCTTGAGTCGGTTGTTCCTGTTGATGACGCGGCGGTACAGATCGTTCAGATCGGAGGTGGCGAAGCGTCCGCCGTCCAGCGGGACCAGCGGCCGCAGGTCCGGTGGGATCACCGGAATCACCGTCAGCACCATCCAATCCGGCTTGTTGCCGGATTTCCGGTAGCTGTCGACGACCTTCAGGGTCTTCACCAACTTCTTCTGGGCCTGCTCCCCTTTGGCCGTCTTCAGGTCCCTCTTGGCCTTCTCGACGATTTTGTCGAGATCCATATCCTTCAAAAGCATACGAACTGCCTCCGCCCCCATGGCCGCCTTGAAGCCATGACCGAATTTTTTCACGGACTCCTGATAGCGCTCCTCGGAAAGCAACTCCTTCTTGCGCAGCGGCGTGTCTCCTGGATCCACCACGACGTATTCCTCGTAGTAGATCACCCTCTCCAGATCCCGGAGATTCATGTCCAGAATGGTGCTCAAGCGGCTCGGGATCGCCTTGAAAAACCAGATGTGGGTGACGGGAGCGGCCAGTTCGATGTGACCCATCCGCTCGCGCCGGACATTCGAACGGGTGACCTCCACGCCGCAGCGGTCGCAGATGATCCCCTTATGCTTGACCCGTTTGTACTTGCCGCAGTTGCACTCCCAGTCTTTGGTCGGTCCGAAGATCTTCTCGCAGAACAGTCCGTCCTTTTCCGGCTTCAGGGTCCTGTAATTGATGGTCTCGGGCTTTCGGACCTCACCGCGGGACCAGGAACGGATCACTTCCGGAGAGGCCAGACGGATCGTGATGGCGTCAAAAGCGACCGATTCCTCTTCGGGGCCGGCTTCAGGGGTGACAATCCCCAGCCCGCGGGCCGCCCGTTCGATCTGTTCCCGGCTGGCCGGCTCTCCGGCTGTCGGATGAAGCTCTTTGGTCTTTTCGCTCATCTATGACTCCCGCCGTTCTGTCCGTATATCCAGACCCAGGCTTTGCAGTTCCTTGACCAAAACATTGAACGATTCCGGAGTTCCCGGCTTCAGCGCATGCTCTCCTTTGACGATCGACTCGTAAATCCGGGTCCGGCCCACCACATCATCCGATTTGACGGTCAGCAGTTCCTGCAGGGTATAAGCGGCGCCGTACGCCTCCAGCGCCCACACTTCCATCTCGCCAAAACGCTGTCCGCCGAACTGGGCCTTGCCTCCCAGCGGCTGCTGGGTCACGAGGGAATAGGGGCCGATCGACCTGGCATGGATCTTGTCGTCCACCAGATGGGCCAGCTTCATCATGTAGATGTAGCCCACCGTCACCTTCTGGTCGAACTCCTTGCCCACCATGCCGTCGCGCAAAACAATCTGTCCATCCTCGGGCAGACCCGCCTCTTTCAAAAGCTTCTTGACCTCGGATTCGCGCGCGCCGTCGAAGACAGGCGAAGAGATCTGCAGCCCCAGCGCTTTGGCCGCCCAGCCCAGATGTGTTTCCAGGATCTGTCCCACGTTCATGCGAGAGGGAACACCCAGCGGATTGAGCACAATTTCCACGGGGGTGCCGTCCGGCAAGAACGGCATATCCTCTTCCGGCAGAATCTTGGCAATCACTCCCTTATTTCCATGGCGGCCCGCGATCTTGTCCCCCACCTGCACTTTCCGCTTGGAAGCCACGTAGACGACGACCTTCTTCAAAACCCCCGGCGGCAGCTCGTCACCCCGCTTGAGCTGCTCGATCTCCCTGTTTTCCTCATAACTGATCTCATCCAGCTGATCGTTCAGGAACCGCAGTGACCGGCGCACCTCCTCCTCTTTCTCCTTGTCCGCCAGCCGGATCTCCTCCAAATCGGCGTTTTCGAGCTTGGCGAGGTCGGACGCCTTAACCGTGTGCCCCTGTGAAATCAGCGGGTTCCCCGAGTCCTGGTCGACAATGGCGTTTTCCAGCTTCTGCCCGACGATGAGCCGGCTCAAGGCCTTCAGGCGTTCCTTCTTCAAGCTCTTGATCTGGGATTGGTACCTCTTATGGATCGCCTCGATCTTGGTCTGCTCCTCGGCGATCTCTTCCTTGGATCTCGGCTTCGGCTTTTTCCGGCTGAAGACCCTGACATCCACGATGATTCCCTCGACCCCCGGCGGCACCACCAGCGAAGCATCCCGGACGTCACCGGCCTTCTCTCCGAAGATCGCCCTCAACAGACGCTCTTCCGGGGACTGCTCGGTTTCCGATTTCGGGACCACCTTGCCGACCAGGATGTCGCCGGGATGCACCTCCGCCCCGATGCGAATGATCCCATTCTCATCCAAGTCCTTCAGGGCATCCTCCCCAACATTCGCAATGTCGCGGGTGATCTCTTCGTTCCCTAAGCGGGTGTCCCGGGCCTCGATCTCGAACTCCTCGATATGGACGGAGGTAAAGACGTCTTCTTTCACAAGACGCTCGCTGATGAGAATGGCGTCCTCGAAGTTGTATCCCCGCCAGGACATGAAGGCAACCAGCAGGTTACGGCCCAAAGCCAGCAGACCGTTGTCCGTCCCGGCCCCGTCGGCGATCACCTGCCCCTTTTTCACCTTCTCGCCCACTTTGACCAGCGGCCGCTGGTTGATGCTGGTGTTGGCGTTGGAGCGCTGAAACTTCCGAAGCGGGTAAACGCGACGGTCGATGACGATCTGATCCGACTGCACTTCCTTGACAACCCCCGCCTCTTCGGCTACCACGACGGTGCCTGAATCAACCGCCACCGGCTGCTCCATCCCAGTGCCGATCAGAGGGGCTTCC
Source organism: Candidatus Omnitrophota bacterium (assembly GCA_023818695.1). GTDB lineage: Bacteria > Omnitrophota > Gorgyraeia > 1-14-0-20-64-10 > 1-14-0-20-64-10 > JAMWCF01. The sequence continues at coordinate 503,995 of JAMWCF010000001.1, forward strand.
GGAAACAGCAGAGGAACCGCCTGACGCTGCATGTTGGAACCCATCAACGCCCTGTTCGCGTCATCATGCTCCAGGAAAGGAATTAAGGAAGCGGCGACGGAAACCAGCTGTTTGGGGGAGATGTCCTTAAAGTTCACTTCCTCCGCCGGAATCGTCGGGAAATTCCCGCGGTGGCGGCACAGCACCAGCTTTTCGCTGAAACGACCAACCAGATTGTCGCCTCCCCTGGCGCTCTCCACGGGGGCGTTGGCCTGGGCGATCCGGTAGCGGTCCTCTTCGTCAGCGGAGAGGTACTTCACCGATTCCTTCACCCGGCCCTTCTCCACTTCAAAGTAGGGGGTTTCGATAAAACCGAACGAATTGACGCGGGCATAGGTGGAGAGACTGGCGATCAAGCCGATGTTCGGGCCTTCCGGCGTTTCAATCGGACAGATCCGGCCGTAGTGGGAATAATGGACGTCGCGCACCTCGAAACCGGCCCGCTTCCTGGAAAGCCCGCCCGGCCCGAGCGCGGAGAGCCGCCGTTTGTGGGTCAACTCCGCCAGGGGGTTGGTTTGGTCCAGAAACTGCGACAACTGGGAGCGGCCGAAAAAGTCCCGGATCAAGCTCGAAACCAGCTTGGCGTTGACCAGTTGATGCGGCATGACGGCGTCCAGATCGTAGATGCCCATCCTTTCGCGAACCGACCGCTCCACCCTCGCTAAAGCCATCCGGAACTGGTTCTGGAGAAGCTCGCACACCGTCCGAATCCTCCGGGAACCCAGATGATCGATATCATCCACATCCCCCTGGCCGGCCTTGAGGTTCAGCAGGTATTTGAGGGTTTCCAGGACGGTCTGCGGGTCCAGGACCCGGTCGTTCAGGTCCCTCTTCATGCCGAGCTTCCGGCTCAAGATGTAGCGCCCCACCCGGCCCAGGTCGTAGCGCTTCGGGTCCAGGTAGAGCCGTTCCAGCAAAGATTTCGCAGAGGTCAGCGTCGCTGGATCGCCCGGTCGGAGCTTGCGGAAGATGTCCAGGACGGAATCGTCGGCGGACCGCAGCCGGTCCTTCTCGAAAGTCCGTATGACCTCCGGGACGATCCTTTCCAAAACGTGGACCTCCCGGATCTCGGAGTTCCACATCATGGTCAGATGCTCCTTGGCCAGCTTTTCGAAACGGGGGATCAAAACGGCCTGCGTCTGGGGATCGATGACATCCACAGCGAGAGTCCTGCCGACCAGGTCTTTGAGGTCCGTCAGCTCCTGCGCCTTGACCGTCTGGACGCCGCACAGCGCCTGAAGGATCTGCTCATCGGTGCCGGCGCCGATGGCCCGCAGGAAGGTGGTGGCCAGAACTTTCCTTCTCCTGTCGATCAGCGCGTGAAGCGTATCGGTCAGATCAAACTCAAACTCCAGCCATGCTCCACGGTAAGGGATGATCCGGGCGGTGTACATCCTCTTGCCGTTGGGATGGATCTCCTCTTCGAAAAAGACGCCTGGTGAACGGTGCAGCTGGCTGACGACCACCCGCTCATCCCCGTTGATCACGAAGGTGCCTGTCGGAGTCATCAGCGGGATGTCTCCGAGATAGACCTCCTGCTCCCTCATCTCCTTGGGTGTCCGCAGGCGGAGCTTCACGCCCAGGGGAGCGGCATAGGTCAATCCACGGCGCTGCGATTCGGCTTGATCGTACTTCGGCTTGCCAATGGTGTAGTAGAGATACTCCAGCCGGTAGGTCCCGTCCGGGTTCTCGATCGGAAAGATCTCCTGGAAAACCTCCTGCAATCCCTTGTTCTCCCGCCGGGTTCTCGGAACATCCATCTGCAGGAATTCCTTGAAGGAATCCGTTTGGATTTCCAGAAGGTACGGAAGATTGAATTTTTCGGAGATTCGTCCGAAATCCTTCTTTGTCATGACAGCCATTGGGCCCTCTCCCTCAAAGAACCGGTCCGGTTACTTTAGCTCGACCTTGGCACCCGCAGCTTCCAGTTTCTCTTTCATCGTCTTGGCTTCGTCCTTAGTGGCGCCGGCCTTGATCGGCTTCGGGGCGCTGTCCACAAGGTCCTTGGCTTCCTTCAACCCGAGGGTGGTCACTTCGCGCAGCGCTTTAATGACGTTAATCTTGTTGGCGCCCACTTCGGCGAGAATGACATCAAAGGAATCCTTCTCCTCGGCCGCAGCCGCTCCGGGCGCCGCGCCGGCGGCACCACCGGCGACCGCCACAGGGGCCATCGCCGCGGCGGAAACGCCGAATTTCTCCTCGATTCCTTTCACCAGATTGTTCAAATCGAGAACCGACCAGCTTTCGATCGATTCCAGAACGTCGTTCACCGTTACCTTCGCCATTGTCGTACTCTCCTTCTTTCTTTGGACACCGCGTGCTAAATTATGAAGCCGGTTTCTCCTGCTTCCCTTCCTTTTCCCGCTTCTGGGCCAGCGCCTTGAAGGCCAGAGCCGCTTCCCGGATCGGGGCCTGCAAGACCACCGCCAGGTTCCTGATGGGCCCCTGCAGAAGACCGGCCAGCTGGGATAGCAGCACCTCCCGGGACGGCAGCTTGGAGAGGGCAATCAGCTGATCTTTCGAATAAAACTGGCCCTCTAGGATCCCTCCCTGGATGACAAATCCTTCATGATCCTTCTGAAAGGTGGCCAACAGCTTGCAGACCTTCGCCGCGTCCCCCTTCACCGGGGAGATCGCGCAGGTCCCTTCAAACAGTTTCTCCATATCCTGCCACCCCTGCTCACGGCAGAGGATCCTGGAGATGCTGTTCTTGGCGATCATGAAGTTGGAGTCGATATCGCGCAGCGAAAAGCGCAGCCGGTTCAACTCCCGGGCCGGCACCTTCTGGACGCTGCTAACCACCACGGCGCCGGACGCTTCCACCTGGGCTTTCAATTCCCGGTAAATCGAAGACCGCGCCAATATCCCGGCACGGATCTTATTCGGTGCGGCAGACACTGCTTCGGTCTTCGGGTTCATAACTCGGGCCTCCCTTCGGCCGGATCCACCTTCACGCCGGGACCCATCGTGGAAGAAAGAGCCACGCTCTTGACGTACCTTCCTTTTACAGCAGGCGGTCTGGCCTTCCAGATCGCTTCCAGAACACTCCGGCCGTTGGCCTCAATCGCCTCGGGCGGGAAAGAAAGCTTACCTATCCCCAAGTGGATGTCCCCCTGCTTGTCGATCTTGAACTCCACTTTCCCCCTCTTGGCATCCTGGACCGCTCTGGCGACATCCGGCGTGACGGTCCCAGTCTTGGGGCTTGGCATCAGACCCTTGGGTCCCAAGACCTTACCCAGCTTCCCGACCTCTTTCATGAGATCCGGCGTCGAAATGACGACGTCAAAATCGGTCCATCCGCCCTGCACCTTCGCCAACAGATCCTCGGCCCCAACATAATCGGCTCCTGCCTCTTTCGCGGCCCGCTCGGCATCCCCTTTGGCGAAAACAAGGATTTTGACTGTTTTGCCGGTGCCGTGGGGCAGAACAACGGTGCCCCGCACCATCTGATCGGTCTGCTTGATATCGACGTCCAGATCGACGGAAAGCTCCACCGTCTGGTCAAACTTGACCGGCGGCGCCTGCTTGATCAACCCCACCGCTTCTTTCAGCGAATAAAACGGTTTGCTCCTGTCCACCACCGCCGAAACGGCCTTCATCCTCTTGCTCATCCGGTCACCTCGATCCCCATCGAGCGGGCTGTCCCTTCCACCATCTTGATCGCCTGCTCAAGGGAGGGAGTGTTCAAGTCCTGCACCTTCTTCTGGGCAATCTCCCTCAACTGCGTCCGCGTCACCTTGCCGACCTTCTCTCGGTTGGGCGTCCCCGACGCCTTGGCCAGGCCCGCCGCCCGCTTCAAAAGCACGGAAGCCGGCGGACTCTTGATGATGAAGGTGAAACTTCGGTCCTCGTAGGCGGTGATCACGACCGGCAGAACGAGCCCTTCCTGCCCCTTCGATTGCGCGTTGAACTGCTTACAGAACTCCATGATGTTCAACCCGTGGGAACCCAGGGCGGGACCGACAGGAGGGGCCGGGTTCGCCGCCCCGGCGGGGCAATAAAGTTTGATGAGTGCTTTGACCTTTTTCGCCATTCTTACACCTTTTCAACCTGCCAGTATTCCAGCTCCACCGGTGTCGCTCGCCCGAAGATGGTAACCATCACCTTGAGCTTGCCCTTCTCCGGATTGATCTCCTCCACCAGGCCGTTGAAGTTGCTGAACGGCCCCTCCGTGATCCGGACCGATTCCCCCCGGTCGAAAACAACCTTGGGGATCGGTTTTTCCATCTTCTCCTGCGAGGACTGCAGGATCTGATCCACTTCCTGCTCGCTTAAGGGGATCGGCCGGTTGCCGGACCCCACGAACCCCGCCACCCCGGGGATCGTCTTGATGAAGCCCCAGTTTTCGTCAGACATGTTCATCTGGATCAGGACGTAGCCGGGGAAAACCCGGCGCTCCGAGATCTTCTTCTTCCCGCCTTTGACCTCGGAGATCTTCTCCATCGGAACGAGAACCTGCGTTACCTGTCCCTGGAACTGACCGGCGTCGATCGCTTTCTGAAGCGACACCCTGACCCTCTCTTCCTGCCCGGTCAGGGTATGAATCACAAACCACTGGGATTCCATTGCTAACGCATGATCCAACTCATTAAACCAGCGCATACCCAATCAAAAAGAGCGATGATGGCCGACAGAAGCACCATCGTCACCACGACAACCTTGGCCGATTCCAGCAATTCCTGCGGAGAGGCCCAGGAAACCTGGCCGAGTTCGTTCCGGACATCTCTTAAAAATGCCGCCGTCTTTCGAATCATCGCCTCATCCCGAAAAAGAAAAAAACGATCCCCCTTGGGTACTCCCAAGAATGTTCAGATCGCCTGATTAGGAACGGACAACAGCGGGAAACGCCGCCTGTGCCGGCCAACATACAGGCCTGGAGGGATTTGAACCCCCAACCATCGGATTTGGAGTCCGTTGCTCTACCAGTTGGAGCTACAGGCCTACTTTGTTTCGCGGTGGAGGGTGTGGATCCGGCAAAACCGGCAGTACTTCTTCAGTTCCAAACGATCCGTGTGCAAGCGCTTATTCCTCTTCGTCGTATAATTCCGCCGGCTGCACTGCGTACACGCCATGGTGATAATTTCCCGCATTTACGGATCCCCCTCGCTGAAACACCCACCGCAATAACAAACGCGCTTGGTTTTACGCGATAATCTCCGTCACGACGCCCGCTCCAACCGTCTTGCCCCCTTCCCGGATAGCGAACCGAAGTCCTTTCTCCATGGCGATCGGAGAGATCAACTCCACGTCCACGTTGGCGTTGTCACCGGGCATGACCATCTCCACCCCTTTGGCAAGCGTGGCCACGCCGGTCACATCGGTCGTCCGGAAATAAAACTGGGGCCGGTAGCCGGTAAAGAACGGCGTGTGGCGGCCCCCTTCTTCCTTCGTCAAAGCGTACACTTCGGCCTTGAATTTCTTGTGAGGCGTGATCGAACCGGGCGCGGCTAAAACCATGCCCCGCTCCAAGTCCTTCTTGTCGATCCCGCGCAGCAGAACCCCGACATTGTCACCGGCCTGCCCCTCATCCAGAAGCTTTCGGAACATCTCGATACCGGTGACGACCGTCTTGGTCGGCTTGTCACGCAGCCCCACGATCTCCACTTCATCATTAAGCTTGACCTTGCCGCGCTCGATGCGGCCCGTGCCAACGGTCCCGCGGCCGGTGATCGAAAAAACGTCCTCCACGGCCATCAAAAGCGGCTTGTCGATCTCCCGCTTGGGGGTCGGGATAAACTCATCCACCGCCTTGATGAGATCGTGGATGCTCTTCTCCCCCTCCGGATCCCCCTGAGCCGCCTTCATGGCGCTGCCCCGGATGATCGGTGTCTTGTCGCCCGGAAACTGGTACTTGGTCAGCAGGTCGCGAACCTCCATCTCCACCAGGTCCAGCAATTCCTTGTCATCAACTAGATCGCACTTATTAAGGAAGACCACGATCGCCGGCACGCCGACCTGGCGGGCAAGCAGAATGTGCTCGCGGGTCTGAGGCATCGGCCCGTCCGGCGCGCTGACAACAAGAACGGCGCCATCCATCTGGGCGGCGCCGGTGATCATGTTCTTGATGTAGTCGGCATGACCAGGACAGTCCACATGAGCGTAATGCCGGTTGGCCGATTCGTATTCCACGTGCGCGATGCTGACGGTCAAAATCTTGCTCGCATCGCGTACGACGCCGCCTTTGGCGATATCGGCATAGTCCCTCACCTCGGCTTGACCGGTCTTGGAAAGTACCTTCGTAATGGCGCTGGTCAGCGTCGTTTTTCCATGATCCACATGGCCGATGGTTCCGATGTTGACATGGGTTTTCTTACGCTCAAACTTTTCCTTTGCCATCGTGGCCTCTCCTCCAAAAGGAAATACGGATACCTCGTGGGTATCTCATGTTCAGTTGACAACACAAATCGAAAAGAAAAACACCCGACACTTTAAGCTGGAGACGGGAATTGAACCCGTGACCCCGTCCTTACCAAGGACGTGCTCTACCAACTGAGCTACTCCAGCAAGACAGCTGCTGGGCTTACCAAACCGCCAAAATTATAGGTGCAAAATACTTCATTCTAACGAGATAGCAACTATTGTCAAGAAAAAATATTATGGTTTTGTTACGCGGCAGGATTATAAAGCGGGTGACGGGAATCGAACCCGTATAACCTGCTTGGAAGGCAGGTACTCTACCATTGAGTTACACCCGCATCGTGAGCTGAATTTCGAGAAACTCTTAACTCGCCACCCGACACTGACTATCTATCACATAGAACAGAAGTTCTGGGCAGGAGAGGGTTCGAACCTCTGTAGGCTTGCGCCAGCAGATTTACAGTCTGCCCTCGTTGGCCGCTTGAGTACCTGCCCATAAGAACGTTTTATTGTACGCACTCAAAAGGATGAAAACAAGCCGGCTTACATTCAACAAAACCAATTGAATTTTTTGGAGTACTGAATCCTGGCTTTTTGTCCGTTCTTCGGAACTGCGAGGCGAAGTGTCATCGCGCCTTTACGCATCTGCCGCGAGTGGCGTACTTTGCTTGGATCCGAATAAACTTTCCCTCCCTCTCCGCAGCAAGATCGTATCTGTTGTTCTCCCCGTAAGGGATAAGGATGCGCCACCCGTTGCATCTATTTATCGATGATCAAACCAAGCCCACGGTCCGATTTGAACGGACGACCTATCGCTTACAAGGCGATTGCTCTACCAACTGAGCTACGTGGGCAAAGTCATTTATTTCCGGGCAACCCGGCGGAAGGCCGCTGGCAGAAACCTTAAAACATCTCCGGCGGTCAAGGAGGTCTCCCCTACCTCCTTAGCGGCGAGATCGCCAGCCAGCCCGTGCAGGTAGACCCCAGCTCTCGCCGCTGTGAAGGGATCGCACCCCTGCCCGATCAGGGCGGCGATCACGCCGGTCAGCACGTCCCCCATGCCGGCAGTGGCCATACCGGGATTGCCGGTGCTGTTGAGATAGGTCCGGCCAACCGGCGAAGCGACGATCGTTTTGTGGCCCTTGAGAACCACCACAGCATTAAGCCGTTTCGCCGTCTGGAGAGCGGTCTTCTTCCTGTTTGCCTGAACCTTTGAAACGGCTGTACCCAGAAGGTTCGCCATCTCACCCGGATGGGGGGTCAAGACCATCCCGCCCGCCCCGCTAGGACGCGACAGCTTTTTCAGACCTTTGAGCGCGATAATCCCATCAGCGTCCACCACCATCGGCTGTGTGGCGCTTCTGACCAGCCGCCGGACCAGAGCTTTCGGGCGGGCGGCGCGGGAGAGACCGGGGCCCAGCGCGATCACATCCGCTTTCTGAAGGAGCTGCGGCAGGCGCTGCGTCGGGTGGACCATGATCTCCGGCGGAGCTTTGCAGGCGGCGATCGGATAGATCTCTTTCGACACCGCCAGCGAGACCAACCCAGCGCCGGAACGAAGCGCCGCTTCAACGCAGAGGATTGGCGCCCCGACATACCCGACAGCACCGCCGATCACCAGAACGTGGCCGTAATCTCCTTTATGAGATCCCGGGCGCCTGGACAGGAGGCGCTTCGGCAGAGCCGGCTTCATGGCTTGCAGGCCAGCGCCATCGCTACCGCATGTTCCTTGGTGTGTGTCAAGGAAAGCTGGATATCCAGCCGGGCCCAGCGGTTCATGGTCCCTTTCAACACCACCTTCGGCTGGCCGCTGGAGGCATGGACGATCTCCACATCTTTCCATTCCAAACCCAGCCCTTTGGGGGCGCCGAGCGCCTTGACCACCGCCTCCTTGGCGGCAAACCGGACGGCCAGATGCTGGAGGAACTGTTTACGGCCCTTAGCGTAAGCCAGCTCACGGGGGGTAAAGAGCCGGTTCAAGAAACGGTCCCCCCATTTCTCAACCGATTTTTTGAACCGCTGGACTTCGACGAGGTCGACACCGGTGCCGATCACCTTCACGAAGAGTCCTCCCGGATCAGACCAATCATCTCCCGAACCGCCTGGTGGATCCCCACCCCGATAGCCCTGGCCACGATGGAGAAGCCGATGTTGAGCTCCTCGATCCCCTCGATCGCCGCCACCGCTCTAACATTATCATAATCTAGGCCGTGGCCCGCCGCCACGATCAGCCCGCGGGAGCGGGCTTCCCTCACCGACGATTTCAGCTGCTGGAGGCACCGGGTGCGCTCGGCGGCGGATCCGGCGTCGGCGTAGGAGCCAGTATGCAGTTCCACTATCGGCACCTCCATCTTCTGCGCCAGAGCAATCTGAACCGGATCCGGATCGATAAAAAGGGAGACCCGGATCCCGGCTTTCCTCATCCGCGCAACGGCCCGCTCGACGCGGGACCATTCCCTTTTTAAGTTCAGGCCCCCTTCGGTGGTCAGTTCCTGCCGGCGTTCAGGGACAAGGGTCGCCCGCTCCGGCTTCAGGCGACAGGCAATTCGGACGATATCCGGATGAGCCCCCATCTCCAGATTCAGGGGAATCGTGAGAACCTTCTTCGCGGCCCACAGATCCCTCTCCTGGATGTGGCGGCGGTCCTCCCGCAGATGGCAGACGATGCTGTCGCAGCCGGCCTGCTGGGCCGCCGCCGCGGCCCACACCGGATCTGGCACTTTTCCGCCCCTGGCCTGTCTTATCGTCGCCACATGATCCACGTTTACGCCGAGCCGCATGGGACCCTCACGAGAAGCGGACCGCGTCCGCCATCTTCACCACCTGGCTCATGACCGCCACATCATGCACTCGGACAATGTCGGCGCCCAAAGAGGCGCAGATGGTGACCGCCGCCGCTGTCCCGAAAAGCCGGTCCTGCACAGGAAGACCCAGAACCGACTGGATGAAAGATTTTCTGGAGGGACCCATAACGACCGGAAAACCCAATGCCTTGAAGCGGGGAATCTCTTTGAGCAGGCGCAGGTTGTCGCCGGGACGCTTCCCGAACCCGATGCCGGGATCAATGAGGATCTTCTGATCGCTGATGCCGGCTTCCCGCGCTTTCCGGACGGCTGTTTTGATCTCGGATAAGACCTCCGGGATCAGCCGCCGGTAGGCCGGCTTGACCTGCATGGTGCGGGGCGTGCCGCGCATGTGCATGAGGACGACCGGCACACCGGCCTGCGCAACAACGGGTCCCATGTCGGGGTCCCGCAGCGCGGTCACGTCGTTGACCAGCGAGGCGCCGCTTTCAAGGGCGATCCGGGCTACGACCGCTTTGGAGGTATCGATGGAGATCGGTATCTTCAACCGCTTTGAAAGCCGTTCGATCACCGGGATCACCCGGCGCAGCTCTTGTCGGACGGAAACCGGCTGCGCGCCGGGACGGGTGGACTCCCCTCCGATATCGACGATATCCGCTCCTTCCGCTTCCATCTGAAGGGCTTTGGCGACCGCTTTGGACGGGCTGGCATAGCGACCGCCGTCGCTGAAGGAGTCCGGCGTCACGTTAAGGATCCCCATGAGGAGGGTTCTCTGACCAAGGGGCAAACGGAAACGTCCGCAGGAAAGGAAAGAAACCGACATCAAACCCCCAACGTACTCAACAAAGGGCGACCAGGTTTATCCGGAAATGGATTCGGTCTCTCCGGCAGATTCTTGTTTTAACTCCGAGGGAGGCCCTTGCATCACGATCCGCTTCGCTTCGTCCCCGTCGATGACCTCTTTTTCCAAGAGAGTCTCTGCCAGCTTTTCGAGACGGTCTTTGTACTGGGCGACGATCGCCTTCGCCTGCTTGTGGGCATCCTCGACGATCCGGCGGATCTCCTGGTCGATCAGAACGGCGGTCTGGTCCGAGTAGTTCTTCTCCTCCACGATGTCCCGCCCCAGGAAAACCATCCCTTCCCGCCGCCCGTAGGTCAAAGCCCCGAGACTGTCACTCATCCCGTAGCGGGTCACCATCTGGCGCGCCGTCTCCGTCGCCACCTCCAGGTCGTTCTGGGCGCCGGTGGTGATCTCGCTGAAAATCAGCTCCTCTGCCGCCCGTCCTCCCAGCATGACGGCCAGCTTCGCCAAAAGCTCCTTGCGGGTGGTGATGTACCGGTCCTCCAGCGGCATCTGCATCGTATAGCCCAGCGCCGCCGCCCCGCGGGGGATGATCGATATCTTGTGGACAGGATCGGTCCCCGGTACCATGATCGACACCAGGGCGTGGCCGGCCTCGTGATACGCTACGATCTTCTTCTCATAAGGGGAGATCACGCGGGATTTCCGTTCCGGTCCGGCCATCACCCGCTCGATCGCCTCCTCCATCTCCTTCATGGTCACCGTCTCCTTGTCCCGGCGGGCGGCCAGCAGGGCCGCCTCGTTGGCCAGGTTGGCCAGATCCGCTCCGGAGAAACCGGGCGTCTGGCGAGCAATCGATTTCAGGTCGACGGCGGGATCCAGCTTGACCTTCCGGACATGGACCTTTAGGATCTCCTCCCGGCCGACCAGGTCCGGCCGGTCCACGACGATCTGACGGTCAAACCGGCCGGGCCGCAGAAGAGCCGGATCCAGAACGTCCGGCCGGTTGGTGGCAGCCAGAAGGATCACCCCCTCCTGGGTGTTGAAGCCATCCATCTCGACCAAAAGGGCGTTGAGGGTTTGCTCCCTTTCATCGTGGCCGCCGCCGATGCCGGCAAACCGCTGGCGGCCGACCGCGTCAATCTCGTCAATGAAGATGATGCACCCCCGGGTGGAGGTCTTGGCCGACTTCTTCGCCTGTTCGAAGAGGTCCCGCACACGGGAAGCCCCCACGCCGACGAACATCTCCACGAAGTCGGAACCGCTGATCGAAAAGAATGGCACCCCCGCCTCCCCGGCCACCGCTTTGGCCAGCAAGGTTTTCCCGCAGCCAGGCGGACCCAGCAGGAGAACCCCTTTAGGGATCTTCCCTCCCAGCTTCTGGAATTTCTTCGGGTCCTTCAGGAATTCAATGACCTCCTGGAGCTCCTCCTTGGCCTCCCGGACCCCGGCCACATCCTCGAAAGTGACCTTCTTCCCCTCCTCCTCCGGCAAAACCTCCTTGGCCCGGCTCTTGCCGAAAGAGAGCAATCGTCCGCCCCCTCCCTGCGCTCCCCGGTAAAGGAGGAACCAGAAGGCGCCGAGGAACAGGAAAGGCCCTGCCAGGTTGAAAAGGAAATTCAACCAGAAGGACCCTTTGGCCGACTCCACACGGAAATCGGGAACTTTTTCCCTCAAGAGGCGGATCATGTCCGGGTCCTGCTGGGGTATCACCACTTCAAAACGCTTGCGGTCGAACGTCTCGCCCCGGATCAGGTTGTCCATCAGAACGACGGTGCGGATCCTCTGGGCGGTGTCGTTGTTGGCAACCCAGGAATAGAACTCGCTGTAGGAGATCTCCTGCGGGACCCCCTTCATGGTCAGGGCCCCGAACCAGTACATGTAGAAGAGAACAAAAAAGATCCCCCCAAACACAAACCACCGGAACATCCTCTGATTCGGTCTGTTCGGAGGAGTCGGCGGTGCGGACGGCAACGGCGTTTTTCCACCTTCAAGTGTCGGCATACTTTTCCCTTTTTAAGACAATGATTGAGTCTACCAGATTCTGGGATTGAATTCAGCTTATTTCCGTCGAAGTGTCAAACCAAAATAGAAATGTCTGGTTTTAATGCTTTGCTTTAAGGTTTGAAGCTCTGGAGAGTTAAGGGGCTGGGTTAGCTTCATCGTTACACGCACATCTTTTTTCGCCACGGATGATCTGCCGCCGGCTTGCGGGCCATCTGCGGGAAGAACCGGCTGATCGTCCAGATGAACGACTCCGGCTTAGCCTTGGGCTGAATCGGAATCGGCCGATAGGCCAGCTCCTTGCCCTCATGCAAAACACGCATCCGGCCCTGGGGACTGATCGTCACCGCCACCCCCTGCTTGGCCAAGGGACGTAGATCAGACGGCCACACCTGCCGCGTGCTCAACTCCACAAGCGGCTGCCTCAACCTGCGTCGTCTGCTTCTTTAAGACCGCTTCAAGAACTGGAAGCCTTCGAAGCTCCTTCTGGCTCATCGTGACAACGTCCTCGTTCATAATACCCTCCTGTCTTCCAACAAGAGGACATTTTTACTTTGGTAGAACCGGACATTCTCACTTTGGTATTACACAACTTCCAGAACTTCTGTTCTGTCGGTGGCTTATCGGTTCTGTGGGCCGGGGAGGATGCTGAGGAGATAATCCTGGCTGGCGGGCTTAACGAGGAAGCCGTCGGCCCCCATCTCCTTGGCTTTCTCGCGGTACTCGGGAAAATCGCAGGCGGTGATCAGGAAGACGGGCCTCTCGGGGAAGATTCTCTTTGCCTCCTGAAGAATACCGAAGCCATCCGGGGAAACCCCTGTGGATCCGTCGCCCCTGAGGAGGATTTCCGAAAGGATGACATCGGGCTGATGCTCCTTGAGAAGCGCCAACGCTTGCGGCCCGCTGGTGGCCGTCCAACACGTGATGCCTCGCGCCTCGAAGATGAGGCGTACGGTTTCCAGGGTTTCTTTCTCGGAGTCTACGATCAGGATGCTGGCCGCCGAGGGGGCTTTCCTTGCTGGCCTGGGAAGTTCATCGGAAATCACCGATGGCCTCGCCGCCTGTGGGGAGGCCGGAAGGTCCGACTGCCGCAGCGGGAACGTGAGGGTCACGGTGGTGCCAGCCCCCACCTGGCTCTCCACCTGGATCGCCGCATTGTGGGCCCTCAGGATGTTCTGGACGATGGCCAACCCCAGGCCGGAACCTTTTTCCTTCGTGGTGTAGAACGGGGCGAAGATGAGCGGGATCTGGTTCTCCGGGATGCCGGATCCGGTGTCGCGGACCTTGACGACCAAGGCCTTCTCGTTGGGGAAGGCAACGATGTCCAGGAGGCCCGGTTTCTCGCCAGGGGGTGACATCGCCTCGATGGCGTTGTTGAACAAGTTCAGGAACACCTGCTTCATCTGATCCCGGTCTGCCTCGACGGTAACACCGTTGGGGCTGTAGCCCTTTCGCACCTCGATGTGGCTGCGGTCCAGATCGTTCTCCAGCAGGGCCAGCACGCTGTCGATCGTTCCGCTGATCTCGATCGGCTTGAAGTCCGGCGCCTTGGGTCTGGAATACACCATGAGCTGCCGGACCAGGTCGTTGATCCGCTCCGCCTCCGCCTGGGCAAGCTTGGCGAAGCGGTTGCGGAAATCCGGGTCATCGTATTTCTCCGGCAGCATCTCGAAGAAGCCAAGGATCGCCTGCAGGGGATTCTTGATCTCATGGGCCATGTCGGCGGCGAACTTGCCGATCGTTCCCATCCGCTCGGAGTGGAGCAGCTGATCGCGGGTGTCGCGCAGTTCCTCGTAGGCCTGGGCGTTCTCGATCGCCCAGGCCGCCTGGGAAGCCAGCGCGGAGAAGATGGCCAGGTCGTCCTGATCGTACAGGTCGCCGGTGAGTTTCTCACCGAGGACGAGGAAACCCTGCAGCTTGCCCTCCCTGAAACTGGGAACGCAGACGGCGGCCTGCAAGCGTTCCATCTCCCAGAGTGCGCGTTTGAGCGCGGGGATTTCCTTGTGCTCCTTGCTCCTGGGTCGTCGCTTGGGCTCCGCTGGGTGTTCCTCCTTCAGCTCGTTATAGACGAGCGGTTCCTTGCACTGGGTGAGGAGAGTAACCAGAGCCGACGACTCCTCGATGCAGAGTTCGCCAACCGGCTTGCGGAATTTGCCGTGGGAGGTGGCGACAGTGAAGCCGGGTTCAGTCTTGTTTCTGAGGAAAATCGTGACGTGGGCGGCCCGCGTATTGCTGGCGGTCACCCGGGCGATGAGGTTGAGCAGCCGCGGCAGGTTCCGGATCCGGGTCATCCCGAGGCTAGCGGCTCTCAAGATTTCCTGGTAGCGCCGCCGCTGCCGGGAGAGTAACCGGTGCCGCAGCCGCCGGCGGAACCGGCGGAGCCGTTGAGTCAGACTGGCCAGAGGATGGGGCACGGCTCCCTCCGGGTTCAGGCCTTTCCGGAATCAAGGAGGGCCCGGACCTGGGTCAGGATCTTCTGCTGCCGAAACGGCTTGGTGATGTAGTCGTCGGCCCCGAGGTTGATCGCCTCGGTGGCCACGTCGGTGGCCTCGTAGCCGGTGATGATGACGACCCGGACGCCGGGCTTGAGCTCCTTGATCCTGCGCAGCGCCTCCAGTCCGTTCATCTTCGGCATCTTGATGTCCATGATCGCTATGGCGGGGTCGTTGGCCCTGACGTGCTCGACCGCCTCCTCGCCGTTGGCCGCGAAGGAGAGCTCGTACTCGCCGCCCAGCATGTGCTTCAGGGTTTCCCGGACTCCCTCCTCGTCGTCGCAGATCAGGATGTTCGCCTTCTTCATCGTTCCCTCCGTCGTTAGAGCACAACCGGATTGGTGACGGAGATGAGCTTCGCCACGTGCCGGTTGGCGTTCGAGAGATGGTGGGGCATTGAGGCGTCCAGGTACAGAGTGCTGCCCTGGGAGATCCGGTAGCTCTCCTCACCCACCCTCACGTCCACATCGCCCTCCAAACCGAAGAGCCACCGCTCGGTCCCCCTGGGGTATTGCTCCCTCGCCGTCTTTCCGCCGGGCTGGAGGACAATCATCTGCGGCAGCATGTGCTTCCTGGACACCTGGGTGGTCAGAAGGATCGCAGAGGCCTTCTCGTCGTAGGTGTAGGTCTGCGCCCCTTGGGCCTTGGATTCCAGATACGCCGCTCCCTGGGGTGGCGCCTCCAGGCCCCGGTACAGCTCCGCCACACTGACCTTCAGGGCTTCTGCGATCTTCTCGATCGTCCTGGCGTTCCCTCCGCCCTTCCCGTTCTCGATGCGGCTCAAGGAGCCGACAGCGACGCCGCTTCGCCTGGCCAGCTCCCCTATGGCAAGACCCTGCTCCTTCCTGAGTGCCCGGATGCGGGCTCCGAGATCCATGTTTCACCCCCTTCCGCTCATCCTGAATCGTACTACAAAAACGCGAACTTTTCAAAGTGAATCGTCCTCTTTATGAATCATACGCCACTGTCCTGAAGCGTTATATTTACACAAGTATATATAAATAAATATCTTGTATAAAATATTCTGTGCCGGAACCATTCAAACAAATATGTGAAATTAATATTGACAAATATTTGAACTATGTGGCATACTCCCCAGTGAGAACATGAAAGGGACTCCCCGATGTTCAGACGGTGGTACCTCTACTGGCGATGGCTACGGATCAAACGGGTGAAGGTGGGCAGAGCCATTGAGGTGGAACTACCCAGATTCTCCCGGATGAGCGAATACGCCGCCGGCGACAACTTCCCGGTTCTGTCCAGAACGCTGGTCAGGGCCGAGTAAGATTCCGATCAGGGCAAACCCGACGTAAGAAGCGGGGGCGCAAAGCCGAGGTTCCGCCTCAAACCAGGGGCGGGAGGCCGGGCTGCCGGAATCCATGTGATTCAGGCAGCCCAGCTTTGTCTTCTTCATGGGAGGGAGGTGAGAGTCCGTATGGATCGTCAAATGATGGTGAACCTGATCCGAAACGAGGTGGTCGAGAACCCCAAAGGCAAGACCCGGTTCTGGCTCGTCCGCTGTTTCGAGATCACCGTGCGCCCCGATCGCGTGGTGGAGCTGGATGAGTATGAGGCGTACGAGGTGTGCGAGGGGAAGAACGGCATCGAGGCCTGCAGCGACCCCTGCGCTGACCTCCGGAGTCTGGCCGGCATGTTCCACGTCGGCCGCAGCGTGATCCACCTGAACGACGGGCGGGTCATCGAGGAGCCATCCGGCAGAGGCCTGATCAGCGCCAACGGCAGCCGGCCTGAAGTAAAGCAGCAATCTCGGCCGGCCCCAGTTACCGTTTGACCAGGTCGTGCTCCAGGGCCGTTTGGCGAACCAGCGCCATGAAGGCCTGCAGGTCGCCGTCCTTCCACAGGTTGCCCTGCCATTTCTTGGCCGGCAGCAGGTTCAGCAGCCGATCCTCCTCAGCGTTGGGGTGCATGTAGAGGATGTAGTCCTTCGGCTGACTCGGGCAGTCCAGCAGTTTGCGGATCGCTTCGCCCGGCTCGTTGACCGTCATGGCGTCCAGCAGGACGATGTCCGGCTGAAGGGCGGTCATGGCCATGACCGCTTGTTCCACATTCGCGGCGTGTTCCACCTTGTAGACCCCTTTGGCCTGGCTGGCGTCGCCAAGGTGTCTGAGCAGAATGCTGGCGACCGACTCGAACGGCTCGATGAGCAACAGTAGCGCCAGCGGCTCGCCAGGGGAGGCATCCTGAAGTTTCATGCCCATCGTTATCTTCTTCAGTTCATCCTCGTCCTTGCGCGTTAGCAGGCGGTCGGCGAATTCGATCAGCTTGTCGGTGGCAAACGGTTTGGTGAAGAAGGCGTCGCAGCCCAGGGCCCGTACGGCCCGCTCACGCTCCGGGTAGGCGGTCAGCACGATCACCTTAACCTGAGGGGCTTTGGTTTTCACCCGCTTGAGCACCTCTTCGCCCGGCAGGCCCGGCATGTGGAGGTCCAGAATCATGAGGTCGGCCGGCTGCCTCGCCAGGATCGCCAGCGCCTCATCCCCCGAGGCCGCGCGCTGCACCTGGTAGCCCTTCTCCAGGAAAAACTGGGAGAGCACCGAGGTCAGCCGATCCTCGTCGTCCACCAGCAGAATCCGGAACTCCATCGCGTCGCCCCCTCTACGCCTTCGGCCCGCCGAGCTTCTTCATGAATTCCAGGAGCTTCTCGGGCGGGATCGGTTTGATGGGATAGTCGTCCGCTCCCAATTGCTTGGCCTTGGCCTGCTTCTCCTCATCAGGGAAGCCGGTGATCATGACGACGTGGGCGACGGGGTGGAGCCTCTTGGCCTCCCGGAGGATGCCGAAACCGTCCATGGGGCTGTTGTTCAGCTGGACGTCCAGCAGCACGAGGTCCGGCTTGTGTTCCGCGACGATCTTCAGAGCCGCGGTGCTCTCGCCGGCCGTCCAGCAGGTGGCCCCGTTCATCTCGAAGAGCATCTTCACGACGGTGTCGGCCGCGACCTCCTCGTCGTCAACGACCAGTACGCTCGACATTCGTCATCCTCTGCTCCAAGTATCGCAGCAGATCCGCCACCGTCAACAGTTTTTCCGCCTCCTCGTCCGTGATCTCGATACCGAACTGCTCCTCCACCGCCATCACGAGCTCGACGGCGTCCAGCGAGTCGATACCCAGGTCCTTCACGAAGTCGGCCTGCGGCGTGATGCCGTTGGGATAGACGCCCAGCTGCTTGGTCAGGATGTCATGCACCTTGGGCCACAGGCTCGCACGGAAAACGACGGGCGGCTCCGGGACCTTATGCCAGGGCAGCCGCTGGGAGATCCACTGGCCCATCAGCTTAAGTCGCGTCCCCATGGGTTCTCACTGCACCACCAGGCGATGCTCCAGCGCCGTCCTGCCGATGAGCTGTACCAGCGTCCCCAAGGACTCCTCAGTTCAGGGGTCGCCGACCCATCGCTTACCCGGCACGGAGTCCAGCAGGTGCCGGTTCCTGTCGCCGGCATGCATGAAGAAGACATAGTCCCTGGGCTGAGTCTCGCAGGCGAGCAACCGCTGCACCACCTCATCGGGATGGTGCTGCGAGGAGAGAAGCGAGAGATCCGCGACCACGAGATGCGGCTTGTGATCCGCCAGGAGTTTGAGGGCGTGCTCGAGCTGGGCGGTCCTGAGGATGAAGTACATACCTTCCGCCACCAGCGGATCCCGCAGGAGGCGCATCAGCGCGCGGGTGAGCCCGAGGTCCGGCTCCAGGAGCAGGACGTCTGCCCTGGGCCACTCCCTCGCCGGCCCGCCGGATTCCGCCAGCCCGGGCAGGATCTGCTGGACTTCCTCGGCGTCTTTCTCGAGCAGGAACATGCACATCGCCTCGACCATCGGCTCCCGAGCCAGGGGCTTTGGCAGTAAGCGGTCGCAGCCGACGGCCCGGAGCTCCCGTTCCTGATCCGGCTCAGCACCTAGCGCCAGGACCTTTGCCAGGGGCGCATCGGCCCGGACCCGCCGGATCAATGTCAAACCGGAGGGGCCTAGCGTCTCCAGATTGAGGACGAGCAGATCCAGCTTCGCCCAGCTGAGGATCTGCTCGGCTTCCTCCACGCCGACGATCAGGATCTTGAATTCCAACGGCCCCTCCTACCGTTTGACCAGCCCGTGCTCCAGGGCCGTCTTGCGGATGAGCTCCCCAGGGTTTCCAGCTCTCTCTCTTTCCAGGGGTTACCCTGCCAATGCTTGAATGAGAGGGTGTTCAAGACCTGCTGCCGCTCTGGCGGCAGCGGCCTGTGGAAGTAGAACAGGTAGTCCTTCGGCTGATACTCGCAACTCGTGAGTTGCTTGACGGCATCCGCCGGTGCCGGGACGGTCAGGAGATCCACCATGACCAGATCCGGGCGCATAGCGAAAAGCACTGTCATCGCCTGCGACAGGTCGTCTGCCCAGCTAAAATGATAGGTGCCGTAGCCTCTGCCCGGTTCGGGGTGACGCAGGAAATAGATGATGGGTGCGGCGATGTCCTTGACCGGTTCCAGGATCAGGATGTCGGCCAGCGGCTCGCCGGGTGAAGCCTGCTCCAACTCCTCCGGCATGGTGACCGTCTTGAGCTCCTCCTCATCCTTGCGGGTGAGCAGCGAATCCACTGTGCGGACCAGGCGCTCCATGGCGAATGGCTTCTGGACGAAGGCGTCGTAGCCGAGGGGTTTCACCTCGTTCTCCCGCTCGGGGAAGGCGGTCACGACGACCACCCGGGTCTGGGGCGCCTTCGCGCGGATGTGCCTCAGGACATCCGCCCCGGAGAGGCCCGGCATCTGCAGGTCCAGCAGCACCAAGTCCGCCGGCTGCCGGTCGAAGGCCTCCACCGCCTCCTCCCCGGAGAGCGCCTGCGACACCAGATAACCCTTCTCGAAGAAGATCTCCGTCAGCGTCGAGACGAGACTCTCCTCATCGTCCACCACCAGAATCCGGAACTCCATCTACCCTCCCTTCTTCTTCCGCTCCAGCTCCAGGGCCCCCTCCTGGATCTTCGCCAGGATCTGCTCCATCGGCATCGGCTTGACCAGGTAGTCCCGGGCGCCTAAGGCCACCGCCTTGTCCCGGAACTCTTGGTCGTCGAACCCGGTGAAGATGTAAACCATCAGGTCCGGGTTCGCCGCCTTGGCCTCCCGGAACACCCGGAACCCGCTCATGTCCGGCAGATCGAGGTTCAGCAGCATCATGTCCGGGCGCTCCTTCTGGGCCAGGGCGATCCCCTCGGCCCCCTTCAGGGCCGTCACCACATCGAACCCGCCGTAGTCCCGGAACAGCATCTCGACCGTCTGGGCGGTGTCCGGCTCGTTCTCCACGATCAGGATCTTGATCTTATGCGGCATGGCTCGCCTTGTCCTCTTTCAGGGCTGGCAACTGGATGGTGCAGCGGGTCCCCTTGCCGTACTCCGACTCCATGAAAATCCGCCCGCCGTGGGCCATGAGAATCCGCTTGATGTAGAAAAGCCCCAGCCCATGACCACCGGGCCCCATCCCCTGAGAGGATCCCTTCGTCGTAAAGAGTGGCACAAAAATCTTCTTCTTCTTGTCCGGCTCTTTGATTCCGATCCCGTTGTCCTCGACGGTGATGATGACTTTGCCGTTCTCCTCCTGCGCCTTCACCACCACCCGCCCGTGGTAGGGCTCCGGCGGTTCGGGCAGCGCCTTCAGCCGCATCTTGCGGATCCGCTCCTCGACGGCGTCCACCGCGTTGTCGATCACGTTCATGATCGAGTCGTGGATCTGCGCCGAGTTGCAGGAGATCCTCGGCAGGTTGGTGGAAATCCCGTTGACGATCTCCGGCACCTCCGCCTCCTCCACCACCTTGCCGCGGGCGTGTTTGAAGCGCACAAACTCGATGGCATCCTGGACCATCGGCAAGATCTCCGCCTGCTGGAACTCGGCCGGGATCGTCTTTGCCAGGCTCATGACTCCCTTGGCGATCTCGCCGGCCCGGGCGCACTCCTTGCGGATCGACTCGAAGGCCCGCAAAACCCGCGTCAGTCTGGTCAGGTCGAACTCCCCCTTCTTGAGAACCTGCCCCAGCCAAGACATCGCCTGCCAGCAGAGGTTCTCGATCACCTGGATCCGGTTGCTGTATTGGTGCGAGACGGCGCCGGAAATGTCCAGGGCCATCTGGTCGCGCTCCCGCTCGACCACCTTTTGCTCCTCCGCCTCGTGAAACCGGGCGTTCTCGATGGCCAGCGCCGCCTGGTTGGCCAGCACCATGAGGAGGTTCAGGTCATCCTGCGTCCAGATCCGGCCCGCGCGCTTGTCGCCCAACACGAGGAACCCCAGGAACCGGCGCTGGTGGAAGGCCGGGATCATCACGGAGGCCTTGAACAAGTCCATCTCCCGGGCCATCTCCCGCCAGTTGGCCGAGAGGGCTTGCTGGTGCAGCCGCAATTCCTCCTTGACTCGTGGGATCCTGACCGTGGAGAGATCCTTGGCCAGGGTCGAAGTAGCCGCCAGAGCGTCCGGCAGAAAGGAATCCTTCCGGGGTGGGTGATAGCGGCTGGCCTTCTGCCGGTACCGGCCGTCATTGCCTTCCATCAGGTAGATTGCTGCATGCGAGATGTTCAGGACTGTGACGAGCCGGCGGACGATCTGTTTCAGCAGCGTTTTCTCCCGAAGGAACCGCATCATGTCCTGCGAGATGAACCTGAGGTCCTCGTGGGCCTTGTGCTCCTCGGCGAGGAGAAGATTCTCGGTTCTCTTCTGGAAGTACTGGTTGACGTAATGGGCCGCTGTAGTAAAGATAGCGCATGCAAACCATAACCCTACCCACCAGTTGACTCCGAATGCCTGCTCGAGCTTCGGACGCCATTCAAGAGCGACGAGGAGAGGCAAGCCCAAAGTGAAAGCATAGACCAGCGCAAAAACCCATGTGCGCCTGATGGCCAAGTTGATGTCCATGAGGCGATGCCGCGTGATGGCGTAGAAAATTACGGAGAAAGAAGCCAGGATAAAGAAAGCGCCAATGGGATAGAAATTCATGCCGTAGTTGATGAGGAACTCGATTGCGGAACAACAGAAGAGGATAAATGCTATCCACGTAAATTTGGCTTGATTGTGCTTGGTGGCCGTTCTTTGCCCGGAACCTGCCCTCACGGCTACAGTCAGCATCCAAAGGAGGCGCCCAAGCGTTGCAGCAACGAATAGAACGAGAAGAGGGTGAAGAAACCCGGCCTTCCCATATATTCCCCAGCTGAAAGTATGGTAACCGTCGACGATAAGATCGGTACTCCACAAGAGAAGGAAAAACAAACCGCTGAAGGTGTAGAGAATCCTCACCACTCGCCCGTCTCGGAGGCGCCATCGGTCCAAGAAATGAGTGACGAAGTGAAGCGCCGTTACCGGCAAAACAACGATGGATGAGAAGGCAACCCTGACTATTAGTTGCTGCTGTGGGTCTGTAACCAAGAAGTAAGATGCGAACCAGCAGGCCTGCCAGATGAAGAATTCCAAACACATCAGGGCAAATGTTCGGTTGGATGGGGAATAGCGATTTCGGCTGAAAACCAGGAAAGTGAGGAAGAGGGCTGTTAGACTTGTGGCGAGTGGCGGGAGAACGTAAAAGGACATTTTATTCGTCAGAAGTCACGGCCACTCGCATAAACGTGACTTCGGGGTCAATACCGTAGTACCATTCCACCCATAGTAAATTCCGCTCCATAGGCCAATGCAAAAACCGTGTCGACTCGTTTAATCCTGCCCTCCCGAGCTGCCTCATCCAAATAGACCGGCATCTCTGCCGACACGAGGTTACCGTATTTCGAGGGCGAATTTTAAAGCCTGACTACTGCACAGGCACTGGTGAACCCCGCACCATATGTGAACATGAGCACTAGTTGCCCCCGTTTAATTCGACCGGCGCGCATGTTCTCGTCCAACAAGACGGGAAGTTCTGCCGACACGAGATTTCCGTAGCGGGAGAAGTTTTCCACCACCTTGTTCTGAGGTACTCCTAAAAGGCCGAGGGAGTACTCAAACAAGAACTTGCTCGGGTAATGCAGAAGGAAGACGTCTATGTCACCGATGGAAACCCGTGCTTTCCGAAGCGTCCTGTTAACAAAGGGGATCAGGTGTCGGTCCATTACTTGAAAGAACTCTTCCCGGGCCGGGTTCATGTAGAAATAGCCTTTGTATTCGTCAGGAATTCCCGGTGGGGTGACGGTCCACGGCAGAGGAGCAAAAATGTGTGTTCCGTATTCCCCTCTGTTCCATAGTTCGCAGGCGAGGATGTCGCCCTCGCCTGAGGAATCCGCTTCGAGCAGAATGCCACCCGCTCCGTCTCCAAAAATAGCCCTGTGCATCAAGCTTTTAAACGGAAGAGACGAACCTACTGTGCTAGCGGCGAGAACCAGAATCGCTTTGTGCCCACCCGCGATGTATCGGCGTGCGATGTCCACCGCACAAAGCCACCCAGAACAAGACATGTTAATCTCGAAGGCTGGGCAGTGTGCCCCGATCCTGACTTGTACCGTACTTCCCACATCGGGGGCTACTGCATCTCCGGGATTCACTGCACAAATGATCATGTCTATGGTCGAGGGGTGCCGTTTCGCCTTGGTCAGGATCGCCTTGGCCACTTCGGCCATCATGCTTGAAGCATTTTGGCCTGGCTGTACGCTCCGCCTCTCAATAGCCCCCAACGCACGCTGAATAGTTAAATCTGTGGATTTCAGTCCGTTTGCAATGATGTGGTCGTTCGTTACAATCTTATCGGGAAGAAAGCTGGCGGTGTGCGCTATCCTTGCAGTTACAGTGCGCCGACCAAAATCCCGCGTGTCCGCCGGGCCACGCGCACCCATAACGAGTTTCGCCACGATGTCTGATCCCGATTCGAGTATCCGGGAGAACTGGATTCCAGTGAGGTACCCGGAGGCAAAATTCTCAGAAGGTATACCGTTCACGTGATATTGCCAAACAACCACGCCCTCGGCTTCCACAATCTGAGTGGGGCTGGTTTGTATTTTAAGATTGAGATAACTCTCCTTCGGGAGACTTCTGGGGAGAATGGCGCTTACGCCCCCTTGGCTGAGGTCCCAAGTAGTGCCCGAACAAGGCTTCTCTGGTGCGCCCTTAAAGACACACGTAACCGGCAGTGCCGTTTTTACTCGACCGACGTGGCGACGTTCCATTCTGTTCTACCCCGGTTTGTTGCCGCTTAAGTGCCGCTGCAAGAAGTCGATAGTATCTTGGACGGTCACCAGCCTCATGGCTTCATCATCTGGAATTTTGATGCCGAACGCTTCCTCTAATTTCATCACCAGCTCAATCCGCTGAAGGGAGTCCGCTCCCAGGTCCTCTGCGATTTTTTTCTCTGGAAGTACTTCTTCCACCTTAACCTTCAATTCTTCCGAGAGGGTCACTCTGGCCTTCTCGGCTATTTGAGAGGCAGTTAGCACCATTTCACTCTCTCGAGCACATCCGGTTCCATGCCCACCGATGAAGAACGAAAGCTATAAAGAGCAAAAACGGCCGGACACATCCGGCCACTCATGAGTTCTGTCCTCTCTTGGACTTTTTCAGGCGCTTCTTTGCGGTCAACCCGCTTGCTTTGGTGTAGGTTTTATCGAGAAACTGGTCCACCGCCCGTCGCACCGCCCGGCTCTTTGGCGACCTACCGTACTTGAGCCAACGGTAGACGGACATCGAATGGACACCGATCTCATGGCCCAGCTCATCGTAGCTAAGCCCTCGGCGCTTTTTGATTTCCCGAAGTTTTTCGATCTGATCGACTGACACATTATGGGAGTGTAGCAAAAGCATACACAAAAGTCAAACTTTCTCAGTCTCGCTGTCAAACCAAAACAGAAATGTCCGGTATTCCCCAAAATAGAAATGTCTGGTTTTAATGCTTTGCTTTAAGGTTTGAAGCTCTGGAGAGTTAAGGGGCTGGGTTAGCTTCATCGTTACACGCACATCTTTTTTCGCCACGGATGATCTGCCGCCGGCTTGCGGGCCATCTGCGGGAAGAACCGGCTGATCGTCCAGATGAACGACTCCGGCTTAGCCTTGGGCTGAATCGGAATCGGCCGATAGGCCAGCTCCTTGCCCTCATGCAAAACACGCATCCGGCCCTGGGGACTGATCGTCACCGCCACCCCCTGCTTGGCCAAGGGACGTAGATCAGACGGCCACACCTGCCGCGTGCTCAACTCCACAAGCGGCTGCCTCAACCTGCGTCGTCTGCTTCTTTAAGACCGCTTCAAGAACTGGAAGCCTTCGAAGCTCCTTCTGGCTCATCGTGACAACGTCCTCGTTCATAATACCCTCCTGTCTTCCAACAAGAGGACATTTTTACTTTGGTAGAACCGGACATTCTCACTTTGGTATTACACTTATTCCCGTCGAAGAACCAGCCGGCCTTTCGGATCAATCTCCGCCCGGAACCGATGCGGCAGGTCTAGGGGGCCCTTCCTCTTGCCATCCGCCAGATGATTCAGAGAAACCCAATGGCGGTGCCGGAAACCGCTGCGGTCCCCCTGCAAACGGGCTACCCCGTGGCGCAGGATCCCCATCCGCAGGCCGGCCGGAACCGACAGGAGGGCCCTCCTGTCGAAGTGGACTGCCCCGGAACCCACGCGGGCACTCCTTTTAAACTGCCGGGCCGCCTCCTCCTGCAGCCAGCCGAAATCCTCCCGCACGATATCGGCCAGCTGTGCTAGATGGTACCGCAGGGATCCGCTGTACCGGCGCTCCAGAAAAGGGATCAGCTCCCGGCGGACCCTGTTCCTGAAGAACCGAGTCGACCGGTTCGACCGGTCTTCCCTCGGCCGGATTTTCCTCTCTTTCAAAAAGTTCGCAATCTCTTTTTTCGTCGAGCTGATCATCGGCCGGATAATCCGCAGTCCCCTCGAATGGCCGTTGTTCTGCCCGTTGACGGACCTCACCGGCGGAATCCCCATCAACCCGGTCGTCCCGGTCCCCCGAAGCAGCCACATCAGCACCGTCTCCGCCTGATCGTCCAGGGTGTGCCCCACGGCGATCACCCGGCACCTTGTGCGCCTAGCCAGCGCCGTGAGGGCCTCGTACCTAGCCCGGCGGGCCGTCTCTTCCGGAGAAATCCCCGGCTGCTTCTTGACCCTCCGACGCAGAACAGTCACCGGAATTCCAAGCCGCTTGCCAAGGGAGCGGACGAATCGCTCTTCCCTTTTCGCGGCCGACGGGCGCAGCCCGTGGTTCACATAAGCGGCGGCGAGGGAGAGCCGCAGCACCCCCCTTAACTCCGAGAGGAGAATCAGCAAGGCGGTCGAATCCGGCCCGCCGGAAACCGCCGCCAGAACCCTCTCTCTGGGCTTGAGCATCTCAAACCGTTCGATCGTTGCCCTGACTTTCTCGATCAGCATAGCTCCATCATAGGCCAAAAAAAATCGGTTGGATATATAGACAATTGTCTGCTATTCTATCTTCCATGGCGATCGCGTTGAGACGGGTTTGGAACCCTCCGAACCCTTATCTGACACAAGAGCGGGAACTGCTGGGGCAACCCCCGACCGCTGAACTCGAGGTGTACGAAGATGACTCCGACTCCATCCTCTCCCACAATGAATCCCCTGACATCGGTTTCCGCTGGAGCATCAACCCTTACCGGGGATGCTTCCATGCCTGCGCCTACTGCGTATCGGGCGATACCCCCATCGCATTGGCAAACGGCCGCACAAAGACCATCGCGAACATTCGGGTAGGGGATGAGATTTACGGAACCGTCTTGTGCGGCAGATACCGCCGTTTCGTAAAAACGCCTGTACTGGCTCACTGGAGTGTTGTTAAACCGGCGTACCGCATCACACTTGAAGATGGAACCCAACTCATCGCCAGCGCCGACCATCGGTTTCTAACAAACCGAGGATGGAAACATGTCACCGGCATACAGCACGGACAAACCAGACGACCGCACCTGACAATCGGAAACGAACTGCTCGGCACGGGTCAATTTACAGCACCGCCCGAAGAAGATGCCGAATATCAGAAAGGATACCTGTGTGGCTTAATCCGGGGAGACGGATTGCTGGCCTCATACAATTACGATGGACGCCGACGCGCTAACGATACCCAACACCAGTTTCGACTCGCACTTATCGATCTGGAAGCTCTGCATCGGGCGCGTCGATACCTGCTGACATTTGAGGTACCCACCCATGAGATTTTATTTCAACGAACAGTTGAGAAACACCAAGAGATGCGCGCGATTCGTACCAATGCTCGTTCCCATTTTGAACGAGTCTGTGAGATTGTCCGGTGGCCTGCGGCTGCGGACATCAACTGGTGCAAGGGTTTCCTGGCCGGCATTTTCGATGCGGAAGGCAGCTACAGTCGCGGGATCTTCCGGATCCACAACACAAACCCCGATATCATTGCCTGCATCACCGACAGCTTCCGGCGATTCCGTTTCGACTACGCGGTCGAAAAAAGACCCGGCACCAACAGGCCTGTTTATGTCGTCCGCCTGCGCGATGGTCTCACGGAACACCTGCGATTCTTCCAGACAACCGGCCCGGCCATTGCCCGGAAGAAAGATATTGCAGGTCAAGCAATCAAGAACAACGCCCGTCTACGCGTGGTCTCCATCGAGAAACTCGGGGTTTCAAAACGGATGTTTGACATCACCACCGGCACAGGGGACTTCATCGCCAACGGCGCCGTCAGCCACAACTGCTACGCTCGGCCGACGCACGAGTATCTGGGTCTGGGCGCTGGGACGGATTTCGAGAGGAAGATCTTCGTCAAGAAAAACGCGCCCCGACTCCTGGAGCAAGCGTTCCGCCGTCCCTCCTGGCGAGGAGAGCGGATTGTCTTTTCCGGTGTTACTGACTGCTATCAGCCTCTGGAGGCATCCTGGCGCCTGACCCGCGGCTGCCTGGAGGTCTGCAGCCGGTTCAGGAACCCGGCCGGCATCATCACCAAATCCCTGCTGATCCGGCGGGACATCGACGTTCTGCGGGAGCTCCATCTGGGGGCTTCCGTCAGCGTCTCCATCAGCATCCCGTTCGCCGATGATCAAACCGCCCGGAAGATCGAGCCCGGCGCGCCGGCCATCCACCGCCGCTTCGAGACAATGCAGCTCCTGGCGGACGCCGGCATCCCGGTGGGGATCGGGATCGCGCCGGTCATCCCGGGACTCAACGAAAAGGATATCCCCACCCTGCTCAAGCGTGCCAAGGAGCACGGTGCCCGGTTCGCCTTCCATACTCTGCTTCGCCTGCCTGGGAGTGTCAAGCAGGTCTTCTTCCATCGGATGCAGGAGGAGTTCCCGGACCGGATGGAGAAGATCGAGCACGCGGTCCGGGCCTCCAGACGAGGCAAACTGTACGACAGCCGGTTCGGGATGCGCCACGCGGGGTTCGGGCAGCAATGGGAAACGGTCGAGAAACTCTGGGAGGTCTGGACCAACAAGCTGGGGTTCAATCAGGAGGAGGACGAGGAGGAAGAAAAGCCGACCTTCCGCCGCCCTCCACCGGGCGGCCAGATGGAGCTATTCTAAGAGGAAGTGGTAGCGGCGAGTGGATTCGAACCACTGACATAGCGGGTATGAGCCGCTTGCTCTAACCAACTGAGCTACGCCGCCAATGAGTTCCTTGCGTGGTCATTCTATCGCTGCTTTTCGAAAAGAGCTGATCGGGTTATTCCGTCGGAAGATGCGGGAAAACCGTCGGAACCCATTTTAAGGGAAGAACCATATCCTGGTTCTTCCCTTAATTTTCCCATCTCCAGCAAAATCAAAAGGACTTGTTGGGCGAAACTGTAACGTTTCCCCCAACATGCCCCCTTCCCCAAGAGGAAGAAGAGTATAGCACCGGCGGCGGTTAGGGGGAAAGTTCCAGGGTAAGGCGCAGGAAGCCGAGCTGTTTGGTCTGCGCCGTCAGGGATTCCCGAAGAACCTGGTCCATCAGAAGCCGGGAGCGCTCCTGCGCGGGAAGTTTGAGGATAAGGATGTTCTCCTCAACCTCCACTTCAACCTGGCAGAATCCTGCCTCCTCCAGCCGCTTGAGTACCGGCTCGACGGTTTTTAACTCAAGACTCATGACTCACCCCCTGACTGTTCTTGGCGAGCCAGCCGCCGCCAAGAACAAGATCGCCGTCATAAAAGACGGCCGCCTGGCCGGGGCTGATGCCGCCGGGCAACGGATCTTTGAATTCGACCTTCACCCGGTCGCCGGCCGGGATGAACCGGGCCGGAAGTTTCGGGGACCTGTACCGGACCTTGATCTCTCCTTCCATCGGTCCGGAAAGACCGCCCAGGGAAACCCAATGCAGGTCTTCCACCTCGCAGGTGGTCACTGACAGCTCCTCTTCCTCTCCGACGATCACCCTGTTCTTCAACCGGTCAATCCCCAGGACGTAAAGGGGCCTCGGCCGGGCAAGCCCAAGCCCTTTACGCTGGCCCACCGTGTAAGCGCCGATTCCCTGATGAGTGCCCAACACATCCCCCTGGCGGTCGACGATCTCGCCGGGCACAAAGCTCTCCGGCGTCCGTTCTTTCAGGAATTTCTGCGTGTCTCCGTCAGGGATGAAACACAGCTCCATCGATTCCGGCTTCTCCGCCACGTTCAGACCGGCCTGGCGGGCGTGGGCCCTCACCTCCTCCTTGGTCTTGTCGCCCAGGGGAAGGATCATGTGGGAAAGCTGATCCTGCGACAGCTGAAAGAGGACGTAAGACTGATCCTTCCTTTCATCCGCTGCCTGGCGGAGCACGTACCTGCCCCGGTGCGACGACCATTCCACCGCAGCGTAATGGCCGGTCGCCAGCCACCGGGCGCCGAGGGCCTTGGCCCTTTCCAGCAGGAGGCCGGTCTTAATCTGGCGGTTGCACACCACGCAGGGGTTCGGGGTGGTGCCTTGTGAGTATCCCCGGATGAAGTAATCCATCACCTCGATTCTGAACTCCTCGGAGACCTCCATCACGTAAAAGGGGATCTCCAAGTGGGCGGCAACAGCTCTGGCATCCTCGATGTCCCGGGTGGAACAGCAGGTCTGCCCTTTTGGGACGGTGTCGCACAGCTCCTTCGGCCAGGTCTTGAGGGTGATGCCGATCACCCGGTAACCCGCCTCCTTCAGCAGGCAGGCGGCGACGGAAGAGTCCACCCCCCCGCTCATCGCCACGACAACAGTCTCCTTCGGCTGGATCATCAGCGGGCCTTCGACAGAGGGATCACCGCCGACCGCTTTCTCGGCCGAAACGGCGGCTTCAGAAGCTTCTCCTGGTCCGGGTTGAGGAAATACGATTCTTCGTCTGATGGGAAAGATCCTTTCTCCACCGCCTGGCGGAAGTTTTTCAGGGCGGAAGAGATCTGCCCGTTCAAGTCCGCGAACCGCCGGACGAATTTCGGGTGGAACGCCGACTGGAAACCGAGCAGGTCGTGCGTGACCAGCACCTGGCCGTCGCACAGAGGGCCGGCCCCGATGCCAATGGTCGGGATTGAGAGAGACTTGGTGATCAGCCCCGCCACCTGGACCGGCACGCATTCCAGCACGATCCCGAAACAGCCGGCCCCCTCCAGGGCCAAGGCCGCCTGCAGGAGTTTCTTGGCGCTTTCCGCCGTCTTGGCCTGGACCTTGAACCCCCCCGTCTTGCCGGCGGTCTGCGGCGTGAGGCCCACGTGCCCCAGCACGGGAATTCCCGCTTCCACAATCGCCTCCACCGCCTCAATCGATGCCGGCGACCCCTGCCCGCCCTCCACCTTGACGGCGTCGCAGCCGGCCTCTTTCACGAAACGGCCCGCATTCATCACCGTCCGCTGTTTGGACACGTTGAAGGACATGAACGGCATGTCGCCGACCACCAGCGCTTTCGATACCCCGCGCCGGACCGCTTTGGCGTGATGGATCATCTCCCGCATCGTGACCGGCACGGTGGCAGGGTATCCCAGCGCCACCATCCCCAGGGAATCGCCGACCAGAACCATGTCCACCCCGGCCTCATCCAGGAGGCGAGCCATCGGCAGGTCATAGGCGGTCAGCATGATGATCTTCTCGCCGCTCTTTTTCTTTTGGAGAATCTCCGGTATCGTCATTTTGAACCATCCACTTGCAGTTTAAACGCTTCAAGGGTGTTGCGCATCAGGGTGGCCACGACCACCGGCCCCACTCCTCCCGGCACCGGCGTGATGAAGCTGGCGGCCTTTACCGCCTCGTCAAATTCGACATCCCCCTGAACCTGGCCGTTGACCAGGTTGATCCCCACGTCGATCACGATGGCGCCGGGCCGAATCCAGGCCCCCTTGATCATGTGGGCCTTGCCGACGGCGACCACCAGCACCTCCGCCCGCTTCACGTGTTCGCTCAAACGGCCCCGATCGGAGGTCGCGACGTGACAGACAGTAACCGTGCAGAACTTGTCCAGAAGCAGCAGCGAGACCGGTTTGCCGATCAGCCCGCTGTGGCCGACGATCACCGCCTCCTTGCCGTAGAGATCGGCGCCGGTGGCAGCGATCAGCTCCATCACCGCGAGCGAGGTGCAGGTGCCGATGCGGGACCAGCCGAAGGCCGACTGCCCCAGATGCTGCGGATGGATCCCTTCGACGTCCTTCTTTGGATCGATGCAGGCCGAGATCTCGCGGCCGCTGACGTGGGACGGCAGAGGGAACTGGACCGTGATGCCGGTGATCTGCGGGTCGCCATTCCACTGCGCAATCCGCTCCTCGAGCCGCTCCTGCGTCGTCTCTTCCGGCAGACGCTCCAGGCGGTAGCCGATCCCCAGCGTTTCCGCCGCCTTCTTCTGCGAGCGGACGAACAGGTCGGAAGCCGACTGGGCCCCGACCTGCACCGTCAGCAGGAACGGCACCCTGCTGTGTTTTTGCCGGAGGCGTTCGACCTCGATCTTGAGGTTCTTAAGAATTGCGCTCGCGATCGCCCGCCCATCGAGGATTTGCGCTGTCATTGTCGTCACAAAAACTTCACCTTTTTTTGCAGAGACACAAGCTGCCCTTGAAAAAGCTTGTCCTTCGGGCCGACCCGGTCACACCTCACATTGATGAAAGCCATCCCGGAAGCAGCTTCGAAAGATCCCTTGAGGATGGCGCGGGCCGCTTTGAGATCCGAACCCAGGTAAGGACCCGCCGCCGGCAGAATACCCTTGAGCGTCTTGAGCACATCACAAACCGCCTCGCACATCTCCAAGGGTGTCCGGATGGCCCGACGGCGGGCCGCGGCGATGCCTGTTCCCCGCCTCTGGGCCCGCACGAGCTTCTGATAAACGACCGCGTCCTCCCGGATCAGCTCCTGCAGGCGCCTGGAGATCCGCTCGACCGCCCGCAGTTCCTCCCGCATCCGACGGCGAACGGATGGGGCGACGCGCGGCCTGGCCAGCAAAACCCGGATGACCATCGCCACCAGCGCAGCCCCGAGGGCCCCACTCAACGCGGCGGCTGCACCGCCGCCCGGTGCCGGGTCGGTCGATGAGAGCCGGCTGACGAACTGCCGGATCGACCAGCCGGTTGAAACAGCGCTCCTTGCCATCGAATTCTAAAAAAGACCTGTGATGCGGCCTTCCGAATCGATATCCAGCTTCTCGGCCAGCGGAGATTTGGGAAGACCGGGCATGGTCAGGATCTTCCCCGTCAGGGCCAGGAGGAAGCCGGCGCCGGCCTCCACACGGATCGACCGGACCTTCAGCTTCCAACCGGTCGGGACCCCCTTTTGCTTGGGATCATCGGATAGGGACAACTGCGTCTTCGCCACGTTGATCGGCAGACCCGCATACCCCTGTTTTGTCAAACGCTGGATGTCCGCCAGGGCCTCCTCGCTGCACTCCACGCCGTCCGCGCCGTAGATCTCCCGGGCAATCGTATCCAGCTTCTGCTGGATGGTGGACTCCAGCGGATAGAGCGGGACGAAATGGGACGCTTTCTCATGCTGCAGAACCGCGAGGACCTCCTTGGCCAGCTCGATCCCTCCCTCCCCGCCTTTCTCGGAAACCTCCGAGATCGCGCAGCGGATCTTCAGCCCCAGGCAATGCTCTTTCAAAAGGCGCAGTTCGGTGTCGGAATCGGAGAAAAACCGGTTGACGGCCACGATGGGAACGAGCCCGAGTTTTCGGACGACGTTCAGATGATGCTCCATGTTCTCGAAACCGCGCTGCATCGCCCTGACATCCTCCCGATCAGAGGCCTCCTGGAGGGTCATCCCTCCGTGGACCTTCAGCGCACGAACCGTCACCACCACCACCGCCACCTCGGGACGGAACCCGGCGCAGCGCGCCACGATGTGGCAGAACTTCTCCAGGCCGAGATCGGTCCCGAACCCTCCCTCGGTCACGCAATAGTCCGCCAGGCGCAGCCCCATCTCGGTGGCCAAAACCGAGTTGGCGCCGTGGGCCAGGTTGGCGAAGGGACCGGTGTGGATGAAGACCGGCTGTCCCTCCAACGTCTGCACCAGGTTCGGCTTGATGGCATCCTTCATCAGCAGTGCCATGGCCCCCACCGCCTTGACGTCCCGCGCCGTGACCGGCGAGCCGTCCTTCCGGTAGGCCACCACCATCCTTCCCAGCCGCTCCTTCAGGTCGTCGAAACTCCTGGCCAGCGCCAAGACCGCCATGATTTCGCTGGCCACCGTGATGTCGAAGCCGGTCTCCCGGCTCACGTAGCCGATTCCGCCCAAGCCCACCCGAATATGCCGGAGGTTCCGGTCCGGGATCTCGGAGACGCGGCGCCAGATGATCTGTTCCGGGTCGATCCCCAGCTCATTGCCATGCAGGACGTGGTTTTCGACGAGGGCGGCCAGCAGGTTGTGGGCGGTCCCCACCGCGTGGATGTCGCCGGTGAAATGAAGGTTGATGTCGTCCATCGGCAGAATCTGGGCCCGGCCCGATCCGCACGCTCCACCCTTGGCGCCGAAGATCGGTCCGATGGAGGGCTCCCGGAGGGTCAGCATCGCTTTTTTCCGGAGCCGCCCCATCGCCTCGGTCAATCCGATCGCCGTGGAGGTCTTCCCCTCCCCCGCCTCCGTCGGCGTCATGGCGGTAACCACGATCAGCCGGCCGTAAGGGCGGGAGCGGACCCGCTCCAGCAGCTTCAGGGAGACCTTGGCCTTGTACTGGCCGTAGACCTCCAGCTCCTCCAGGCGGATGCCGGCGGACCTGGCGATCTCCGTGATCTGAAGAGGCCTGGCGGACTGGGCTATCTCGATATTGGACGGAATTTTCCGTTCTGTTTGCGTAGGCATAGAGCTTTTATTGTATCAGACTCTTTCGGAGTTGGTTTATTCAAAAGCCCCTTTGATCAGGCGGGTCCTGGCAACCGTGCCGTCGGGTCCCAACAGCACGCAGACAACGTCGAACCGGGCGGGGGTCTCCCCCAGGCGCCTGGTCTGGCAGTACCAGAGGGCCAGCCGTTTCAGCCGTGCCTGCTTCAGCGGCGTCACCGCCTCCTCCGGCCAACCAAATCGGAGATCCAAGCGGGTCTTCACCTCGATAAAACAAAGGACATTCCCGCTGAAAGCGACCAGGTCGATCTCCCCCAGCCGGCAGCGAATGTTTCGGCCGACCAGGCGGTAGCCTTCCTTCCGGAGCAGATGGAGGGCCTCCCTTTCACCAATCCGGCCGGCTTCCTGCCGGCTGATTTTCCTCTCACTCTGGAAAAGCATCTGGGCGCATGGGATGAAAACTGTACCGGTGGAAAGAGGAAGGGCCGATCCGGCGGATCGCTTTCAGATGGGCGCTGGTGCCGTAGCCCTTATGCCGCATGAAGCCGTATTCCGGCACCAGCAGATGCAACCTATCCATCCACCGGTCCCGGATCACCTTGGCGACGATCGAGGCGCAGGCGATCGACAGGCTCTTGGCGTCCCCCCCGATCACCGGAACGGCCTGAACCGGGCAGTCTTTCCAGACGCTCGGCCCGTCCACAAGGACCAGGGCCGGCCGGGTGGAAAGCTTCTCGAACGCCAGCCGCATAGCGGCATGGCAGGCGGCATGGATTCCGGTCCGGTCGATCTCCTCCGGATAGACCACGCCGATGCCGACGTCGGCGTGAGGGACGATGGCGCGGAAAGCCGCTTCACGGGCTTTTGGGGAAAGGCGCTTGGAATCGTCGATCGCGACCGGGAAGGAAAAACGGCGAAGGACCACGGCCCCCGCCACCACCGGACCGGCCAAAGGACCGCGGCCCACTTCATCGATGCCAGCCAGAGGAGAAAACCGCAGGCCGTATCGGCGCTCCATGGTCCGGTCAAAACGGCGAAGCTGCTCAATCCTCTGCACGATGGGAACGGGCTCCCCCTTCACCGTTAAGATGCTGCTGCGTTGCGCTGTCGTGCCGTTGTGCTGCTTAAGAAGACGACTGGCTGACCGGCTGGGTCTGGGGGGAGGAGGAGGCCGGCTGCGGATTCGAAGAACCTTCCTCAAACCGCTGTTCGATCCGGGCCCCCTTACCCACCTTCTTGCGCAGGTAATACAGCTTGGCCCGGCGAACGTTGCCCTGCTTGACCACCAGGATCTTCTCGATGAAGGGGGAATGC
The DNA here is from genome assembly GCA_023818695.1 of Candidatus Omnitrophota bacterium. Taxonomy (GTDB): domain Bacteria; phylum Omnitrophota; class Gorgyraeia; order 1-14-0-20-64-10; family 1-14-0-20-64-10; genus JAMWCF01. The sequence goes on from JAMWCF010000001.1 coordinate 538,921, forward strand.
AGAAGGAACGTCCTCTCGACCCCTTCCCCGTAGCTGATCCGGCGCACGGTGAAGGTCTCCCGGACGGAACCCCCTTTCCTGGAGATCACCAACCCCTCGTAGGGCTGGATGCGGGTCTTCTCATCCTCGGTGATCCGGACAAAAACCCGCAGGGTGTCGCCCACCTTGAAGGAAGGCCGGTCGGCTTTCAGTAAAGATTGCTCAATCGCTTGAATTCGTCGGTCCATTTTCAATCAGATCCGGTCTTTTTTCGGCTGTCAGGCGCTCGGCCTGATGCCGGCGCCACTGCGAAATCTTGGAGTGATCCCCACAAAGCAAAATATCCGGCACTCGCATTCCTCGATACTCCGGCGGGCGCGTGTACTGCGGATATTCCAACAGATGATCGCTGAAAGATTCTTCTACCACGGAGGCCTGGTCCCCCAGGACACCGGGCACCAACCGCACCACAGAGTCGACCAAAACCATAGCAGGAAGTTCACCGCAGGTCAAGACATAATCTCCGATCGACAGCTCCTCGTCCGCCAACCCGACCCGGACCCTCTCATCGATCCCTTCGTAATGCCCGCACAGCAGGATCAACCACGGCTCCCGGGAGAGCCGCCGGACGTCCGGCTGAGTCAACCTGCGCCCTTGCGGCGAGAGGAGGATCACGCGGGGCCGTCCTTGCGACCGCCTCTTGATGTCGTCGACGGCATCGAAAAAGGGATCCGGCCTCATCACCATGCCAGGGCCGCCCCCATACGGCTTATCGTCCACCTTCCGGTGCTTATCCTTCGACCAGTCCCTCAAATCGTGGACATGAAGGGACACAAGCCCCTTCTCGACGGCCCGTTTGATGATGGAGGCACCGATGACGCCGGGAAACATCTCCGGAAAAATGGTCAGAACGTCGAGTCGCACGAGTTGGAAATCCGGGGAAAACCGCGGCCGTGATGCTTAAGAGGAGGCCTTCGCGGACTTCAGAAGGATCCTCTTGATCGTCGGAGAAGGAATGGCTCCCTTGCTGATCCAGTAGTTAGCCCGCTCGACATCCATCTTCACGTAAGCCGGCTTCTTGGAAGGATCGTAATAACCGATCTCCTCGATCGGCCTGCTGTCCCGCGCCTTCGTCTTCGTGGTTACCACGATCCGGTGGTGCGGTCTCTTCTTCGTTCCCAGCCTTTTGAGCCGAATGGTCACTTCTGCCATGCAAAACTCCTTTTTAACGAAACCCTTAGTCTACCGCACGCCCCCGTTTCTGACAACCGATTTTTACCCGGCGCTCCCGTCGGGGTCACTCCATCTTCTCCCGCTGGATTTCGGCGCCAAGCCGGGTCAGCTTCTCGTCGATCCGGTCGTAGCCCCGGTCCAGGTGGTAGATGCGGGAGACTTCGCTGGTTCCTTTGGCGGCCATGGCGGCCAGGACAAGGGCGGCGGAGGCCCTCAAATCGGAGGCCATGACCGGCGCTCCGCTTAAACGGCGCACCCCCTGCACGATGGCGCTGGCCCCTTCCAGCTTGATCTGGGCCCCCATCCGTCCTAGCTCCGCCACATGCATGAACCGGTCCGGGTAGATCTTTTCTGTGATCACGCTGATCCCCGGCGCCTGGCACATGAGGGCCATCATCTGGGCCTGCATGTCGGTCGGGAAACCGGGATAAGGCAGCGTGGTGACGTCCACCGGCCGCAGCCGCTTGCGCGGTGAGACCTTCAGGGAGCCGTCCTGTCCCTTGATCTCGATTCCCGCCTCTTTCATCTTGTCGATCACCGCCCCCAGATGGTCCGGGCGGGCCCCCTGGATGATGAGCTCCCCGCCGGTCACGGCGGCCGCCAGCATGAAAGTTCCCGCCTCGATCCGGTCCGGGATCACCTTGTGGGTAAAGCCGTTCAGGCGCCGGACCCCCTCGACGGCGACCACCGGCGTCCCCTGTCCCTGAATCTTGGCCCCCATCTTGATCAAGACGTTGGCCAGATCGGTCACCTCCGGCTCGCAGGCCGCGTTCTCGATGAGGGTCCTGCCCCTGGCGAGGGCAGCCGCCATCATCACGTTGGCGGTCCCAAGCACGGAAGAACCGTACGCTCCTCCCAGATAAATCGTGGTCCCGCGCAGCTCTCGGGTTTTCCCGTACACATAGCCGCCGTCGATATTCAGGTGGGCCCCCAGGGCCTTCAAACCCTTCAGATGGATGTCGACCGGCCTCGGTCCGATCACGCAGCCGCCTGGCAAGGAGACCTTCGCCTGCCTGTGCTTGGCCAGAAGGGGTCCCAGCACGCAGAAGGAGGCTCTCATGGTGGAAACAAGCTTGTAGGGGGCTTCGGTGTTCTGGTAGCCGCGAGGATCGACGATGATCCGGTGGCCCTCCTGGGTCACCTTGGCCCCGAAATTCCGAAGGAGCCGAATCATGGTGGCGACATCCCTCAAGGCGGGGACCCCTTCCAGGACGCACAACTCGTCAGTCAGCAGTGCCGCCGCCAGAATCGGCAAACTCGCGTTCTTGGAGCCGCTGACCTGCACGGACCCCTTCAGCGGGCGCCCGCCGCGGATGACCAGTTTTTCCATGCCCCCTAACCTCTTTTCAAGACGATGACCCGGTTGCGTCCCGCCATGTCCCGTACGACCCTCTCCACAAGGAAACCGTTCGCCGCGGCATCCTCCGAAACAGCCGCGACCTGCTCCGGGGCGATCTCCAAAACCATCTTTCCCTCCCTCTCCAAAACGGATGGGGCCTCGCGCACGATCCGGCGAACCAAAGCGGTCCCGCTGCCGCTGCCGCCGTCCAGCGCCAGCCACGGCTCCCAGGCCAGTTCCGCAGGCCACTGCCCCGACGCCGCCGGATCCAGATACGGGAGGTTCGCGGCGATCAAATCGACCGTCTGCCCCGAAAGGGGATCCACAAGGTCCCCCTGCAGAAAGGGGACCCGCACCCGGTGCAGATCGGCGTTGCGCTTGGCAAAAGTCAGCGCCGTCTTGGAAACGTCGATACCGGTCACCCACACATCCGGCCGCTCCAGCGCGATGGTGACGGCAATCGCCCCGCTGCCGGTCCCCACGTCGATCAGACGCACCGGCCGGTACGGGCTGTGGGCGGCGGCATGATGAATCAAGTAAAGAACGGTGTCCATCAAAACCTCGGTTTCAGGCCTGGGAATGAAGACGCCTGGACCGACGATGAAATCCCGGCCGTAAAAAGAGGCCGAGCGCATGATGTACTGCAGCGGCATCCCGCCGATCCGCGCCGCCACGTCCGCTTCAAAACGGAGCCGGTGGTCCGCTTCCACGGGAGGGGGTTCCACGTAAAGCTCCACCGGACGGCAGCCCAGACAGCGGCTCAAGAGCTGTTCCGCGGTCCAGCGCGGACGGTCGATCCCCGCCTCCTCTAGCATTGCGGCCGCTGATTTCAAGAGCTCCTGGCAGGGCGCCGGCCGGCTGTCGGCGATCAGGGCCATCAGAAACCTCCCCCCACCTGCCGATGCAGTCGGGCCTGCCGATCGGCCTCCACCAGCGCATCGATGATCTCGTCCATTTGGCCGTCCAGGATATTCTCCAGCCGGTGGGAAGTCAACCCGATCCGGTGGTCGGTCACTCGTCTGTCCGGGAAATTATAAGTCCTGATCTTCTCCGAGCGGTCGCCGCTGCCGATCTGGGACCGGCGGTCGGAAGCCCTCCTGGCCTCCTGCTCCCGGCTTTTCAACTCATACAAACGAGCTCTTAACACTTTCATCCCTTTGGCCTTGTTTTTCAGCTGCGACCGCTCATCCTGGCAGCTGACCACCAACCCGGTTGGAATGTGGGTGATCCGTACCGCCGAGTCGGTGGTGTTGACCCCCTGCCCGCCTGGTCCCGAAGAGCGGTAAACGTCGATCCGGAGATCCTTCGGATCGATCTCGACGTCCAGATCTTCCACCTCCGGCAGCACGGCCACGGTGACGGTGGAGGTGTGGATCCGGCCGGAGGCCTCGGTGTCCGGCACCCGCTGGACCCGGTGCACCCCGCTCTCGAACTTGAGCCGCTTGAAGACACCGGCTCCCTCCACGGCGAAGATCGCCTCCTTGAATCCTCCCATCTCCGTCGGGTTCATGGAGAGGGACTCCACGCTCCATCCGCGGCCGGCCGCGTAGCGGGTGTACATCCGGTAAAGATCAGCGGCGAACAGGGCGGCCTCTGCCCCTCCGGTGCCGGCCCGGATCTCCATAATGACACTCCTCTCCCCCTCCGGATCATCCTCCAAGATGAGGATCTCCAGCTCCCGCTCGACCTGCGAGAGTCGGTTTTTCAGTTCCTCCAGCTCCGCCTCGGCAAGCTGCCGCATCTCTCCGCCGGTCTCCTTCGAACCCAGCATCTCCTGCGTCACCCGGATCTGTTCCTGCAGACGGGAATATTCGGCATGCTTTTCCGCGAAGGGCTTCAGACCGGCGTGCTCTTTGGCGTACTCTCGAACCTGGCGGGGATTTGAAGCGACGGCAGGATCGGACAGCAGCCGCTCAAGCTCTCGGAACCGCTTGAGCCGGCTCTCAAAAGCTTCACGCATTCGCCTTCTTTCTGTATTTCTTCTGGAACCGCTCGACCCGGCCGGCGGTATCGACGAACTTCTGCTTGCCGGTGAAGAACGGGTGGCAGCGGGAACAGATTTCGATGCGCATGTTGCCCTTCGTCGAGCGGGTGTGAATCACCTCGCCGCAGGCGCAGCTGATGACGACCGGCTTATACTCCGGATGAATCCCTTCTTTCATTTCGTCCGCTCCTTGTGTTACTGGTTCATATTGTTCAAAAACTCCGCGTTGGTCTTCGTCTTGCTGAGCCGGTCGATCAGAAGCTCCATCGCTTCGTCCGATCCCAGCTCCTTGAGGACCTTGCGCAGGATCCAAATCCTCTTGAGCTCCTCCTCTTCCAGGAGCAGTTCCTCCTTGCGGGTGTTGCACCGGGAGATATCCAGGCCGGGGTAAATCCGCTTCTGGAACAGATTCCGGTCTAGGGTGATCTCCAGGTTGCCAGTCCCCTTGAATTCCTCGAAGATCACCTCATCCATCCGGCTACCGGTGTCGATCAGCGCGGTTGCAATGATGGTCAGGGATCCCCCCTCCTGCACGGCGCGGGCGGCCCCGAAAAACCGCTTCGGCTTGTGCAGCGCCGTCGCATCCACGCCGCCGCTCAAGATGCGGCCGCTGTGGGGAGCCACCGTATTATACGCGCGCGCCAGGCGGGTGATGGAATCCAGGAGGATCACCACATCCTTCTTGTGCTCCACGAGCCGCTTGGCCTTCTCCAGCACAATCTCGGCCACCTGGATGTGGCGCTCCGCCGGCTCGTCGAACGTGGAGGAGACCACTTCCCCTTTGACCGAGTTCTGCATGTCGGTGACCTCTTCGGGCCTTTCGTCGATCAGCAGCACGATCAGCACCACATCCGGGTAATTCTTCATGATCGCGTTGGCGATCTTCTGAAGCAGAACGGTCTTTCCGCTGTAGGGGGGTGCAACGATCAGGCCGCGCTGCCCCTTTCCGATCGGCGCCAACAGGTCCAGGATGCGCGTGGCGATCTCTCTCGGCTCCGTTTCAAGCCGGTAGCGCTCATGGGCGTAGTGGGGCGTCAGGTTGTCGAACAGGACCTTCTCCTTGGCCTGCTCCGGATTCTCCATGTTGACCGCCTCCACCTTCAAAAGGGCGAAATACCGCTCCCCCTCCTTCGGGGGCCGGATATGCCCCGACACCGTATCGCCAGTGCGCAGGTCGAACCGACGGATCTGGCTCGGAGAGACGTAGATGTCGTCGGGGCTCGGCAGGTAGTTGTAGTTGGGGGAGCGCAGGAAGCCGAACCCGTCCGGAAGGATCTCCAGCACGCCGGCTCCGAACATGTTGCCTTCCTTCTCCGCCTGACCCTGCAGGATCTTGAATATGAGATCCTGTTTTTTCAAGCCGGAGACACCGTTGACATTCAGGTCCTTGGCCAGCTTGTTCAGTTCCTGAATGGTCATCTCTTTCAATTTGGCAAGATCGAGACTCGGACCCTGCGCTGTTTTTGTTGGAGCTTCCTGTTTTTCTTCTGCCATTTAACCTTTCTCCTTTAAAATTTTTTTCCACATCCGGACCACCCGGCGGCGAGTCGCCTCCAGGGAGCCGTCGTTTTTGACAATGAAATCGGCCATCCGCTCCTTCTGCCGAAGGGGCATCTGGTAAGATCTTATCTTTCTCACATCCTTCAAACGCAGACCGGAGCGCTGCCGGAGCCGCCGGGCGACGGCGCTTAGCGGGGCCGACACGACCACCAGCACGTCGATCCGGTACTGCGAACCGGCTTCAATCAGCAGCGGAACGTCCAGAACGACCACCGCTGTGGGGTCCCGGCGCTTGATCGCGGCGATCCTCTGGCGAAATCGCTGCCGCACCGCCGGGTGGACGATCCGATTCAGACGCCGCAGCATCGCCGGGTCCCCGAAGACGATCTTCCCAAGGCGCTTGCGGTTGATCTCACCGGAGGAGGTCAGAACCTCCTGCCCGAAGGTCCTGCGGATCCTGCTCCAGACCGGCGTCCCCGGACGCATGAGCTCATGGACCGTCTCGTCGGCGTCCAGCACGACAGCGCCCAGATCCCCCAGCATGCGGGCCACCGTAGACTTGCCGGTCCCGAAACTTCCAGTCACCCCGATGACGATCACGACGGTTCAGGAAACAGCGGCTGTCTGCCGGCCTGCCGGTAGATGGCCGCATACTTGTCCGCAGCGACGTCCCACGAGAAATCGGCTTCCATCCCTCGGCGCTGCAGAACAGCCCATTCATCCGAATGCCGATAGCAGTCGTACGCGCGGCGCAGCGCCTTGAGCAGCTCCTCTGGAAGCGCTGGACCAAAAGTGAAACCGTTTCCTTTTTCCCGGTCCGAAGCGTCGGTCACCGTGTCGGCCAGTCCCCCGGTGGCCCGGACCACCGGGACCGTGCCGTAGCGCATGGCGATCATCTGGCCGAGACCGCACGGCTCATAACGGGACGGCATGAGAAAAGCATCCGCCCCGGCGTAAATCCGGCGTGCCAAAGAGTCGTCGAAGACAAACCGGACCGCCGCAAAGGAACGCCCGCGAACCGCTTTCATGACCGCCTCCTCGATCGGTCGGTCGCCGGAACCCAGGATCACGAGCTGCATCTTCATCGATTCCATACCCGGCAGAGCGGCGGCCACCAGATCCAGCCCTTTTTGAGAAGCCAGGCGGGTCACCATCCCCACAAGAAACACGTCGCCGGAAACAGGCAGTCCCCATTCCTTCTGAAGCGCCTCCTTATTTGTCCTCTTCCTCTCCACACAGCCGCGGTCGAATGGGACAGCCAGCGCCCTGTCGGAAGCCGGGTTCCACGCCTGCGGATCGAGACCGTTTAAAATGCCGGTCACATCCCTGGCCCGCATCCGCAGCACACCGTCCAAACCGGCCCCCTGCTCGGAGGTCTGAATCTCCCGAGCATACGTGGGACTGACCGTGGTGACGGCATCGGCAAACTGGAGCCCTCCTTTCAGGAGGTTGATTTTGCCGTAGAACTCCAGACCATGGAGATGAAAGAGCGCACCTGGAATCTCTAAGCGTGGATACCGGTTCCGGGGAAAAATCCCTTGATAGGCCAAGTTGTGGATGGTCAGCACGGTTCGTGTCGCGCAAAAGAACGGGTCCGTCCCCCAGCCACCTTTTAAATATACGATACCAGGCGCTCCTTGCCAATCATGAACATGCAGGATGTCCGGCCGGATCCGTTTCAGCCGCATGGTCAACAGGGCCTGCCGGCAGAAAAAACCGAACCGCTCGAGATTGTCCGGGTAGTCCCCCTTGGAGTCGCCGTAAAGTCCGGCCCGCCCGCTGAAAAAAGGATGTCCGATCAGGTGAACCGTAACGTTTTTATGGGGCTTCACCGGGCTTTTCTGTTTCAACAAAGAGGCGTACCGGGGCAGAAACAGATGAACGTCGATTCCCTTCCTGCCGAGCGCCGGAGGAAGCGCTCCCGTCACGTCGGCCAACCCGCCGGTCTTCGCGAACGGCTCCATCTCCGAGACCAGCATGCAAACGGTCATGATACGGAGGCCTCCAGCCAGTTCGATCCGACTTTCAGCCGAACCTCGACCGGGACAGAAAGCTTCAGCGGTTTGCCCTGAAGAACCGGCGCTTCCATGATCTCTTTGACCAGCCGTTTCATCGGCTCCAGTTCCCGCCCGTCGATATCGAAAATCAGCTCGTCATGCACTTGAAGCACCATGGAGGAGCGCAGCCCTTTCGCTCTCATGGCCCTGTCCAGGTCAATCATGGCGATTTTTATCAAATCCGCCGCCGATCCCTGGATGGGGGCGTTGATGGCGGTTCTTTCCGCGAACTGCCGGACAACGGGGTCTTTGGCCTGCAGCTCCGGGATATAGCGCCTGCGGTTAAAAAGAGTGACGCAGTAGCCGTTTCGTCGGCTCTCCTCCAGACAGCGCTGGAGGTAGACCCGAACTTTCGGGTATTGAGAAAAATAGCGTTCGATGAACTCGCCCGCCTCTGTTGGATCGATCCCGAGCTCCTTGGAAAGCCCGAACGGTGTCATCCCGTACATGATGCCGAAATTGATTGTTTTCGCCGCCGACCGCTGATCGGCCGTCACATCGGCCGGCGGCACATGAAAGATCTCGGCCGCGGTGACCCGGTGGATGTCCTCGCCGTTACGGAACGCTTCCAGGAGCCGTTCGTCCTGCGACAGATGGGCCATGATCCGCAGCTCGATCTGCGAGTAGTCGGCCGCCAGGAAAAGGCCCGCTGACTGCGTCGGAACAAAGGCCCGGCGGATCCTCCGTCCAAGCTCCGTCCGGATCGGGATATTCTGCAGATTCGGCTGCGAGGAGGAGAGCCGTCCCGTGGCGGTGACCATCTGGTTGAAAGAGGTGTGGATGCGGCCTGACGCCGGGTCCACCAGCTTCGGGAGCGCCTCCACGTACGTGGAGCGCAGTTTCGCCAGCTCCCGGTATTCCAGAATTTTGGCGGGAAGATCGTGAACGGAACTTAAGCGCTTGAGAACCTCCTCATCGGTCGACGCACCCGTCTTCGTCTTCTTGATAACCGGAAGCTTGAGCTTTTCAAAGAGAACCTGTGAAAGCTGTTTCGGAGAGTTGATGTTCAGCGTTTCTTCTCCCGCCAGATGATGGATCTGCTGCGTCAGCCCTTCCAGCGTCCTGTCGATCTCCTTCGAAAGGGATCGCAGTTCATCCAGGTTCACCCCGATGCCCCTCAACTCCATCCGGGCCAGAAGAACCGCCAGAGGGGTCTCCACCTCTTCCAGAAGAAGGGCCAAATTCTTCGCCTCTATCTCCTTCTCCAGCCGGGGGTAAAGCCGCAGGGCCGCTTCGGCCTCCATGGCGGCTGTGCCCTGCGCGTCGGCCGGCCCGAAGGGGGCCTGCAGAAACTCCTCGGCAAGGGCCGCCACCCCATGCGACGGCCGGGCCGGATCCAGCAGATAAGAGGCCAGGCAGGGATCCCACCAGCCGGTCCCGGAAAATTCCAGGCACTGTTCCAATAAAACAAGGATGAACTCCTTCATGAGAGGGCATACCTTCAGGAAGCGGGGGTCGGCCAGAAGCTCTCTCAAAGAATCCGGCACCTCACGCCCCGGAATAATCCAGGCCGAACCGGCCTCAAACGAGACCGCGATCCCCTGAAATCGGGGCCCAACCCCGTCGGAACCACCCCGGACCGGAACAACCGCCGACCGCCCCGACCGCCTCATCTTCTCCAGCAGCCCGGACAGCTCGCCGGCCTGCGCCACGGTCCGGATCTCGATGGCGGCGCAGGCCCGCTTCGGGGGCGCCATCTCCTTCAAAAGCTTTTTGAACTCCAATTCCTGAAAAAGTTCGTAGAGGGCTTGCTGGTTCGGCTCCCGAACCCGCAAAGAATTCAGATTCAGCTCGATCGGAACGGCGGTATCCAGAAGGGCCAGTTCATGGCTCATCTTTAACTGATCCAGGTGCTCGCACAGCGCCTGCCGACGCGCTTGGCCAGGCACCTGCGCCACGTTCTTCATCAGGTTGTCGACGGAGCCGAATTTCTGGATCAGCTCCACCGCGGTCTTTTCGCCGATGCCGGGGACCCCCGGGATCGCATCGGTGTCGTCGCCCATCAGCGCCATCACCTCCACCACCTGGTCGGGTCGGACGCCCCATTTTTTCCGGAGCGCTTGCTCATCCACGATCTCATAACCTTCACGGGTCGGTTTGTACACCTTGACGTTCGATCCCAAAAGCTGGAAGGAATCCTTGTCGCTGGTGACGAGGTAAACGTCGAATCCGTGGCGGGACGCCTGCCGGGCAATGGTCCCCAAGATATCATCCGCTTCGTATCCCTCCTTTTCGAAAACCGGAATCCGGTAGGCGTCGAAAACCCGCCGGATAAAGGGGAGCTGGCTCACCAGCTCTTCCGGCATCGGCTTCCGGTGCTCTTTGTAGCCGGCGTAACGGACGTGCCGGAACGTCGGTTTGGCCATATCGAACGCCACGGCCATGAAAACCGGATTCTCCTCCTCCATCAGCTTCTTCAGCATGGTCACAACGCCGAAAACAGCGTTGGTCGGCTGACCTTTCGACGTGTTCAGATTTCTGACCGCGTAAAAAGCCCGGTAGCAGAAGGAAGAACCGTCGATGAGAAACAACCGTTCCTGCACGATGAGGGAATGAAAGTGATGGATTTCCTAAAGGTTTACGTTATGAAACGATCTACTTGGTCGATTTGGACAGGGCGATCTCTGCCCGCTTCAACCCTTGCTTGGCTTCTGGATGGTTCGGATCGAGCTCCAATACCTGCTGGAAATGACTGATCGCCTCCTCGTAACGTCCCTGCCGCATCGCGGTCACGCCGCGCTGATAGATCTCCCGGATCGTCTGGAGCCGGTTCTTGGTCTTATCCCGCTCCATCTGCTCAGCCAGCGCTTTCGCGTCGGTCGAGACCGCCGCTGACGGTTCCTCCTCCTTCGGGGAAACCGCTTTGACCGGTTCTTTTTTCGGTTCCGGCGCCGATTTTCTTTCAGGCGCTTCCCATCGTTCCCTTCGGGACGATTCTGTGCTCTGCGCCGGTTTCTTGGCTTCCGGAACCGACGTCCCCAATTGACGCCTCAAAACCTGCGCCTCCTGCGAAGCCTGTTCGGAAAGCTGCTTGGCTTCCATGGCCCGCTGCATGGCGGCCTGCGCCTCCTTGGCCAACTCCTGCTTCTTCGTCTCTTCAGCCATCTGCATGGCGGCCTGCGCCTGCTGCCTGGCCTGCTCGGCCTGCTGCATGGCCTCCTCCGCCTGCTTCTGGGCCGCTTCCACCTGATGCAGGGCTTCCGTCTTTTTCGTTTCCTCAGCGAGACGGTCGGTGGCTTTTCTAGCCGATTCTTCAGCCTCCCGAAGGGCTGCCGCTCGACGGTCCAGTTCGCTCTTCCACTTCTCGTATTCCATCTTCCTGATTGCCGCTAAACGGTCCGCCTCTTCCGCTGCCATCCGGGCCGCCGCAAGCCGTTTCTGCGCCTCCCCGGCCTTCCGGGCCGCCTCTTCGGCCCACCGCTTCGCCTGGTCGGCTTGACCGGTCGCCCCCTGCATCAGAAGGGCAGCGTCCATCGCCGCCATCAGAACATCCCGGTCCGGTCCTTTGTCGGCGCTGATCCCCTTTTCCGCCAGTATCTTCCTCGCCTTCTGGACATCACTTAAGCCACGCGCGGCCCCTTTATGCTTTGGATCAATCTTCAGGGCGTTCTTGAACTCCTGCTCGGCCCAATCCAGCCGGCCCCCCTTCAGGTAAACCTGGCCCGCTTCATAAGCACGCTCAGCCTCCCTCTGCGGATCCGGCTTGAGTCCCTTCTCCTTCTTCCAATGGGTCAGCACCTCTTTGAGATGAGCGGCGGCCTTGGAATTTTTCGGATCCAACTCTAAGACCCGCTGAAACTCTTTCGCGGCCCTGTCCCAGCGCTTGGCCCGCATGTGCAGCTGGCCGTCTTTCAATGCCCTCTTGATCTCATCGGCCCGCTTGACCTTCATCTGTTCGGGGGTCAAAGGAACAGGCATGTTGTACTGAAGGAGTTTCTCCCGGGCCTGTTCCGTCCAGGGATCTCCGGCCGAACCGAGTTTGACCCGGTTCCCCCAGTGTTCGCCCGCTTCCTTGACCTTCCCCTGTTTTTCGTAAAGAAGGGCCAGGTTGGAATGGGCGGCGGCCAAGCCGGGATTAATCCGCAATGCTGTTTTGTAGCTGTTCTCGGCGTCGGCCAGTTTATTCCGGCTTTCCAAGATCACTCCGAGGTCGTTGTAGGCCTCGGCATAAAGGGGATGGGCGATAATCGCCTTCCTATAAGAGGCTTCCGCCGCGACCAGATTGCCTTCGGATTGATACTGATGTCCCTCGGCCCGGTAAAACTTGGCCTCATTCAGCAAGAGCTGCCCTGGCTTGGCGGCGCCGCCGGTCAGCAGCATGCAGGCAAAGAGAAAGAATCCGCAACGGCTTAAAGAAAAGAGTAAATGGGGAAAATGGCGGTTTCGATCCACAGAAACCCCGCGATGGTTGTTTTCGAAGTCTGACCTTATGATGTCCATCTCTCGGATATTGCTAAGTCTATATGACACCAAGGGTCATGTCAAGAGCCAAATCAATTTTAGCCATATTTAACCCGTTTTCCCCAGGAAAAGGCGCAGAACTCCATGACCATCGGGAGGAGATTTTTGACCTGTGCCGTTGCCAATCTTCAACAATGCAAAAACCGGCGCGGATCCAGGCGAACCCAAAGCGGACAGAACCGCCGCGCCGGTCGGCGTCGTTCTCTCGAACCTCTCCGCCAGGAGACGGGTCCGGAAATCCCGCAGAAGCAGACGGGTGGCCGGCCCCGGAGAAAAGATCTTCTCGCCATGATGCCCCAGATGGAAGCGCCCTATCGGGATATCGGAACAGTAGAGGGCCTTCACCTGAAAATGATCAAACCCGGCGCAGATGCCGGCCCAGACGGCGAGCGTGTCCGGCGTGCCGACCTGGTGAAAGCGCACGAGCGCCGGTGAAACGCCGTGCACCCTCGCTTCCGCCCGGGCCAGCGCGGAGAGAATCTTTTTGAGATTTTCCCGGATGGAACCGCTTAAACCGACGGCACCCCGCAGCCGCTGATAGCCGTCCGCAGCGCGCCGGAAAGAACCGTTGCCGGATCCCTCTTGGCGGAATATCACCCGAGCCGCTGCCTGCCCTTGCTTTTGAACCCGTTCCACGAAAAACCGCAAATGCGGCAGCCCGATGGCGTTGATAACCGAACGGACTCTCCGGGCGGGCAAACCCATATCCAGCAGGGCGGCCAACAGCATGTCGCCGCTGACGCCGGCGGAGGCGTCCAGATAAAGGATCTTCATCCGCCGGCGATCAGGGCGGCCAGGTACCCCGCCCCGAAACCGTTGTCGATGTTCACCACCGAGACACCCGGAGAACAGCTGTTGAGCATCGTCAACAAAGGGGCCACCCCCTTGAAGGAGGCGCCGTAGCCGGTGCTGGTCGGAACCGCCACGACAGGGCATTTCACCAGACCGCTGATGACGCTCGGCAAGGCCCCGTCCATGCCGGCGATCACGATGATGACGGCGGCCCGCCGCAGCGTCCCTCTCTGCGCCAAAATCCGGTGCAGGCCGGCCACCCCGACGTCGAAGATCCCCTGCGCGGCGCAGCCCATCCATCGAAGGGTCGCCATCGCCTCTTCCGCCACCGGCAGATCGGACGTCCCGGCGGTGACGACGAGCACTTTCTTTTTGGATTTCGCGCCCGCGCGCGCTGAAACCCCATTCGTGGCAACCTGCGCTTGCGGATGATAGGAAAGCCATTCCAGCCGGCGGCATATCTGGCGGGCGGCCGCCGGGGTCAACTTCGTGATGAAAACCGGCTGCCCTGCTTCATGGAGGACTGACGCAATTCGGACGATCTGCTGGACCGATTTCCCTTTGGCATAGATCACTTCCGGCGAACGCCGCCTTAAGAGGCGGTGGGTGTCCACCTTGGCGAAACGGAGATTTTTATAAGGAAGCTCGTTCAAAAAGTCCAGGACCTGCGCGCGGCTGACTCGACCGGCCTTGTACTGTGATAGGACCTGGCGCAAAGAGGGCATCGGCGGATTAAAGGGCGTAAATAACCGCCAAAAGGGTCAAAATGAGAAGAATGCCGATGATATAGAAATCGTTGAAGTAAAGAAAGTCCAGCCATCGGTCCCCGCTGCCCCGAACGGCCGGCTTCGGCGGCGGCTGCAACCGGCCGCCAAGCGCCTCCACATCCCGCAGCCGCAGCCGGACCATGTTGCCGCCCAGGCGGAAAACCTCCAGGCGGCCCTGCCGGATGAGGTTCTGCACTTCCTGAACCGACTTTCCCAGACGGCGGGCCGATTCTTCAATGCTTAAGAGCTTTTCTGGCTGGCCACCCATTGATCGATTTTCGTCCGGTCAAACCACCACCGGCCCTGCTCCTGGCTGCCTGGAATCTTCCCTTCCCGGGCCCACTGTTCCAACAAACGGCTTTCCACTTCCAGATACTCCGCCACTTCATCCAAGCTCATGTTCTGCTGGGTCTCCGCCATATGGATCTCCCCATCCAAACGGGCCCCCTGCTCCACTTCGAGAACGGGGGTCCAGACCTCCCCGGTCACCAGAGCCGGCGGAACCAGCCGCAGCGAATTCTTTGCGATCAGCTTGCCGTTGACCCGGCCGGCGACGATAACCTCCTCCCCGGTGATGTCGGCTTGGACGACCGCCTCATCGCCGATGGTCAGGGATCCCCTCGTCTGAAGGGTCCCCTGGAACCGCCCGCTGATCCGCAACGAAACCGGCTCCTGAAAAACGAGGGAACCCTGCATGCTGGCCGTCACATCCAAAACCCGGTCCCCGGATTCCGGGGCCGGTTTTCCCTTGCCTTTGCCCATTATCGCCATCGTTTTTCCCTCCTCGTGGAGATCGGTTTAGACATCTTCCTTCAGTTCCTGTTCCTGCCTTTTGCTCTTGACGACATGCCGTTCCAGACGGGAGAGGAGGAACAGCACGATGAGGACCATGGCCGTCGCGGCGATAGCTCCGACGTAGAATCCGGTCCCCACGGCCAGCCCGATTCCCGCCGCGACCCACAGAGAAGCGGCCGTCGTCAGACCTCGGATGGCGTCGCGCACCTGGATGATCGTGCCGGCTCCGAGAAATCCGATCCCGCTGACGACCTGCGCGGCGACGCGGCCCGGATCGATGCCGGCTCCGGTCGACCGGTAGGCCTCGAAGAGATAGATGGATGTCAGCATGATCAGCGTGGAACCGACGCACACCAGGATATGGGTCCGGAATCCGGCGGCCCGTCCGCTCACCTCCCGCTCCAGACCCACCAGGCCGCTTAAAACAAGCGCCGCGAACAGACGGGTGACAACCTCGAAGTCGGATATCATCGGTTAGTTCATTCCCATGGCTAGGTCCGGAACAGCCGTCAGTTCGGCGGCCGTCGCCGGATCAAGTAAAAATCCCAGACCGGCGATCATCGCCCCATTGTCGGTGCACAGTCCCATCGGCGGAATGGCCACCTCTATCTTGGAATCCCCGCAAACCTCCTTCAGCCGTTCTCGCAGCGGCCGGTTGGCGATGACGCCGCCTCCGACGACCAGCCGGGAAACCCGCAGCGACCGGCACGCCTTAACCGACTTCATCACGACCTCATCCACCACAGCCCTCTGAAAACTGGCGGCCAGATCGGCCACCAATTCCGGCTTCAGGGACTGCGCCGCGGGAAGCTTCGGACCCGAGACGCCCCGCTCCGGGGAGGGCCGCTGCACCGTGTAAAGGACCGCCGTCTTGATCCCGCTGAAGGAAAAATCGTAATCGGACCCCCCCTTGATTTTCGGGACAGAAAACCGGTAGGCCCTGTCGTTGCCCAGACGCGCCGTCTTCTCAATCTCCGGGCCGCCGGGAAACCCCAGTCCCAGGAGTTTCGCCACCTTGTCAAAGGCCTCCCCCACCGCGTCGTCCCGGGTCTGGCCCAAGAGGGAGAACCGACTCATCCCTTTCATCTGGACGAGAGCGGTGTGCCCGCCCGAAATCACCAGGCCGACCATCGGTTCATCCAGCGGCCATTGCGGCAGACCCATCACCGCCGCATAAAGATGAGCATGAAGGTGGTTCACCCTGACGACCGGTTTTTTCCAGATCCATCCCAGCGATTTGGCGGCGATGACACCCGCCAACAGCGACCCGGGCAAACCCGGCCCGCAGGTGACGGCGATCCGGTCGATGTCGCGGCCACTGACCCCGGCATCGGAAAGGAGCGTTTCCAGCTCGCAGGTGAAAAGCTCGACGTGGGCGCGGCTTGCGATTTCAGGTACGACCCCGCCAAAGCGCTGGTGGGAGGCGATGCTCGAAACCATCTGGGTTCCTCTGATCCAGCGGCCGTTTTCCACCAGGGCAAGCGCGGTTTCGTCACATGAGGTTTCAATCCCTAAGATCAGCATGGACCGGAATGTGGATGCGTGAATGAATGACCGACACAACCAGAATACCACGCGATGCCCTGAACAGACAAGCTCTCCCGCGTCATTCGGGGACGGACGCCAATTCGGAAACGGGCACGACGTCATAACCGGCCTCCTCGAGGGCCGGCAGCAGTTCCTTCAACACCGCGAGGGTGGCCGGTCGGTCATGACCGATCCCCACCGCCGCCCCTTCCCGGGAAGCCGCTGCGGCCAGTTCGGTCAGCTGTTTCCGGATCGAAACGGGGCTGGCGCTGTTGTCCAAAAACACGGATCGCCGCGCGAAAGGAATCTCGAGCTCTCTGGCGACCTCCCGGCAGATGGAACGTTCCGTGACGTAGCTGTCCACGAAGAAAAGACCCCGGCGCTTGACGTCTTCCAAAACAAGCTTCATCAGCTTCCGGTCCGCGGTCGCTTTCGATCCCTGATGGTTGTTGATCCCCCGCGCGTAAGGGACGGTGGAAAGGGATTTCTCCAGCCGGCGCGACACCTCTTTTTTGGACATGCCGGCGCAGATCGTCGCCTCTTCCCTGGGGGCGCCGGCATCCTCCGGTTCCATCGGTATGTGAAGCATCACTTCATGCCCGCCGGAACGGGCTGCCAGCGCGACATCCTCCGAATGAGGCAGTCCTGGCAGAATCGAAATGGCCAGCGGCTGCCGGATCGTCTTCAGCGAGGAGATATGCCGGCTGCTATATCCCCAATCATCCAGGACGATGGCAATTTTTCCCTTCCCTCGCGGAAACCGGAACGCGGGCGCCGCTTGACGGGAGGGAACCGGCCCGCGGATCTGCGCGACGGCCGGCGCGGGGACCTTCTTTTTTTTCGGAACGGAGGCGGCGCGGGGAGCGGCTCCGGCCGCGTAAAAAAGACCCGCCAGCACCGACAGAAAAACAAGAAGGCCCGCCACACCGGTGCGAAGGGGTGGCTGCGGCGGCGGCTTCACGGAATCAACGGACGATCTTATAGACCTTGATGCCCTTCAACAGATCCACCGCCCGCAGAACCACCGGATCGGCAACCTGTTCCGGGAGCCCCTCGCCGGGGATCTCCGGTTGCTCCTTCTCCGGAACGGCCGGCGGCTGCTCTTTGTTGACGCTGACATCTGGTTCAAGACCCGCGCCGTGGATCGTTTTGCCGGAGGGGGTGTAGTAAAGAGATGTGGTCAAACGGATGGCGGAGCCGTCTTTCAGCGGCATGACGGTTTGGACCGACCCCTTGCCGAAACTTTTTGTCCCCATCAGAATCCCTCTTTCATGGTCCCGAAGGGCCCCGGCGACGATTTCGGAAGCGGAGGCGGAGCCGCCGTTGATCAAAACGACGATCGGAAACTCCAGATGCGGATTCTCCAGCTCGGCATAATATTCCTTGTCCTGGTTTTTGATCCGACCCTTGATGGAAACAATGAGGGACCCTTTCGGAAGGAAAACGGACGCCACCTCCACGGCGACATCCAGTAAACCGCCTGGATTGTTTCTCAAATCAAGGATGAGCCCGTCCAGCTCCCCCTTGTCCAGTTGTTCCATCGTCCTTTTCAAATCCCGCCCTGTCCCATCCTGGAATTCCGCAATCCGGACATAGGCGATCTGCCCGTCGACCAGTTTCGCCTCCTTGACGGACTGGATCTTGATGACGGCCCGGGTCAGGGTGAAGTCCAGCATCTTGCTGTCGGTCTCCCTGAAGACCGATAACTCCACTTTCGTTCCCGGCCGTCCTCGGAGACGCTTGACCGCTTCATGCAGCGAAATGCCGCGCGTCGACTGGCCGTCGATCTTGACGATCTTGTCGTTCGGCCGTAAACCCGCCTTCGAGGAAGGGGTATCGTCGATCGGCGCCACGACCGTCAGGTAGTCGTCCTTGGAGATCGTGATCTCCAGCCCCACCCCGCCGAACTCCCCCTTCGTTTCCACCTGCATCTCGGTGAAAGCGGCCGGGTCCATGAACTGGCTGTGCCGGTCCAGTGACTCCACGAGTCCTTTCAGGGCCCCGTAGATGAGCCGCTTCGGTTCCACCTCATTCACGTAATCGGACTGAATGATGGTGATCGCCTCCGCCAACAGCTCCACCTGGTCATAGAGCGCCTCCACGGTTGACTTCTGGGCGGACAGCTCCCTTTGGGCGAAGCACAGCAGCCCGATGGAACCGACCAGACAAACCGTCAGCACAATTACAGACCGTCGATAAAAACGGATCACGAGTTTTCTCCTCCTAATAGTTCTTTCAGGATTTCCTGGGAAATGGCCGGGCTGGCGGCCCCCTTGGTCTTCTTCATCAGCTGTCCCACCATGAACATCAGCGCCTGGGCCTTGCCGTTTCGGAAATCTTCGGCCGCCTTCGGTTGTTCCTGGATGACCGCCAAAGCCGCCTCTCTAATCGCCTGCCGGTCGGTGACCTGCGACATCCCCTTGGCGGCCACGACCGCGGCCGGCGATTTCTTGGAGGCCAAAGACTCGATAAAGACCTCCTTAGCCATCTTCCCGCTGATGGCGCCGGATTCAACCAGGCCGATTAACTCGATTAAAGAGGAGGGCGGAAACCCCAGCGCCTGAATGTTCTCAAGCCCCCGCTCGTTGATCTCCCGGCTGATGTCGCTGACGATCCAGTTCGCGAAGACTTTCCCCCTCTTGTTCTCGACCGGCGCCGGCAGGGCCTTCACACACTGCTCAAAATAATCGGCCGTCGCCTTCTCCGCCGTCAACTGACGGGCATCCGCCGGGGGCAGGCCGTACGCCGCCATGAAGCGCCGCGCCCGCTGGGCCGGCAATTCCGGCAGCGCGGCGCGCACCGCTTCGACCTCCTCCGTGGACACCGAGAACGGGACCAGGTCTGGTTCCGGGAAATACCGGTAGTCATGGGCGAACTCCTTGCTTCTCATACCCTGGGTAACGCCCTTTACATCATCCCACAATCG
Source organism: Candidatus Omnitrophota bacterium (assembly GCA_023818695.1). GTDB lineage: Bacteria > Omnitrophota > Gorgyraeia > 1-14-0-20-64-10 > 1-14-0-20-64-10 > JAMWCF01. Next base: position 558,281 of record JAMWCF010000001.1, read on the forward strand.
GGTCTCCTGGACAACGCGTCCCCCTTCTTCCAAAATTTCGCCCTGCCTGCGAATCTCATACGACAAGGAGCGGGCAACCGCCTTGAACGAGTTGAGATTTTTGATCTCCACCTTGGCGCCCAAAACGTCCGGCTGGGGACGCAGCGACACGTTGGCATCGCACCGCAGAGACCCTTTTTCCATGTCGCAGTCGGACACCTCGAGGTACTGGAGGATCCCCTTGAGCGTTTTCAGGTAGGCGTAGGCCTCCTCCGGCGAACAGAGATCCGGTTCGCTGACGATCTCCAGCAGAGGAATGCCGCATCGATTGTAATCTACCAAACTCGCCGGCTCCCCCTCCTTGTGGATCAGCTTGCCGGCATCCTCCTCCATGTGAACCCTGTTGATCCGGACCTTTTTGTTCTCCAGATCGACGAAACCGCTGGAGCCCAGCGGCAGGTCGTACTGGGAAATCTGGAAGGCCTTCGGCAGGTCCGGGTAAAAATAATTCTTCCGGTGGAAAACGATTTTCGGCTGAATGGAGCAGTTCAAACCCAGCGCCACCCGGATCCCGTAGCGCAGAACCTGCCTGTTGAGAACCGGCAGAACCCCGGGGAACCCCAGGCAGACCGGGCAAACCTGGCTGTTGGGCGGCGCTCCAAACCGGGTCGGGCAGCCGCAGAAAATCTTGGTGGCGGTGTTCAGTTGCAGGTGCACCTCCAGCCCGATGACGACGGCTGAATCGGCTGTCTGTCGGCTCATGAGGAGGCCCCCTTGGGTTCCGGCGGACGCTTTGTGTGCCAGCCGGCGGCCTGCTGGTAAGCATAGGCGCCTCGGAACAGGACCTCCTCCTGGAAAGGCCGGCCGATCCACTGCAGGCCGACCGGCAGCCCTTCCGGCGTGAAACCGCACGGGACCGACAAGGCCGGCAGACCGGCCAGGTTGATGGAGATGGTGAAGATATCCGACAGATACATCGTCAAAGGATCCTGGAGTTTCTCGCCCAGCCGGAAAGCCGGCGTGGGGGCGGTGGGGGTGAGGATGCAGTCGACCTGCTCAAACGCCCGGTCGAAATCCTCCTTGATCAGCGTCCGGACCTTCAAGGCGTGGCCGTAATAGGCGTCGTAGTAGCCGGAGGAGAGGACGAAGGTTCCCAGGATGATCCGTCTTTTGACCTCCGGCCCGAACCCTTCCCCGCGGGTTTTGGCGTACAGCTCCATCAGGTTGGAGGCGTTCGGGAACCTGTACCCGTACTGAACGCCGTCGAAACGGGCCAGGTTGGAACTGGCCTCGGCGGTCGCCAGCACGTAGTAGGTCGGGATCGCGTAGTCGGTGCGGGGCAGCGAAATCTCCCGCAGTTCTATCCCAAGCGCCCGGCACTGCTCGAAGGCCTTCTCCAACTCGGTTTTCACGCCGGCATCAAGCCCCTTGCCGAAACACTCTTTCGGCAGGCCGACCTTCAAACCCTTCACGCCGGTTTTGATCTGCTGCAGATAATCGGGGACAGGCAGATCGCCGGAGGTGGAATCCCTCTGGTCGAAACCGAAAATCACCTGCGACAGAAGCGCGGCATCCTCCACCGTGCGGGCCAGCGGGCCGATCTGGTCCAGGGAAGAAGCGAAAGCGATCAGGCCGTAGCGGGAAACGCGGCCGTAGGTCGGCTTCAGACCGACGACGCCGCAGAAGGAGGCCGGCTGCCGAATCGATCCCCCCGTATCCGATCCCAGGGCCAAAGGGGCGATGGAGGCCGCCACGGAAGCGGCCGAACCGCCGCTGGAACCGCCGGGGACCCGGGACAGATCCCATGGGTTGCGGGTGGGACCGTAGCAGGAATGCTCGCAGGAAGATCCGAAGGCAAACTCATCCATGTTCGCCATCCCCGCCAGCAGCGCGCCGGCCGATTGGAGCCGTTCGATGACGGTGGCGTTGTAAGGAGGGCGAAACCCTTTGAGGATCCGGCTGGCGCAGGTGACAGGGACCCCCTCCACGCAAATATTGTCTTTGACGACCACCGGAACCCCCCAGAGAGGTCCCTTCGGTCCAGTACCCTTTTCAAGAGCGGCGGCCTGCCGGGTAAGCCACTCTGGGTCAAACCAGGCGAGCGAGTGGATAGCCGGTTCCCAGACCTCCACCTTCTTGACGAGTTCTCTGACGACCTCGGAGGGACCGGTTTTCCCTTGCCGGTACATCTGTTGAAGTTCGAAAACCGTCATGAAGCGTCAATGACCTTGGGAACCTTAAAAAAGGGCCCTTCCCTGGCCGGGGCGTTCGCCAACGCCTTCTCGGTATCCAGCGAAGGCCGGATCTGATCCTCCCGATAGACGTTCGCCAAGCTCAACACATGGGTGGTGGGCGGGGTGTTGTGCGTCGGAGCGCTTTTGAGAATCTCCACGTAGGAGAGGATTTCTTTGATTTGAGGAGCGAAGAGTTTCAACTCTTCCGGGGTCAGTTCCAACCGGCACAACTGGGCAAGATATTCGACTTCCTTGGGTGAAATCTCCATCGCCTCGGTATCGTAGCAAATGGGTACAGTGAAGTCAACGAACCGCGGCGACGGCCGGCCGTTCTTGGCGGAGGGTCTCTCTTTAAGTATGTCTGATGGAACCGGACCGCTGCCGGATAAACCTACTTGCCAGGATTTATTTTTATTTAACGGATAAGATCCTTGCCAACCGGACCAGATCCTGCAGGGAGAGGGTTTCCGGACGCCTGACAGGATCCAGCCCGGCCGCCGCAATCTGCTGCATCAGCCGCTCCTTGTCCTGACCATCCATACATAAACAGAGAGAATTCAGGAGAGTTTTCCGGCGGTGGGTGAACAGCTGCCGTCCAAGCCGGAGGACCCGCTCTTCCTCTTCGGGAGCCACAACGAGCGCGTCCACCGGATCCAGCTGCAACACGGCGGAGGTCACTTTGGGCTGCGGATAGAAACAGCTCGGAGCAATGGTGAAAGCGACTGATGGCATGAACGCCACTTGGGCCAACAGCGAGATGCTGGCGTACGCTTTGGTGCCCGGCTGGGCCGTCACCCGGACGGCAACCTCCCGCTGAACGGTCAGGACCGCCCGTTTCACCCACCGGCGCTGCCGGAGCAAAAACTCCAGTATGGAGGAGGTCAGGGAGTATGGGATGTTCCCGGTGATCAGCAACTCTTTCGGTCTGCCCGAGGCATAGGAACCCAGGTCCAGCTTCAGCACATCGGACTGGATCAGTTGGAGCCGATCCTGGTCCTTGAAGCGGTCGGTCAGAACCCTCAAGAAACCGGCGTCCTTCTCCACCGCGTAAACCATGGCGCCGGTTTCCAAAAGGCCGGCCGTCAACGCCCCCAGACCGGCTCCGATCTCCACAACAACGCTCCGGGGGCCGACGCCGACCGTCTCCACAATGCGGGAAAGGACCCTCGGATCGACCAGGAAATTCTGCCCCATCCGACGGGGGGATATCCCGAGCCGGTAACGCCGGACAATCTCTTTGATTTCCCTGCTGTTCAATGCAGGCGGCTCCGCTGGCGGATGAGATGCTGCGCCAACCGGATGGCAGCAATCATAGAGGAAGGATCGGCCTTTCCTCTGCCGGCGATCTCGAAACCGGTCCCATGGACCGGGGATGTCCGCACAAAAGGCAACCCCAGCGTCACGTTGACGGCCTGTTCCCATCCCAAGAGTTTCACCGGGATCAGCGCCTGGTCATGATAAAGGGCGACGACGGCGTCGTACCGACCGTCGGCGGCCTGACGCATCAGGGAATCGGCGGGAGTGGGCCCTCCAACCGCCGTCCTGAAAGAGCGGACGACGGGCTTTAAGAGGCGGCTTTCCTCCCGGCCGAACAACCCTCCCTCCCCGGCGTGGGGATTCAGGGCCGCCAGGCCGACGGTGGGCCGCCGGATTCCGAAATCCCGGCGCAACGCCTGAAGGGTCAGCCGGACGGTCGCGCGCAGAAGATCCCGGTTCAGCCGTCCCGGCAGCCGGCGCATACTGACGTGGGTCGTGGCGAGACTGACCCGGAAACGGCCGGTCACAAACATCATCACGGTCTTTCGTCGAAAAGAGCGGGCGAGAAACTCGGTATGGCCGATCCAAGGAATCCCGGCCATGACAATCGCCTCTTTCGAAACCGGGCCGGTCACGATCCCCGCGGCGCGGCCTCTCTTGAGCAGATCGATCGCCATCCGCAGATAACCGACCGCGGCCCGGCCGGCCGCCGGCTGAACCCGGCCCGGCGAAAACCGTCCAGGAACGTTCTGAAGATCGAGCCACTCAAACCGGCTCCATGGCACGGAAAAACGCAGGCGGCCGGCTGTTTTCCGGAGCCACCCGATATCGCCGATGACCGTCACGGGAAAGCGGGCGGGAATGCGGGGAAGGGATTTCAGGAGCACTTCGGGTCCGATGCCGGCCGGATCCCCCATGGTGATCAGCAGGCGGGGGAACCTACGAGATGGAGATGTAGGCATTCTCCTTTAATTTCCGGATCCACTCCTGATACATGGCGCCCCCTTTCTGATTGTAGAGCTTGTCCCGGATGACATCCTTGACCGACTCTAGAGGCGCCTGCTCGGCCGGCCGGAACCCCTCGATGCGGAAGATGTGGAACCCCGCAGCCGTCTCAATAACGGGAGAGATCTCCCCCGGCTTCAGGTTGAACAGGACGCTGTCGATCTCCTTCAGGCTTTTCCCCTGGTCCAGGAAACCGATTCGCCCACCCATCTGCGGGTTCGGCCCATCCGAATAACGGGCTGCCAGGTCATAGAAATCGCCGCCCTGGAGGATCTGCTGTCTCAAGCTCTGCGCGAAGGAGCGGGCCTGGGCGGCGTTCAGGTCCGGCTTCGGTTTGATCATCAGCACCGCCACCTGGACGGCGGCCGGCACGATGAACTCTTTCATGTGGCTCTGGTAGTAAGCGGTCACTTCCGAGGGAGAGACAGAGACCCTGGCATAAATCTGCCTGTTGATGAGCTTCCGAATGGTGATCTGGTCGCGGTAACGCTGGCGCATCTGCTCCATGGTGAATCCCTGCGTCTTCATCGCCTCTTCAAACGCCTGCCTGCTTTCAAACGTAGAGGCGATTCTCTCCACCATCTGGTCGATCTCCTGCTCCGAGACGGTGATGGGCGGCGGGGTGCCGATCCTGTTCTTCGAGAATTCGACGGGAGCGGGGTTCTTCGCCTCCTGCAGCATCAGCTTCTCCTCGATCAGCTGGTCCAAGATCTGCTGCTGAAGCTCGGATACTTTGAGAGCGGCTTCTTCCGGAGACATGCTCGCCTGCAGCTGCAGGTAGATTGGCATGACGGCCCTTTTCAGCTCCGATTGGGTGATCACCTCATTGTTGACCACCGCAACGATCCTCATCTCCTCGGCCCAGACACCGGCGGGAGACAGGGCGGGCGCGAAAAGGCATAACAAGAGAAATGAAATCGGTTTCATCGGTTTTCAATCCGCCTTCGGAAAAACCTGACGCGATTCTTAAGAAGTAGGCTGGGCGGCGTCCTGCTGCGCTCTCGGAGTCGATGCCGGCTGCTGGGGCATCGCGAAACTCGGGTCCTTGATCTGAACCTGGGCCTTGGCCCTCAACTGCTGGATAAACTCCTCCACCGCCCGTTGCTGCTGGCGGGAGGTCATCTGCCGCTGGATCTGGTCTTTGACCTCATCCAACGGCAGCTGCCTGGCGATCTTCCGTTCGGTCAGCATGATCACATGGTAGCCCAGCTGCGTCTGGACGATTCCGGAGTAGTCGCCAATCTTCAGATTTTCAACGGCCGTCTCAAACTCCGGGATCAACTGCCCTTTTGAAAAATATCCCACATCTCCCCCGCGGGCCTTGGATGGGTCAATGGAAACTTCCTCGGCCAGCTTGGTGAATGACTCCCCTGCCTTCAGCCGGTCCAGCACCTTCTGCGCCTCTTCCTGCGTCCTGACCAGGATGTGGCTGGCCCTGTAAGTTTCCGGTTCCACAAAAGTTTCCTTCCCAGCCTCGTAGGCCTGGGCGATCTCCTCGTCGGACACCTCTTTCTTCTGGCCTTCTCGGACGATCTCCAGAAGACGGCCCAAGAGAATCTGGCGCCTGGCTTCCCTGACCAGCTGGTCCACGGTCTGGTCCCGCTCAAGCCCCCGGCGCTTGGCCTCCTGAAGGAGGATGGTTTCCATGATCATCTCTTCCAAAAGCCGCCGCTTGTCGCCGCCCAACGCCCTCTTGTAAGCCGGATTCAAACGAGCCATCCGGTCATCCACCTGCTGCTGCGTAATCACCTGACCGTTGACAACGGCCGCCGGTTTGCCTCCGCAGCCGCTGGCAACACCCAGAAGCGACACGGCGAAAACAGCATAAACGGCTTTCTTTTGAAATCGAAATGACCGGACCACTTTTCTCTCCTTCCGTAGAATGGATCCTGTTTGCGGATTATAGGCGGAGTGTACCATGAAGCTCCTCTCACCCGCAAGCAGCAAACCCCGTGGGCGTGAGTTCGTTTCCATTTCCAGACTTCATGCGGTGTCAGCCCTGCTAGGAAGCGGGCGCGGTTCCAGCTTCTTCTTATCCACCGGGAATGGCCTTTCGTTTATGGCTGTTCAGGAAGGCCGGAGAGCGACCGAGAAAACCGATCTTAGCCCTGCTTCTTCAGCTTCTGGACTTCCGCTTTCAGGAGGCGGCAATAGAGATCAAACCCGACGGCGCTGATATGCCCGTGCTGCTCCGTGCCCAGGAGGTTCCCCGCTCCGCGCAGCTGCAGATCCTGCAGCGCGATCTGGAAACCGGACCCGAGCGTGGAAAAATCCTCGATGGCCTTCAATCTTTTCGCCGCCTCCGCGGTCAGCGGCAGTCCTCGCGGGGTGAGAAAATAGGCGTAGGCCTGCCGGGTAAACCGGCCAACCCGCCCCCGCAGCTGGTAAAGGTCGGCCAAGCCGAACGATTCGGCGCGAAACACCAGGATGGTGTTGGCGTTGGGGATGTCGATGCCCGATTCGACGATGGCTGTCGAAACCAGGACATCCGCTTCGCGGCGCATGAAAGACAGCATCGCCTTTTCAAGCGCCCGGGAAGGCATCTGGCCGTGGGCCAAAACGAGGCGGGCCTGGGGAACCAGGGCGGCGATCTTCGCGTAGATCTTGAAAATCCCTTCGACCCATGGATAGATCACGAAGACCTGGCCGGACTTATCGATTTCCCTCGAAATCGCCTGACGGATCAAATCGCCGCTCTCCTCGGCCACAACGGTCTTGACGGGGAGGCGCTCGAAGGGGGGGGTGTCGATGATCGACATTGACCGGGCCCCCATCAGGGAGAGGTAGAGGGTCCGGGGGATGGGGGTGGCGGTCATTGTCAGCACATCCGCTTCCGCCCGCAAGCTTTTCAGATGTTCCTTGTGCCGGACCCCGAACCGCTGCTCTTCATCAATGATCACCAGCCCCAGCCGTTTGAAACTGATGTCCTTCGAAAAGAGCCGGTGGGTCCCTATGACGATGTCCACCTCTCCCCTCTGGAGGCGCTTGACGGTCAGGGCCTGCTCCCGGGGAGACTGAAACCTGGAGAGCATCGCGACGGAGACGGGGAACGCCTTCATCCGGCTGGAGAAGGTCGCGTAATGCTGTTCCGCCAGGATCGTGGTCGGGCACAACAGAACAACCTGACGGTTGTCCATCACCGCCTTGAAGGCCGCCCGCAGCGCCACCTCCGTCTTGCCATATCCCACGTCGCCGCACAGCAGACGGTCCATCGGCCGGGGAGCTTCCATGTCGGCTTTGATCTCCGCCGTCGCCTTGAGCTGTCCGGCCGTCTCCCGGAAAGGAAAGGCCTTCTCGATCTCTTTCTGCCAATCGGTATCTTTCTGAAAAGCGAATCCGGGCCGACTCAAACGCTTCGCCTCCAGCAGCAGGAGCTGATGGGCCACGGAGGCAGCCCCCCGGCGTGCCCATTCTTTGGACCGCTGCCAGTACTTCGTGCCCAGCCGGGACAGCTGCGGAGGCCGTCCTTCAAAACCGATGTATTTCTGGAGAAGGTGCAGCTCTTCCAGAGGGACGTAAAGACGGTCCCCATCGGCGTATTCTAGGACGACGTGCTCGATGATCCGGGCGCCGCTTCGTGCTTTTTTCAAGCCCAGGTAACGGCCGATCCCGTGGCTGACATGAACAACCAGATCGCCAACCCGGATATCCACGAAGGGATCCAGTGGGGTTTCTTCGGTCAGGAAGAGGTGCTTGACGGAAGCGCGGATCGGCTTCCTGTGGAGACCGGAGGCGGGAAGAATAATCGCCATCTCGTGCTGGAAGAACGGCTCCCCCGTGACGGGATGGACAGACCGAATGCCGACCACCGTTTCATGGTCCAGCTCGATCCGCAGGGGGGCCTCGAATGCCTCCGGAAAGATGTCCAGGATCCCCCCCTTGAGACTGCAGTCCCCCGGATCGTGAACCTTGGCGACCCGCTGATACCCCTGCGCCAGAAGGAACCGGATGGTTTCATGGGGATCCATCCGCTGTCCCCGGCAGATCTTTAAAGCGGATTCAAGCCCGGCTGGCATCGCCTGTTTACATCTTTTCCGGAGCGGCCACTCCCAAAATCTTCAACCCGTTTTCCAAGACGGTGCGGACCCCCGCCGCCAGATCCAGCCGAGCCGAAGAAAGCCCGACGTCATCGCTTAAAACTCGGTGGGTGTCGTAAAAGCGGTGGAAGGCCTCCGCCAACTCCTGCAGATACGAGACGATGCCGAACGGCTCGAGAGCGGCGGCGGAACTTTCGACAACCCCGGGGAACTCCCTCAAGAGCTTCAGCAGAAAAACCTCCTCCCCCGCCTGAAGGCGTGACAGATCGGCCGGACGGACCGGCTGGAATCCCTGCTTCCTCCGGTTTTCGAAGATGTTGCATATCCTGGCATGGGCGTACTGGATGTAGTAGACCGGATTCTCAAGGGAATGTTTTTTCGCCAGCTCCAGGTCGAACTCCAGGGGGGCGTCCGTCTTCCTTAACAGGAAGAAGAAGCGGGCCGCGTCCACCCCGACCTCATCCATGACCTGCGTCAACGTGATGAACTCTCCTTCCCGCGTGGACATGGGGATCGTCTCTTTGCCGCGCTTCAAAGTGCACAACTGGACGATCCGGACTTGGATCTTTTCCGGCGCGAAACCCAGCGCCTGCATCGCCGCTTTGATCCGGGGGATGTAGCCGTGATGGTCCGGACCCCACAAGTTGACCAGAAGCTCGAACCCCCTCTGGAATTTCCGGCGGTGATACGCGATGTCGGCGGCGATGTACGTCAGCCGTCCATCCGAGCGGATCACCACCCGGTCCTTGTCATCCCCGAAGGCGGTGGATTTCAGCCACCAGGCCCCTTCCGAAAGGTACAGGTATCCGCGCCGCTTCAGGATCCCCAGCGTGCGGTTCAGGTAGCCGAACCGGCTCAAGGAACTCTGGGGGAACCAGGGACCGAACCGGACGCCGAACCGGTCCAGCTCCGACCGGATCACCCGCGACAGGGCCTCCACGGCGAATGTCCTCGCCAGATGCTGGGCGCTGGATTTCTCCAGCGCGCCGGGACCGACCCGTTTCAGCAACTCAGCTCCGAGGGCGCGGACATACTGCCCCTTATAGCCGTTCTCCGGAAATTGAAAGGACAGGCCGGCCGTCTCCCGCGCCCGGGCCAAAACCGACTGTCCCAGCAACTCGATCTGGGTCCCCTCGTCGTTGAGATAATATTCCCGGACGACCCGGTAGCCGGCAAAAAGAAGGAGATTCGCCAGGGCGTCTCCCACCGCTGCCTGGCGGCCGTGCGCTACCGACAGCGGCCCGGTCGGGTTGGCGCTGACGAATTCCACCATCGCCTTGCGCCCTGCCCCTAGGCGGGACCTGCCGAACTCGGACCCCTGCGACAAAACATGGCGCAGGACGTCGCACAGGAAGGAGTGGCTGACGAAAAAATTCACGAAGCCGGGCGGCTTCGCTTCCACCTTTTCGATGATCCCCTTCAGCGGGGAACCGGGCAAAAAGCGTTCGACCCGCTCGACGATCTTCCCCGCGATCTCGAGGGGGGGCCGGCGCAGCTCCCCCGCCATCCTCATGGCGATGGAGGTGGCGACATCCCCGTGTGCTCTGGAGCGGGGGATCTCCAGCTCGATCAGGGGAGCCGCGCCGTTTCCGGTCGACATACGGATCTCGGAGACGGCTCGTTGGAGGAGATCTTTTAAAGTCGGCTCGAAGAGCTGAATGGGGTTCATAGAAGAGATCCGCGCCTTAAGCGCGCTTCTTCCGGAGCGCGGGTTTGACGCTTTTCTTTGCGGGCTGGGCCTTCCCGTTGAGAACCGCTTTGATCTTTAAAGGAAGCCTGGGGGCGTCCGCCCAGAGACGTTCCAGCCGGTAGAATTCCCGGACATCCGGGAAAAAGATGTGCACCACGACCGGCCCGTAATCCAGCAGCTTCCAGCCCCCCTGCGGCTGACCCTCCTCATGGGCGGAGCGCACACCGTTCGTTCGGAACTTTTCCTTGATGTCGTCCGCGATCGTCTGGAGGTGCCGGTCGGAGTCTACGCTGCAAAGAACGAAAAAATCGAAACTGTAAGAAAGCTTCCGAAGGTCAAGTACGACCACATCCTCGGCCTTGGCGTCCAAGGCCGTCTGGGCCATGGCAATGGCTAGTTGGCGGCTTGAGCGGTTGATTATGGCTTCAGGATCCGATAGAGCCCTGTTCCGCAGTCTGGGCACTTTCCTTTCATGGCAGGACGCCCGTTCTTCATTTCGACCTTCTTCGCGTCCTTCATCTCCTTCTTGGCTTTACACTTTACGCAATAGGCTTCCATGAATCCTCCTCTGTCTTTCTTTATGATACATCAAACGGTTGCAAAACAGGAATACCCTCTATCGGCTGTGACACGGAAATTTATCACGGCGGCTCACCGCCTGTCAAGCAGACCGGTTCGCATCGTACTGTTCGCCGATCTCCCCCACGATCTCTTCCGTCAGGTCCTCCAGCGTCACCAGCCCCAGCACCCGTTTTTCGCGATCCACCACAATGGCGATCTGGGCCCGGTGCTTCTGAAAATCCTCCAGCAGGTCGATGACTCGCTTGTCCGGGGGCACCTCGAAAGGAGGGTGCAGCAGATCTTGAAGAACGATCAGCGTCCCTTCCCGCCACACGTGCAGAAGCTCTTGCGCATACAGGATGCCGATGATTCTGTCCGGTGCGTCGTGCTGATAAACCGGGATCCTGGAATGCCCCTCCTCCGTCAGGATCGAAAGGATCTGGTCGTGCGTGGCGGAGGAGGAAACCTTGACAATCCTCTCCCTGGGAATCATCACTGCTTCAACCTTCAGGTCGCCGAACTCGAAGATCCGGTGCAGAAGTTTCCTTTCATGCTCGCCCAGCACCCCTTCCCTCTTCCCGAGCTCGATCATCAGCTTCAGCTCCTCTTCCGTCACGAGGGGGGACCGGGCCGTCACCGGGACCCGCATCAATTTCAAAACGGCGTTGGTCAAGTTGGTCATCCACCGGCTGACCGGTTTGGAAACCCGAAGAAGCGCCCGCATCCCGGGGCCGACCGCCAAAGAAACCCTTTCGGTCGATCGGGCCGCGTAGATCTTCGGAACAATATCGGTAAAAAGCAGGACAATGCTGCCGGACAGCATGGAGGCCACAAAGACACCGAGATGCTCGCCCAGCCACACCACGCAGGCGGCGGTGATAAGACTGGTGAGCGCAGCGTTGAGGAAGTTGCTCCAGACGAGGATCGTCGTGATCACCTGGTCCAGCTGGGCAACCAGATTGTGAACCAGCTTGGCCCCCGGCACGCCCCGCTCCACCATGTGATGCAGCCGGATTTTGGAAATACCGATCAGGGAGATCTCGGCCAGGGACATGAACGCGGAGATTCCTATAAAAAACAGGACGAGGATGATCTCGAAAAAACTCATCGATACAACCCCTTGCTTTCGATGTAAGTCCTGACCGACTCCGGGACCAGACCCCGGACCGATTCTCCTTTTTGGATTTTTCGGCGGATTTCCGATGAAGAGATGTCCGGCGTCTGCACATGGAGGATTTTCAATCCGGCCGGCGGATCGGCGGCGTTGGATCCCGGGCGGGGGACCGCCGCAAAGGTCACAAGCTGGCGCAAACGGTCGATCTGCCGCCACGTGCCGAGCCCCTGGGCCGCATCCAGGCCGAGCAGGAAAAACCATTCGTGGCGGCCGGGCGTTTGCGCCTGAAGCTGTTGAACGGTATCGACGGAGTAGGAGGGAGGAGGTCTGTCGATCTCCGCACGGGAAACAGTGAAAGCGGGATTGCCCTCAATGGCCAGCTGGATCATCCGGTACCGGTCTTCCGCCGACACCTTCCCCTCAACCGGCTTGAGCGGGTTGGCGGCGGCCGGAATCCAGACAACCCGGCCCAGGGGTATCTCCGTGAGGGCCCCCTCGGCCAATGCAAGATGCCCGTTGTGAACCGGATTGAATGTCCCGCCGAGCAGGCCAATCCTCACGTGCGGATCTGTCCCCGGCCCACCACCACATACTTGTATGTGGTCAATTCCTCCAGCCCCATCGGTCCCCGGGCATGGAGTTTATCGGTCGATATCCCGATCTCCGCCCCCATCCCGAACTGGCCCCCGTCGGTGAAGCGGGTCGAGGCGTTGGCGTAGACGGCGGCAGAATCGACGCCGCGAAGGAACGTCTCGGCGTTCTCTCTCGATTTTGTCACAATCGCTTCCGAATGGCCCGACCCGTACCGTCGGATATGATCCATCGCCTCCCGCAGTGAATCCACGACCTTGACGGAGAGGACCAGCGCCAGGTATTCCGTGGCCCAATCCTCTTTTGTGGCCGCTTTGACCGGAAACCCCCTCAGAAAGGAGCGGGCCTTCGGATCGACCCGCAATTCCACGCCGGCCTCCACAAAGCGTTTGGCCATTTTCGGCAGAAACCGGGGCGCCGCCTTTTTATGGACCAGCATCGTCTCCATCGCGTTGCAGACGCCAGGCCGCTGGACTTTCGCGTTGAAGCAGATCTCTTCCGCCATTTTCAGATCCGCCTGGGCGTCCACGTAGGTGTGACAGATCCCCTTGTACTGTTTGATGACGGGAACCTTGGCCAGATCCACCACCCGCCGGATCAGCCCTTCCCCGCCCCTGGGAATGACCAGATCGACTAAACCGACCTGCCCCAGCAGAATCTCCACCGCCCTGCGATCGGTGAGCGGGACCAAGTTGACGGCCCCCTTCGGCAACCCGGCTCCTAAAGCCGCTTTTTCCAACTGCCTGAAAATCGCCCGGTTGGAGTGGAACGCTTCCGAGCCCCCCCGCAGGATCACGCTGTTGCCCGCCTTGACGCACAAGCCGGCACAATCGGCGGTCACATTGGGCCTGGCCTCGTAGACGATGCCGATGACGCCGATGGGGACCCGAACTTTCCGAATCACCAGACCGTTGGGCCGTTTCCACTGGGCGACCACCTTGCCGACAGGATCTTCCAGCCGGGCGACGTCCCGCAGCCCCTGCGCCATCTCGGAAATCCTCTTCGCATTGAGCATCAGGCGGTCCAGTAGGGCTCCCCGCACACCTTTCTTTTCGGCCGCCTTCATATCTCTGGCGTTGGCCTTCAGAATCCCCTGGGACCCGAACTCGAGGCCGTCCGCCATGGCGACCAGGGCCCTGTTCTTCACATCCGAGGGGATTCCCGTCAGAACAGACGACGCCTCTTTGGCTCTCCGCGTCAAATGCTCTATCGTCGCGCGCACCCGGTTCATACCGCCGCTCCTAACCTTTTAAAATGACAAGTGAATCCCGGTGAATAACCTCTTGCGCTTTGCGTCCAAGGAGAGATTCGATCGCCTCGCTTCGCAGCCCCTTGATCCTGGAGAGATCCTCCTGGGTATAATTGACCACGCCGCGGGCGAACTCCTCCCCCTTCTCATCGCAAACGCTTACCAGATCTCCCCGCCGAAAGCTTCCATCCACCTTCCTGACCCCGGAAGCCAGCAGCGACCTGCCTTTGGCCACCAATGCCTCTATCGCCCCGCTGTCCACCAGGATTGCTCCGGCCGGCCGGCCGGTGAAGGCCAGCCAGCGCTTCCGGGCCGCGATCCTCTCTTTCCCGGCCGGCAAAAAGAGGGTTCCGGACAACCGGTTCTCCAAAAGGATGGAGGTGAGAACCCCCGGCTTGGTCCCGTTGGCCAGGATCATAGGGATCCCGCAGGCGGTCACCTTCTTGGCCGCCTGGAGCTTGCTGGCCATGCCACCGGTGGAGGTGGGCTGTCCCGCCCCGCCCGCGAAGCTTTCCAACTCCGGCGTGATCCGCTTCACGATGGGAACCAGCTCTCTTTTTCCTTTCCCATCACGGCGCTCAAATCCATCGACATCGGTCAGAATCACCAGCAGTTGGGCGTCCATCAGATGGGCCACATGGACGGACAACTCATCGTTGTCCCCGAACCTGATTTCATCTACGGCGACGGTGTCGTTCTCATTGACGACCGGCAGGATCTTTTCTTCCAGGAGGACCCTCATCGTCTGCCTGGCGTTGGCGTAGCGCTGGCGATGGGACATGTCGTCCCGAGTCAGCAGGATCTGCGCCACACCGATGCCGTGCCGCGCGAACCTCTCCGCGTAAACATGCATCAGGCGCCCCTGTCCGACCGCGGCCGCCGCCTGCAAGTGGGCCACATCCTTCGGTTTGGAACCCCAGCGCAGAACTCCCAAACCGGCCCCGATCGCCCCGGAGGTCACGAGGATGACCTGCCTGCCGCTGTTGAGCACACGGCTGATCCCCTCCACGAGCTGATCGATGCGCGACAGGTCGAGCTGGTGGGTCTGGTTGGTCAAAACCCTTGTTCCCACCTTGACCACGAGCCGCCTGGCGGACTGAACCAAGCCCCCCATCGGATTGACCGAGTCAGACACGGGAACCCCTCGTCAGTTTTTTCGAAACCGCCTTCAGCAATTCAGGAACCCCTTGGCCTGTCTTCGCCGAGATCGGAACCATAGACACTTTAACATGTTGCCGAAACCTCTTCATCTGTCTTTCCGCTTCGGGACAGTCCATCTTGTTGGCCGCCACTACAACCGGCTTCTTGAGGATGGCCGGCTGATAAGATTTCAGCTCCTCCCGGAGGGTATGATAATCCTCCACCGGATCCTGGCCGTCGGAAGCAGCCATGTCGATAAGGTGGATCAGGACCCGGGTCCGTTCGATGTGCCTTAAAAACCCCAACCCGAGCCCCCGCCCCTCATGGGCCCCCCGGATAAGGCCCGGCACGTCCACAGCCACGATCTGGACGCCGGTCGGCAGGTGGACCGAGCCCAGCACCGGCTGAAGGGTGGTGAACGGGAAAGAGGCCACTTTCGGCCTGGCTTTGGAGATCTGGCCGATCAAGGTGGATTTGCCGGCGTTGGGCATGCCGATGATCCCGACATCGGCCAGCAGTTTCAGTTCAAAGCGCAGCCGTCTTTTTTCGCCGGCAGCCCCTTCCAGAAACTCGGTGGAATGCTTGACATGAAGATCCTTGGAACGGGCTCTGGAGCCGTTGCCGACGCCTCCCGCTCCGCCCTTGGCCACCACCACGCTGTCACCCGGCCGGAGGATCTCCCTGATGAGATCCTGCGAATCGTCGTCATAGACAAGGGTCCCGAGCGGAACCTGGAGGATACAATCCGAGCCGCGGGCCCCCATCTGCCGTTTGCTGGAACCGTTGCCGCCTGAACCGGCCCGGAAATGCCTTTGGGTTTGAAAATCGAGAAGGGTTGAAAGCTGAGGGTTCGCTTGGACGATCACATCCCCGCCCCGGCCGCCGTTGCCGCCGTCGGGAACGGGATGCCGCGTCCACATGTCACGGTAATGGGAATGAACCCCGTTTCCGCCGCGGCCGGCTTCCACACGAACGACGGCCTGATCGACAAAACGGCTCATCGGGAGAGAGCTTCCGGCCGCTCACAAAAAACAGAGCGGCGGGAGACGATCATTCGGGCTGGATAGCGACAACCCTGGGCTTCGGAAAGACGATGGTCCCGCTCCGGAGGGCGAAAAGAGTGTCATCCTTGCCCTTGCCGACATTCAGGCCGGCCCTGAAACGGGTGCCGCGCTGACGCAGCAGGATGGAACCAGCGGTGACGTACTGGCCGCCGAATGCTTTCCATCCCAGCCTTTGCGCGTTGGAATCGCGGCCGTTACGGGAAGAACCCTGCGCTTTAGTGTGTGCCATTGGTCACAATCTCCACAACCTTAAGACGGGTCAGCTGCTGGCGGTGGCCAACCTTTCGGTGGTATCCCTTTCTTCGCTTGAAGGTGAAATTGACCATCTTTTCACCCTTGGTCTGGCCCAGGATCTCGGCAACGACCGCCGCCCCCTTCAACACCGGACGGCCGATATGGAATTTCTCCTCGGTCCGGACAGCCAGGACATCCTCCAAACGAATCTGGGATCCGACCTCTCCTTCCAACCGCTCTACTTCCAACACCGTGCCGGGATTGACTTTATATTGTTTACCGCCCGTGGCGACAATCGCGTACATAGTAGGCAAAGTTTATCACGCCTTCCCCGGAAAGGCAAGCTTGTTTAGGAAAAGGGCCCTACTCGATGGGGGTTCCGGTATCGTCCGTCCCCACCCGGATAATGCCGGTTTCGTCCACGTAAAACTCCCTCACCCCGGTCACTCCGCTGATTTCCGGCGTGGCCACCAGTTCGTATTGGTTCTCATTGATGAACTCATACTCGAAAATGTAGCCCCTTCGGGTGCCATCCACCAGAGTTTCATCCAGATAAGCCGGCACGACATCGCCCAGAAACGACATCTCATCCGGATAGGTCGGCGGCGTCTGGGCGGAGCGGTAACTTTCCAAAGCCGAGGAGAGTGTCCGGCAGGTTGAGATGGAAACCATCTCGTTCGCGGTCACCCGGGCGCGGGCAAAACCGGGGAAAGCCAAAGCGGCCAGCATCGCAATAATCCCCATAACCAGCAGAATCTCCACCAGCGTAAAACCATTCCTTCTTCCCGGCCCTTTTTTCATGTTCCCGCTCTTGATAAGAAAAAAGAAATCGCTACAACCTTCTGTATCCATTGCAATTACCTCCTTCTCAACCCCCCGCCATGAACGATAAATAAAAGACGCACAAGGGATTGCCCACTATTAATTATACCCGTCTTTAAGCGGATCCGGACAGCTCCAATCCTTCTTCCCATGGCAAAAAGGCGAAAAAAAGACAGATGAAGCGTTTAATGCCTCATCCTCACCTGAAAAAAGATTTATTTCTACTAATAATAAGTTGGACATTGTCTCAATAGTTCCTTTTGACCCATGCAATCCACGCTTTTTCCACAAGAGCCGGATCGGTCTTGTACTCCCGCCGGATCGCATCCTGGATCGAGTAACCCTGCCCCAGCAACTTGAGCAGGGAGACCATCCGGCTCCACCCCCATCTTTTGACGAGGTAGGCGGCCATCAGGTACGCCTGCTGATATTGCAGATGAAGCTCCTGCGGTTTGTATGGCTGGTTCCAGAACTGATCCCAGGCATACAGGCGATCCGATTCAACGGCCTGGTGAAACCGCTCCAGCGAAATTTCCCAGACCCGAGACTCCTGTAGTGTGGCCAATCCCTCATTGAGCCAGATGGGACAACCCCCTTTCGAAAGGTCCTGCACAACGGCATGGGTGTATTCATGCCACAGGACCCTTTTGAGCTCCGCGAAAACCGGCCGGGAGTTGCGCTCTTGGGGAACCGGAAGGCGGATCTTTCCGTCATACATGCCGCCGAGCTGGTGGGCCGCTTTCCGGATCTGTTCAAAAGCCCCCTCGGGATAAAGGATCACGGTAATCGGATGTTCCGGGAAATAGCCGAACTGCTGGCCTACTTCCCGGTAGACGTCGCGAAGCGTCTGGCGCAGACTCCCGATGTCGACCGGCAGTCCCTCTTCGGCGAAGCGGACGACAAACGGATGGGTGTCGCTTCTGGCCAGGTCCTGCTCGATTTTCGACTCCACTTCAAGCTGGGCGACTCTCTGACGGATATCCTGACGGGAGGGGGCGAGCTTCAACGCCTTCTGCCAGGATTCTTTGGCTTTGGTCAAATCCTGCTTAAGGTAATACAGCTCCCCCAGCAAAAAATGGGCATCCACATGGTTTGGATTTTCCACAACCGCCTTTTTGGCATGCCTCAAGGCATCATCCAGCCGCCTGTCCTGGTAAGCCACCACGGCATCGGTGAAGGAGGAACCCTCCTCCCGGGCGGACACCGGATTGTTTTGAAAACCACAGAGGATTGCCGTAAACAGGAGAATGGACACCCTCCCGCGGGATTCCCTGCGCCATCGAATGTGGAAAGAACTCATCTGCCGGCGGTCTTGGCGTCCTCCAGGGGCTGCACCTTGACCATCTCTAAAGGAACGGAAGGATCCGGTTTGACGATCACCCGCCCCTTGTACTGGGACTCTATCGCGGCGATCGAGTCCCTGTCCTCATTGAAGAGGCGCGAGGCCAGGTCGGGGTGAACCACCACCTCCACCGCCTGCTTTCTGGAACTCTGGAAAACCCTCTTGATCTGCCTCAACGCCAGAATCGAAACGGTCAGGACCGAACGGATCTTTCCCCGCCCCAGGCAGGTCGGACATTCCTGAAAAGAGACCGACTCCAGGGACCGCCGGACCCTTTGCCTGGTCATCTCCACTAGGCCGAACTCGGACAGGAAGCTGACGTTGGTCTTTGCCCGGTCCTTGCGCAAAGCGTTCTGGAGGGTATTGAAGACCCTCTGTTTGTGGGACTGCGAATTCATGTCGATGAAGTCGAAAATCAGAATCCCGCCCAGATCCCGCAAACGGATCTGCCGGGCGATCTCCTTGGCGGCCTCCATGTTGGTGACGAAAGCCGTTTCCTCCAGATTCTTCCTACCGGTGAACTTGCCGCTGTTGACATCGATCGCTACCAGCCCCTCCGTCGGCTCTATCACCAGATAGCCGCCGCTTGGCAGCTCCACCTTGCGGTTGTAAATCTTCTCGATCTCCTTCTCCAGCCCCCTCTTCTCGAAGAGAGGGATCTCATCCCTGTACAGTTCGACCCTGGAACGCATGTGGGGTTCCGTCTGGATGAGGAAACGCTGCAGCTGTTGGTACTCCGCTCTGGAATCCAGGATGATTTTTTTCACATCCTCGGAGAGGTTGTCCCTGACGATCCGCAGCGGCAGGTCATACTCCTCATGAATCAACGCCGGCGCCGTCGCCCGGACGGACCGCACCTTGACCCTCTTCCACAGGGAAAGCAGAAACCGCAGATCCCGCGAAAGCTGCTTCCGGTCGGCCCCGTCGGCGGCCGTCCGCACGATGATCCCCATATCCCGGGGCGCGTGAAGTTCCTTCATCAGCGTCCGGAGCCGCTCCCTTTCCTTGGGATCATCGATCCTCTTGGAGATGCCGAAGGTGTCGTCCAGCGGCATCAGGACGATGAACCGTCCCGGCAGCGTCAAGTGGGTTGACAAGCGTGGCCCTTTGGTCCCCATCGGCTCCTTGATGACCTGCACCAGAATCTCCTGGCCAATCCTCACCAGATCCTGGATCCGGGGCATCTGGGAACCGGACAGGTGGGGCGCCGGAGACGGTGAACCCTCCAGCGGCACCGATTCCTCAACTTCCGGAGAAGGACCAACGATATCGGTCAGATAGAGGAAGCCGTTCTTCCCGATCCCCAAATCGACGAAAGCGGCCCGGATTCCCGGCACGATGGAGGTCACCTTCCCCTTGTAGATGTTCCCCAGAAGGGGGACGGGCGACGACCTCTCCACATAAAACTCTTCAAAAACGCCGTCCTGGAGAACCGCTACTCGGGTCTCCATCGGCTCCACGTTGATAAAAAGCTCTTTCATCGTTTTTGAGACCCGTATCCCTTCCCCTCCAGCCGCTCGACGGCGGCCTTCAGCCGTTCCAGTTCCTTTAAGATCCGCTCATTGTCTTTGTGCAACGCTTTGAACCCGCTGGCAATCAATTCCTGCGTGTCCCACAGTTCATTCCCCTGTCGAAACCGCTCTAAATCGACCGCCTCTTCGAAGGTGCTTTCCTCATCCATCTCTCCGTATCGGTCCGTGGAGCGGTCATCATAGGCGGCCTCAACGAATCCCGCCAGAAAAAAGACAGCCATCCATGCGCCGACAACCGGCGCGACTGTTCGTGTTTTCATGAAAATCTCCTTCCCTTCTAAAAAGGTTTCGCATCAAAGCAAAAAGAGCGTCGCCAGAATCAAGTAGGTCGACGTGCTCAAGACATCGGTGATCGTCGTAATCATGGGACCGGTCGCCGTCGCCGGATCCGCCCCGAAACGCTTGAGCACAAAGGGCCCCAACGATCCCAAGGTGGCCGCCACCGTCATGGAAGTCACCATTCCGATGCTCACCACCGCGGAAAAAATCTTTCCCTGCATATCGCCGTACAGCAGATGGGCAAACAGCCCTACCACCACCCCGTACGTCACCCCCAGCATGAGACCGACACGACACTCAATCAAAATCGTCTTCAACCAATCTTCCTGACGGAGTTCCCCGGTCGCCAAACCCCGGACAGCCACCGTTGCGGACTGGGCACCCACATTACCCCCCATGGCGGCTATGAGGGGAAAGAACGAGGCCAAGGCGACCACCTCCTGGAGCGTCCCCTGGAAATACTTGATCACCAAAGAAACGATGAACTGGCCCAAAATCGCCACCGCCAGCCAGGGGAGCCGGAAGACGAAGATCCTCCTGGCGAAACGCCGTTTCAACTCTTCCGGCCGCGTCCCGGCCATCTTGGCAATATCCTCGCTGGCCTCCTGTTTGAGGATATCCAGCACGTCATCCACCAAAAGAACGCCGACCAGGCGTCCTTCCTCATCCACTACCGGAGCCGACAGGAGGTTGTACTTCGCTACCAAACGAGCCGCCTCTTCCTGGTTCGCCGTTACCGGAACTTCAATGGCCCGCGTGGAAGAGATCAGCTCCGACACCTTGGCATCATGAGGAGCCGCCACGAGGTTTTGCAGAGGCACAAACCCCAGCAGATGGCCGCTGCCATTGGTGACATAGAGAGTGGAAAGGAGCTGATCCTCGTGGACATGGCTGCGGCTGACCGTCCGAACAATCTCCAGCGCTTGGGAAGCGGTCATCGATTCCTTCAGGCGGGCCACACCGGTGTGCATCAGGGCCCCGGCTGTCTTAGGCGGATAGGAAGCGACCTTTTCCAGCCGCTCGATCGCCTCCTGTTTCTTCACCAGGTTGGTCAGGCGACGGGTCACCCGGGGAGGGAGTTTCCGGAAAAGGTGGGCGACTTCCCCCGGGGGTAGCTCGCTCATCATCTGGTTCGTTCCCTGGTCTCCCAGGGCGTTCAGCAGGGCCGTCTGCTCTTCGACCTCCAGCTCTTCAAAAACGACGACGGCCCGTCTCATTGGCAGGACCTGAAAGAGGGCGAGCTGCTCCTCGCGGGAAAACTCCTTCCATCCTTCGGCAAGGTCGACCGGATTTATCTCCCTCAAAAAACTCTTAAGGGTCGTCAAATCCTTGGCTTGAAGAAGTTGCTTGATCTCCGGTACAAAAAGGGCATACGTCTTTACCGTCTTGGTCATTGACTCGGCAAGGAACGGCCAGGTTCACGCTAGGGCTTCTGGTACAAAACCCCTTTGTTTCCTTCCGTCGGTGTGGACGTTACCGGCACAGCGCTGGATGAAGCGAGGGCTTCCTGGCCGTTCTTCTTGATCTGCTCGCTCAAGAACTTCTGGTACTGTTCCTCCAGCTTTTGCATCTCTTCCGGAGAAATCATCCCTGGCTCGAGAACTCGTGCCGTCATGAAGATTAACAGGTCAATTTTAGCCACATCTTCCGTCGAGCGGGCGAACAACGGCCCGAACACCGGAAGCTTCCCCAGGAAGGGGAGTCCAATCCTGGATTTTATCTTCGCATCCTTCAGCAATCCGCCGATGACGATCGTGTCCCCCTTCTCAACGACGACCTGCGTTTCGGTTTCGCGGGTGTTGATGATCGGATAGGCGTTTGTGCCCACCGTCCCGACCCGAGCGGAAACAACAGGATGAATCAGCATGGAAATATGGTCGTCGCCAGCGACCGATGGGACCACGTAAAGTTCGATCCCGATATTCTGGTAATAATCCAAGGTGGTTGTGGTAGTGGTCGTGGTCGTACCGGCAACTTCCGTTTTGAGGATTGGGTATTTCTCTCCCACCAGAATCCTAGCCTCCTGCCCAGAGAGGGTGACGACGTTGGGAGAAGACAGTGTGTTCGTCCGAACATCCTCCTCCAGAAGTTCGAGCAGGGCGGCAAACTGCGTCCCCCTCATCTTCTGAAAAAAGAACTGCGCGCCAGCCGCAGCGGCGGTCAAACCGGTTGTTGACGGCTGAAAAGCGGAGGGCGTGAAGGAAGACTGCAGGAGCCCGCCGGCGAATTCGGTCAAGCTCGCTCCGCTCTGCTTGGAACCGGCCTGGTTCGCCACCGACAAGCTGGTAGATCCCGCCGTCGCCCCCGTGACAGCCCCCAGATTGATGTCTCGCAGCAAATCCCGCGCCACTTCCATCGCCTTGGCCTCGATCAGAATCTGCTGCGGCAGCACGTCCACCTTGGCTAGAACCTTCTCCAGCCGTTCAATGGTCGTCGGCGTGTCGGTGATCACAATCGCTTTGGACCGGGCCGATTCCCTCTGAATCCTCTTGCGCTGCTTCTCGTCGGTCGCCTTGCCGTACTTCGCGGTCCCGAAGGCCCACCCTTTCTGGCCGGTCATCTCCAGGATCGAAATCCGACCGCGGGGACTCAACTGAGGCTCCAGAAAATCTTCAGCATCCGCCGCGTCAAGAAACCTAAGCTGGATCACCTTGGTGATGACCGGCTCGATCTCCACCAGCTCCTTCATGGCCTCCCGGCGCGCCTTGATCTCCTCCAGCGTCCCCACCATGATGACGTTGCCGTCCTTCTCATAGGCGAAACCGTAGGTCTTGGTGATGGTGTTGAGCGCCTGGTCGAGGGTGACATCCTTCAGCCGAACGTTGATGTTGCCGATCACCTCCTGGGACGTCACGATGTTGATGCCCGCCTTCTGCGCGAGGGCCTGCAGAACAACCTGGATGTCCGCCTCCTTGAAGTCAAGGGAGATCAGCTGCTCGTCGGCGGCATCGGAAAGGTGCTTTTCCGGATAGCGCTGCCGATGTTCAAACACCATGGCCTTGCGTTGTTCCTTCAGTATCCTCTTCTGCTCCTTCGCAAGTTCTTCATCGGAGGAGGTCGATGTGGAGGGAACTCCTTCCACGATCCCCTGCATCTGCGATTTCAACCACTCCTCCTGATCCCCGGAGTCGTCCTGGGCGTAAACTGGCCGGTCCGGACACGCCACCGTCAAACCGCACAATACCGATACGGCACACAAAAGCGTTTGAAAGCGATGAAAGGTCAAGCGCATGGCTACTCCTCTGTCTCCTCCTCTATTTCCGGGTTAAGAGCCAGCTGGCTGATTTGCCCGTTCACCATCAGGGTGACTATATCCGGTTCTATCTTGAGAACCTTGATCCCATCGAATTCTTCCTGCTCTTTCAGCACCTCCCCATTGATGACGGCAAAGGATTCCGAGGCGGGATCAAAAAGAATCCCCTGAAGAACCAGGTCAGTGGTTGTCGTAGGCACAAAATCC
The DNA here is from genome assembly GCA_023818695.1 of Candidatus Omnitrophota bacterium. GTDB lineage: Bacteria > Omnitrophota > Gorgyraeia > 1-14-0-20-64-10 > 1-14-0-20-64-10 > JAMWCF01. The sequence continues at coordinate 581,871 of JAMWCF010000001.1, forward strand.
TCCTCATCCAAACCGGGCGGGAAAATCCTCTGTCCATCGGCCGTTATCAACTGCACAAAAGGATCCCTTTTGCCTTTCGGATCGTATGATGCCCATACGGACCCTTGGATAAACAGGGGTAGCACCACCGCCGCCGTCAGCACCGTCTTCAGAACCGATCCGCTCATGATTTCGCCCCTTCCCTTGCGGGAAAAAGGTAAGCCACGAACACGAACAGGGCCTTGTGATTCCAGATGTCCTCGGGATTGGCCTGAATCGTCAACTCCTGAACGCCGACCAGCACCTTGGATTCCTCCACCGCGCTCAAGAACCGCCCCAGATGATGGTACCCTCCCAACGCATCCACCTGAATCGGCAGCTCCAGAAACCCCGAAGCGCTCGGGGTGAGGTGGCTAACCTCCTCTTTCGGTTTGATCCCGATGAGCCGGACGCCGGACACCCTGGCGGCCGCGGCGATGGCATCCAGAACCTCCGGCAGCTGTTCCTCCGGAAGAGTAGCTGTTATGGCGACATCGTACTGGGCCGCCAACCGCTCCAGTTCCGATCGCATGGAATCAATACGAGCCGATTTTTCCTTGATCCGTGCCACATCTTTCTGCAGCGTGGAGAGCTGCAATTTGGCGTCCATCAAAGTTGCCCGAGAGGGGATTAAAAACAGCTGCCACCACGTAAAAACACCCACAACGGTGAAAACCCCAGCCAGAATCGGTTTAAGATCCTTCTGATTTTTCAGGAAAGGTATGTTAGGCGCAACCATCTCTTTTATTTCCTTGGGTAAAGGATGATGACAAAATCGGAGACTTCCTCTTTTTGGAGCTGTTTATGCTGGATGTTTTCCAGCTTGACCCCCATGAAATACTCGGAGAAATTCGGATGCTGCTTCAAACGCTGAAGATAGCGGTTGACCGAGGTCCCCTCCCCCTGTCCGCCGACAAAAGCCGACCCTTTCAATACAACCCCGGGGGGTGGGGCAACCTGCTTCTCCTTTTTTGAACCTCTGCGGGATTTCTTTTCCCTGGGAGCATTCCCCGTCTTGTTTTCTTCCTTCTTCGTCTCCTCTTTCTGCGGCGCCGTTTCGTTTTTCGCTTCTTTTTTCCGGACCTTCACCTTTTTTTTCGCTGAACCAGCCGTCCCTCCATCGACGGAGCTGATGGGCCTGTAATCCAGAGAGGTAAACCACAAACGGGCGACGATCGCGTCGGAAAGGATGTTCAACCGGGGTGCCCATTGCGACTTTGGATTTTTCAGGGTCTTCGTCAGTTCGGCCCGGTTCTGAAAAGCCCTCAAGGAGGCCTCCAGGTTTTCGACTTCGGTTCTCTGGGGCTTCATCTCCGTCCATTGCGTCCTCAAGCGATGCAGCCGGACGTTATAAAACCGGCTGGAGAGGAAAATCCATGCGGAGTAGACGGCGATCAGGGCGAAAAAGCAAGCGCCTGTTTTCTTCCAGGGGAAGACGAACTGGAGTGAAACCCTGGATTTTTTCCGCGCATGGGGCGGAAGCAGGTTGACCCGAATCACGGACCCATTCCCCGAAGAGCCAACCCGATGGCCACGGCAAAGGTTGGACCGAGCATTCCAAGCTCTTTGGAAACCCCTTCCAGAGACAGGTCCACCGCCGGATTCCATTCATCGGTCGGTAAACCCATCGATTGAAGAATCTTCTCTTTGAAACCTGCCAACCCGGCGGACCCGCCGCTGATCATCAGCTGTTCGACCTTGTGGCCGAATTGGTTCTCGAAGAAATCGAAGGAAACCCGCCCTTGAGACAACAGATCATCCCATACCGGTTCCAAGGTTGAACGGACCTGGGCCAGCTGTTTTCCTGGCTCACATTTTATCTTTTCCGCTTCCGCAGGATCAAGGGAAAGCCCCTCCGCGACAGCCCGCGTAAAGGCGTCGCCACCGATCGGGATTTCTCTGGTGAACTGGAGATTCTTGCCATGGAAAAAATTCAGGAGGGACCCCCGGACGCCGACATGGATCAGCACTACAACCTTCTCGGCCAGTCTTCTGGCCGACTCGCTCCTCTCCCAGGCGTTGGCGAGAGCTAGCGCCTCCAGGTCCACCACATCAGGGGTGATCTCGGCCGAGGCCAATGTCTGTAGATGGCTTTCGACAACCTCCTTGCGGGCGGCGGCTAAAAGGATCTCCATTCTCCCCCCCGTCCGTTTGCCGATTTTATACGAATCGAAGTAGGTTTCATCCAATTTAAACGGGATGTATTTCTCCGCTTCGAAGGAGAGGGCCGCTTTCAGTTCCTGGTCCGACATCTCGGGCAGTAAAACCGACCTCAAAACCGTCCCCGGTCCTCCTATTCCCGTGACGATGAGGGCGTCCTTCTGCCCGAGGCCGTTCAGGGCCGAGCGAATGAAATTTGACTTGAGGGTTTTACTCTCCGGGGGAATCGGTTCAAAGGCCCATCGCAGAAGCTCGACCTTCCCCTGGGAAACGGTGAGAAGGACCCCCTTAATGGAGCCGGAACCGACGTCGAGTCCAATACAGCTGGCTGACCGGCTGGGCAATCTCGCGACAGCCGACAGGCGGGCCGTCAGCGTATGAAACCGTTCGAATAGTGTGGTAGCCACTCTGGGTGGATTTTACCGCACAATGGCCTTTCCACCAAACAGAATTCGGCAGGGCTCTATATCGAGGAAGGGAAAACAGGCCTAATAAGCCACAATCCCCTGTCGTTTCATCTCTTCAACCTCTTCCCGGGAGGGGGTGATCGAACCCTGCTCAAAAACGGGCTGTTCAGCAGGTGAAGGTTGCTGGACTTTTTTTAACTGCTTTCTTGAAACGCCCGGATCGGGCTGCGTATAGGGTGGCAAATCCGGCGGAGGGGCCGCTTCGCCTGGTTTGAGCACCCGACCCAGCGTTTCTGGTCTTGGCAACTGAATCTTGCCGCTTTTCTTGGTAAAGTGGACGCTCTCCTTCTCTCCCGTCGGGGCGGGAGAAGAAGATCTGAAACCGGACAGGGACTGTCCCCACCACATCATGCCGAAAACGAGCGGCATGCTCAATCCAAAAATGGCTGCAAGAATAAAAACTGTTCGCTTGGCGTTGTTCATCGGTTTTTCTCTTTCCTGTTATTTGGATGCATCTTCCCATCCTAGTGTGTTGTAGTTACCAGTCAAAGGGAAATAGGGCGGAATCATGTTCCTCAACCGCTCATCGTAGTGGTACGACTTCGTGTAGCCGGAAGCCATGGTTCCAGTGCTGGAATAAAAGGTCCCCACCGGTCCTCGGCGAGCCTGGTTGATCCCCCCATAAACCGTCAGCGTCCCCTTGGCCGGTCCGACCCAGTAATTCTCAACGGTGAAAGAGCTGGAAAGAGCCATGATGGAAGCATCAATCGTGACGTTGGTGGGGGCGGCAGAGGAGACTTTCACGTTCCCACCCGCCAGGATCCCCAGCAAATCCTCCGACTCGGGGTTCGTCTCCGGATCATCCGCGTAGGTAACCGAATTGGTGATCTCGATGTCGCCGCTGGCAGCAACCGTCAACTGGCCGTGCAGCGTACCCGAGAGGTACATGTCACCGTTGACATAGAGAACCCCGTTGTCGGGAATCGGTCTGGTTTCCACGGTTCCCGTGGAGGTCGTGATCTGGAGGGTCCCGTCGGAAACCAGGGTCACCGTGGTAGTTCCGGTATAGGCCGCCGAAGAAGCGGTCGCTGCCTCCAGCACGTTGGAAGGGATACTGGAAGGGTACTCCCTCTCCTCGGCCCCCAACTCCAGCCCTTCGTTGAAGTTTGGGTTGTTTCCTCCGCTGGGAGCGGGATTGTAATAATTGATTGAGTCGGAAACACTGCTGACTAACCCATCGAAGGTGGGACTGCCATACATGCTGAATTGGCCGTTGGTGTGGGTAGGACCTTCGATATGGTCCCCTGTCCTGAACCAGACGGTGCTTCCGCTGGTCGATATCTCGTTGTCGCTCAAGTAGGCGTAGCGCGCGAAGCTCTCAATCTGGACCACGAGGTTGGCCTGCCGGGCCGCCTGGTAATTGTCCCCCACGGCCAATCCCTGAATCGTGTACCGTTTGATATAGGAGTTCGGGTTGTTGTCATCGGGATCGACGATCGCCATGTAATACCCCCCTCCCAAAGTTTCCTGCCAGCCGTCGTTGAGAACGAGCGCCTCCGTCCCTCCCGGCGGCCCGGCTTGCTCCCGCAACCAGGTGTACCCTTCATCAATGGCCGCCTCCGCCAGGTAGAAAGCCTGGGCGGCATCCTGTGATCTCTGGGCCAGGCGGACATCCGTCAGGGAGTAAGTCATCAGGGACCCGCCGAGGATGAGAAAAATCGGGAGGAGCATGTAGATCGTGATGAGGACAAAACCTCTCTCTTTCCAGCCCACGTCTGGCTTTCTGTTTTTCGTCTTCACTGCCACCTCCTTCTTTTCGAGTCTCTATTCCGAAGGAGCATCCAGTTCCTCCTCCCATCCCAGGATAACGTAATCCCCCGTCAGAGGGAAATACGGGGGGATCATGTTCCTTAACCGTTCATCGTATCGGTAATCCTTCTTGTAGCCGGACACGAACGTGCCGGTACTGGCATTGAACGACCCCACCGGTCCCCTTTTAGACTGGGTAATCCCTCCCACAAGAGTGAGAGTCCCTTTCGCAGGTCCTTGCCACCAGTTTTCCACCGTAAAAGAGGTGTTCAAAGCCATGACCGATGCATCGATCCGGATATTGTTGGGAGCGCTGGATGCCACCACGACGTTGCCGCCGGCCAGAATCCCCAAAAGATCCTGCGAGTCCGGGTCCACCTGGGGATCATCCGAATAGACGACCGAGTTGGTGATTCGGATATTCTGATTCGTCGCCACCGTCAATTGGCCTTGCAGGGTCCCCGAAAGATTGACGTTCCCGTTCTGTACGTAGAGAACTCCATTATCGGGCAGGGACACGACGGCGTTGCTAAGGCCAGCGTTGGTGTTGGTCACCCTCATCGTCCCATCCGACACCAGCGTAACGGTGGTATCACCGGTGAAAACCATCCCCGCCGTGTTGGCCGCATTGATGAGGGTTGTGGGGATCGATGTCGGATACGGTTTGACGTCCGATCCGAGCTCATAACCCTGGTTGAAATGCGGGTTGTTGCCGCCGGCTGGAGGGGGGTTGTAATAGTTGATCGAACTGGAAACACTGCTGACAAACCCGTCAAATGTCGGCGACCCCCACATGCTGAACTGGCCGTTGGTATGAGCGGGACCCGTGATATGGTCCCAGCTCGTGAACCAGACAATCTGATTAGAGCTGGAAATCTCGTTGTTTGTGAAGTAGGCGTATCGTGCGAAACTTTCCACCTGTACGAGCATGGTGGTCCGGCGGGCGGCACTTCCGTCATCCATGACCCCCCAGCCCTGGATCGCGTAGCGCTTGACGTAGTCCAGCGGATTGCCGTCATCCGGATCAACGACGACAAGGTACTCCCCCAGTCCCATCTCCTGCCACCCGCCGTCCAAAACAAGCGCTTCTGTTCCTCCCGGCGGCCCTCCCTGGTCCTGCAGCCAGCGGTATCCGCTGTCGACGGCCGACTCGGCCAGGTAAAAAGCCTGCGTCCCCATCTGCGATCTGTGCGTCGCCCGCACCTCCGTCAGGGAAAAGACGATCAAAGACCCTCCTAAAATGAACAAAACCGGGGTGAGAATCGAGAGGGTTAACAGTGTGAATCCCCGTTCTTTCGTCCACCTGCCGTAAACGGTGTTCATTCCGCACCTCCCCCCTGTCTGGTCGACATGCTCATCCGGCCCCTCAATTTCTCAAACGAACCCTCGTGCTCATCTCGCCGGTATTCGGAAAATCCTGCGTATCCGTCGCCTTTTGGACTGACAACCGGATTTCAATCACGCTGGTATTGGTCGAGTCCCTGCGAAATTCAAGCTCCTGCACCCCGTTGGCCAAAACCCGCTGCTCGCCATCCTGCTCCCGGATGGCCTGCTGGCCGTCCAATGAGTAGACAATCTCATCGGACCACTCCACCGCACCGTTGGAATCCAGAATGGAACCGTCCTCATCCAGGTCCTCTGGCACGGCGAAGGCAATGCTCGGATACCAGATGTCATCCGCCGGAATGTCGACTTGGTCGGCCCTGCTGGAAACCAATTCCCTCACCATGGCATCCAAACCCCGGCGCAACTCACCGGAAACGGCCATATGAGACTGCGCTACCTCCCAGGACTGCTGATTCATTCGGAGAATAGAGATAAAGACGGTCGACATAACGGCCATGATCGACATGACCACCATCAGCTCTATCAAAGTGAATCCTCTTTTTTTCGAATCAACCATCCGATTTTACCTCTGCGTCATGAGCGTGTTCAGGACCGCCGAACGGGTCCTGCCTCTCTCCGTCCAGTTCACCTGAATCGATATTTCCAGAGGATCGTCCTCCTCGTCCGCGTAAGTGACGGTGATCTCCTCATCCTGCAGACTGGTCAGACCGTTGTCCTGCGCCCACTCCATCCAGTCCACGGCCGTCACCGAAGCCAGCCCGGAGACAGATCGGTCTCTCATGGCTTCCAGGACGCTTCGCGCGTCTGCCATCGCTTGGGTGGTGTTTCGGTTCGACTCGCGGAGGGTAGCGATACTCACATAGACGGCCATCAAAACCACCACAGAGGTGGCGAAAATCCCTAAGGCGACAACGATCTCCACCAGCGTAAAACCGGTGCGGGACGTGTGTCCATTACAGCCACGGTCCCTCCCTCTCCTGCCGATTCCTGAAAGCTGCCTCCCCTTCATCATGACTGCCATCGCCTCCGTAGTCTCTTTCCTTCGCTTAAAACACACAGGGGCGGCGACCTCTCGTCACCGCCCCTGCATGTTGGGCGTACTCGCCTCTCCGCAAACGATTACTCGATCGGAGTCCCCGTGTCATCATCGCCGACACGAATCACACCTGTCTGATCAACGAAGAAATGCCGGGTTCCGGTGACGCCGTCAACCGTCGGTGTGGCAAGCAAGGTGTATTCGTTATCGCTCACCTGGGTGAAGGCAAAATCATACCCCTGCTGCGAGCCATCGGTGAGTTCGTCCGGAACATACTGCGGGTCGGCGCTGCTCAATTCATCCAGGTCGGCCGGATAAGCCGGAGGGGTCTGATTGGCCCGGAACGACTCGAGCGCAGCCACCAGCGTTCTGACATTCCCGATCGCCGAGGTCTCATTGGCATTGTGCCGAGCCCGCAGCAGGTTCGGGATGGCAATCGCCGCGATCAAGGCAATGATCGCCACGACGATCATGATTTCAACAAGCGTGAAACCTTTTGATTTCTTACGATTGAAATGAATCATTTTTAGCATCCTCCCATTTTCGAAATTTACACAACTTATTATTCCAAAATTACTTACGCAGTCTAACCCTCTACCGTTGAAGTATACTCGAGCGGCACTAAAAAATTCAAGTTTGTTAATTGACGAAATTTTAGTAAATAAACTAGCTCAGAGCCTGTGTTAACTTGAATATTGGCAAGAAGATAGAGATCACAATACCTCCGATCACAACGCCCAAGACGGCAATTATAACCGGCTCGATGGCGCTGGTCAGACCGGCGATAGCCGTTTCAGACTGCTCTTCGTAAAACTCGGCCACTTTGGTCAGCATGTCATCCAGGCGGCCGGTCTGCTCGCCGATAGCGATCATTCGAACAACAAGGGGCGGAAACACCTTACCGGCGGCCAGGGGAGCGGCGATGTTCTCCCCTTCCTTAATGGAGGCCCTGACCTGCAGCACCGCCAGTTCAAGCACCCGGTTGCCGGAGGTCTCCGCCACGATCTCCAGCCCGGAGAGGATCGGAACACCGCTTTTGATCAGCGTCGAAAGGGTCCTGGCGAATTTCGCAATGGCAATCTTCCGCGCGATTGGCCCCACCACCGCCATGTTCAGGAGCGTCCGGTGGCACCAGAGCCGCGACTTTGGATTCTTCATGATGACCTGCTTGAAGAAGACGGGGCCGACGAAGCACAGCACGATGCCCGGCAGAACCAGCCACTGGATGGCATCGCTGGTCGCCATGAGGATCTTTGTGGACAGGGGCAGTTCGATGTCCAGTTGATTGAACATGTCCTTAAAAACGGGAATCACCTTGATCATCAGGAAAGTGGTGATCAAGACCGCCATACTGATGACGATCGCCGGGTAGATGCAGGCGGTTCTGACCTTGCGTTGCAGGGCAGCGCTCTTCTCGAGATAGGTCGCCAGACGACTCAAGACCTCCGCCAAATGCCCACTGGCCTCTCCAGCCCTGACCATGCTGATGAAGAGAGGCGAAAAGGTGCTGCTCTGCTTGGCGATCGCAGTGGTCAGGTTCATCCCCCCCTCCACCGCTTCATAGACCTTGGTGACGACCTCGCGCAGGGTCGGATTTTCGAGCTGGTCCGCCACCGCTTCCAATCCGCTGACAATCGGAATGCCGGCATCCACGAGGGTCGCCATCTGCCGGGCGAAAACAGCCAGGTCATCCAGCTTCACTTTTTTGGTGAACAGCGGTTTGGAGGCCGCCTTTTTGGAAACCACCTGAAGGACGATCAAACCCTGGCGATGCAACCGCTCCAAAGCGGCGGACCGCGAGGGCGCTTCAATCGCCCCCTTGACGGTTCGCCCGTCCTCCATCTTGGCGGTGTAGGTGAAAGCCGGCATTGGTCCTATCCCTCCATTTCGTCTTCGCTGGTAACCCGCTGCAGTTCGTCCACGCTGGTCCGGCCCTGCAAAAGATGAACGATCCCCTCCTGCCGCAGCGTCCGCATCCCGCTGGAGACGGCGTATGCCTTGATCTCATCGGACGACTTTCGGGCGATGATCATCTCCCGGATCCGGTCGTCAACCAGCATCGCTTCCAGGATGGCGAACCGCCCCCGGTAGCCAGTCTTCCTGCAGTAGGCGCAGCCCTTGCCTTTGTAAACCTCCTGCCCTTTCTCCAGCACAATTCCCAGCGACTTCAAGCGGCTCGGAGCGGCTTCGTCCGGAACCTTGCAGCGGGGACAGATCTGCCTGCACAAACGCTGGGCGGCCACAAAAATCAGACTGGAGGCCAGAAGGAAAGGATCCACCCCCATATCGATCAGGCGGGTGATCGAGCTGGGGGCGTCGTTGGTGTGCAGGGTGGACAAAACAATCTGGCCGGTCAAGGAGGCCTTGATGGCAATATCGGCCGTCTCGCCGTCGCGAATCTCGCCCACCAGCACCACATCCGGCGCCTGCCGCAGGAAGGACCGCAGTGCAGATGGGAAAGTCAGACCGATCTGCGGATGAACCTGCACCTGGGTGATCCCCTCTACCTGGTATTCCACGGGGTCTTCGATCGTCAGGATGTTCCGCCCCGGGTCGTTCATCTGGGCCAAAACGGAATAGAGGGTGGTCGATTTGCCGCTGCCGGTCGGGCCGGTGATCAGAATCATGCCGTAGGGCCGGCCGATCGCCTTCTCAAAGGCCGCCCTCGATTCCGGCAGAAGGCCCAGCTTCTCCAGGCCGACCGACAGGTTGCTTTTGTCCAGGACGCGCATCACGATCTTGTTCCCGAAAGAGATCGGCAACACCGAAACGCGGAAATCGACCTCCCGGTTCTCGGACCGGACCTTGAACCGTCCGTCCTGCGGGAGCCGGTTCTCCGTAATGTCCAGCTTCGAGAGGATCTTCAACCGGGTGGTCAGGGCGTTCTGGTGCCTCTTCGGGAGGTGAAAAGCGTCGATCAGTCCCCCGTCGACCCGGTACCGGACTCGGACCTCCTGTTCGTACGGCTCTATATGGATGTCGCTGGCCCTGGCCTTGAGCGCCTCCACGATCATCATGTCAACCACCTTGACGATGGGGGCTTTCTGCCCTGCCATCCCGAAAGCGGTCAGATCCACCACATCCTCGTCCCCCGACTCCTTTCCTCCTATTTCCAGACCCGCCTCTTCCATCAAATCGGTCTGCGACTCGGCCGAGATCGCCTCCAGGGAGGATTCCGGATGGTACAGCTTCTGAATCGCCTGCTCCACATCCCGCTCCGTGGCGATCACCGGGCTGATCTCCAGCAAGGTGGTCATCGCCAAATCATCCAGCGCCAGGACATTCAACGGATCCGCCATGGCGACGGAAAGACGGTTGCCGATCCTGGAGACCGGGACAACCCTGTGTTGGCGGGCCATTCGCTCCGGCACGATCTGTGCCAGCGCCGGATCAATCTCATAGCGGGCCAGACTGATCGGCGGCATCTGCAGCCCCTGGGCCAGAGTGGACAGAAGCTCCTGCTGGCTGACAACCCCCTCATCCACCAGGAGCTGACCCAAACTTTTCTCCTTCGCCCTGGGAGACTGCAAAATCTCCTCCAGCTTTGAACGGTCCAACTTTTTCTGGCTCACCAGCAGGTCAATCACCCTCTTCCTCAACGATTCAGCCATGGCCCTACTCCTGAAATCCGACGGTGGTCCGGGCCACCTCTTCCAACGGGATGATGCCGTTGACCGCTTTCGCCAACGCGTGGTCCCGCAGGGACTGAAACCCGGCGGCCCTGGCCGCCTCCTGAAGCTTCACCGAAGAGGCCCCCTGGTAGACGAGGCGCCGAAGGGTTGGCGTAATCGGGACCGCCTCCAGAAGCCCCACTCGGCCGGCCAAACCGGTCCCCCGGCATTCGCCGCATCCCTTTCCTTTCATGTACTCTCCTTTCGGAGGCAGGTTCATCTGCTGAATCAGCTCCTTGGAGGGATGAAACGACTGTTTGCACTTGGGACAGACTCTCCTCGGCAAACGCTGCGCCCCCACCAGCAACACGCAGGTGGCGATCAGGTACGGCTCAATTCCCATGTTGGCCAGCCGGGCCACCGCCCCGATGGCGTCGTTCGTATGAAGGGTGGAAAGGACCAGGTGGCCGGTCAGAGCGGCTTTCACGGCGATATCGGCCGTCTCCTCATCCCGGATCTCCCCGACCATGATCACGTTCGGATCCTGACGGAGGATCGCGCGCAGGGCGGAGGCAAAGGTAAGCCCGATTTCGGAACGGATGGCGACCTGATTGATGCCGGGCAAATCGTATTCGACCGGGTCCTCAACCGTCACGAGATTTTTGTCCGGCTTGTCCACAAGGGAGAGAAGCCCGTAAAGGGTGGTGGTCTTCCCGGAACCGGTCGGCCCGGTGATCAAGATCATCCCGTGCGGATGCATGGCCGCCTCTTTGAGCCGCCGCAGCGGTTCCTCGTCGAATCCCAGCTTATCGAGATCAAGGCGAATCTGGCTCTTATCCAGGATGCGCAGGCAGACCTTCTCGCCGTAATAGGTCGGAACCACAGAAACGCGAAAATCGACGTCCCTTTTCCCCACGGAGAATTTGATCCGGCCGTCCTGCGGCAGGCGGTGCTCGGCGATGTTCAGGTTGGACATCACTTTCATCCTAGAGACGACACCGGCGTGCATGGCCGGCGGCAGAGACTGCCCCTCCCGAAAGATGCCGTCTACCCGGTAGCGGATCCGCAGGCGTTTCTCGAACGGTTCCACCAGGATGTCGCTGGCCTTCAGGTTCACCCCCTCCGTCAGGATGGCGTTCGTCAGCCGGACGACGGGGCCCTCTTGGGTCAGACGGATCAGGTCCTCCACGGCACCCGCCTGGGCCTCCTGGATTTCGCTCAAAACCTCCAAAGAGCCAGCGGATTCCTGCTGAAGCTCTTGGAGAGTATCGGCCATCGCCCCTCCGTAAAGCCGGTTCAAGGCGTCGTTGATCTCTTCCTGCGTCGTGATCAAAGGGGTCAACAACATGCCGGTCGCCTGGCTCAAATGGTCCAGCGCCAGAACATTCATGGGGTCCGCCATCGCCACCGTCAACTGCTTGCCCATCATGGAAACCGGGACGATCTGGTAATGGAAAGCGAGTTTCCTGGAGATCATATTGGCCATGGCGGGATCCAGTTCCATCTTGGACAAACTGATGATGGGTATGCGCAGCGTCCGGCTCAAGGTGCCCGCCAAGAGCTTGGCGTCGATGAAGCCCGTCTGGATCAACACCTGGCTCAAGGACCCCCCCTGCTGCCGCTGAAGGGCGATGGCTTTGTCGAGATCCTCCTTCTTGAGGAGCCCCTCCTCTAGGAGGGTCGCCACCAGTCGGTCGCTGGTGCTTTGAGGGACGACAACTTTGTTCTCGTCATCAGATGGAGTTCGCGCCATAGCACCGCTCGATCGCCTCCACGACATCGCTCATCGTGGCCACAAAAACCTGCACGGAACACCGGCTCAACATCTCGATGTCTTCCACCGCCTTGGCGTTCAATGGATCCGCCATCGCCACCGTCAGGGTGTTGCCGATCTTATCCACGGGGATGAGACAGTACTGGCGAGCGACGTTTTCCGGGATCAGATGCAGAAGTTCGCCGTCAATCGCGTAATGCTTCAACGGCAGGTAAGGAAAACCGTACTGCGCGGTCAGGGCCTGCGCGACCGCCTCCTCTGTGGCGTACCCGAGATCGCAGAGGATCTGGCCCAACAGCCCCCCCTTCTCCTGCTGAACCTTGAAGGCGGCGCTCAACTGCTCCGGAGTGATCACCTTCCGCTCCACCAGCAGTTCCCCCAGTTTTTTTGCGATCATCCGCCGTAACGCCACGTTCTCACCCGTTTATTTGTGAATCAAACGCAGAAACTCTTCAGGATCCGACGACCTGGCCAGGGCCTCCTCGTAAGCAATATCCCCCTTCAGATGTAGTTCGGCCAAAGACTGGTTCATCGTCCTCATTCCCTCCCGCTGACTCGTCTGAATCACGGAATAGATCTGATGCGTCTTCCCCTCCCGGATGAGGGCCCGGACGGCCGGGTTGGCGATCATGATCTCAATCCCAAGCACCCGGCCTTTTCCGCCCTCCTTTGGAATCAGCTGCTGGGTCATGACGGCCAGGAGGACGAACGACAGCTGAATACGAACCTGCTGCTGCTGATGGGCCGGGAAAACGTCCACGATGCGGTTGACGGTCTGTACGGCGTCGTTGGTGTGCAAGGTAGCGAAAACCAGGTGCCCTGTTTCCGCGATATTGAGGGCTGCTTCGATCGTTTCCAGGTCCCTCATTTCTCCGATGAGGATCACATTCGGGTCCTCGCGGAGGACGTGCTTGAGGGCATTGGCGAAGCTGTGCGTGTCCATCCCCACTTCCCGCTGATCTACGATCGCCTTCTTGTTCGTGTAGACGTACTCGATCGGGTCCTCGACGGTGATGATGTGGCATGTCCGGCTGTTGTTGATCCATTCCACCATGGAGGCCATTGTGGTCGACTTGCCGCTTCCTGTCGCTCCAGTGATCAGAACAAGCCCTCTTTTTTTCCTGCACAAGTCTTCCATGATCTTGGGCGGCAAACCGCACTGCTCGAAGTTTCGGATCTCGGCCGGCAGAAGGCGCAGGGCCACGCTGACGGAACTCCGCTGCAGGAAGATGTTAACCCGGAACCGGCCCATCCCGCTGACGCCGAAAGACATGTCCAGCTCCTTGTTTCTTTCGAACGCTTCCTGCTGCTCGGGAAGCAGGAGGCTGTAGGCGTAGGCCCTGGTATCCTCCGGGCTCATGACGGGAAACTGGGTCAGCGGTATCAGCCCTTCGTCCACGCGCAGCATCGGGTGGGAATTGACCGTCAGGTGAAGGTCGGATGCCTTCTGATCCACCATGAGTTGCAACATCTGTTTCAACTGCGGCTTCATCATCGCTTCTCCTTTGGCTGATGGTGCGATCTCTTGGGTCTTCATCCTTGTGCCGCCAGCGGCCCTCCTTCACTATGAACCACCCTGTTTTTCCCCTGCTCTTTGGCCAGCCGCATCAACTGCGTTGCCTTTGCGAACAGTTCGGCGGCCGTCGAGCCGTCCAATGGGTTCTCCCCAATGCCGACGGAAACGGTCAAACGCTCCTGAATCTTCTGGTCCGTCCCCTTGAACACCTGCTGCTCAATGCGCTGCCGGATTCTTTCGGCGACCCGGATGGCGTCCCTCTTGTTCCTCTCCGGCAGAATGACGCAAAATTCGTTCGGGCCCAGCCGGCCCGCCCGGTCCACCTCATTGAGCTCGGAACGGATCAGCTCGGCCACCTGGGCTAGCATCCGATCCGCCTCCGCGCCGCCATACGCCGCTGGAATCCGTTTGAAATCGTCCAGGTTGAAAACGGCGAGAGAGCACGGGCGGTGATACCGTTTGGCCCGCATGATTTCTTCCTCCAAGCGGTTCTTGGCGTACCTGGCGTTATAAAGTCCCGTCAGCTCATCCATGATCTCCAGCTTCTTAGCCCGCTTGGTCAGGAGGTCGTTCTCGATGGCGATCGCCATCTGTTTGGCGAACACCTTGAGGATGTCCTGCATGTCGTCGTCAAAGGTGAAGTCCGGCTTGTTGTTGGCGCAGATGAGGATCCCGACCGACTTGCCGATCGTATGCAGAGGCTGACAGATGGCGTTGGACATCCCGAAGGCCTGCTGAAGGGAGATCTTCTCCGGGGAAAAACCGCTGTTCCGGTCGATGAGGAGGATCTTCCTCTCGGTGGAAAGCCGCTGGAGCCACGGAAAAGAGAGCGTGGAGTTCACCAGTTTTTCCGCTTTGTGGCGGTTGGCGCCCATCGCCAGCCGGACGATGAAAAGGTCCGGCTCGGAGGAGGGTTCCAGGAAAACGTTCAGTTCCGCCTCCTCCAGCTGACACAGTTTCTCCAGGATGAAAACAACCACCTCCTCCACTTTGGCCGATTGGGTGATCAGATTGCTGACCTGCAGCAGGTTGGAGAGGGTGACGATTTTTCTGTTGATCTCCAGGTGAAGATGCCGGGTCTCTTCTCCGTATACGCGAAGCTGCGCCATGTTCTCCCGCACCCGTTCCGTGATTTCATTCAGGGCGTTGCCCAGCACCCCGACCTCATCTTCCGCCCGGACTTGAACCTTCTGGTCAACCTGACCGGCCGCGATCTGCTTTGCGTCTTCCGCCAGCTTGATCACAGGCAGGACGAAAGAGCGGCTGACGATGAATCCCAGGATGGAAATTCCGACGACGATGGTGATGACGACCCCCAGGTCCCATGAAAATCCGGTGTTCGGAAGGGTGTAGTTTGCCAGGATGTAGAAGAGGACCAAAAGGGGAACAAGGGACATCAGGCAGAAAGCCACCACAAGCTTTTCCTTGATCCCCCTGGACATAAGGGAAAAACGGATCCTCTTCATTTCGGACCCCGCTGGCATTGCTCTTTCATCCATCGGTCGATCTCTTCTTTGTGAAACCGCCATTGTCTGCCGATCTTGGTGGCGGGGATGGCCTGATCTTTAGCAAGCCGGTAAACGGTAAACCGGCTGACCTGCATATAGGCCGCCACTTCGTCAATGGTCATTAATCGATCCATCATCATCCCCTCTAAGACCAGCAGAGCTTATTCAGACGATAAAAAATCATTTTCTTATCACTCAACGCAAGTATGTCCTATTCCTGCTCAATAATTCAAGCTTGTGCAAATAGGCCAAAAGTGTGTTTTTGCACAAAAACGACAGCCGTCGGGAGTCAAATATAATAGGTAGGAAGCCGACCGATACCGGCGGAATCAAAGAAAAAATTTTGGACGGCAACCGGATTTCAAGCTGGTGAGGAGCCGGCTAGGAATAGAGCGGGCGGCGAACTCCCACGGAAAGAATAACGCCGATCGCCACCAGACAGGTCAAAGTCCAGGACCCGCCGTAGCTCAAGAAGGGCAATGGGAGCCCCACCACCGGCATCAAACCCATCGTCATGCCGATGTTCACAATGACGTGGAACCACAAAATCGTCATCAGCCCCACAATCAGCAGACGGCCGAACGGATCCCTCGTCTGGGTCGCGATCAAAAGGGCCCTGTAAAAGAGGGCCGCGAAAAGCGCCAGGCACACCGTCGTGCCGACAAAACCCCATTCTTCACCCACAATGGAGAAGATGAAGTCGGTGTGCCGCTCCGGAAGGAAATTGAGCTGGTTCTGCGTCCCTCCAAACCAGCCCTTGCCCCACCATCCCCCCGAACCGATCGCCACTTTCGACTGGACCACCGTATAGCCGGCTCCGAGGGGGTCCAGGTTCGGGTTGAGGAAAACCATCAGGCGGGAACGCTGATAGTCGGCCAGAAAATTCCACAAGACCGGGACCAGGGCGATTCCAGTCCCGACGACAAGCCACAGGACCTTCATCCGGATCCCCCAGACCAAAAGCATGGCAAGCGTCATGGGGATGAAACTGGACGCCGTCCCCAGGTTCGGCTCCTTCAGGATCAGTACCATCGGAAGTCCAGCCAACAGGCCGGCGCCGAAAAGCTGCTTCCAGCCGGAACCGGCCGTGTCCCGCTGGCTGCCGAGATACCTGGCCAGCACCAGCGCGGTCGTGATTTTGGCGAATTCTGACGGCTGGATCGTCAAACCTCCCACGCTCAACCATCTTTGGGCCCCACCCCTGACGACGCCCAATTCCAGGACGAGGATGAGAAGCAGCATATTCAAGCCGTACGCGACATACGCCCATTCAAGCCAGCGATGATAATCGATGCTGACCAGCACCACGGCGATCAGGGCCCCCATGGCGGCCCATACCATCTGCCGATGAAGATAGCTGACCCCCATCTGTTGCGCCTTCTGAAAGGAAGCGCTGTAAAGGATCAGCAGGCCGATCCCCAGCAAAGCGGCGGTGATGAAGAGAGTCGGCCTGTCGATCCCCCGCAGTTGGCGCCACGTCAACATTACACGTACCCCAGTTCATGAAGGTAAACCAGCATATCCCGGACCAGAAGAGCCGCTTCCGCGCCGCCCCGGCCCCCGTGCTCCAAAAAGACGACGAAAGACACTTTCGGATCTCGCGGCGGGGAATAACCGGCAAACCACGCATGGCTCTGCCCTTTCCCGGATTGAGCCGTCCCGGTCTTGCCGGCGGCCGGAATGCCGGGCAGTTGGGCCAAACGGCCCGTTCCGCTGTCGGAGCTGACGACCCGTTCCATCCCGGCCTTCACCCGCTCCAGAACCTCTTTCTTGAACTCAAGCTGGCGGACCTCATACGCTTTCCCTTTTCGCTCTCCTTCAATCTCAAGCACCAGGTGCGGCTGTGGAATCCGTCCCTCCATCGCGATCGCGGTGAAAAGCTGGAGGATTTGAATCGGCGTGGCCGTCAAAGCGCTTTGCCCGATGGCAAAGGAGAGGGTGTCCCCTTCCTGCCAGGGCTGCTGATGGGCTGTTTTCATCCAGGAGGGATTGGGGATAAAACCGATGCCCTCCCTGGGCAAGTCGATCTTGGTCTTTTGACCGAAACCGAACGACTCGGCTGCGTGACCGATTCCCTCCGGTCCCAGCCGGCGGCCGGTATTGTAGAAAAAGACATTGCAGGAGTGCTCAAGGGCGCGGATCACATCCTGCGGACCGTGCCCGGGATCCCACCAACAACGGAAGACGGACCTGCCGAGTTTGAACTCTCCGCCGCATTCAAAATGCGTCCCTCCCGTGATCTTCCCTTCCTGAAGTGCTTCGGAGGCAACAGCCACCTTGAAGGTGGAACCCGGAGGGACGGCGGACCGGATCGCCCGATTGAACATGGGCCTCTCCCTGGAGCGCAGGTAATTCCGAACCTCCTGCCGGCGGCTGAAATCCAGAAAAGCGTTTGGATCGAAAGTGGGGGCGCTGACGAGAGCCAGAATCTCGCCGCTGCGGGGCTCCATAATGATGATGGCCCCCTTCTGCTCCGCCAGGAGCTGATGACAGAACTGCTGCAGCCGACCATCCAGAGAAACCCGGACCTGCCGTCCCCTCTGCGGAGGCAGGTATCCCATTTGACGGACCATGCGCCCGCGGTGATCCACCTCCACCTGCAGACCGCCGGAGTGCCCGCGCAAATACGGGTCGTACATCTGCTCTAAACCGTCCTTGCCGACATAATCGCGGATCGTGTAACCGTACGGCTTCAGGCGGGTCAGCTCTTTTTCGGAAATCAACCCCAGATACCCCATCACCGGTCCAAGCGAAGCCCCCAGCAGGTAGCGGCGCTTCGGAATAGGCCGGACCAGCGTCCCGGGCAATTCACTCTTTTTCTCTTCGAGAAGAAACGCGGTGGCGGGTGGAAGATTGTGCACCAGCGTCACGGGAGCGAAAGGGGCCTGGTAGCCCCGCCGGTACGCCCTCGCCAGCTCTTCAGTGGAACGCTCGACAATGGGAGCCAGCTGCCGCCACAGGAGGGAGGGGCTGTCGACCTCCTGCGGAAAAACGGCGAGTTCAAAACTCATCTGGTCTTCAACCAGTGGGATCCCGTGCCGGTCCACGACCGCCCCGCGCGAGGCCGGCAAAGGGACCAGCCGGATCCGGTTTTTGTCGGCTTTCTGCCGGTAGTAAGCCCCCTCCACAACCTGGTGGTGCAGCAACCCCACCCAGAGAAGGAGGAGGGCGGACATAATCACACGCTGCAGGAAAAGAAGGCGCATTCCAATCATCGGAAGAAGAGTCCTATCGGTCGACCCAAATGTGAATTTTTCTTTCCCGGCTGATCCTCAAGAAACGGCGCAGCAAAGGAAACAGCCAAAACGCACAGGCGCCGTTGACCGCCATCAGAACGGGAAGAATCAGCCACCACCACCGGTTCCAACCAACCATCGGGTCCGCCGCCACCGTCAAAAACCCGTAACAGAATTCCTGCAGACCGCTTAAAAGACCCACCCAGACCGCCAGAATGAAGGGATCCTCTTTCTCCACCATATGCCCGAACGCCCCCCACAGCCACCCGACGGCGGCAAAAGAGCAGGCGGCCGCTCCGAAAAGCCCCCCCGTCGCGGCGTCCCGCAGGAGTCCCAGTCCAAAACCCTGCGCCCAGAGGGGACGCCTTTCCTTCGAATGCGTTCCCATGAAAGCAAACAAAAGGAACAAGGGATTGAAAAGGGACCTCCCGAACGGCACCAGGGGCACAAGTATGAAATCGGCGGACCAGCAGAAAAAAACTATGAGGAGGAATCGGAAAAGGGCCACTTCACCACCAAAACTTCTTCCACAGAGCCCAGATCGACGGCCGGTTTCAGCCGGGCCGTCTGGAACAGCCGGGAGGCATCCTCCACGACAACCGAGATGGAACCGATGGCGATGTCGGCGGGGCAGAAGCTGACGCCCCCTGACGAGAGAACCTTATCACCTTCTTTTAACACCACGCCCAGAGGGATGTAGGTCAAAAGAGAATCTCCGGAGGAGGTGGCGATCACCAGCCCCATGTCCCTGGATTGGGAAGCGACGGCTGACACCCTGAAGTGGGGGTCGTTCAACAGCATCACCCGGCTGACCTCTTTGCCGACCTCGCTCAGCCGGCCGACCAACCCGGACGGCGCAATCACCGCCATGCCGTTTTTAAGACCGTGGCGTTGCCCCCTGTCGATCAGAAGGGTTCGCGACCAGCTTCCGAATTCCCTTCCGATCACTTCGGCAGGAACAAGCTCCCACCGGCTGTTCCTCTTCAGATCCAAAAGAGCCCTCAAGCGCTCGTTTTCCTCGAACAGCCCCCGGTGGGTCTCTTCGTGAGCGGAAAGGGTCATCACCTGCAGACGCAGGAACCGGTTCTCTTCCTGGAGAAAGGGCCATTGAAAGATCCCGAGGACGAAATGCTCGAACCCCACCTGGAAAGACCGGACCCCCTCCAGAGCCGGCTTGAGGACCGCCGCCAGACCCAGGCGCGTGCCGGAGCCGATCTGTTGAGAAACAGAAGGCAACCAGAGGGGGGAGAAGGCGAGAAAAGCCAATACCGCGTACCGTTCTAAGTAACGACGCATGAAAAAAGATGTGAGGCGCTTTAAATCTACGATTCATGCCACCGGGAAGCGGTGGTCGCCACCCGGCGCAGGGTCTTCAAATCGTTGAGGTATTTGCCGGTACCCAATGCCACAGCGGTGATCGGATCGTCCGCTAAGTGAAACGGCAGTCCCGTCTCTTCGGCCAGAAGCTTGTCGATCCCCTTCAGCAGAGATCCCCCGCCGGCCAGCACCACCCCTCTTTCAATCAGGTCGGAGGAAAGCTCCGGCGGCGTCCGTTCCAGCGTGATACGGACCGCTTCCGTGATCTGGGCCAGGGGCTCGGCGAGCGCCTCCCGGATTTCCTCGGAAGCGACAGTGACCGTCTTGGGCAGGCCGGCGATCAGATCCCGGCCCCGGACCTCCATCGTCACCTCCTGATCGAGAGGATAGGCGGAGCCGATCTTGACTTTGATCTCTTCGGCCGTCCGTTCGCCGATCATGAGATTATACGTTTTCTTCAGATGCTGGATGATCGCATCATCCATCTCGTCCCCGCCGACCCGGATCGATTTTGAAAAGACACTATCGGCGAGAGAAATAACCGCGATCTCCGTGGTACCGCCGCCGATATCAACCACCATGTTTCCGGCCGGCTCCTGGATCGGCAGCCCTACTCCAATGGCCGCCGCAATCGGTTCGGGTACCAGATGGACCTCCCGCGCACCGGCATGCAAAGCAGAATCCCTGACGGCCCGCTTCTCCACCTCGGTGATACCGGAGGGAACGGCGATCACCATGCGGGGCCGGACAATAACCCGGCGCGTCTGCACCTTTTTGATGAAGTGGCGCAGCATCTGCTCGGTGACGTCGAAATCGGCGATCACGCCGTCTTTCATGGGACGGATGGCCAGGATGGAACCGGGGGTGCGGCCCAGCATCCTCTTGGCCTCTTCCCCGACCGCCAGGACCTCTCCCCCATGGCGGGGAATGGCGACGACGGAGGGTTCGCACAGAACGATTCCCTGCCCCTTCGCGTAAACGAGAGTGGTTGCGGTGCCGAGATCTATCCCCATATCATTGGAGATCAATCCCATCACACCATGATAGGCGCCGTTGGTCCAATGGCCGTTTTCGGGCATCTCTGCGGTAGGTCCTTTTAAATATTAAGGAAAGCTGTATCCTGTTGAGGTGAAACGAGCTAGCTTATTCTAGCAACCTTTTTCCCGACGTGTCAATCAGTTTCCTTCCTAACAGACCTCTTCCAGCAGTTTCGGAAAATCGGGGAAAGAGATGTTCACCCATTCGAACCCTTCGATAACGGTGGGACCACCGGCCGTCAACGCGGCCACGGCAAGGGCCATGGCGGTCCGGTGATCGGAGAATGACCGGACCCGCGCTCCTTTCAGACGGACTGGCCCCTCAATGAAAACAGTATCCCCTTCAGCATGGATGCGCGCCCCCATCGCGGAGAGTCCCTCAACCATGGAATCGATCCTGTCCGTCTCCTTGACCCGCAGCTCTCCCGCCCCTCGGATCACCGTAGTCCCCTGGGCTTGAGTGGCCGCCACCATCAAAATCGGCAGCTCATCGATGAGCCGGGGAATCTCCTGCGGCTCAATGACGACCGCTTTCAGGGGACCGAAGGAGGCCGTGATCTCGCCGACCGGTTCCCAGCCGGTTTCTTTTTTATCTGGCGAGAGAACCAGACGCGCTCCCATCCGGGTGAGCAGATCTAGAACGCCTGTGCGGGTCGGGTTCAACCCGATCCGGCAGGTCGTCAGGGAAGAACCGGGAACGATGGAGGCGGCAACTAAAAAGAAAGCGGCGCTTGAGATGTCGGCCGGAACGGACAGCTCCCTCCCTCGCAGACTGTCCGATGGTTCCACCGTCACCTCGGTACCGCTGTTGCGTTTCAAGCGGGCCCCCAGGAAGGAGAGCATCCTTTCCGTGTGATCGCGCGAAAGAACCGGCTCCTTCACACTGGTCGGCCCCTGCGCGTAGAGACCCGCCAGCAAGACAGCCGACTTGACCTGGGCGCTGGGAATCGGGGAGACGTAGCGGATCCCTTTCAGGCGCCCTCCCTTGACCGTCAAAGGCAACAGATCTCCTCCCTTTGGACCCCGGATCTCGGCCCCCATTCTTTCCAGGGGCTCCGTCACCCTTTTCATGGGTCGGCGGGAAAGAGACTCATCTCCCTTGAGCGTGGAAGAGAAAGGCTGACCGGCCAGGATTCCCATGAGAAGCCTGGTGGTGGTCCCGGAATTGCCCATATCCAGCTCCTGTCTGGGCGGTTTTAATCCGTGCAGGCCTTTGCCCTGGACAAGAACGGCCCCATCCTTATCCTGGACCTCAACGCCGAGTTCTTCCACCGCCCTCCGGCTCGCCTCGACATCCGCCGATTTGAGGCAGTGAAGGATCCGTGTGGTCCCCTTGCTGATGGCCCCCAATAAAATGGAGCGGTGGGAAATTGACTTGTCTCCGGGAAAATGCAACCGGCCTGAGAGACCCCGGGCAGGATGTACGACGAAGTCAGCCATTGTGGATTCCAGCGAGACGAAAAGATAACGCCACCAGGCGGGCTAGGAAACGACTCGGACAGTATCCCCTTCCTTCAACTGGGTTTTCTGCTCCTCCACCAGGATGGTCGCGGCCGACATGTTTTCGTAAAGCCGCTCCACTTGGGCTGCGCCGATCTGCTTGCCGCTCCTGAAGACATTCATCCGGGTACCGACCTCTATTCCGTCGTTGGAGCCGAGGTTCACGACGACGAAATTGAACTCCCTGTTGACCACCAGGACCTTCCCTTCCATGTCGGCAGAGGAGGGAGCGGCCGAAACGGCGATCCGCTCCGGCTGCGGTTGGGAAGCGACCGGAGCGGCGGCCGCCGGCGAGGCCGGAGCGGCTGGGGAAGCGCCCACCGGCGCGGCGGGCCGGACAACGATCCGTTCCGCCTGTGAGCTCTGGGCCGTCAACATCTCCTTCACCCGTTTTTCCAAGGCCTCTTTGGCCTGACGGAGGGTGGTCAGCTCATTGCTCAAGGCCTGATAGCTCTGCTTGGCCCGGGCCAGCTCATCGGCCACGGCCTTCTTCTCGTTTTCCAGCCCCCGCAGCTTTTCATTCAGCGAAGCGGCTTCCGAACGGACCTTGGTCAGCTCCCCGGACAGGGTCTCTCTGCTCCGCTTCTCGGCGGCCAGATCATCCGCCAGCTTCTTCGCCTGCGAGGCGGCGTCCGTCAGCTGCGTTTCCAGCGTCTGCTTGACGCTCTTGAGCTCCTCTATCTCCTTTTCCAGCGCCGCCTTGGCGATCTTGATCTTCTCCAGCTGATCCTCCACCCAAATGCGGCGGTCACGCTCCTTATTCCGGTCAAGGAAGATAACGGCGGCGGCAGCGATCGCCCCCACCAAAGCCAGGGATAAAAGAATGGTGCCTAATTTGGGCTTGCCCATAAACATCCTCCGTTCGGTTGAGAGAATGAACGCAGTGTAGCACACCCTTTTTTCATGGCGCAAGTCTTTTCAAAGTCTGCTGGAGTTCCTCCGGCAGAGGAGAAACGAACCGGACCTTTTTGCGCGTGGCCGGATGCGTGAATCCCAGCCGGTGGGCGTGAAGGGCCTGCCGCGGCGCTCCCTGCTGCGCGCCGTAGCGGCGGTCCCCCAGGATCGGGTGCCCCACGTGGGCCAGATGGACACGCAGTTGATGGGTCCGGCCGGTCTGCGGGTACAGCTCCAGAAAAGTGGCGTTGGAAAACCGCTTCAGCACCCGGTAGCGGGTGATCGCCTCCCTGCTGTGCGCGCCGCTGCGGACCGTCATTTTCTGCCGTCGTTTCGGATCCCTGCCGATCGGCTCCCGGATGGTCCCTTCATCCTGCGCCACAACCCCCTTGACGATCGCTTGATAGACCCGCTCCACGCTCCGATCGGAAAACTGGCGGCTGATGGCCCGGTGGGTCGCGTCATCCTTGGCCACCACCAGAATCCCGGAGGTATCCTTATCAAGCCGGTGGATGATCCCCGGTTTGAACGGACCGGCCATGGAGGACAGCGCCAAACCGCGTCCCAACAGAGCGTTGACGAGCGTCCCGGCAGGGTGTCCGGGGGCGGGATGCACCACCAGTCCCGCCGGCTTATCCACGATCAGCAGCCACCGGTCTTCATACAAGACGGAAAGGGGGATCGCTTCCGGTTTTAACGCAAGTCCTGCCGGCGGGGGAACCTCCATGTCGATCCGATCTTCCGGCGCGATCCGGTCGGAGGGCTCGCATGGCTCGCCGTTGATGAATACCCTTCCCTCTTTCATCAGCTGCTGGATCCTGGCGCGGGAGAGATCCGGGTTGCGCCCCGAGAGAAAAAGATCCACCCTTGTGGACCGTTCTTCAGGCGGGACCCGGAAGCGACGGATGTCGGTGAAGGCAACGGGACCTGTCATCGCTGGACATTCAGGAGGAGGCCGGCGCCGGCCTTCTCGACAAGAGCATCGCGAAGGAAATGAAAACCGCTCCTGCGCTCCACCATTGGAAAACTGTCAATCCAAAGGCAAAAGGAGGGTTGTCCCCCCGGAGGAACTCGATGAGGAAGCGCCACGCACCGTAGAGAAGGCCGTAACTCAACGTGACGACTCCCGGCCGGAATCCGGCCCTACCGATCCCTTTGAGGATGAAATAAAAGATGAAGAGGATTCCCGTTTCATAGAGCTGGACCGGATGCCTGGCAACCGAATCGCCGGGAAAAACAACGGCCCACGGCAATCCGCTCGGCGTGCCGTAACAGCAACCGTTCAAAAAACAGCCAATCCGGCCGACGGCATGGGCCGCGACCAGGGCCGGCATCATGACGTCGAATGTCCTCCACGCCGGCATCCGTTTCGAGCGAACGAACCAAACGGCCGACGCGATGCCAGCGGTCAACCCACCGTAGAAGACGAGCCCCCCCCGGTCCAGCCGAATCACCTCAACGGGATGGGACACAAAGAAAGGGAAATTCAAAGCGACAAAAGCTAGCCGGGCGCCGAGCAGACCGGCCGCCAGCGCCAGGATGGCCAGCGTTTGAATCTTTTCAGGATCCAGGCCGGCGGCCCGGGCCCTGCGCTGGGCGATGGAGAGTGCGAGAATGAAGCCGATGGCCATCATCAGGCCGTAGCTATGGATGGTGAAATGGCCGAACTTCAATAGTGTGGGATACACGAACTAAGAGCCCTTAATTATAACGCAGCATCTGCCAGGCCAGAAACAGTGCCCCGACGGTGATGCAGGAATCGGCAACGTTAAAAACCGGCCAGACCCGGAAATCGAGAAAATCGATCACCCCGCCAAACCGGAACCGGTCGATCAGATTGCCGACCGCCCCCCCCAGGACCAGGCCGAAACTCACGAGGAACAGGGTCCCCCTGGCTTCCACGCGCCGCCACAGGGACCAGAAGAGGGCGGCGATGATGACGAACGTCGCCAGTGTCACCGGAATGCTGTATCCCTTCAAGAGCCCGAAGGCGACGCCGGTATTTTTGACAAGGGTTAGATGGAAAAAATCCGGAATCACCGGATAGGTGGAGACGTTGGCCAAAAAATCTATCATCCAGGCCTTGGAAACCTGATCGACCAGAATAACGAGGAGGGTGACGCCGAAGATCCGGTTAGACAGGGGCCCCCCCTATTCGCCAAGCCCGTAGGAGGATCCGGTCTCGCGGCGTCCCGTCTCTTCTTTGGCCTGGCAGGCGATGCACAGCCGCGCGTAAGGAATGGCCGTCAGACGCCGTTTGTTGATCGGTTTGCTGCAGGAAAGGCAGTCGCCGAAACTCTTCTCCTGCACCCGCTTGAGGGCCTCATCGATCTCGTAGAGGATCTTCTGCGCGTTAGTGGCCAGCCCGAGGGAAAATTCCCGGTCGTAGCTGTCGGTCGCGGAATCGGCGATGTGAAGCGAATAGCCCGAGAGGTCCCCCGCGGCGTCCCTCGGAGACTGCAGCGCGTCCTCCTCGATGTGCCTCATCGCTTTGAGGATCTCCTCTTTCTTTTTAACGAGGAGCTGCTTGTATTTATCCAGATCTTTTTTCAACATGGTGGGCTTGCATTATATCAGAGTTTACCCGCAGAAAAAGACGGTTTTGCAATATTTTCGACGCACCGATGGCAGAGGGCCGGGTGCTGTGCGGACCGGCCCACCGTGGGTAGGCGCATCCAGCAACGCTGGCATTTTTCGCCGGCGGCCCGCCGGACATGGATGGAAATCGGCTCCCCGCCGGGGGCGGACCCCTTCACCAGCCTCAAACCCGATACGATGCAGGCCGCGGCCGCCTCCTGCTCGTGTGCTTTCAGGAACTCCCACTGCTTCTCGTCCCGGACGGTGATCTCCACCTCCGCCTCCAGGGAATCGCCGATGATCTCCTGCTGGCGGGCCTTTTCCAGCGACTTCATTATCTCGTCCCGCAACCGCAGAAGCTCCTCCCAGGTCTTCTCCAACTCCGCATCCCTCGGCGGCAGGGTGTCGGCAGCGGGCCAATTGCTCATCTGGACCGGCGGAGCACCTGCCCGATGCAGGGCCTCCCACGCCTCGGAAGCGGTCACCGGCACCAGCGGCGCCGCCAGACGGATCAGCACGTCGGCGATGGTCCGGATCGCCGTCTGCGCCGAAAGCCGCTGGGGATTCTTGGGGTGAAAAGTGTAGAGCCGGTCCTTGACGACGTCCAGGTAGAAGTTCGACATCTCCACGGCGCAGAATTCGTGGATCGCCTTCACGACCCGGTGAAACGCATACTGGTCATAGGCCGCGGTGACCTCCTCCGCCAGGGCGTGCAGCCGGGAAAGGGCCCACCGGTCGATTTTCTCCAGGCGGGAAAAATCAGGCGGGCCGGCCGGCTCGAAATCGGAAACGTTGGCCAGACAGAACCGAATGGTGTTTCGGATCTTCCGGTAGAGATCAGCCACCTGGCCCAGGATCTCTTTGGAGAGGCGGATATCCTCCTTATAATCGGAAGAGGCCACCCAAAGCCGCAGAACGTCGGCCCCTGTAGAGGCGATCACCTCCTGCGGCGCGATCACGTTTCCCAGCGATTTCGACATCTTCCGCCCCTGTCCATCCACCACGAAACCGTGGGTCAGGACCGACCGGTACGGTGCCGCCCCGTCCAGCGCGGCGGCGGTGATCAGCGATACCTGGAACCATCCCCGGTGCTGGTCGGACCCTTCCAGATAAAGATCAGCCGGATAAGAGAGCTCCTTCCTGCGCTGGAGAACCCCCCGGTGGCTGACCCCGGAGTCGAACCAGACATCCAGGATGTCGGTTCCCCGGGTGAAGGAGGTCGAGCCGCAGCGGCATCTGAAGTCCGGCGGCAGCCAGGCGGTCACCGGCTCGGTGAACCACTTGTCGCTGCCTTCCGGATCCTTCTCGATTGCGTCGGCGAACCGCTGAATCACCGCCGGCTCCAGGATCCCTTCCCCGCACCCGGAGCAGATTACCGCCGGGATCGGGATCCCCCACAGCCGCTGGCGCGACAGACACCAGTCCGGCCGCAACCCCACCATGCTGCCGATCCGATCCTTCCCCTCAGGCGGGATCCAATGGACCTGGTGCCAGATGATCTCCCGAATCTTCTGCCGCAGGTTCTCATGGTCAATCTTCAGAAACCACTGATCGGTGGCCCGGAAGATGATCGGATTGTGACACCGCCAGCAATGGGGGTAATCGTGTTCCAGCGTGGCCACGCCCAGGAGATGGCCGCTGGCCTTCAGTTTCTCAATGACGGCCGGATTGGCCTGCTGGACCTGCCGCCCGTTGAACTCCGAAACCTCCTTCGGCAGCCCGGCGAACTTTCCCTGTGCGTCGACCGGCGCCAGGACCTCCAAATCGTACTTCCGGCCTGTTGCGTAGTCCTCGGCGCCGAATCCCGGCGCGGTATGAACGAGCCCGGTGCCGTCCTCAGCGGAAACATAGTCGGCTAAAACAACCTTCCCGTGCCGCAATCCGAACGGATGCAGGTAGGCGAGCCCCTCCAGAGAGGATCCTCTTATCCCGTCAACAAGCTGTCTCGACTCCCCGACCAAAACCCTGGCGCCCGGAGGCGGAGTGGAAAGGACGATCCATCCCTCCTTCCTTCCCCGGCCCCACACGGCGTACGAAAAGGATGGGTGCACCGCCACAGCAACGTTGCCCATGAGCGTCCAGGGGGTTGTCGTCCAGATAACAAGAAAAAGATCCTTCCCTTTCAGAGCGGGGAATTGTCCGGCCAGCCCGGCGCAGGCGGCCTCATCCAGCTTGAACTTCACGTAGATCGACGGGGAGCTGTGCCGCTCGTACTCCACCTCCGCCTCCGCCAGCGCGGTCTCGCAGGACCAGCACCAGTTCACCGGCCGCCTGGCCCGGTAGACAAACCCTTTCTGCGTCAGCTCCGCCAGCACCCGCAGGGCGGCGGTGACGTAGCCCGGCTCCAGCGTCAGGTAAGGGTTCTCCCAGTCGCCCAGCACCCCCAACCGTTTGAACTGGTCCCTCTGGATGCCGACGTATTTCTTGGCGTACTGGCGAGCCTTGCGCCGGAAATCGGTCACATCCACCTGGTCCTTCGAGACCTTCAGTTCCTTCATGAGGGCGTACTCGATCGGCAGGCCATGGCAGTCCCATCCCGGGATGTAGGGGACCCTCTTGCCCCGCAGGATCTGGTAGCGGACCACGAAATCTTTCAGGGTCTTGTTGAGGGCGTGGCCCATGTGGATATCCCCGTTGGCGTAGGGAGGGCCGTCGTGCAGAATATAGACGGGGGCTTTCTCCCGTGCGCAAAGGATTGTCCGGTAAAGCCCCTCCTTCTCCCATTTGGCCAGCACAACCGGTTCCGTCTGGGGCAGGTTTGCCCGCATCGGGAAGTCTGTCTTGGGAAGGTTCAGCGTGTTTTTGTAATCCATGGTCAGCGGGCTGCCGATTTATCGAGGCCGATCTTTTCGATCAGGCCCGATATCAAACGGGTCACCTTCGGCTCCGCGGCCCTGGCGATCTCCAGGATCTCCTCCAGGACGGCCGGCTTGAGGATCTCCGGGATGCACATGTCGGTGATGCAGCTGACTCCCAGAACCCGCATCCCGCCGTGAACCGCCGCCAGCACCTCCGGCACCGTGGACATCCCGACCGCGTCGGCCCCAATCCCCCTTAAGAACCGGTACTCCGCCTTTGTCTCCAGATTCGGGCCGACCACCGCCACGTACACACCCCGGCGAAGCGGGATGTCGCATTCCCTGGCGACCAGCTCCGCCAGCCGCATCAGCTCCTCATCGTAAGGGGCCGACATATCCGGAAACCTCAAACCCACGGCGTCGTCGTTCGGACCGATCAGGGGATTGACACCCATCAGGTTGATGTGGTCGCTGATCAGCATCAGATCCCCCGCCTCGTAATCCGGGTTCATCCCTCCCGCCGCGTTGGAGATTAGAAGGGTCCTGGCCCCCAGTGCCCGCATCGCCCGCACCGGATACGCCACCTGGGCGGCGGTATACCCCTCATAAACGTGGAACCGCCCCTCCATGACGACCACTTCTTTCTCCGCCACCCGGCCGAAAACCAGCTGTCCCTTGTGGCTCTCCACGGTCGCCCTGGGAAAATGCGGGATCTGCGAATAAGGGATCTCCCGTGCGCCCCGGATCTTCCGCCCGAACCCTCCCAGACCGGTCCCTAAAATCACGCCGATCTCCGGCTCGGACTGAACCGTCGCCCGCAGCGCCCCGACCGTTTCCTTCAGCTGCTCGGAGAGGGTCATCGCATCCGCATCCCCATGTCCAGGAGCGTCCGAACCAGAAAATGCTGCACCCCCTGCAGAAGGAGCAAAACAACGATCGGCGAGATGTCGATCATCCCGATGGGAGGAATGATCCGGCGGGCCGGTTCCAGCACCGGATCGGTCGCCTTGTGAAGAAACTGGACGACCGAATTGAATGGGTCCGGATTGACCCAGCTTGCCAAAACACGAAAGATGATGATCCAGGTGTAGATCGTCAGCGCCCCATTGAGGATCTGCGCCAAAGCGGTGAAAAGATTGCCGATCACGAACATCGCTTTATCCTCCCATCTCTTTCGCCCGGGCCGCGGCCGACCGAATCCCTCTTTCCAGAACCGCGCCGAGTTGCCCTCGTTCAAAAACCTTGAACGCCGCCTCCGTGGTCCCTCCCTTGGAGGTAACCCGCGCCCGCAAAGCACGCGGGTCCTCACCGGAAGAGGCGGCCAGCAGGGCCGCGCCGGCAGCCGTCTGCAAAACCAGCTCCTGGGCGACGGCCCGCGGCAGCCCCAGCGCGCGCCCAGTCTCGATCATCTTCTCCATCAGGTAAAAGAAATAAGCCGGCCCGGAACCGCTGACCGCTGTCACGGCGTTGATCATCCGCTCCGGCACGCGGACCACCCGTCCGACGCAGCCCAGAATCCGCTCGGCGGTCCGCAGAGCCCCTTGCCCCGCCGCTGTGCCGCCGGCGACGGCCGACATCCCGACCCCCACCAAAGCGGGGGTATTGGGCATCACACGAACGACCGGAATCCCCTTGCCGAGCCGTTTTTCAATCCAGCGGGTCGAAACACCAGCCGCAATGGAGATCACCAGCGGCCGGTGCGCCAGGGAACCTTTGATCTCCTCCAGGACCTCCTCCATCTGCTGGGGCTTGACCGCCAGGATAATGATTCCGGCGCGGGCCGCCTCCGGATTGGAGCAGCCGACGCGAACTTTGAAAACCCGGCTGACCTTTTTCAGCTTTCCTCTGTCCGAATCCCAGACAACCAGACTCGACGGGTGCATGAAACCGACCTTCAGCATCCCATGGATCAGGGCCTGCCCCATGTTCCCGCACCCGATCACTCCGATTTGCACCCTTCTATCCTTCACCTTTCACCTGCGCCCTTTCACCGAAGATCGCCGTCCCCACCCGCACCATCGTCGCCCCTTCCTGCACCGCCACCTCAAAATCGTTGCTCATGCCCATTGACAGTTCAGCCAACCCCAGGGAGGCCGCTAATTCCCGAACAGACCGGAAAACCGGACGGGCCTCCTCGGGGTCCTGCGCGAAGGGCGCCATGACCATCAGCCCTTCCAGCCGGAGCCGGTCCATCCGTTTGACTCGCTCGACCAAATCGGCCGTCTGCTCCGGTGAAACCCCGTAGCGGCCCTCCGCCCGCGCGGCGTTGACCTGCACCAGCACCCGAACCGGCCCCCTTCCCATCGTTTGCGCCGATTTCTGGATCGATTCGGCCAGCTCGAGCCGGTCCAGGGAGTGGATCACATCGAAGATCTCAAGCGCGGTTTTGACCTTGTTCCGCTGAAGATGACCGATCAGGTGCCAGGTCGGCTTCCGGCCCAAAACCGGCTGCTTTTCGGCGGCTTCCTGCACCCTGTTCTCGCCCAAATCGGCGACACCGCAGAAGAGCGCCTCCTGGATCTTGTCCGTTGGAATCCCCTTCGTCACGCAGACCAGTCGAACTCCGACAGGATCCCGGCCGACCGCCAGAGCGGCCCGCCGGATCCGGGAACGGACCTCTTCGAGGTTTTTTCCGACCATGAACTGCCCATTATAACAGAACTTCTCCGGGGCGGTTGCACACTTCACCCGGCCGTGGTACGGTGGCTACATGCGGATCTGCTCCCTTCTTCCCTCGGGAACCGAAATCCTCTACGGGCTCGGGCTCGGACGCTCCCTGGTAGGCCGAAGCGACGACTGCGACTACCCCGCCCAGGTCAAAAGGAAACCCCAGGTGGTGACCAGCCGGGTGGCGCGCCTGGCCCCCCAGGACAGCCAAAAAATCCATGAGGCGGTCCTTCAATTGCGCCGCCAGAGAAAACACCAGTTCACGCTGGACATCCCGGCGCTCAAGAAGCTCAAACCGGACTTGGTCGTCACCCAGAACATCTGCGCCGTCTGCGCCGCCTCCCACCCGGAGGTGGAGGCGGCCATGCGGGAGCTGGCGCCGATCCCTCACATGGTTTCCCTCTCGGCCACAAAACTTCGGGGCGTCCTGGAAGAGATCCGCCTGCTGGGAGCGGCCACCGGCCGGCAGACGCAGGCCCAAAAACTGATCCGGCAGTTGGAACATCGGATCAGCAGGATTCAAACGAAGGTCCAAAAGACGAAAACCCGCCCGAGGGTCTGGTGCTGTGAGTGGCTTGAACCTTTGATGGCGGCCGGACACTGGCTGCCGGAACTGGTGGCTCTGGCTGGGGGCCAGGACCGGCTCGGGTTTCCCGGGGATGAGTCCCGCTGGCTGGATTGGCAAGAGGTCCGCCGCTACGATCCGCAGGTGATCATCGTCATGCCCTGCAGCTATTCGATCCCCCAAACCGTGCGGGAACGGTGGCGGCTGACCCGCCGACCCGGCTGGAAGGAATTAAGCGCCGTCCGGAACAGCCGGGTTTTCGCCGTCGAGACAAGTTTTTTTCACCGGGCCGGTCCCCGGTTGGTGGACGGCCTCGAACTGCTGGCCGCCCTCATCCACCCCGATCTTTTCTCCGCAGCCCCGCTCCTCAAAAAGCGGTTCCGCCCGCTCCTATAGATCCTGCAGCTGCCCTTCCAACCGGCTGACCTTCAAATCGATCCGCAGCCCGCGCGCCGACCGCAGATGAATCAGAAAAACCCCTCCGCTTTTTTCGAGATCCAGCAGAGCACCGCCGAACGGCCTGGCGTCAAACTCCTCCCAGATCGACATCCCCTCCACATGACGAATGATCAGCTGACAGCGGCCCCACGATTTCTCCTCTTTCCTGAAAAGCCCAGCCGCCTTCCTCTTCTCCTGCAGGGGACGGGCGGTTTCGACCGAAAAAACGCCCTCTTCCGCGACGCGGCATCCCGCCTTCTCGAAATCGGCCTCCGCCAGCATCTCCATGATTTTTCGAAGCTCCTCTTCGGTCGTGAATTTCATTTCACCGTCTCCAGAATTCCCTCCAGCACCCCTTGCGCCACCTTTCTCAAGAACGGCAGATCCAGCGTTTCCAGGGTATCCTGCGGCGTGTGGTAATAGGGGTTCCTGAAATAAGCGGTGTCGGTGATCAAGAGGGCCGGATAACCGGCGTCCCAGAAAGGGGCGTGGTCGCTGGCACGCAACCCCTCCACCAATCCCCCCCTCCCCGGCAGCGTGATGGTCTCGATCCGCAGACCGTTCACCCTGCGCATCCCCCGGACAAAAGATTTCAAGAAGCGGCGGGAACGCCAATTCGCTCCCACTCCGATGAAATCCCCCTTCGCAGGATAAAAATAAGAAAGCCCCTTCGGATACGACTGCTTCGCGCCGGTGAAACCAAGCATCTCCAGACTGATCATCCCTCGAAGCGCCGCCCCCTCCCGTTTCAGGCGCCCGGCGTAATGCGAGGATCCGACCATCCCCCACTCTTCCAGGTTGAACGCTGCGAACCGCACGCGCCTGCCGGCCGGATGCCCGCTCATAAGACGGGCCAGCTCTAGCATAACGGCCAGCCCGCTGGCATTGTCGTCCGCGCCAACCGTACCGTCCACCGCGTCGAAATGGGCGCCCACCAGCAGGGGAACGCCGGCCTCTTCCCTTTTTTTGGCAATCAGGTTCCAGAACCGGTCCCCTTCAAACAGGAAGGGATCCTCCTCCACCTCGTAACCGAAACCGGACAGGCTCTGCTTCACGAAATCCGAAACTTTCCGGATCCCCTCGGGATCAGCCAGTGGAGACCGGCGACAACAGACCGCCCTTAAAAACCGATCCAGCGACTCCGGTTCGACCCGCGGAATCTCCATCAGCCCTTGCGGAAGAAGGTCATCTGCCTGGCGAAAGGCCGGGCCCTTTCCTCCAGTTCAGCCAGCTGGAGCCGGTTCATCGGCTGGAAAGCGGCCGCCGCCCGAACGTTGGCCTCCACCTCGGCCGGGGAGGAACAGCCGACGATCGCGGTGCTGACCCCTTCCAGGGAAAGGACGTAACCCAGCGCCTCCTCGGGTGAGAACCGCAGAGGATCCTCCAGGAGCCGGCCCCTGGCCATCACCTTCATGCCGATCACCCCCATCCCTCTTTCGCGGGCCACGGGGAGGAACACCTTCAGAAAAGAGGACCCCTGCCGGTCGCCGGGGTTCAGCGCCACCAGTGCCGTATCAAACGGGTAGCGTCTGGCCGCCTCCGCGAGGATGGTCGGGTCGTAATGGCCGGTGATGCCGACGAAACGGATCAGCCCTTCCCGCCTGGCCTGCTCGACCGCCTGGATCACCCCGTCCCTGGCGAAGATCGCCTCCAGATCCGACGCGTCGCGCAGGTCATGCAACTGCCAGAGATCCAGATGGTCGGTCCGCAACCGTCTTAAAGAGTTGTCCAGAAGTTTCAGGGCCCCGTCCCTGCTGCGGTAGTGTGTCTTGGAAGCCAGGAAGATCTTCTCCCGGCTGCCCTGAAGCCCTTCCCCCAGATAATCCTGGCTCTCCTCATAAGCGGGGGCGGTGTCGAAATAGTTGACCCCCAGCTCCAGCGCCTTGCGGATGACCGGCACCGCCTGCTTCATCCGTCCGGTCGACCGCATGACCCCCTCCCCGCCGAGGCCGAACAGCGTCACGGAAACGCCGGTCCGGCCCAGCGGCCGCGTGGGAAGCACTGTTGTTTCTCCGGCGGCCTGCGAGGTGCCGGTCATCTTTAAAAGCCCGAGGGAAACAGCCGCCCTGCCGATCCGGTTTAAAAACTGCCTCCGAGTCATCCTCCCACCTGTCCCAGATCCATCAGCATGCATTTGACCGATCCCCCTCCTTTCTCCAGAAATTCAGACACGTCGACAGGACAAGGAACGACCCCACGCGACCGGACCTCCCGATAGACGGCGCCGGTCAAGCCGTCCGGCATCAGGAGAACGGATCCAACCTGAAAGCTGTTGGCGGCGAACCTCTCCCCATCCTGCCGGCTTAAGGGAACCAGCCGATCCTTGAACCGCCTTGTAAGAATCAAACGGGACGACTCTTCCAGGGCCTCCAGATAAACCAGCAGAAACTCCCGGTGAGGCCCGAAAGAGCAGAAAACGGTGTCGCCGTGGTAATGGGTCTCCAGCGTCAATTCCAGCGGGATGATCTCCCTGTCCGTCACGATCCGCTTCAACCCCGACAGGGCCCGCTGGTCGGAACGGAACCCGTAGACCCGCCTGTAAGGCGGGAATCCCCAGCGGGGAACCCAACGCTGCTGCCTGATGGGGCCGTAGGTAAACAGGTACGCGCTCTTCTGCGGATCGCCGGAGGGATCCCCGACCGGAAAGAAGTCGGCTTCCCCCTCAAAGGGATGGGGATCCGGGAAATCAATCACCTGTAGGAAGGGGATCCGTTCCAGGGCGCGCCGGTAATGTTCCTTCTCTCCGGACCGGCCCGGGTTCAGGTTGCTCAAAACAACCCTCTCCCCGTACCGGAAACCGGCGTTAGCCGGGAAAACCAGCCCGGGCAGATCCTTCACCGCCGGGACGATGAAAACCTTCGCCGCGCACTCCTCCAGCGCCGCTTTCAGGTTCAGCCACTGCTCAACCGCCCTGGCCGTGTTGACCTTCTTGCGCCGGCCGAATCGGTCCCGGGTGTGCGGATTTCCGCCGGACCGGATGTGAAAATGGGCCGGATCGCCGAGCAGGACTGCTTGAGCCATCAGACCGGCAGCGCCCGCTTCTCCAAAGGCCTCTGATCCCGCGTGACGGCGACCGGGTAGGTGCAGTAATAGGTGGAAAAGAGGCCGGTCGGCTTGAAGGAGCCGGATGCTTTTGTCCCGCCGAATGGAAGCTTGCCTGTTGAAAAGATCGTCCCCTTGTTCCAATTCACCAGGCCGGTATCCAGCTTCGGGAAGATCCGCTCAAAATGCTGACGGCTCCCGCTGAAAACGGAGGTGACCAGCCCGTAAGAAACTTCATTGTTCAGGGCAACCGCCTCCTCGTCGTTCCTGACCAGGTAGATGGCTGCGTCCGGCCCGAAGATCTCCTCCTTCCGGTAATGCTGGGAGCTGTTCCGGGAGGGGTTCTCGCACAGATGGACTCCTTGCGTCACGTAATAGCCGCGCCGTTCACCCCAACTCCCCAGCGTCCTGCCCGCGCGAAGCGTTTCAAAACCCTCCTCCTGCGCCAGCTTCATGTACCGAGTGAATTTCGCGGCGGCCTCATGGCTGATCAGCGGTCCCATCAGGATATCCTCCCCAAGGGAATACCCGATCTTGACCCTGTCCGCCGCCGCCAGGAAGAGATCCAGGAACGGTTTGGCAATCTTCTTGTTGACGATGATCCGGCTGGTCGCGTTGCACCGCTGGCCCGACATCGAATAGGCTGCGACCGCCGATTCCCTGGCGGCCAGCTCCAGGGGCGCGTCCTCCAGCACCAACCCGGCGTTCTTCCCTCCCATCTCCAGCGCCAGGCATTTCTGCGGCGCGTCCAGGGTGGCCTCTTTGATCGCCTGCCCCGTCGCCGTGGAGCCGGTGAACAGAACGCCGGAGACCATCCGGTGTTTGATCAGCTGCAATCCCACCGCCCCCCCTCCCTGCACCAGGTTGAAAACGCCCGGCGGGAAACCGGCGGTGTGAATGCACTCGGCCAAGAGCTGTCCCGTGAAAGGGGTGTACTCGGACGGCTTGAAGACCACCGTGTTGCCGGTCAAAAGGGCCGGAATGATGTGGCTGGCGGGAGTATGCGCCGGGAAGTTGAAGGGCCCGATCACCGCCAACACCCCGTGGGGCCGGTACCGGCACTCGCCGGTCACACCCGGGGCGATGGCGACCTCAAATGGAGCGATAAGCTCCAACCCGGCTCCGACGATCTCGTCGACCTTTGCCACGAGACGGTCGGTCTCCCTCCGGGACTCCGTCACCGGCTTGCCGGCCTCCCGGCTGATCAGGGTGGTCAATTCCGGCAGACGCTTCTTCAGAACCCGCTGGAGCCGTCTCATGGCGGCGATCTTCTTCCGGATCGGATAATCGGCCCAGGCGGCGAAGGCCCGCCGGGCGGATGGGACCGCCTCCTCCACCGCCTCCGTTGAAACGACCACCGAGCCGACCGGATTCAGCAGGTCCCCGGGATCCTCGCTGATCAGCTCCATTCCCCTCTTGGGCCGGACAAACCGGCCTCCTATATAATTCCCCTTAAACCCGGCAAACATAGACCCTCTCCCCTGGGACAACGTTCAACAACCCCAGAACCTCCGCGCGGACCGCCACCTTCCCTTTTGATAGAAGCGCCGGCGCCATGACGGCCCGGAACCGTCCCTCCTTCTGCGTGCCGATGAGATACCGGCCGGCCGGCTTTCCTTCCGTCTGTTTTATCCTTACAGATTTCGTCTGGCGAATCAACCGGATCCGACTGCTCCTGGCCGTGTAATAAGGCCCGCCATCGAACGGCTCGATCTGCGGGATCGGCTTAAACCCGATGGCCCGCAAAAGACCGGCGGCCCGCCGCGCCTGCGGGTGGACCGCCCCGATCGCCTTTTGAACATAGCCGGGCAGCAGCGCGCAGTAAATCGGCTCGTGCGGCAAAAGGGCCCAGATGAATTCCTTGTTGGTCACACTCAACCGGTCCGCTGCTGCGTAGGAAAAACCGGTGAACTCCCGGCCGATCCTCTCCCAGAAAGGGGACCTGTTGCCTCTGCCCATCGCGCCCCGGTACTCGACCAGCACCTCTTTCTCGAACCGCTGGGGGTGAACCGCCATGTACAGGAAGCGGACGTAAGACAGCTGCAACCCGCACTGCTGGGGATGCCGCCTGTAGCGGGGCAGAACAATCAACCCACCCACTTCGGTCGGCCCGTCTTCCGTATAGCCCAGCTGCAGCGTCCGGTGCGTCCGCTTGATGCCGGTGGTCCGGCTGCGCATCGTCTTGGAACCAAGCAGAAACCACAGGTGCGGATGTCCCGGGATGCCGTGTTTGGCGATGATCAGCGAACAGCCGACGATCTTCAGCCCCCGCGAGGTTTTTGTTTCAAGGACGAAGAGATAATGGGCCCTGGATCTCGGCAGCCGCCCAGCAAAAGAGTCCTCCGAGGTCTTCAGCAGATGCCGGATATAGGAACGATCCGCCGGCAGGTTGTAAGAATCCAGTTTCCTGGCCAGCGGGAAAACCCCCTCAAAATCCTCTGGTCCTGCCTGCCGGATCAAAAACACCGGTCCGTCCGTTACATGCATGTCTTCTCCAGAAATCTCTTATAAAACCGGATTGCGTCCTTCAACTGCTTGATGCTGACCGATTCATTCGGCTGATGGATATTCCCCTGCGCTGTGCCCGGGCCGATGACGACCGAGGGGATCCCCACCTTACTGTAAAGACCGGCTTCGGTACAACCGGACTTGCATCGCGGCCGGGTGTTCAGCCGGACCGACTTCAGCGCCGACAGAACCGCCTTGGCCACTTCGGATTTCGGGTCCGTTTCCAGGGGCGGGTTGTCCCGCTCGAGGCAGAACTGCCAGTCGGGACCTGGATGCCCCAGCCGCTGGGTTAGTTTCTGTTCGATCACACGCACCGCCTTGTGCACCGGTCTGCCGGCCAAGGGACGAGCGTCGAACGTCAGAGACCATCCCTCTCTCGTTTCCCGGAGCCAGGTAAAGTTCCAGGTCATACGGGGCGGATCGAAGCTGCTGTCCTTGAATTTTTCCAGTGGAAGAAAAACGGTTCGGACCTCATCCATCACCCACATCATATCTTCCCATGGAAACCTGGGATACCAACCGGGATTCAATCGCTGCGCTTTGACCTGGCAACCCTTGGCGGATGGAAAAAAAACTTTTGGATGGGGTCCCAGGGAGAATCGCACAGAGGCGGACGCGGGGATCACGTTATGCCCCGATCCTCCCTGCCAGGAGAGGACGGCGATCTTCGAAAAGCGGGCCTTCAACTTCCTCAAAAAAGCGGCGGACAAATCCAACGCGTTGACCCCCAGATGGGGTGTGCTGGAGTGAGCCGGTTTGCCGGTAAAAACGGCTTCATAAACCCACTCCGCAGCGGACGGGCGGTGGAGACCTTTGGTCTTGAACAGGATCTCCGCTACAGCCAATCCCTTGTGCCTGGTCACCAGATGAAGTTCCGTTGGCTCCCCCACCAGCGCCATCTTCGGTTTCGGCAGATCCCCCTGGCAAAAGCGGGCGGCGCCCCGCAGACCCGACTCCTCCCCGAATGTCCCCAGCAGAAAAATCTGCCGGGTAAACCGATCCGTGGGCAGATCGACAAGAGCGGCAAGTTTGCACAGGATATCCAGCTTTGTGTCGGCCACCCCCAATCCGTACAATGTGTTTCCATGCCGAGTCATCTTCCAGGGATCCCTCCCGGTTTTGGTCCACAGAGCCGGATCTCCCGCATCGACGGTGTCCAGGTGCGTTGTCATCAGCAGGGGCTGTTTGCCTGCGCCGGCAACCGCCGCAACGTTCATGAAGATCAACTCCCCGACCCGGTTCTCCTGGTAAATCACATCCAGACCGAACCGCCTGAAAAGGGACCCCAGGTAAACGGCGCAGTCGAGGTTGCTGGACCAGGTGACCGTGTTGAACCGGATCAGACGTTCGGCTTCTTCCACCAAATCAAACGATTTCCCCATTCACGAACCCGTTTCAAAACGGTGTGGCCACACTTCACTCATGATGCCGTCCACCCCGCAAGCGGCCAGCTGTTCGATCTGCCGGGCCGTCCTGGCCGTCCAGGCATAGGCCTTCAGACCTTTCGCGTGAATCCGCTTGACCGAGCGGGGGTTGATCCACTTCCGGTAAACAACCAGCCCGTCAATTCCGAGCCGCCGCGCCGTCCATAGCCGCCGCTTTGTGACGGCGGCACTGTAGCCGGTGACCCAAAAAAGCGGGTGACGGCCCTGATCAGACTGCCGCCACCGCTTCAGGGCCCTCACAACGGAGAAACCGGCATAAAGAGGCCGGTTTCCTCTTTCCCTTTGGAAAAACCGGACGAGCTCCTCCTGCCCCTGATCGGCCTTGACATCCAGGAATAGGCCGACGCCCCTGTCCCGGCAAAAATCCCACACCTGCTCCAAGCGCGGGATCCTTTCTCCGAGAAAGCGGGGAGAAAACCACCCGCCCGCCTCTAAGCGGCGGATCTCGTCCCACGTCATCGTTTTGATCCGCCTCTTTAACCCGACTGTCCTCTTCAAAGTGGGGTCATGCAGGGCGACCCACACACCGTCTTTCGTCCGGCGCAGATCAATTTCTACAAAAACGGCCCCTTTTTCAACCGCCTGCCGGACGGAAACCAGCGTGTTTTCCGGGGCGTGAGCCGGATCTCCCCGGTGCGCGATCAGAATGACCTTCTTTTTCACCCGCCCATCATACCACAAGAGGTCATGGAGCCTGATGCGCGGCACTTTAGCACCACTGAACCTTGACATTTGGCACAAAACTTGCTATACTCTATTTACCATCGTTGGCTCCCCGACCATGGATATATCAACCCAACAGAAACAACAGCAATCACTTACACTCACTCCAAGTCTCCGCTTGGCCTTGGAAGTTCTCCGAATACCCCTGGCCGAACTGGAGATGTACCTCCAGCAGCAGCTTGAAGAGAATCCCCTGCTTGAAAAGACTGAAGACCCCTCCGAGCTGGAAGGGGCCCCCGAGATAGAACCCCTCCATGATTCGACAGTCGCCTCCGATGACGACCCGGCGGATGACTTTGAAACAAACATTTCGGAACTCTGGCAGGAGAACGACGGTTTTAACCCCTCTCAACAGGAGGAGCCGTTCGCTCCCAGCGTCGTCAGCAAAAGCTTGCCGCTTCACGACTACCTCCTGCACCAGCTCTATAGCCAACAGCTCGATGGACAAACAAAGCGGGCCGCCGAAATCCTTCTCAACTGGCTTGACCCGGACGGCTACCTTTACAGCCCTCTGGAGGAGATCTCGCAATCAGAGGAAATACCGGTGTGCGACCTTGAAAAGGGGCTGGCGGTGATCCAGCGGTTTGAGCCGGCCGGGGTGGGCGCTCGCTCTCTGACGGAATGTCTGCTGATTCAGTTGGCCCATCGCGGAGATGGAAACGGGCTGGCAGCCCAGATCATCTGGGACCATTTTGACCTGCTGGTGAAGCAGAAGTGGCATCAGCTGGCTTCCAAGCTTCGGATTCACATCGACGCTCTGCAGGAAGCGGTCCAGACCATCGCCCGGCTTGATCCGAAACCAGCCCGGAATTTTTCAGGGGAGGTTTCCCTGCCGGTCACCCCCGATCTGATCATGCGGCAGGCCAAGGACGGCTATGAGGTGGAGGTCAACGATGAATCCCTTCCGAAGCTTATCTTGAGCTCCACCTACCGCCAGATGCTGCGATCTCCCAGCTCCTCTTTCGAAACCAAAACGTTTATCCGGGAAAAAATGCGGCAGGGCTCTTGGCTCATTAAAGCGATCGAACAGAGGAAACAGACCCTCCTGTCGATCGCCCGGTGCGTCGTGCAGCTGCAGAAGGATTACTTCACCCAGGGAATCCAGTTTCTGCGGGCGTTGACCCAGGAGGAGATCTCCAAAATGGTGGGTTGCCACCCCTCCACCATCAGCCGGGCCATCGCCGGCAAGACGATCCAGACCCCTTACGGCGTCGTTCCGCTCGAAACGTTTTTCGGCGGGGGCATTTCCTTGCCGGAACAGGACGGCAAGAAGCTGCCCTCCAGAACAATTCAGGCGGAGATCGAAAATCTGATCGCCCGGGAAAATCCGGAGAAGCCGTTGAGCGACCATGCCCTGGCGCTGATACTGCGCGAGAAGGGGTATCCGGTCGCCAGGCGGACCGTCGCGAAGTACCGGACCCAGCTGAAAATCCTGCCGGCCCATTTCCGCCACAAGCTCGTCAGCCGTTCCGCGTAAGTTCCCTTACCCGCAGCACCACCCGCAGACAAAGAACCGGCTTCAAAATTCCGCTGAATTTTTTGGAGCGGAGGGAGGTTGCTTTTTAAGAACTGGATGCTTCGCTGGGAATGATGTGCGA
The DNA here is from genome assembly GCA_023818695.1 of Candidatus Omnitrophota bacterium. Lineage (GTDB taxonomy): Bacteria > Omnitrophota > Gorgyraeia > 1-14-0-20-64-10 > 1-14-0-20-64-10 > JAMWCF01. The sequence continues at coordinate 623,402 of JAMWCF010000001.1, forward strand.
TACGGACAGGGCGGTCTGCGCCAAACCGATCAGCTTGCGCAGCAGCTCAACGTCCTCCACAGAGAAGGAGGTGGCCTCCCTCGTGCTTCTCAAGTTCAGAACGCCGACCAGGTGATCGCCGGAGCCGTGGGAGAAGGGGGCCACTAGAGAAGAGGTCAGCTCGGGCCGCCTCATCCGGCTGGAGATCTGCGGATCGGTTTCCTGGCGGCCGACGAGAAGGATCTCTTTCCTTTCCAAAGCCAATCCCGCCATGCTCCCGAAGGAGGAGAAAGCCCCAACCCGGACTACCTCCTCCGGCAGCCCGGAGGCCGCCGCGATCCGGAACATCCTCTTTTTATCATCGTAGAGGAGGATCGACCCACCCTCCGCGTGCGTCGCCGCGCAGGCGACATCGAGGAAAGCATTCCAGAGGCGTCCTCCGTAATGCTTTAGGATCACCTGGTCCACCTGCCCGAAAGGAAGGATCCCCTTGAGCTGGTTGGCCTGGTAGGCCATCTCCAGCAGGGAGTTGCCCATCTCCTCCAGCATGGAGAGGACCGCCTTGAAGGTGGTGTAGGTGTACGCCTTGAGGGTCAACAGGAGCTCCCAGACCGGCGCGGGATCCACACCCATCTGGACCGCTCTCTGCCGGAACGACTCCGCGCTTTCCCTCGGACCCAGAACAACGGGACCGATCACCAGGTATCCCACGATCCAATTTGCCGAGGCCCGCAGGGGGATGGCAGCAAATGAAAAACCGAGGGGCCTGGTGGTGGCGGTGGTCATCTGCGGGAGGATTTCAGCGGAGGGAAACAGTTCCTCCATCTCATCGCCGATTTGCAGAAGTTCGACCATCCGGGAAGCGTCTATCCCGGCTGGCCAGGAGGGATCGACGAGATGCATTTTGGAAACCGACAGAGTCCGAATCCCCACCCCCAGAACCCGTGAGAAATGGGACTGCAGCCGATGCCAGCGGTCGGGCGGGATCAGCTCCAAAAGTTCGGGCCGACGCTCCTGCTCGTATGAGGTCATAGAAAAAATTTTAGTTGTAGAATCAATCGTTAAAAATTCGACCGGAGACGGTCTGGGTCAATCGAAAACCGCTTCAGTTTGTGGTACAAAGTCGCCCGGTGAATGCCCAGCCTTTTGGCGGCAAGAGACCGGTTGTAGCCGCATTCCTTCAAGACCTTCATGATGATCTCCCGCTCCGGGTCCCGAAGTGCCTCCTTCAGGGTGGACGGGTCATCGCCATTTTCGGCCTGCGGCGCCGGCTCCTGTGACAGATGGGGAGGCTCCCCCCGCCGGATCGTGTCCGGCAGGTCCTCCACATCGACAAAGGTTTTTTGATTCATGACGATCGCCCGCTCGATGGCGTTTTCCAGCTCGCGGACATTGCCCGGCCAGGGATACCGCCTCAAGAGATCCAAAGCGGCTGGCGTCACGCTGTCCATCGTTCTTCCCATCTGGGTGGAAATCTTTTTGAGGAAATGCTCCACGAGGATGGGAACGTCGCTGGCCCTCTCCCGCAAGGGGGGAATGTGGAGTGAAATAACGTTGAGACGGTGATAAAGGTCTTCCCTGAATTTCCCTTCCTTTACAAAGGCATCCAGATTCCGGTTGGTCGCCGCAATGATCCGGACATCGACCCGGATGGTCCTGTTGTCTCCCACCCGCTCAAATGTCCGGTCCTGAATGACCCGCAGGACTTTGACCTGCATGGCCGGCGAAAAGGTATCAACCTCATCCAGCAGAATGGTCCCGCCGTCCGCGACCTCGAAACGGCCCTCCTTGTCCCGGATGGCGCCGGTGAAAGATCCCCGGACGTGACCGAAAAGCTCGCTTTCCAAAAGGGTCTCCGGCAGAGCCCCGCAGCTGACTTCCACAAACGGGTTCTTGCATCTCTTCGGGTCGGCCCGGTGGATCGCGTGGGCGATCACTCTTTTGCCGGTCCCGCTTTCGCCCCTTAACAGAACGGTGGCCGGACTTTGGGCGATGAGCGTGATCTTTCTGCGGAGATCCTCCATGGAAGCGTGGTGTCCGACGATCGCGGAGAACGGGTCGGCGGCCGCCGGCTCGTCGTAGGAGGTGGTCGTCGCCAGCGCCCGCTGAACCGTGGCCTCGAGCTGTTCCGTCTGAATCGGCTTTGTCAGGAAATCGAAGGCGCCGTTGCGGAACGCCCCGACCGCCGTGTCCAGATTGCCGAAGCCGGTGATCAAAACAACGTTGATATCAGGATACCTGTTTTTGATGTGCTCCAGCAGGCTCAGGCCGTCCACCTGCGGCATCTTCAGGTCGGTCAGAACCAGCTGAAACTTGCCTCCCTTAAGCTGCTCCATCGCTTCGGTCCCGTCCGAGGCGACCTCGACGTTGAAGCGCATCTCCTTAAGCTGCTCATAGAGAGAACCCCGGATCAGCGGGTCATCATCGACGACAAGGATGCGGTTTCTTTCCATTGGATCAATCCCCCTTCTCTTCCTGCCCCGCCGTGGGGACATGAATCCGGAATGTGGTCCCAATGCCCGTTTGACTTGTAAAATCGATGCTGCCGCCGGAGCGCTCCACGGCCTCCTTGGCGATGATCAGCCCCAGACCGTTTCCCTGGTGAGGCGGCTTTGTGGAAAAGAACGGTTCGAAAAGGCGGGACCGCACCTCCTCCGGGATGCCGCAACCGGTGTCCTGAATGAGCACATCTACGTGGGCGTTTTCGCAGCGGGTCGCCACCGTGAGCGTGCCGCCGGTGGGCATGGCGTCGAAGGAATTTTTGATCAGGTTCATCACGGCGTGCTGCAAACCGGCATCCATCACCGGCGGCAGTTTTTCCTGGAAGTCCTTGATCACCTCCACCTGCTGAAACTTGCTGCGGTGACGGAACAGCAGCAACGCGTCTTCGATCAGACGGTTGAGGTCGGCCAGACGACCGGTCGTTGAGGAGGTTTGGCGGGCGATTTCAAGGAAGGCGGTCGCCGCCCGGACCATCCGGTCAAGCCCCTCCTTCACATGAAGAATGTACTCTCTTTCGGGAGCATCCTCCGGCATCTTCTCCAGAGCCAGGTGCGTATACCGGAGAACCCCGTCCAGGGGGTTGTTCAGCTCATGGGCGATCCCTCGGGCGATCTTGCCGATCGAGGCCCGGTACTCGGTTTGGCGCAGCTGTTTCTTGAGACGGACCATCTCGGAAATATCACACAGCGAGATCACCAGGGTCTGCCGGCCGATCTCATCCTCCGGCGTTGCCCGGACGCAGAACCGGACCCATTTTTCCTTCTCGATGTTGAGATCGAACTCCACCAGGTCTTCGGCGGGAGGGCTGGTGATGAGGCAGGAAAAGCTCTTGGCGAACTCGGTGTTCTTAAAGAAGGGCATCGCCTCAAAGAGGGTCTGCTGGGCGACCTGGTCCTTCTCCAGGCCAAGGAGCTTCAGGGCGGCCGGATTCACCGCGCAGATGATCGCCTTCTGGTCGACCACAAGACAGCCGCACGGGAACGTATCGACGATCTGCTCCCAGGTCTTTACGTCGTTGACAGTTATGCCGTCGATTTCCATGGAAGAAAGGCCGTGAAGGGCGTCGTCCTTTTTCGACACACGGGAAACCTCTTTTCTAATACTTTTGACGAACGGTGTCAAGGGAAATCTCCTTTTCCCCTTCCCGATGCGTTATAGGTGAAGTATAGTCACGCCAAGGGGTAAAATCAAGGCGAAATCTAGATTTAATAACGACTAATCGCCGGCCTCAACTGACGATCTGAAGCTGTGCAAGCGCTGCTAAAAAGCGGTTGAGACGATCCTGGCTCTTGATCGGATCTTCCCTGGACGTGGAGATCCTCACCAGCGTCCCGTACATCGATCTGCCTTTCAGGAGGTCGGAAAAAAGCCACCATTGCTGCTGATAATAATTCGGAGTCACACGCCCGTTGGCCGTGAACCAGTACCAGGTTTCATACTCTTTCCCCTCCTGGGCGATGACCAACCGCATCAGCCGCTGCCGGCGCCCTCCCAGCTCTACGGTCATCGGACCCCGCTGCCTGATTTCAAAGTCGGCCCCCGCGAAACAGATCTCCGGAGGATGGAAAGCAGCCCTGTTTTTGCCGAACCCGCCGACCCGGGCGAACAGAACGGCCGGCTCCTCCGGTACAGCGTACTCGACCAGAGTCACATCTTTGGTCTCCAGTATTTCGTAGGTCCTGGCATCCACGCCGACAGGGGTCCCCTTCCATTCGCCGATCGATTCCGGCAGGGGGGAAGCGGCAACCACCTGCCCTTGGCTGTTCGCGTTATTGGCGGCCCACACGAGGCCAGCCGCCGACACCATGACCAGGAAAGCTATCGGTGAAGGACGAAAGAGGGCAGAGACCATTTTTCCATCGCCTTGCTCAACCAGGCCAAAGCCGCCAAAGCCACGCCGAACACTACGAACCCGGAACCGTAATGAATGAAACTCTCGGCAATGTATGGGCCGTAAATCGCCGAGAGAAGAACCAGCGCGATAATCCGGATCATGTTGGCCCCCAACGCAATCGGGATGGAAGCCACCACGATCGCCGCCTTTTTCCAGCGCTGGGAACCGGCCGGCAGAAGGGCCGTCCACAGCGTGGAGAGGGCGATCAGGCTGATCAAGGACCGCAGGCCACTGCAGGTGTCATCCACGATAACCGAGACTCCCGGGACATGGAGCATGGAGCCAGCTTGGGCCACCGGAATGCCCATCATCCGGATCACGCCGGCCGCCATCGAGGCAGCCAGGATCTTCATCCGGAAGCTCAAAGCGATCAGCGTGACGCCAGGCAAAGGAACCATGAAAAGGAGAAACAGCAATGGGAACCGCAATTCCCACAGCATCCGGCGACCGCAGAGGACCCATACCAGCCCATACAGGGCCGCCAGCATCGCGAAGCCGGAAACCACGCCGATCGAAAGCAGCGTGGCGGCCAGGTGCACCACCACCGCGGGCACCAGCAGGAACAGACCCGCGAAACTGGGAGCACGCGGAATGTTTTTCAACTGTTCACGCCGGCGCCATACCAGCCAGATGCTGGCGAAGGGGATCAGCCACCCGTGGGAATAGAAGGAATCGGCCGACTCGAAACGCTCGGCCATCCACAGGAAGGTGGGCCAAAAAAGGAAGAGGAACAGGCCGGCCCACAACGGCCAGACGATGAAACGGCCCGGTGCTGTGGTCCCGCCAAGGAAGCTCATCGAACCCCCGGAGCTGCTCCCTGCGGCGTGGAAGTCGTATTGGCGCCGCCCTGCGCCGGCGGCGTTTCAGGTTTTTTGAGCTGGTCCATCTGATATTGGGCCACTTTCACGAATGGATGTTTCGGAAATTCGTTGATCAGCCGCGAGAAGGCGGCAGCCGCCTTTTCCGGGTTGTCCAGGTTTTTCTGGTAAATCTTCCCCAGATTCAGAAGGGCGAAGGGTTTATCGATCCCCTTGACCTTTGAATTGGTCAGCTCTTCCAAAACGCTCACCGCTTCCTGCCACCGGTGAAGCTGCTGATAGGCCGCCGCCAAATACTGCTTGACCTGGAATTCGATCTCCTTGGACGGCGCGTTGAGGATCAGTTTTTTGTAGTGGCTGACCGCCCCCTCGTAGGCCCGCAGGGCTTCGGAAGATTCCTTGCGCTTCTCATACACCGCCGCGATGTAGAGGGGAGACTGAAGACCCAAAAGCGTCCAGGGATGATACTCGGCAAGATCCTTGTAGGCCTTGACGGCATCATCCCACTGGTCCTGCGCCTCATACGATTTGGCGATCGCCATCCTGGCACTCATGCACAGCTGGGAAAACCGGTGGTAATCCTGTAGGACGAGCCGGTACTTTTCCCGCGCCCTCTCATGCTTCTTCTGAAATTCATAGAGAGAGCCGATCGACAGCTGCGCCCGCCCCGACCACTCGGTCCCCGGCAATTGGGTGATCAGCTTGTTGTAAGCGTCGATCCCCTTCGCGTACTGCTCCGGCGTCGCTTTAGCTGGATCTTTGAAGATCGGGGCGCTGACCTTCTGGGCCTTCCAGAAAAGCCGCTCGCCGTTATACTGCTCACTGCACCCCGACAGCGCCGCTATGGAAAAGATAACAAGTGTCCCAACAAAATTCTTAAGCAACAACGGTTCCCTCCTTTGCGCTGCGTCCCATCCATTGAGATGGCACCCGCTCCGTTGCCTGCGGCGCGGACAACCCTTCCGGCCGGTGAAGACACCAGAGGTGGGCGATGCTCACCGTCAGCAAAGCATCTACCGTCATCCACATCAAAAGACGGATTCCCGTCAGAAGAAAAGCGATTTCAGGCGTTGAACCGATGACCCACTGGGTGACCCTCCCTTCCGGCAGAAGGAAGGCGAAAAGGAACAAAGGGGCGGTGAAAACGATCACTGCGGAGAGGGTACTCAAAGGGAAACGGATCGACTCCTTGATGCCTCGGAGGATCGCCTTCCACCAGCTCAATCCTTCGAAAACCGCCGCCGGGATCGCGTAAACGAACAACCACTGAATCAGAACGGCAAAACAGATCGGATGCCAGACAGCCAGTTTCCCGCTCGGAATGACCTTCAGCAGAGCTTCCAGGGCGCCCCGCCCCACGCTCCACAAGATGAGCCAGATCAGGGCAACGGTGATATACCGGACCTTTTTGCCCGCCAGCGCTTCCCTCAAGGAAAGCGGCTTGGCCTGATGAGTTTGCCGAACCATCTCACAAGCGACACCCGACAAAAAGGCGCCTGCCAGCACGGAAGCAACCACGTGGGTATGTTTCGTGACGTAATAGATAAACCACATGTGCCAGGGGTAATGGAGGACCCTGTCGCTGTAAAAATACCGGACCGGCGGGGCCAGAAGGGTTGAAAAAGGAGGGTGCGGGGCCAGCCACACCAGCCCGACCAGCGCTATTTCAACAAAAAGCGCCATGATAAAAGGGAGCCACAGCTTTTGGGCGGGGCCGAAAATCTGGAAAGTTCTTCCCCACATCTGCAGCCATTCCTGAAATCTTTTCACAATGGATATATTGGCCACGGCTGTTTTCTTATCCTTTTCCCTGCGGGTCTACGATTTCGATTCTGTTTTCCGGGCGCGCCGGCGCGCGAACGCCAACCCTGCCGCCCCCGCTCCGAAAAGGGCCATGCTAGCCGGTTCCGGATTGTGCACAACAGGATTGCCCCCCACGGTGGTGGAGCCGGATGACCCGGACCCGCCGAATCCGCTTCCACTGGAAGAAAAAGAGGAGGAGCCTCCTCCGAAAAATCCAAAGAAGTCGGTGAACCCGCTGCCACCGCCACTTCCACCGCAACCGGAGGTCAAAAAGATGGACGATCCAACTAATACCATTGATAAAAACGTTTTCTTCTTCTTCATTCTGCCTTCCTACCCTCCCTTAACGAATAAATCCAGTTCCTTTAATCTATGACTGTATAGATATTTAAGCAGAATGCGTACCAAATGACGTATCTTCTTGACGCCTGTCTATATTTTTTAACTTGTTTATTATAAGTCAGTTACAATTACCTATTCGCCTGTGTGCCGACTCTGAAAAATCATTAACCTCTGTTAAACTGTCTCATCTTAAATTATTGTTGCATTTTATATACATTTTTGTCTATTTAAGTTAACAAAAAATAGGACGGCCCTCCTTCTACAAGGAGAGCCGTCCCACTGGGGTTACACTAAATAAGCTTCGAGATGATTACTTCCGGCAAAACCGGCGAAAGCCGGCAGCCGCCATGCCGAAGCCGAGCAACAGCATGGAACCCGGTTCCGGGATCACTCCGATGAAGCCCTGGTCCGGAATGAAATCATCGGGTTCAAAACCTCTGTTATCCAGTTTGGCAAAACCCTGCGCTCCGGGGAATGGGGCCAGGTACAACGGCAGGAAGGTCGCAGGCGCGTAAACCTCGATCACCGATCCCAACGCGCCGGCGCCACCACCGACAATGGCGCCGCTTCCATCCCGGATAACCACCGTGCCCAAACCACCCTCATTGAAATTAATGATCCGGTCATCGGTGCTCGTCAAGGCACTGTCCCCGTCAAAATCGATGGCGAAGACAAAAAGCGACTCCTCACCCGGCAAAGAGCCAGGCCCGCCGGCAAAGGTCGGTGGAGCGTAGGTGGTCATCAGGAAATAGAGCCCGTCGTCGCTCGGGTCTCCACCGAACTCATCCTCCACCCTTAACGAGGAGATGTCCCACGGATCGCTGATATTCAGCAACGGGTTGACATTGAATTCGTTGGGATCGCCCGCCGCGATGATGAAGGAATCCCATTCCGTTCCCGTAATCACGCCATCCACGACCGGCACAGCGGAGGCGGTGCCCGCGAAGGCAACCAATCCCATCGCTAACGCCGAAAACAGTACAAACTTTTTCATTTTTCCATTTCTCCTTATCTAGTGTTCCCCATTAAAACGATATATCAACGAAGCCCAACACCCTTGCCGGTCACCATCACCAGGAAAGTGGCCGCCAAAATCCGGACATCCAGCATCAAGCACATCCGCTTGATATAAAGAACGTCAAACCGGAGCTTCCTTTTCACATCCGCGAGGGTCCTGTCATACCGATAATAGACCTGGGCCAAACCGGTCATTCCCGGCTTGACATACAGCCGGTAGCCGTAACCCGGAATCTCTTTGTTGAGCTGGTCTACAAAACAGGGTCGCTCCGGCCGGGGCCCCACGAGGCTCATCTCCCCTTTCCAGACATTGATCAGCTGTGGCAGCTCGTCCAGGTGGGTCACCCTCAAAAATCTCCCCACCGGCGTCACCCGGGGATCTTCCGCCGAATGGCGCGCCCACACCGGCCCGGTCGCCGCTTCCGCGTCATGCACCATGGAGCGGAATTTGAACATGTTGAAGAGATCGCCTGACCGCCCCACCCGCTCCTGGGTGTAGAAGACCGGCCCTCTCGAAGTCAGCTTGATCGCCGCAGCGATCAGCAGCATCACGGGCGCGAAAGCGACAATCAGCAGAGTGGAACCGACGAAATCGACCACCCGTTTGAGGGCTAATCGCCACCAGTACCTGGAGTTCAAAATCACATCCGGGTAGTTGAGGGCAAGGAAGGAACCAATCCGATCTACCGTCTCCTTGCGGATTACGTTCCACCGGGTCATCAACCCCTGCTGTCTATTCACCCATCGAGCGACTAAGACTGTCATTTTCTTCTATTAACTTTCCGTTCGAGACAAGAACTCCTCTCTCTTGCAGATAAAGCAGGAACTATGCCAGTTCTTGCAGAAGATCCCAACTAGGGGAAAATTGCTACCATAATCGACTTACTTTACTAGTGTTACGACTTCTTCTTCGATTCCTCTTCAGCGAGGATTTGTTCCTGGAATTTACTCTTTTCTTACAATCTGTCTTGATGAAACAACTTGTCGCGTCGTGCAGATGCTACAAAAGACAATTTTTAAGCTCTTGTCTTCTTGCGAGAGCGGAAACCCAGGAGGCCTAAACCAGCGCCCAAGAGAGCCAACGAAGCCGGCTCTGGAATAACACCATTCCCTCCACCGCCTGTGCCGCGGAAGCCCCACTCTTCAAAAGATCCCTGGTTCGGGTCGTTCTCGCCAAATCTGGAATAAAGATAAACGTACTGGCTCGTCGGCCCGGTGAACAAACTGTTCGGAACGTAAAGGAACATGTCCTTCTGCCCCTGACCAGCTCCGATAGAAGCATCCAACCGGACGTAGCTGTTCTCGCCGGCGTCCATCCGGTAAATCAGGGTTCCGGAAATATCGATCAACCCGCCGGTGAAGGTTTCCACCGACTGGTTTGGCGTGATCGAAAGGAAAATTTGGACTTCATCCAGCGACAGGAAACGCTGGGCCCCACCTGGCTCACCTATATCGAGTGAGAATTCCCTGTAATCGGTCCCATCAACATTGATGACGGGAATCTGGGAGATCGTGATCTCATGGTTATGCTGATCGCTGGCCTTGTTGTCCAAGACGTTATCGACCGTCGTGTTGTAGGCCTGCTCAATGGCGCTGTCGTTACCGGTACGGTCGATCTGGACAAAAGCGGGAAAAGTGCCTGTCCCGGTGCCGGTCTGGATATCCCGGCTGTAAAGGGCCCCGTTGATGATCCCTTCCGTGGTACCTCCGGTCAGGTCCAGAACCACCGCCTCGGCCGGCGACGCCGCCAGGCCGAAACCGATCAACACCGCAATAATCCCTGTTTTTATGAGTTCCTTCATAATTCCTTTTCCTTAGCTGTGGAGAAAGACGTTGTTCATGTTAAATGAAGCAGGTTCCATGCCAATATTCGGATTTAAGCGTATTTATGCAATATTCTCGTTCTTAAATCGGCTGTACGTTGAAATTCATCAACATCTGTTCTCGCATTCAACAATTGTTTATCTGGCGCGATCCCAGGCAACCCTTTTCCCGGACAAGAGATACCGGAACAGGCCGGCCAGCATGGCGAAATTCCCGAAACAGAAGTAGAAGACCGGCGACAGAACCGGAATCGGGAGCCCTTTCTGCTGGCAGAAATAGCCGGCGTAAGCGGCCAGGTAAAACAAGGACTGCAGAAGGAAGACGCTTTTCGCTAAACCGGCCGGAAGCCAAAAGCCGGAGATAAAAAGGGCAATCATGAAAAGGGGGGCCAGCGTCCTCAACACCTTGTGCGAAAAGAAGCTCAACGCCGTCCAGCCGAGCAGGGGGTTGAGCATCCGCCTCAATTCGACCACCTGCTGGCAGTTGCCCGCGGCGATCCGCCGGCGGCGGGCGAACTCTCCCTCCACCGAGGCCATCTCCTTCTCCCACGCGACCGCTTCCGGCTCATAGACGGCCCGGTAGCCGGCGGAGACGATCTTCATCGGGATCAGGTAATCGTCGTTGATGGAGAAGCCGCTCAAGGGCTCAAACAAATCCTTCCGGATGGCGTAAAGAGCCCCATGGGCCCCCAAAATCGAGTGGAGCCGGCTCTCCTGCCGTTTGATGAACGTCTCGTACTTCCAGTAAAGCCCCTCCCCTTCGGACCGCAGATCGGCTGATCCGGCCAGGCGGTAAAGGCCGCAGACGCATCCCACTCGGGGGTCGGCAAAATTCCTCACAAGGTTCTTCAGCGCCCCCGGCTCCAGGTGGCTCGATGTATCGGAGAAGACAATGATCTCCCCTTTCAGGTGAGGGACGATCATGTTGAGCATCGCCGACTTGCCGACGTGATGATCCATCCGGATGAGCCGGATCCCTTTGGACCGGTAACGCTCGACAATGGCGTTGGTCTTATCGGTGGAACCGTCGCTGGCCACCACGATCTCCAGCTTCTCCTGGGGATAGTCGAGCCCCAGGGTATTGCGCAGCTTCTCCTCGATCTGGATCTCTTCGTCGTATGCCGGGATTAAAAAGGAGACCGCGGGGGTGATCCCCTCTTTCTTCGGCTCCCGGCCGAAGAGAAGGGCCAGCCCCCAGATCAGCAGCGGGTATCCGATGTAGATGTAGAAAAGCGCCGCGAATGAAACCCAGAAAAGGTCACGCATTGGGAACGATCCGCCGCTTGAGCTGTTCGTACCAGTAGACGCCCAGCATTTTCTTCAGGAGCCAGATCAGCTGCTGCTGACCGACTGCCCACCAGAAAGCCGGCTGCCATCCCTCCACCATCGAGACCACCCTTTCGATGGAGAAGGGACGGCGGACGACAATCCGGCGCAGGGCCAGCGGATGGGTCTGCGGGCCGTTGGTGCCGATGGTCGACACCCAGGCGGCCTCGTAGCCGGCCTTCTCAACCGCCTCGGCGATCGGCCGGTTCCAGAAACCGCCCGGCGCCGCGATCGCGGTGATCGGCACTCCCAGTTTTTCCTCCAGCACCTTCTTCGATTCGACGATTTCTCTTTCCATCTCATCCCTGGAAAGCTGCGAAAGGGGCCTGTGGGAAACGCCGTGGGAGCCGATCTCCATCCCCAGAAAAACCATCTTCTTCAGGTCCTCCCAGGTGACGTACCCCGGCCGGCCGATCAGGTCGAGGGTGACAAAAAAGGTCCCGCCGAAGCGATAACGAACCAGCAGAGGGGCGACCCGTTCCAGATGATTTTTATAGCCGTCGTCGAACGTCAGGACCACCGTCCGCTTCGGGAGGTCCTGCTTCCCCTGCTGCCAGGCGATGAACTCCCTCGAGCTGGCGGTCCGGTACCCCAGCCGTTTCAGGCGGGAAAGGATCGCTTCGAACTCCGTGACGGTGATGCTGTAAAAACCGTCCCCATGGGAGGCGGACCGCTGCGTCTCGGAGATCACGTCATGCAGCGTCAGCGCCGCTATCCTTGTGCCGTTGTGTTCCGTCATGATCCTGCCAGGAGCGCTTGGAGTTTCTCGATCAACTCCGCCATTTCCTGCCTGTGCTTCATCAGTAGTTCCGGATCCTTCGAATAGCTCCTGGGGGACTCCAGCAGATCGGGGTCGATTGCCAGGAGGGTCTTCGCCTCGTTCTCGAAGGCCGGGTTCGACCTGCCCTTTCTCTTCACCGCCTCTAGGGTTTCCTGAAGCCGGACGAGGTACTCGTAATCTTCGATCCCATCCCGAATCGCCTCCAAGCGGATGGAGGGAACCGGCCCATCCTCCCCCGGATAAAAGAGAAACCCGTTGCCGTTCTGGTCCCGCGCGAAGCTGGCCGGGTTCCGCGCGGGGTCCCCTTCCCAGAAGTTCACGCACCAGTAGAGAAGACCGGTGGCACCGGTCTTCCAGCAGATCCAGGGGAGGATCCGGGCCGCCATCGCTGGATAGTCGATGACCGGCGTCGGATACGGGTGGCTGGGCGAGGAGGCGTAGATCCAGACCTCCTTGCCCTGCCTTTTGTACTCCTCCACCAGCTCGGTGGAGACGGAGGTGTTCCGCAAACAGAGGATGTCGGCATCTTTCAGCCATCGCCGGTATTTCGACGGGTGAGGCGCCTCATGCATCACCAGGAGATTGCGCAGGCCCGGATCGGCCCGGTGGATCGCTTCCATCACTTTTGCCGCCTGCGGGTCGCCGGGTTTCGGCTCGTCGTAAACATAGACGTACGCCTGGTCGATGGCTCCCAGCCGGCGCAGGGCGGCGGCGGCCCGACCGTACCAGGAGACGGCCTCCGCCAGCTCTCGGGAATCAGCCGGCCAGTTGTTGCCGAAATTCCCACCCCGCCGGCCGACGCCGAAGGCGGTCAAACCCATTCGCCTGTACTCCTCGAGCTCTTCTCCGAAAGAGGCGGCGGAAGGGTCCGCTCCCCAGACGGGGGAAATCCGGTACCGGAGCATCTCCCGGAAATAAATTTCCTGCAGTTCATCCATCCGGCCGGCCCATTTTGAACCGTTTGGAACGAACTCCCGGTATGCTTTTTCCAGTCGAAACCGGTAGAAGTCAAACGCGGTTTTCAGGTGCGGAAGGTCCGGCAGGTTGAAGTTCCAGATCCATACCCGGAGATCGACATTTTTCCTGTTGCCCGACTGGTCGGTCAAAGTCAGAGTTCCTCGGTACCGGCCGGGGACCGCGTTTTCAGGCGCCGTCAGCGTGACCCAGACCGGCTGGACTTTTCCGGCCGGCACTTCCACCCGGTCCGCCTTGATCAAGGGATCAGGCCATTCTCCGACAAACTCCACCGGGTAGTACGGCGCGCTCGTCCTGACATACTCCACCTTCGACAGACCGATCCGGTCGCGGGAGATCACCGCCCCGGAAAGCTCGTGCGCCAGGTCGCTTGTCTTCATGGCGATGGTTGCTCCCTTCTCGCCACCGATCAGGACAAGCTGAACCGATTCCGCCTCACCGCCGGCCAGCGAAAGAAGCAGAGGGTTTCCCAGTTTGCCCGTAAACCGCTCCGGCTCCCGGAAAACCTTCATCGCGGCCGGGGCCCACCCGATGCGCCAATCGGTCGGCTGTTCCGATTCTGGCTGTGGGACGATGGGAGTTTCCGACCTCGTTTTGGGGACCGGCGGCGGGGACAATTCCTCGTCGTTGTCATCTTCACTCCTCTGCACGGCGGCAGGCGGCTTCACCGACGTGACAGCCACCTTGGCCGGCTCCGACTCCCGCGGCTCCAACCGAACCGCGTCCAGATAGAAAGATTCCTCGCTCCCCGGCCGCCACCTGAAGAGGGACAGCTCTTCGATCCGGCGCAGGTCCAGGTGGGCGGAGGCGTCCTGAAGGCGCATCGCCAGCGTGACCGGCGAAGAAGGAGGCAGGATCACCTCCTCCTTGTAAAGACGCCCCGCGGCATCCCCGATCTGAACAAACAACCGTTCCTGGGAGGAGTATGGGTTGTACAGGTCGATCGCCAGGAGGCGGAACCGGCTCCAATCTTTCAGGCCGGCGCTGAACTTCAGGAAGTCGGAAAGGATCAGTTTGGGGGATTGCCTGTCTTTGAAGGTGGCGATCGCTCCGAACTCCCCCTTTGTCCGGAAATTGTTTGTCCTGCGAAGGACGGCCCCCCGGCCGCGCCACCGGACCCGGCTCTCCGATTCCGTTTCGAAATCGGCCAAAATCAGACTTCCACCCGCCGCTGAAGAAAGAGAACCGAAACGACCTTTCTCGCCGGCGCCTGGGATCAACCTGAAATCCAGCCGCCCGATTTCAGGCGGGGCCATCAACCGGTACGGCCTCTCCTTCCAACCGATCCCCCTGCTGATGTACAGAACCGTCTTTCCCTCCTGGATGCGGCCGGACATGTAAGGACCTCGATTCGCGTGATCGGAAAAGCGTCGGATCCAGCCGATGCCAATCTGCCCGCCGTGGGTGTGGCCGGCCAAAACCAGCGGGATACCGGCCTTCACGGCCTCCGGCATGATATCCGGCGAGTGGGCCAGCAGGATCACCGGCGCGCCGGTCGGGATCCCGCTGACCGCCTGGCTCAACCGATCCCGCCCCTCCACCGGATCGTCCACGCCGGCCAGCCAGACGCCTGTATCCTCCAGCGCTGCCGACTCATTCCGCAGGACCCTCGCTCCAGCCGCGGCCAACCCTTCCGAGAATGTCCCCGCCGGCAGGGCCGCGTTGTCGGTATTGCCGGGGACAACCCATATGCCGCCCAATGCCCGCAGCTGCTCGATCAGATCCAGCGCAACAGGCCAACCCTCCGCCCGATTGACCAGATCGCCGGTGATGACGATCCAATCCGGGTTCAAAGCGTTGACCTGGCGAACCAGCTGTTGCTCGCGGAAGCCGAGCCGGTCGACATGCAGATCGGCCAAATGGACCAGGCGCCGGCCGTCCAGCGCCTGGGCCAGCAGCCCTCGCGTCAACTCCAGCCGGGTGACGGTCAGCCGGTTCGGCTCCACGACGCGGACATAGAAGAAAAGAAGCCCCGCCGCGATCACGCCGCCGGCCGCCAAACGCCATTTTGACTTCACAGGTGAAGCTCCTCATAAACCAGCAGGGTCTGCTGAACCATCCGCTGAAGCGTGAACTCCTCTTCGACCCTGCGGCGGGCCCGCTCCCCCATCCGGCGTCGCAGAGCCGGATCGGCGATGAGACGCTGGATGGCCGCCGCCAGTTTCTGCGGTTTCTTCGGCGGCACAAGCAGGCCGGTCTCCTCCGGAACCACCAGCTCCGGGTTGCCGCCGACCGCCGTGGCCACCACCGGCTTTCCAGCCGCCATCGCCTCCAAGATCACGTTGGAACACCCCTCATAAACGGAGCTGACTGCTAAAAGGTCCAGGGCGCCGTAGAGACCGGCCAATTCCTGCCGGCTCTGGAAGAACCGGACCGACTTTTGGATTCCCAGATCGACGGCGAGCTTTTCCAGCCGCTCCTTCCGGTCGCCGTCACCGACGATCAAAAAGAGTGCCTCCGGAGCGTTCCGGAGAACCAAAGAGGCGGCTTGCAGGAAGGTCTCATGGTCTTTCACCGGTGCCAGCCGGCCGACAATGCCAATGAGAGGAACATCCGCTTGGACTTGAATTTCCCGACGGAACGACCCGTTGGCGCCGCAGGGACTGAAAAGCGCTGGATCCAGCCCGTTATAAATCACCGAGATCTTCTGCGAGCCGACACCCTCTCTGCTTCGCAGGACATCCCCCACCGCCCTGGCGTTGACGATGAACCGGTCGGTCCATCGCTTTAGGAACCGGTCCGCCCAAACGTAATGGAGCGGCTTGTCCGGTTCCACCGATCGAACGGTGCTCACGATATGAGGGACCCCCGCCCTCCTGGCGGCCAACCGGCCGTAAAGATCGGCGGTGAAAAGCCAGGTCTGGACGATCTGCGGTCTTGACTGCGCCAGCGCCTGCTTCACGCGGCGATACGTCCCCCACGACCAGGTCCCCTCATGGGGAATCAAGGTCAGCGGAACTCCCATCTGTTGGACGGCCTGGACATAGGACGCCTTCTTTTCGGAGAGGGCGATCACCTCCGTCTCATGGCCCATGGCTTGCAGACCTTTTAGAAGCTCCACCAGCTGACGCTGGGCCCCGCCCAACCCAAGGTCATCGATCACGTGAACGATTTTCACGGCGTCCCCAGCAAAAATTCTTTTTCCCTGTTTTCATCCAACGTGAAGGCAACCGGCCCATCGCTGCCTTTGATACGGACGGTCACGGAAGCACCCGCCTGCGCCAGGAAGCGGACCCGGATCTTTCCATCGGCAACACCCAATGTCTCGAATGGGACATCGGCAATCAGGTACCGGTTCACGTAGGGGGGAATGACGAAATCCCGGTACTGATGTGGGTTTCCATCCAAACCGGCTTCCGCCGCCTTGGCGATGTTGTACGCTTCCCGGGCGGTGACGTAATGCAGGACGTAATTCTTCCCGTCGTTGTATTTCTTCTCAAGATAGCTGTGCATCCTGTCGGCCCAGCCGCCGAGAACCGCCTCATGGTCCTTCGCCAGCGCGCCGTGCGTGAAGACCTTCACGAAGACCCACTCGGGACGTCCTTTCACGTGAACGCCGGTCCGCACCCAGGCATCGATCCGCTCCGGCGTCGGCTGATATTCCATCGTCACGTCTCCGTGGTCGTACTCCGGACGGATCCCTTTCCAGCGAACTACCGACGGCCCCTCGAAGATCAGCAGGTCGCCGGCGGCGGTCCCTCCCACCCGCATCTCGGTACCGGAATCGTACGACTTCGGTTTGGCCGGATCATCATGCGCATAGAAGAGTCGGTTGACGGTCCTCGGATGCATCTTTCCCCAGGAGGGGTGAGTGAAATCGGCGTAACAGCCGACCTGCTTGAGCAGGATCAGCTCGTTGTTGACCCCGCATGCCCCCTGCCTGGAATTGTCCAGAGCCCACAGCCCATGGATGAACCCGAAAGCGGTTTTCGGTTCCGGCTCCGCCGTGACAAAAGAGCCGGATTCTTTGGACAGAGTGATCGCGTGGCCGATCTTTTCCAGGAAGCTCTTCTCGTCGTCCGCCCAGTGGTGCAGGTGCAGTTCCACCTCCCCATAGCCGTCAAAACTCAAGGAGGCCAGTTGTCTCAAGAAAGATCGCTTCTGGGCGTCGTCCGATTGAGCAAAAAACCAGAACCAGCTGTGCTGCGGCCTCCTGCCGTCGGCGTCCTGGTGGGCGTCCGCCATGCGGGGATAAGCATCGAGCCACCGGTCCATGGTCTGCTGGTCGTGCGGCTCGAAATGGTCCACGAAAGTGAACATCACATGGGTCGGCCCCTGCACCGCCTCCGCAGGCCGGCCAGCCGGCAGCTGGTCGGCCACATAACTCCACAGCCAGGGATAACGGTTGTCAGCAACCACCGCCGCCGCGACCAGCGCCGCAACGGCCGCAATGGCCGCAAATCTTTTCATGTCCGGGCGATTCATTCCGACCTCTCCCTCCATCCAGCGTACTCTGCCGCCGTCATCGGGCGGCGCTGCTCCAGCACCCATAGTTTCGCCACCACGCCGGCGAGCATCCAGAAATAGCCGGAAATCTCCTGGAATCCAAAACAATGGCTGAACAGGTTGGCCACCGTCATGCCCACAACGCCGGCGGCGAACCCGAGCGCGATCCCATTCACCTGCCGGTCCGCCGTCCTCTGATAGAGCCTGACCGCCTGGTCCACAGCCAAGCAGAGGATCAGAAAGAACAGCAGAGCCGCCGGGATCCCCTGCTCCGCGGCGATCATCAGGAAAGCGTTGTGGGCGTTGTCGAACTCCATCCGTCCGCTGCTGTAATCGGCGAAAAAGCCGGCGAAGGCCCCAAAACCGACCCCCCACCAGGGGTGGTCCTGGATGATCCGCACCGACGTGTCCCAGATCTCGAAACGGTCGGAGGCACTGGCTTCCAGAAGGCGGGTCAGATCCAGCGAAGCGGCTGCCTCCTTCGGGGCGTTTTTCGCCACGGTCATCTCCAGCCGGTACCGGATGCCGCCGGGTAAAAAAGCCGGATTCATCAAAAGGAACAGCCCCGTCGCGACCGCCAGGACAAACAGACCCTTATGCCGAAACCAAGCGGCCGCCAGTACACCCGCGGCGAAAGCCAGGTACCCTCCCCTGGAGAAGGTCACCATCAACCCCCGCAGGGAGAAAAGGAACGGAATCGCCAGAAACCAGTAGGAACGTCGCCTGGGATCGGCCAGGAAGAGGGCCGGAAAGAAAAACATGTAGGAAACGAAGAAGGCCCCCAGCCGGTTCGGCTCATCCGCGATTCCCCAGACCCGCGATGACTCGAAGCTGTCTCCACCCGATCCGACATATTCCCATGTCGCCATCATCCCGACCATGAAAACCGCCCCCAGAATGACGCTGATGAGGGTCTTGGCGCTCCTGGCGTCCCGTACGGTCCAAAAAACCAGGAAGAAGAAACCGATCTGCATCAGCCAGCCGGCCAGCTCGGACGAACGGGACCAGAAATACCACTCCCCATAAAGGAAGGAAGCCCTGAAGAGGGAAAAAACCGACAAACCGGCGAAGAGGGCGACGGCCCCGCCCAGCGGCGTCCAGGAGAAAAACCGGGCATCCATCCGTCTGCCGGCCAGAGCCAGCGCGAGCACGGCGCCAGCCAGCAAGCCGGTCAGCAGGATGTTCGGCGTCTCCGCCGGGTCGGAAACCAGCCGGCCAAACGGCAGGTAAGCCGCCAGAAGGTACAGAGACATCTCCGGCGAATCTTTCGTCCACCAAGCGAACGCCGCGAAAGCAACGGCCAGCAGGAGGAACGGCACGGAGACCTCCTTCATGAACAGGACGGCGAACCCGCCCACCGCCAATGCCGGGAGCCAGATCCTCTCGTCCAGTTCAGGAACCCATCTTTTCACGGCGGCCGAAATCGAATTCATCGGTACCACGCCCTCTTTCGGGAAATCTCTTCCTTATAGACATCCTCCACCTGGTCCGCCATCTGCTCCAGGGAAAAGCGCTCCTGCACCGTCCTTCTGGCCGCTTCCGCCACGGAGTGCTGCTGATCCAGCCGTCCAAGCAGATCGACCATCTTCTCGGCCAAACCGTCCGGGTTGCCGGCCTCCACCAGGTAGCCGTCCTCGCCGTCCGAGATCACCTGCTTCAGGTCCCCCACATCCGTCGCCACGACCGGAAGCCCCATCGCCATCGCCTCCAATACGGCTAAAGGCAACCCTTCCCTCCTGGAGGGCTGAACATACAGGTCGGCCCCGGTCAGCCATCGGTTGACGTCATCCCGCATGCCGGTGAGAGTCACCGCTCCGTTCAAGCCCAGCCGGTCCTGCAACTTGACCAGGTTCTGCTTTTCGGGGCCGTCCCCGACGATAACCAGCCGGGCCCGGGGCTCCTGCCGCAGGACAACCGAGAAGGCCTTCAAAAGGTCATCATGCCCCTTCTCGGAGGAAAGGCGACCCACCGACACGACCACCTTGTCCTGGGGCTTCCAGCCCATCTGCCTGCGCAAAAATTCCCGGTCCTCCGGGCTGTAATCGCAGACAATGCCGTTGGTGATAAAAGCGCACTTGGAAGGGGGAATCCCTGTCTTCTTCTGGTATCCCTCCATCACTTCCCGTGAGGCGAACATCACCAGGTCGGTTATGTGGGTGAAGATCCGGTCGAGGACAAAGTGGATCTCTTTTCGCCACGGCTGCATCCCGTGCTCGTGGGCGATCACCACCGGTACCCCCGCCAGCCGCCCGGCGAGCCGTCCCCAGACGTTGGCGCCCCAGAGGTGGGTGTGCACGACCTCGATTTTTCGGGAGCGCATCTCCTTCTGAAGACGCCAGACCAACCCCACATCCACCTTCCACCGCTTCTTCAGGGAGATCACCGGGATGCCGAGCATCTCCATTTTATCGGCGAAAACACCGGCTTCGTTCAGGGTGAAGACCGTCACCTCATGGCGGCGCTTCACCATCTCGCCGGCGAGCCGCATCAGCACCTGCTCCGCCCCGCCGAGCCCCAAAGACCAGATCACATAAGCGATACGCATCACGTGTGGTTCACTCTCTGAACCGCCGCATGCATCCAGTCGTAAGCGCCGGCCAGCTTCTTCTCGAAATCGCGCAGGGAATCAAAAGCACTGACCTCCGTGCGGCTGATGGCGAACGGGTCCATCCCCTGTTTGACAGCGCCGGGCTTCACCGTGAAGGCACCGGCGTAACCGGTTTTTTCGACGAGCTGTCTGATCTCATCGTTGTAATAGCCAGCTGGGTAGCAGAAGTAATCGACCGGCCTTTCCAGCCCCTCCTCCAGAATCTCTTTGCACCCCCGAATCTCCCAGTCCCACTCTGAAGCGGGGATCTTCGTCAGCTTCCGGTGGGTCACGGAGTGTCCCCCGATCTCCTGGCCGGCATCAAGCATCCGCCGCATCTGCTCCCAGGTCATCGGCCGGTCGGCCTCCGGGCGACCGGCCTGGCCGGACTGGATGAACTCCGTCGGCACGAAGAAACAGGCAGTGAATCCCCAGCGTTTCAGCTCTGGAAAAGCATAAAGGTAGTTGTCCTCGAAGCCGTCGTCGAAAGTGATGGCGACCCTGCGTCCGGAAACACCGTTGCCGCCCCGAATCCATTTTGTCACCTGGCTCATGGTCAGCCCCCGGTAGCCGGCCTCATGCAGGAATTGCATCTGCTCGGCAAACCGCTTCACCGGCACGCAGAGGCGGTCCTCCGGATGGGCGTCGGTCACCCGGTGGTAGGTGAGCACCCGGATCCCGCCGCCGCCGCCAACCAGCCGAATGGCACCGTAGGCCACTTCACTCAATATGTCCCGCAGCAATCCTTTCACCAATACTCCGTTGAAAGATTTCCCTCAATTGCCGCCCCGTGCGCTCCAGCGAAAACCTCTCCCTCACCCGCTGGTGCCCGACCTCCGCCAGACTGCGGCGCAAGGCCGGCTTGTACCAGAGCTTCTTGACGGCATCCGCCAGCGCCTCCGGCGACTCTTCCGGGATGATCCAGCCGCTCTTGCCGTGCTCCACCAACTCCCGCAGAGAAGGCAGATCGCACGAAATGACAGGTGTCTTGGACGCCAGCGCTTCGATCAAAACGTTCGGGATCCCCCAATGGATCTTCGACACCAGCGGCAGGACAAACAGATCCGCCTGCCTGTAAAAATCAGCCACCGTCTCCTGACTCACATAGCCGACGATGGCCATCTGCCCTGCTAAACCGTAACGCCGGATCATCCCCCGCAGCTTCCTCTCAAGGAACCCCCCGCCGGCGATCGTGCATCGAAAGGGGAATCGGCTCTCCTTCAGTATCCGGCAGCTTTCGATGAGCGTCTCATACCCCTTGCACGGCAGCAGGGACCCCACCGACAGGATCTGGCAGACGCCGTTTCCCGGCTTCTGCGCCGGCGCGAATCTTTCCAGATCCACCCCGTGGTAGCTCACGAAAACCTTGTCCCCTGTCCCGTTTTTTGCGATCCGGGACAAATAGCCGCGGTTATATTCGGTGCAGGTCAGCGTGAACCGCGCTTCCCGCACCTTCTCCGCCAGCGCCGGGTTGGCCGTGTAGATGTCGTGCGCGTGGCCGGACATGCTGAAGGGGATCCCTGTCAGCCGGTTAATCACCACAGCCGCCGTCGCCGGGTAGGTGGCCCAGAAAGCGTGCAGGTGCGAAACCCCTTTCTCCCGGGCAATGCGAGCGAAATGGACTGTCTTCGGGAAGAAGGCGACGCTTTTCAGCAAAACAACCGGGTTCTTCCAATGCCGGCTGACAACCCATCCCAGCGCCCCTGCGTACCAGGCCGGCGTCGACCGGAGAAAAGCCAGATGGCTCCTCCACACATCGGCCGAAAAGAAAAACGGCGCGTAGACCGTGCTCTTCTGAAGCGGCTTTGCCTGCTCATGCACCACCTTGTCCCTGCACGGCCTCAAGGAGAAAATAACGGTCGCCTCCTCTCCTTTGGACAGCTCCACTAGCTCCCGGAGGATGAAGGCCTCGTCGTATCTGGGAAATTGACTCAAGATAAAACCGACGGCCACTTACGCCTCCTGTACCTCTTTCGCTTTCCTGCGTTCCAGCGCCAGACGCCTCATCTCCTGCCGTTCCATCAGCACACCCCTGATCACGATGGCGCAGAGGATCCAGAAATAGCTGGAAACCGCCTGGTCATCCATCCGGGAACCAAACATGTTGGTCACCACCAAACCGCACAACCCGGACAGCACCCCCAGCGCGATCGCCTTCAAATCCAGATCTTTGGTCCTGCGGTACAGCCACCAGGAATAATAAAGGGCCATCAGCAGAACCAGCAGAAAGACAGCCAGCGTCGGCAGTCCCATTTCCGCGGCGATCAACAGGTAGCTGTTGTGGGCATCCATGTGCCCGATTGCCCCCTCCGTATAGGACGGAATGAAAGCCGGGAAAGCGCCGTACCCGACACCCCACAGAGGGTGCTCTTCAATCATCTTCAAGGCCCCTTTCCAGATCTTGATCCGGGTGGAAGCGCTTGCCTCCAGCCCTTCCTCCAGAGCCCCCTCGGCCAACAAGCTGGAGGAAGGCCCCCTCTCAACCGCCGTCTGGCTCATCCGGTACCGGATGCCGGCTGGCAAGAAGATCGGGTTGGCAACGATCACCGCTCCCACTGCCAGCACCGCCAGGAACATTATCTTGCTGCGGTAGAAAAAGGCAGCCAGGATGCCGGCGGCAAACCCCAGATAGGCGCCGCGGGAAAAAGTCACCATAATTCCGCGGAAACAGAGCCCGAACGGAATCAGCAAAAACCAGGCCTTGGCCTTCTTCGAAAAGGTCAAGAAATAGCCGAAGAAAAGGAACATGTAATAGACGAAGAAAGCCCCCAGCGTGTTGGAATGCTCGGCAATGCCGCCGACGCGGGCTTTCTCCAGACTGCTGTCATCCACATACATGTAATCCCGGATTGACATCAGGGCCACCATCACCATCGCCACCATGATCAGGATGACAACCGTCTTAAGGATCCTCTTCTCCCGAACCACCCAGAGGGTCAGGAAATAGAGGAAAACCGGGGTGAACCATCTTTTAAAGTGGGTGACGATTTCCGACATGTACCAGCCGCCGTATTCAAACCCGGTCCGAACCAGCGAGATCGCCCCCATGAAACAGAAAAGAGCCACCCCAAAATTCATCGGCGACGACATCGGTACCCTGTGCCTGCTGTTGACGATCTTCATCGAATGGCCAATGATGACCCAGCCGATCAGGATGTTAGTCATGTTCAGCGCGTACGCGTTCGTCCCGAAATCGCCGGTCAGCAGACGGCTGAACGGAAGGTAGGCCACCAGCACGTAGAGAGGCATCTCCGGATACTGAATGCCGGTCATTAACAATCCCAAAAGGGACAGCCCTCCGAGAGCAGCTATAACGCCACTGGGCAGGGAAACTTCCTTAACCACAATAAAACCGAAAAGGCCGATCACCATGATCATCGGCCAAATCCGTCTATCGACCTGGATCCGCCCCCTTTTTGGTTTACTGACTGCTATGGTCCCCGGCAACATGGGTTTCTATTTCTTTTCTCACTTTTTCAAAAGCTTCTCATACACCGCCATCACCTGAGCGGCGTTTCGATCCATGGTGAAATCGTTCCTGACCCTGTAATGGGCCTTGTTCACCAGCCCGGCCGAAAAACCAGGACTGCAGATCAAGCGCTTGATCGCCTCCGCCATTTCCTTGACGTCTCCCGGCTCCACCAGCAGACCTGTCTCCTCGTTGACCACCACATCCTTCACGCCGCCGCCGGAGGTGGCGACCACCGGCTTTTTGGCCGCCATCGCCTCCAGAATCACCAACCCGAACGGCTCCGGCTGGGTGGAAGCGTGAACCACCAGGTCCGCCGCGGCGTAAACCGGCCAGATATCCTCCTGCCACGGCACGAAACGGACCTTTCTCTCGATATCCAGCTCCCTCACCAACTCTTTCAGCTTCGCCAGGTACGGCTCACCCGGCTGGGTGTCGTTGCCGACCACAAGCCCCACCACCGGGAAATGCTCCCGAATCACCTCAGCCAGGGCCCTCAAATAGACCTCCTGCCCTTTCCAGGGAACCAGCCGCCCAATGATCGCCACCCCGATGTCTCCCGGCGTCAGCCCCAGCGACTGTCTCTGTTGCGCCCTCTGAACTTCCATCTGGATGAACTGCCCGTCCAGCCGAAGGCCGTTTTGGATGGCGATGACGTTCTTGCCCGGCAGTTGCTCTCTGTAATAAGCCGCCCCCGCTTCGCTGATGCAGATAAATTCATCCACAAAGCGGACCGCGAAACGCTCCATCTTCGTCAGCGGCCTCCACCCGTGGAGGTGGCAGACCGTCTTGCAGCCGACCAAACGGGCCGCCATCAACAGAGGCAGGTGGGACAAAATCTCGTTGTTTAGGTGCACCAGCTTGAACCGGTTGCGCCTCAACCACCTCGATATCGAAACGACCGTCAGGGCTATCTGAAAAACCCCCGAAATCCCTTCCCTGTAACGCCATCCGGGCCGGACCGTCAGAGCCACCCCCTGCTCACGGATCTTCTTGATAAACGGCCCTTCCTCCGCCGCCAGCACATGCGGGCTGTACCGCTGGTGATCCAACTGAAGAAGCAGATCATGCAGATACCGTGCCGACCCCCCGAACCCGGATCCGGACTCGGCGATGAGAATCCTCTTCGGTTTGCCGGTCCCGCACAGGCCGATGAATCGGTTGGCCATTACCTGCCAGCTGTACCTCATCTCGACCTTCCGCCTTGCCTCCCGGCCAAACTCTTCCCGAATGGCCGGATCCCTTATCAGGGTCTGCAGGGCCTCCGAGAACCCTTCCGCCCCTTTTTCCGGATAGACCAGCAAACCGTCCACCCCGTGCTGGATGATCTCCGCCGGCCCCCCCTGCTGGAAAGCGACCACCGGGATCCCGGTGGCCATCGCCTCCAGGATCACCAGACCGAACGGCTCCTTCCAAACAGAGGGGAACGCCAACATGTCGCTCATCAGGAAATAGTCGGTAATCTCATCCCGGGAGACGTGCCCCACGAACCGGATCCTCTCCTCCCATCCTTTGGCCTGTTCCTTGAGCTTCTCTATATAGGAAGTGGTCCGGCCGTCGGAGAAGGTGTGGGCCCCCACCAAAACAAGCAGCGGTTGCCGCGGGTCCTTCGGGTCTGGCCTGCCGCCGGCGGCCTTCTTGAAGGCCTCGAGCAGGTGATGAACCCCCTTCTCCTCCACCAGGCGGCCGACATAAAGAACGACCGGCCTCTCTCCCACCCCGTGCTTCTCCCGCAACTGGATCCGGCTCTCCATTCGGCCCCAATAGGGGCTGAAAAGCTCCGGACTGACCCCGTTAGGAAGCGGAACCGTTTTTGCCTTGAGGGCGGGCCTCCTCTCGGTGATCACCTGGGCCATGTACCGGCTGCAGCCAGTGATCAGGTCACAGGATTCCGCCGTCTCTCCGTTCCAGACCCTGTCCCCTTTCAAGTTGCTCTCATTGTGGATGGAAAGGATCAGCTTGGCGTAGGGGGCCGCGTTCTTCAGAACCGGCACGAACTGGACCCGGCTGTGGACCCAGATGACATCCGGGTTCAGCAGGGCGATCCGTCCGGCGGCCCACGCGGCGTAAGGCCTGTAATAAAGCGGGGACTCGCTCTGCTTGAAAGGCAGTTTCCAACTGGACAGCAGAAGCTTATCCAGCAGATTGGACTTCCAGCGGTAATAACTCCTGTGCCCTTTTCTCTCATAAGCCGCCAGCCCCTTGCTGGAGATCCCGTAGATATGAACCTCGTGCTCACTCAAGCGGGCCGAAACCTCTTCAATGACCGTTTCCGTTGCCCCACCTCGGATCGGCGGGACCGGAAAAACTTCAGGCGCAACGATCGCAATTTTCATGAGTTTCCCATATAGTTGAACGCAAGCTTCCACACACAGCGAAACATTCCGATGTAAGGCCGGGCCAAGCGCGAGGGAGCTGTGAAGCGTTTCCCATCGTATTCTGGCCACCACAGCAAAATCCCGACAAAAGGAAACATTCGGATGGCGCTCCAGTACTGAGCTGCGGCATCCAGGTACTGCCGCCGTTCCTCATAAGTAAGGGCCAGATCAAAAAGATCTTGGGCTATCCGCTTGAACTTCAAGAAGCGGGAGACCCCCGTCTGCTTACCGGTTTTGATCTTGGAAAAGATCGTCAGGTGTTCTTCCAACCGCCGGACTTTATCGGCCGATAAATTCTGCTTCGGCTCCGGATAGCGGTAAATAGCGAGCACTTCCCACAAGCCGTCAAAGGGATATTTCTCGGCGAGCCGCAGCCACATATCCAAATCGGCGCAAATGCGCAGTTTCGTATTGAATTTTCCGATTTTTTCGAGGCAGGAGCGCCGCATCATAACCGTCAGCGTTGGGATATAATTCCCTGTGAAGATTTCTGCCATCGTGTGGGCGCGGTGCTTGTACGGAAAAACTTCCACTTCCTTGCCATTGCGTTCGATGCTCATCCGACCATAGACAAACCCGAGGGCAGGATTCTTCTCCATCATCTCAACCTGGCGAACCAATTTCCCCGGCAACCAGCGGTCATCGTCGTCCAGTATGCAAACAAATTCCCCCTTGGCGTTTTCGAGCCCGACGTTCATCGCGGAGGCAACCCCTCCGTTTCCTTTCCGAAAACCCCGGATCCTCGGATCTTTTCTCTGGTACTCCTCGATCACCTGCCAGGTTTCGTCGGGCGAGCCGTCGTCAACGATGACGTGCTCCCAGTCGGTAAAGGTCTGTGCGAGGACAGACTCGATCGCCCGCCTCAAGAGGTCGGCCCGGTTGTAGGTGGCCGTAACGACAGTGACCTTCGGCATCAGGAAACCTTCCCCGCGCGGGAAATCGCTTCGACCGGCTTACGCCGGAGCCAATCCCCAAAACAACCGGCGATCATTCCCCGGTAAAAATGCCTTTGCAGCCAATAATAAAGGGCTTCCTGCTTCTTTCCAGCCATCCAGCTCTTGGCCGCCTTCCCCGAGAGATCGAACCATTCCCGAACGGTCCATAACGGCACTCGGAAAACGACCTTCCCTTTACGCTCTCTCCGCAGTCCCTCGGCGCAAGAATAGCCATGCCTGAAAAACCTTCCGGCTATACCCGCTGGAGTAATTTTGGCGGCGTCGATCTTATGCAAAACGGCCGCGCGCGGCTGGTAAACAAGCTTGCATCCTTTCCGAAACAATCTCCGAAACCAATCGGCGTCCTCTGCACATCCCGGTGTGGTGGAGTATTCCCCATATCGAAGAAACAGCTCTTTCTTATATGCACAATTCGAACCAACGAACGTCGTCAAAATGTCGGACACAACAAGCGGCTTGTCGCCGTAGTTAACCATGCCCAGCTGGCGAAGCAGGCTGTCGTGGAGCCACTCCGGTCTCCGACTCAACCAATAAGGCCGCGTCGGACCACCAACTCCATCGGCCTGATACTGCTCAAAGGTAACAAACAGTGTATGCAACCAATTCTCCGGAATAAGAACGTCGTCATCGAGGAAAACGGTAATTTCCCCGACCGCTATTTTCAAAGCGCTGTTCAAAGCGTGCGCCTTACCTTGCAGGGACTCAAAAAGATATTTCAGAGGGACCGGATACCCCACTCTGGTTTCCTCGACAATCTTCCTGGTCGAGTCGGATGAGCTATTGTCTGAAACAACAACCTCATACTCGAATCGCCCACCTGTCTTCTGGAGGGCAAGACCCGTGAGAACCTCTTTAAGGCTTTCAGCTCGATTACGGGTCGCTATGATAACGCTTATGCTTGGCATCTGACCTGAACCGTTCCTGAGATGAGGCCCAGCTGGCCCCAGAATTGGAATTCCGATTGGATCGCTCTTACGCGGTGACCTACAAGATAGAAAACAACAGCACCGATTCCATTTTTAAGGCATTCAGCAACCAACCAGACGGGAACCCTTTTATGCGCGGAAGGAAACATCATTGGGATCGAGTAACCGCCTTGATAGGTTCTCTGACGAAGGAATCTCATGGAGACGCGCTCCGACTCCACTTTATGGTAGACGACGGCCCGGGGCGTGTAGACTACTGTGCCCCCCAACTCTATGATGCGCAGTACTAACTCGGTTTCTTCCCCGAAATACCGCTTCTTGCCCTTCACGCCAAGTTCGGTCCGAAACAGACCAACCCTGGCCAGCGTTGATTTCCGAAAGGCGATATTCGCCCCGTAGGGGAGACAACCGTTCTTCTTTGTCGCAACAACAAGCTCTGGACCATAATCAAGCATGGAAAGGGCCATCAGAACTCTTTTCAAAATAGCTGGATCCCGAAAACAATCCGGCAGTGGCACAGACCACAACGGAAGGATTTTACCGCCGACGCATTCAACACGCGGATCAGCGAACGCCTCTGAAATCCCCAAAAGCCATTTCGGTTCAGCAACCACGTCATCATCGGTAAATACGATGATATCGCCGCTGGCTTCTTCAATCGCCCGATTCCTGGCGTTGCTGAGCCCTTGTTTTGGCTCGAAAACATACCGAATAGGAACGGCTGCATTGGTTTTGATGATCTTCTCCACGACAGCGCGGGTGTCGTCGCTGCTGTTGTTGTCCACGACGATAATCTCGAAATTTTGCCCCGGAGGCACTTCCTGCCCGATCAAAGAGTGAAGCGTGTCGGCGAGACTCCTGCTTCTGTTATAAGTGCTGATCGCCACGCTTAACACGGGAATCTCCCTTGAACCTCGTTGAGAATTGCTCCCACGTTCTTTTGATATGCTGCAAGCGAACCGCGGCTCTTGACGTATTGACGGACCTCGATACCCTCCCTTTTTCTGTCGGCAGAATCTTCCGGGATGCTCGACAAGACGCATTCAAATACCTGCACAATTTGTCCTTTCAGCCTGTCCCTTAAAACGGAGCTGGCGCAAGCGCCAAACCATCCCCTTAATCCGTCATCAAAGTTAATTATGGCAACAAGCGGTGCCCTCACCGAAAACGATTCCCCCAAAAAAGAGACCGACATCGCCTTATGAATGCTCATATTCGCCAAACTTCCAGCTCCATCCTCGACCCCTTCGGATCCCATATTCAAAAGGCGCAATCCCTCTTGATCATCGGCCGAATCATCGTGGAAAAACCGCTCTCCCCAATAATGAGGAACCGGATCTCTTCGCGTCACCGTAGCGGCAGGTGGTAAATCCAACCCTCTCAAAATCAGCATCATGATCTCCTGCCAATTCTCCCAGATCCGGGAATCCCGGCTCCAGATCAAGACCGACGAGCGAAAACCAAGAAATTCTGAGAAATCCGTTGTCCTATATAGGAACGCCGATCATTTTCTATCCAGAAATCAAAAGTTCCTCCGTAATAATCTAAATACTCGGTAAACATCCCCCTTCTTTTCAGAACCTGTCGTAACCATATCGGGATCCATCGCCCCAAGGACGCGGCGCTTTAAATTCTCTCTGTCGAAGAGAAAACGCATGAGGTGCTGGCCGTACCGAAAGTTCGGCATAGTAATAACGAGCCACCCCCTTTGAATTGACGAGGTCGGCATGCTTTGCTATTACCTCAGCGCAATTCTCGAAGTGCCCAACAAACCCAAAAGATGTAACAACATCAAATTTCTCGATTGGATTTCAAGAAAGAAAATCGGCGTTATACAATTGATAATCTCGCACATCGTTCAGCCTAAAAAGCTCAGGGACGCGCTTGAGTGATTCGGAAAAACCGATCCATGTACTCGATATCCGAATCGCCTGGAGAAAAAGCAGAGGAACTCTCCTGGCGAACATCCGATTTCGAGGCAACGTAGCCCGACCTTATGGGGCAAGTATTTCTCGAACAATTCTTGAAACAAAACTTTTTCTACGATCTTGGCCTTGTATTGTTTCCAGCGGCCATCCCAATACTGCTTTTCGACTCGCATGACTGAAGAAGACGAAGCTCGGGTAAGTTCCACGGCATCTAAAACATTTTTCCATTGCAACACCTGCTTGACCTTCTTACCTTATTACCGACGGCTCGGCACGTTCGAAACCCACTCCTGATAGCCAATCTGACGCTTCCGGAAACCCTGGATTGCGGTCTTTGGAGCCCGAAAAAAAGCGACGGCTTTCTCACGAAGCCGCCCGACGCAATAGTCCAGCGACAGGGCAACGCGGTTCGGCCAAAGACGCGGGATCAACTCCAGCTGGCTGTTGTAGCGGACGAGAAAATCCCCGAACATACCGTGCTCTGTGATATCCATATTCCATTTTTTCTGAAAATACCGGTAACCTTCGTAAACGGACCTCAGGTCCCAGCGCCATGAAAAAAATCGGATGTCGTCAACCGTGATCGGAGCCGACTTGTTGTAATAAACGACGGCTTTCGGCTCAAACCACATTTTCAGCCCGGCGCGATCCCATACCAAACCGGAGTCCACCTCTCCTGCTTCGAGGAGATTTTCATCGAACGCGTTCAGCCGTAGCGTCGGCTCGATTTCAACCAACTGGCAGTGCAATTCGCCGTAATCCACCGGCTGGCGCTTCAGATTGGAGCTGTCGGCAAGTACCTTCCCGTAAAACCGGCAATGCTTGTGGCCGTAGGCCTTGTCTCCCTCATAAGTCACATAGAGGTCGTTGCCCGCTGTATGGATCCGCTTTTTTGTTTCTAAGACCACGGGCTCTACCATGACGGCACCCGTGTCGCGCTGGCAATCCAGCATCGCGGCGAGCCAGCCGGCACGGACGAAAACATCGTTATCCATCAAGACCGCCAACTTGGTTTTTGCCTCCCTCATCCCGATATTTCTTGCCTGCGCCTGATTGAGGAAATTCGGATTAAAAATAAACCGGGCCTTGCCACCGAAACGTTCAGCCCAGCGTCTTTTTAAATGTTCGGGCGCTCCGCCGATGACCGCAATCAGGTCGAACGGCTGATCAGTATTGGCGAATATCTCTTCCAAACATCTCTCCGTCGGAGAGAATCTGTCCCGCGCGTTAACGATGATCGTCACCTTTTCCACGAAGCCGCCCTCCCTGCACATTCGACTGTTCGATCAACCTGCTGCACAACATAAAGATGCTCCGCGTGCAAGAGAAGCCCGTACAAGATGGAGATACTGCCTAGCATCTCGAAGCCCTCTTCCAGAAAAACCTCCATTTTGAACAAAAACCCCCGGTAAATCTGAAATACACTATGAAGAACCTCCAGACCAAGAGCTGCCCCAAAAAGAAATACCGATCCAAGGATCAAATACCTTCTGGATTTTGCGGTCCCGTGCAGGCACTGCCGAAAGTTCAAAACCAGCCACACAAATACGATCGCAAAAATCGGGCCGATCAGGACCGGCCATCCCAAATTGAATGCGGCTGGCAGGAAACCGGCGCTAACGAACCGACTCAAAATGCTGCCTGCCGTCTCATGAAATCCAGCGGTTTCATCGCAGGATAAAAACAGCAGGCCGAAAGCAGTCATCCGCCACATGTTTTTCTCTTTCCGAACAGACGAAAAACTCGCGCACGCGTAAGCCGCCGCAGAGGCCAGCGCCAACAAGAATCTCGAGAACCAAGCCGCCACGTTTGCTTCGCCATCCAGATTGAACAGACGGCAGAACTGCCAAACTTTTTCTTCACCCAACATAGAACTGATGACGAAAAGGAAAGCCAAAACCCCAACGGACGCAAGAAGGCCCGCTACAAAGGACCGCCGGTCAATCTCGATCAGAAAAGTCTGTCGCATCGATTCCTCTTATCCAATTGCTCGAAGCGCCGAAACCGTCAATACGGCATACGGTTTCAAAGGCAAAAAGATTCCGGAAAAACCCTTTACCTTCTCATCCCGAAACTGGGTTCCCAAGCACGCGTCCCGGCTGATCGCCCTGCTGATAAGCCGGAAAGCTTCCTTTGCCTTCCCTCCCTTCAAAGCCGCTGTGCCGCACAGATACTCGAATTTCGCCAGCTGTCTTTCTGCCGAGCGTGGATCTCTCATCTCCTGCCGGTATTGCTTCAAGATCGACTCATAAAAACGGCGATATCCCTCGTAAAGCCGGACCGGTTCGGAGGTGGTGCTGGTCTTATGCCGCCGGTATTCCGCAACCGGCTCATCCAGAAAATCGATCAGGAACCTTTTAGCGATTCTCAACCAGAGCTCGTGGTCCTCCACCGCCGGCAAAGTTGGATCAAAAAGGCCGGCTGTCTCAAAACAGCCCTTTCTGACGATGACGGTTGAGGTCGTAATGCAGTTCGGACCGTTCAGGAGATCCTCAAATGTTCTGGCGATCATCCTGGGCTCAAGCCGTTTTTTGTCAGGCGTTTCAACGTCGTAGGACCACATCCTGGCATAGAGCAAACCGGTCTCCGGCTTCTGTCGGAGGAACTCCATTTGTCGCTCCAGTTTGTGAGGCAACCAAATGTCATCCGAGTCCAGGAAAGCGATATACGGCGCAACTGCTTTGAGGATACCTGTATTGCGCGCGGCGGCCACACCCTGGTTTTTCTGACGGATGTAGGTCACCCACGGCAGATAAGGCAGGATGACCGCTTCGGTGTCGTCCGTCGAACCGTCGTCTACGACGATCACCTCCAGCGGCTCCCGGAAGGTCTGCCGGCGAACGCTTTCCAGGGCGTCTCTTAAGAGAGATGCCCTGTTGTAGGCCGGAATAATGATGCTGACGCTGGGAGCGCTCATGGCTTAAAACCCCGCGGCTAGTTGGCCGCAGCGCCAACTTCCTCCCGGCGAACAACACTCGATTCCTTCTGAAGCTGCTCAATCTCTGGGATATGCAACCGGGGTTCTTTGCTGAAAGGAAGGTTCCCCATCCCCAGCATCCGTCGGACCTTGTTCAGGATCCGGTACGGCATCAGCGAATAGCGAACCTTGTTGCTGTGTTCCTTCACCCAGTGAAGGCGGCGGGCCGTAGAGAGAGGGTGCAGATTCCATTTGGAGCGGAATTTGTCGAGTGACGCTGACGATCTGCCGACGTCCCACCGGTAGAGGAAATACCTTTTCGAGACCGGATCCAACCGGAAAATCCGCTCGTACTCGTACGCAACCACCGATTTCGGCTCCAGGAGGATCTTCTCTCCTGCGTTCCGGATCCGAAGGGAGTAATCCACATGCTCGGCAATGTTCAGGTCGTCCAGCGGCCCGATTTTGTCGAGCAGGGACTTCCGGAACAGGACCCCATGCCACTCGAAGAACTCCGACTCCTTCCGGCGGCGGTCCGGATACTGCTCGAGGGAGACTCCAGAATACGGCATCGTGCTGTCCAGTAAAATCTGGCCGTTGGCCATTCGTTTTCGCAGGAGCCGTCCCTCGGCGACGTGGATCTTGCGGGTCGGGTCGTTGAGCTTGACCGTCAGGTAAACAGGGTGAACACAGCCCACCTTCTCTTCGTCAGCGCAGGTCACCAGCGCCTCCAGCCAGCCAGCATCCACCTCCACGTCATTGTCGATAAAAACGACATACTCGGTGTCAACCAGCTTGATCGCCTGGTTGACAAACTCGTGCGGGTATCTGAACTTGTCGGACCAAATGATTTTACAGTTTGGTTTGGCCTTCTCCAGAGCGCGCAGTTCCTTCCGGATAAACTCCGGGGCATTCCCCTCCATGACCAGCATCTTGAAGATCGGGGAGGTCTTTTCATAGACTCCGCGGACCACCTCCGGGAACATGTTGAAGCTCTCCCGGGGGACAACTACCACGGTCGTACGGATAGGATTTTCACGTTCGTTCATTTTCTTCTCCTTTAAGCTCTTGAAAACGGGCAGGCGGGATTTACCGATCCGCGCAGGCGGCCGGTCCAGTGAGCAAACCGCTCCTTGAGGAACGACGTCTGGAACCGCCACCACAGCTCCGCCTGAAGCCGGGCCGATTCGCTTGCGCTTCCCTTTGCCCGGACGTACCGGATCCCCGCCTCGGCCAGCTTCTTCCAGCGCCAGGCCGGAATGATGCTCACCAGGTGGTGCCACTTCCAATCGGTCTGATGGGCCTGGGTGTAGCCGATGTCCACAAACCACTTCCTGTAAAACTCCGGCGTGACCCGTTCCGCTCCCACCTTGTGATGGACAACGGCCGATGGCTCATAATAGATTTCGGCTCCCTGTCTCGCCCAACGTTCGCACAGCTCAAAGTCCTCCCCGCCTACCCAGCGGTCCCCCCGGCGGCCGAGGGTCACGTCGAAGATGCCGTATTTTGGAAGCTTGGAGCGGCGCAGTGCGCAGTTGGTGGTCAGAAAAGCGGCATTGTCTGGCCCCAGCCGCTTGCGCTGGGATCCGTAGTCTACCCGCGGCATCGGACCCAGGAGGTCGTTTGAAAGCCACTCCGGCCGTGGCGTAAGCCACATCGGGATCACT
This sequence comes from Candidatus Omnitrophota bacterium, assembly GCA_023818695.1. Taxonomy (GTDB): domain Bacteria; phylum Omnitrophota; class Gorgyraeia; order 1-14-0-20-64-10; family 1-14-0-20-64-10; genus JAMWCF01. The sequence goes on from JAMWCF010000001.1 coordinate 657,936, forward strand.
TTGCCGCCTACCATATCGGCTCCTGTCTCCTGGAAACAGCGGGCGACGGCCCCCATCCAGCCGGGCTCCGCGACGGCATCGTCATCCATGAAAAGGACGATCTCTTCTCTGGCCGCCAGAAGGCCGCGGTTTCGGGCGTAGGCAATCCCCTGGCTCCTTTCAAGGACGTACCGGACGGGAAAACCGCCCTGCCGAGCGAACTCTTCCACAACTTCCCTTGTCTGGTCCACGCTGTTGTTGTCGACCACAATGACCTCCCCGAGGATCCCGGCGGAAGCTTCCTGCCACAAAAGGGAGCGCAGGGTGTCCCTCAAACTCTCGCACCGGTTGTAGGTGCAGACGACGATGCTGATCATCAGGCCACCTGTGCCGGTCGAGAGCCGTTGCCGGTGCGGCTCAACGAATGGAGCTTCTCTCCAAGCTGGTCGGGCAACTCCCCTTTCAGGAAGATCCTGGCCCAGATCTCCACTCCAAGAAGGTTGTGCATGACGGTCGGCATCCGGTCCGCCCGGGCGACGATCGCTTCGGTCTCCTGTCGGCCCCATTTGAGAAGTTCGGAAGCCATCCCGGATTTCAGCAAGCCGGATGCGGCGAGGAAAGTCCGCAGGGGAACCGCAAAGTGGATCTTCCTGGCGTGGGTGATTTCGGGGGGCAGCTTGTTTCCTCGCTCCGCCGCTTTCTTGACCACCCATTTCGTCTTCCCCTCGTTGTACTTCATCCACCGGGGGAAATGCATCCCCAGAGCCATCATCTCGTTCTCCAGAAACGGCACCCGGGCCTCCACCGAGGCGGACATGCTAATCCGGTCGTTCCGGTGGAGGATCGCCTGGAGGTTGCCGTACCAATCCTCGAAGGCGCGGGCGAGGAACGCTCGGTCCTCGATCGGCTCAATCTTTTCCAGCTTCTTAAAGAGGGCTTCGTGCCGAAACAGCCGGCGGCCGCCGTCGCTCACGCTGGCGAACCGGATGAACTCCTGGTCATCGGGGATCTGCTCCATACGGTAGAACGGATCTCGCTTGAGAGGACCAACGTCGATTGGCTCCAGCTTCGGATGGAGTTTGCCGGCCAGTCTGAAGGCCGGAATGTTAGGGATGAAACGGGAATGGAGCCGGCGCCTGCGCCACATCTGATAGGCCTTCACCTGCCAGGGATAGCCGCCGAACAGCTCGTCTGATCCCTCGCCGGTGACCACCACCTTGATTCCATCGGCGTGGCAGGCCCGGACCACCATGATGTACGGCATATCGTTGGCATGGCAGTTCGGCTGGTCCCCATGCCAGATCGCCGTCGGCCAAAGGCGCAGGAGCTCTTCCCGGTTGACGTTGATCCGCCGGACCTGGATGCCGGCATGCCGGCCGACCTTTTCCGCCTTTTCTCCTTCAGAGGGAATGGCCCCTTCGACGTTGGCCACATAGGCCACCACATCCGGCTTGAACTGCTTGGCCACCACCGTAGTCAGCGCGGAATCAATGCCGCCGCTGCACATGGTGGCCAGCGGAGCATCGCTCACCAGGTGAATCCGAACACTGTCCGCCAGGGACTGCTCAAACTCGGCGATCATATCTCCAGCAGGCCTCCTGCTGAATTCCAACAGCCGATCCACGTCCACATCCCGCAGAACATCGAAATAAGTGGTCCGCTCGACCCCGCATCGGCTGACTTTGACGATCGTCCCGGCCTTGACATCCTCGATCCCCTCGAACGGGGTCCATTCCCCTTCGAAGCGCTGGTAAACGATAAAGGAAGCGAGCGCGTGCACGTCCGGTTTGCAGGCGACCTCCGGATGGGCCAGCAGAGCTTTGCTCTCCGAGGCGAAAGCGATCCCCTTGCCGTAATCGGTCATGTAGAGGGGCTTGATACCGGTCCGGTCCCGGGCCAACCAGAGGAAGCCGTCTCTCTTGTCGTAGTAGCCGAAGGCGAACATCCCGTTGAACCGGGGCACCGCTTTGAGAGGACCCCATCGATGGAGCGCGTAGAGAACCACCTCGGTGTCGGTGGCGCTGGTGAACCGGACCCCTTCCCTCTCCAGCTCAGCGCGCAGTTCCTTGAAGTTGTAGACCTCACCGTTATAGGTGATCGCTCCCTGACCGTCGGCGGTGACAAACGGCTGGTGGCCGCGGGGAGACAGATCGAGGATACTCAAACGGCAGTGGCTGAAACCAACCGGGCCGTCGGTCCAGACCCCTTTGTCGTCCGGGCCGCGGTAGCGGATCCTTTCGATCATCCGGTCAAGAAGATGCTCCCTGGCCGGTTCACTACTCTTGGTATTGAAGTAACCGGCAATCCCGCACATGGCTATGCCTCTCGAGTTGAAATGCGCAGTTCCGACTCCTGCGCGGACGGCATCCCGACAGGTTCGCTCAAGCGCCAGGCATGATCCATCAGTATCGCCCCGCGGGTCGGCCGATTGGAAGTGACAGTGAAATAAAGCGGCTCCGGCAATTGGGCCATTGGCACAGGATTCTGTCCTTCATGCAAAACAGCGGTAATGAAGTAGGTGTTTGGGGCCAAATTCAGCGATGGATACTCTAGAGTGACGGAGCCTGACCCTGCTTGAATTTCCCATTGGAAATCGGCGTAAAGGCTGGAGGCCTCGTGGCAAACCATCCCGTCATACCGTTCCAACGTCACCGTGATCGAAGGATTTTTGATGCCCCGCCTGGCAAAGTAAGAAAGATGGACCCGGAGAGAATCACCCGCCTTGAATTCATTCTTCCCTTCCCCCGAAACCGCTTCCAGACGGCCGCTGGTGAATTGGATTTCGCGGAAGGTGTCGGCCATCTCGATCCCGAGCGGAGTCCACACCTTCTCAAAGCGACCCCGGCTGACCACCTGATTGCGGTAGAGAGCAATCGCCTCGGCCGGCTTCCCATCCATAACGGTGCGGCCTTCCTTCAGTAGAACCACCCGGTCGCAGAGCCGGGAGATCGCCTCCAAGTTGTGCGAGACAAACAAAATCGTGGTCCCGCACGCTTTCAGGTCGAGTATCCTTTTATAGCACTTCTGCTGAAACTCCATGTCGCCCACTGCGAGAATTTCATCAATCAGCATAATTTCCGGATAAACGTGGGCGATCACTGAGAAACCGAGACGGACTGACATCCCCGAGGAATATCGCTTGACTGGCATGTCGAGAAACTTTTCCAAACCGGCATAGGCCACAATCGAATCGAAGTTTTTTCTGATCTCCCGGTGGGTCAACCCCATTACAGTACCGTTCAGAAAAATGTTCTCCCGGCCGGTCAAATCAGGGTGGAAACCGGCACCCACCTCGATGAGGGCCGCCAAACGGCCCTTGACTTTGATCTCTCCCCGTGTCTGCCGACAGATCTTAGACAGGAGCTTGAGCACGGTGCTTTTGCCCGCCCCATTGTGCCCTATGAGACCAACGGCCTCTCCTCTTCGAACATCGAAACTGACATCGCTTAAAGCCCAGAACTTTCCAACATGGTTCCCCGCGTTATCGCGGTCTCGGCCAACCAACCTTTTGAACATGTTCGGGATGGCATCCCGGAGACTGTCGTACTGGGATCCGAGGTGGAACTCTTTCCAGACATTTCGAACGGAAACGGGAACCGGTGTCCTGTCCATGTCAGATCAGATCCGCGAACTTAACTTCCGCTCTTTTGAAGTAGAGGTAGGCAACACAGATGAAGATGGCGATGATTGCTGTTGCACATAGAAGAGACCCAAATTCCGGTGGTTGGCCGTGCAGGACAACTTTCCGAACATTCTCGATCACGACCGCCATCGGGTTGAGCATGTAAAACGGCCGCCACTTACTCGGTACGCTCGAGGAGGAGTAAATCACGGGTGTAACAAAGAGCCCCAGCTGAACCACGATGGGAAGGATGTATTTAACGTCCCGATAGAAAACGTTCACCGCCGAGGTGATGAGGGAAATTCCCACCAGCAGCCCGATTTCGATGGCGATAATCCAGGGCAACCAGAGGATCTGCCACGTCACCGGAAGCTTGTAGAGCGACATCAAGACGCCGACCAGGATGGACGCGATTAAGAAATCCACAAGGCAACCGATGATTACCCCCAGGGGGAACACTTCCCTTGGGAAATAGATTTTTTTGACCAACCCCATGTTGGCGGCCACCGAGTTCACGGAGAGAGAGATCGCCGTAGCGAAAAGGACCCACGGGACGAGGCCCGTATAAGAAAAAACAGGGTAAGGGATTCCATCGGAGCTCATCCTCCCGAACTTGGAGAAAACCAGGGTGAAGATCGCCATGAAGGCGAGCGGCTGGAGGATGGCCCACGCGATGCCAAGCAGAGACTGCCGGTAGCGGACCTTAATGTCCCTGATTGCAAGAGACAGGAGTAAGTCCCGAAACCGGTAAAGTTCCTTCAGATGGCTGACCATGTCGTTACCGGTCCGTCTTTTGAAGGACAGTTGTCTCTACCGCTTCCTGCGAGCTCTCCTGGACGGTCGGCTGAACTGTCGCCGTGCCGGAGCCGTTCGTGACCGTTGAAACTGGTGCGGAAGAACCGTTGCGGCGGCGGTAGGGATAGTAATAGCTATAGCCGTAGTAGTTGGAGGTGAAGAATTCGGCGTGGGTCAGGATGCAACCGATGATCTTGGCTTTGGTCTGTTTCAGGAGCGCCTTGGTTTTCTCCACCGTGGCCCGCTGGGTCTTGCCCGACCGGACCACGAGGATCGTGCCATCCACCATCCGGCTCAAGATGCCGGGATCGGCCACCGGCAAAACCGGCGGAGAATCGATCAGCACAATGTCATACTGCTTGCGGGCCGTCTCGATGATCTGCTTCATATTCGCCGAGTCCAGCAGTTCAGCCGGGTGGCTGGGAACCGGGCCGGCAGGCAGAACCCAGAGCTTGGACTCCACCACGTTGACCAGGTAGGGGTCGATGACGCCGCTGTCCGACAAGGCGTTGGAAAGCCCCTTCTGCGGAGTGAATCCGAGCCATTGGTGGATCGTGCTGGCGCGCAGATCGGCATCGATCAGGAGGACCCGCAGCCCTTCCTGCTGGGCCAGCGACAAAGCCAGGTTCAGGGAGGTGACGCTTTTCCCCTCCCCGTGCACCGAGCTGGTCACCAGCAGCGCCCTGGCTTCCGTCAGCGGTTTCATCGACTGCAGGTTGGTCCGGACGATCCGGTACTGTTCCGCGATCGGAGACTTGGGATCGGCCGCCACGATGATATGAGGGTTGATCTTCAGGTTCTCGTTGAACTTCAGCTTCTCCGGGGCGACCATCTTCGGCCGGCTGACATGAGCGGGAAGGGGGTGCGCCGCTTCCTTTTTCTCGCCAGCAACGGCCTTGCTCTCCTGCGCGGGAGCGGAAGCCGCTGCAACCGTTTCTTCCAATTGCCGGCGCCGGAGCCGTTCCCGGGCTGCCTTCTCCAATGCTTTCGTGATCTTGCTCATGACGCCACCACCTCTTCTTCTTGAGTCACCAAAGCCGGCAACTCCTTCGCCACCTCTTCGATGATCTCCGGCCCGATCGTCCTGGAATCGTTGATATATCCCGTTAAAAGCGCCCTGTCGCACAAACCGTTGATCAGCCTGGGGACTCCCTGCGTGTGCTTGAAAATGGGGGAGAAGGCGGCTGAAGAGAAGATCGGCTCGCCGTTGGCCCCCGCCGCGTGAAGCCGGTGGCTCACGTAGGCCGACGTCTCGAAAGCGTCCAGCGGACCCAGGTGGTAATAGAGGGAAACCCTCTGGCGCAGCTGGGTCAACTCCTTGAGCCACAGCTTCGGCTTGAGCTCCGGCTGGCCCATCAGGATGATCTGGATCAGCTTGTCGGTCTCGGTTTCGAGATTCGAAAGCATCCGCACCTCCTCCAGCACCGACGGCTTCAGGTTCTGCGCCTCGTCGATCAGCAGGACCACGTTGACGTCCCGCTCCAGCTGTTCGATCAAAAATTCGTTGAGCCGACCGATCATCTGGGTCTTGGTCATGCCGGGCCGGTAGGGAATCTCCAGTTCATCCAGCGTCAGGGCGATCAGGTCCTTGGAAGTCAGGTGGGTGTTTCGGATGATCGCCGTCTTGGCGGATGGATCCAGCTTGGACAGCAGAACCCTGGAGAGGGTCGTCTTGCCGGACCCGATCTCGCCGGTGATCACCACGAACCCGCACCGCTCCTCGATCATGTAGATCATGTTGTTCAGCGCGTCCAGGTGCTTCTGGGAGGGATAAAAATACCGGGTGTCCGGCGTCATCTGAAACGGCTTCTCTTTTAACCCGAAGAATTCCTCGTACATGTCTGCGCCCCTTAAACCTTCCAGCGGACCAGGAACCGGTCCACCTGTTGAGCTACCCCGTTACGGACCGTCTTAAAGGCGGTCACCACATGCCGCTTCAAAGCGAGCCAATGTTTGATCCTCTCCCGCTGGGCCTCCAAATCCTCTTCCGTGAGGATGGTGGAGATCGACCCCAGGACCGGCAGGGCCAAAGCGGCCTGCAGTTCATCGGTCGACTGGAACGACTGGTCCAGGAACTCCACCAGGAAGACGACGCCGGCCCCCACGAAAATCCCGAGGAACAACCCGAACAGCCCCAGCTTGAACATGTTCGGGCGGACCGGCCTCAAAGGAAGGCGCGCCGGCTCCAGGATCCGGAACCTCAATCCCTCATCCGATTCCCCAAGCCGGCGGGTGATCTTGGCCCTCTGCATCCGCTCCTGAAGGTGCTGATAGGTGCCGGCATGGACCTGGTAATCGCGCGTCAGCTGGGCCAGTTTCTGCTCCTGCCAGGGAGACAGGGCCACGGAGGTCGGCCCGCCGCCAAACACCTCCACGCTGCCGCCCATCGCCGGATCATCGGCCCTGGTGATCACCTGCACCTGGGCTCCAGCGGGCGCGCCTGGCCTCTGCGAAACAGGCACCGGCTTCTCCATCCGCTCAACCAAAGCGCCGTACGCCTCCTTGGCCAGCTTAACCTTCTCCTGGTCGATCCCTTTGAGCTCTTTTTCCTGCGCGGGGACTTCCAGGACGGTCAACAGATCCTGATACAGCTGCGGGTCCTGCCCTTTGGCGATGGAATTAGCCACGAACTTCCGGATCTCCTGGTTGCGCCGGCGCTTCAACTCCTCAAGCCGGCGCTTGGTCGCCACCACGGCCGGGTGGATCTCGGTATTCTCAACCAAAAGCTCCGCCAGCTGGGTCTCCAGCTGGATGACCTGGCGGTTGAGCTCGTCGGCCACCGGAAGGTCGGCGGCATTCATCTCTTTGAATTCCCGGAGTCTCCTCTCCGACTCTTCGAGCTCCTTCTTGTAAACGTCCATCTCCTTGCCGATGAAATCGATCGCGGTGTCCGTCTCCGCAGACTGGGCGGCGGTGTTTCGCTCCATGAAGATGCCGGAGATCGAGTTGACCACCTGCTGGGCCATCCTGGGATCCTCATGTTCGTAGGCGATCATGAGAATCTCCCCGCCCCGCATTCCGACCCGAATATTGTTTTGCAGGCCGCGGACCAGCCCTTCGAAAGCGACCGGGTTGGTGATCCCCTTGTCCAGTTTCAGGTCCTCCACCAGCCGGCTCAAGGAGGTCCAGCTCAAGATCTCCTCCCGCAGGAGTCCCAGACGGCTGCGGACCGAGCTGGAGATCGCCAACCCGCTGATCAGCGGGTTCATGATGTTCGGCTCCTGCACCAGGATCGCCGTCTCCGCCCGGTAGATCTTCGGCATGAAAAGCCCCATCACCATCGACCCCAGGAAGATGCTCAAGCAGGGGACGAGAAAGAACCACCGGCGCCTGACGATGATCGCCAGGTAATCCTGCCAATTGATGCGTGTCTGCGTTTCCGCGAGCTCTGTCTGTTCCATGGGGAAATTAGAAACCTCCGGTTGCCAGCGAACGGGCCGTCTGGGCGGAGGTCGCCGGGCTCAACAACTGTCCGAGGAACCGGTTGATGCCGCTCAAGAAGGTCGAGGGCACCACCACAATCTCCCCCGGGTAAATGTCGATGTCCTGCTCCAGCTTTCCCTGATAGAGCACCTTGTAAAGGTCCACCTTGCGGACCTTCGGCTTCTTGATGTCCGGTTTGACCACGTGCGTGCGCCGCTGGGCGGCGAAGAAGGTCGGCAGGCCGGCGGCCACGATCGCCTCGCGCAGTTTGATCGTGTCGCCCCGCATGATGTACTTTCCGGGCCGGGCGACCTCTCCGAGGACGTAAACCACCTTCGAGTTGTAGCCAACGATCGTCACCAGGACTTCCGGCACCCGGACGTACGGTTCCAGGAGCTTCGTGATCACCTCCTGGACCTCGTTCTTGGTCAATCCCAGCACGGAGACGTCGCCCAGGTAGTTATACTGGATGGCGCCTGTGGGCCCGACCACGAAATCGCCGCTGAAGTCCGGCTGGTTTCGCACCTGGATCCGTATGACATCATCCCGGCCCAGCGTGTAGGGACCTTTGCCGACAAACCAGGTGGTGAAATCGTATGTTTCCGGCAGCTGCTGGGTCCGCCGCGGCTGGTCCGAATCGGCCGGGACCACGTTGCCGGAAGCGCCAGGCAAAGCGCTGTTGGGAATCGGCTGGTATCCGATGACATTCGGGGTATCGCCGCCCTGGTCGGACCCATGCTGGTCGCCGGGCGCCGCCCATGAGGGGGAACCCATGGCGAAACTAGTTACGAAAATGAGAAATAAACCGATCGTTTTCTTCGCCGGAAACATGCTTTTCACTCTCCTCGCTTTATTAATAAACCGCCTCAATAAGCCCTTTGAGTTCTTCCAGATCGGTGGAGGAGTAAATCCTCCATCCGCGCCAATCCCGTTTGGCCTGCTTCACTTTCCCGGCTTTTTCCCAGCGAGTGATCGTCTTGGTTGTGACCCCGAGTTTTTCGGCCACCTCGGTGATGGTATATCGATCTTCCACTTTATCCCTCCTAAAAACTTTTGTTCACAGATGGTAGGAATGTCCTAGACAGTCCTATATAGAGCATGTGGTATGCCAAATCAGAGGAGAAGAACCTGTAAGTATTCTTATTTATTTATAACTATCTTATTTATATATATTTATAATAATAATTTGAAGAATATTTCCAGTTTTGTTCTTCAGTTAATCTTTCTATAGCCAGATTTCTATGTCGTAACTGTCGCAATAAATATACACTTCTGTCGCGACAGGTGGAGATATCGGAAAGTCATCGACTTCAGAGCTGTCATGCCCCTTGCCCCCTTCTGCTTCTTCAGGTATCATACGCCCCATGTTCGGTAAACCGATGGCCCTCTTTACAACGCTTGCTCTTTGCGCTGGATGTGCCTCTGTTCCGGTGCCGATCCGGACGGATATTCCCACTGCCCCTCTGCCACAGAAATTTGCTGGCTACTACGATTACAACCCCGCACCCCTGCGGATCACTCAAGTGGAAAAGGAGGAAATCCGTTCGGGATACCGTTTGAAAAGGTTCACCCTAGCCCCGGACAACTCTCCTAAGAGATTCCGACCGATCAAAGTGGACTGGTACAAACCGGACAAACCGGGCCGTTTGCCGGTTGTCCTCATGTCTCCGATCCTGGCCGGCAACGATCTTTACGTGAAGGAGTTCGGCCGGTTCTTCGCGGCGCGGGGCCTTCATGCCATTCTGGTCTACCGCCAAAAGGAGGTTTTCTCCGCCGGCAGGCAATTGGAGGATATCGAAACCCACCTCAAGGATTCGATCATCAAGATGCGCCAGGCGCTGGATTGGATTCAAACACAGGAATCGGTGGACCCGCAGAGGATCGGCGCCTTCTCCATCAGTCTCGGGGCGATCCTGACGACCATCCTGACCGCGGTGGAACCGCGCGTCCGCTGCGCGGTGCTGGGACTTCCGGCCGGGCATATCCCGGAGATCATCATGACCTCGGACGATAAGGCGATTCGCAAACGCCGGCGTAACTACCTGAAGGAGAATAACCTCACCGAAGCGCAGGCGCTGGCCCGCCTGAAAGAGGTGATCCGTTCGGAGCCGCTCGACGCCGCCCCGGCCATCGACCCCAGAAAAGTGCTCATCATCACCGGTTATTTCGACAGGGTGCTGGGGAGGGATAACGCCTTCGAACTCTGGAGGGCCATGCGCCGGCCGAGAATGATCGTCCTGCCGACCGGTCACTATACTGCCTATTTCGCCACGCCGTACCTGAAACTAGCGGTCTATTCCTTCCTCAAGCGAAACCTGAAATAGGGGTGCCAGGTCCACCTCGTGGTAGACCTGCGTGGCGGCTGGATCCCGCCCTCGGGCGTTGGCCACCCACAGCTTTGGGAAAGCGTAGACAACCGATTGGACGTTGCTTTTCGGGGCGATCGCCCTGGCGATCGACATCCCGATCTCCGGGTCAACCTGTCCGTAAAACTGCCGCAGAAGCAGTCCCTGCCCTTTATACCGGGTCTCATAGGCCCCTGAACCCTCCGGAGACTCCAGACCCGGTTTGTCCGGATCTCCCTTGGAGGCGGTCTGCAGATCCCTGACCTGCGGATCGAACGCGGTGTCAGCTCGAAAGATCACGTTCTCGACCGAAATCCGGTAGGGGGCTTCCGGCTCCTGGTCGATCCAGAAGACGGCGCAGTGGGATTTCGTCGTCTCCAGGGCGACAGCCCGTTTGGTCTGCGCGTCGCTGAACAGGTAATTGTAGCCGGTGGTCCTCTCGGCCGTCCGAATGATCTCAACCGCCTCTTCCAGCTCCTCGCTCTCCTGCAAAACCCGCCGCAGGAGAAACGGCATCGGGGTTCCCTTCATATCCTGGTCCACCGTCTCGGAACCGATCTCCCCGACAGCGATCCCCTCCTCATTGATGCCGGAGATCACGCCGGTGAAACCGAGCCAGCCGAGACTCACGAACCGCTTGCCGTTCTTCGGGTGATGCACGAAAACAGCCGCGTAGCGCTGGACGTCCGACTGAATCGCCCAGTCCAGGTTGCGGATGTGAACCATCCGGCCGTCCCGGGTGGCCCGGCCGAACGCGGCAAAAGCAGCGCAGGTGGTGGCCATCAGCTCCGGCAGGGCGTGGACCCGCTCCAGCGTCTTGAGCGGGATTCCGGAAGCGTCGGCAAGCCCCCGCATCTCTTCCAGGAAGGAAGCGGGCACGTGCGGCTTCATGGCCGCCCAGGTCTGGTCCAGCTTCCGGTAGGCGAGCCAGGTCCCCATCATCGGGATCCCAACCTCCCTCTTGATGAAGGCCATCACGTTGTCAACGGAGGCCTTGACCTGCCGGGGCATGAGGGAACCGTGCTGGTACCCCATCTCGTAGGGGGACCCGGAAAGGAAAAGGACGGGAATTGTTTCGTGGATCCAGGAGAGTTCGCCCGGAGGGATCGTTTTCAGGATCGGTTTGGCTTCCTGCGGACCAGCGCAGCCGTTCATGACCAGCGCGGCGCAGGCGGCCATCAGCCAGCGGCCGGCATTCGATTTTACTGCCGCACCCCTCACCGGTCCTTACCTTCCTTACTCTCTTCAGAATAGACGCCGGCCAGCGCCTCAATCCCATCGACCATCAGCTCCCCGAAGGAAGGGCCGTACCAGGTCATCCAGGATTCGTAGCTGCCGTCCCGAAACTCCTGCGGGGTCACGGCGTAGCCGAGATAGCCGTTGGCATATCCCAGGAGCAGCGGTTCGACTCCCTGCGACACCAGTCTGTGTCTCAACCCCTGTCCCAGACCGGTGGTCAATTCCGCCGACAGAGGGACGAAAATCAGCCGGTCCAAAGCGATGAGATTGAGGTAGGCGGAGGTCGGCCGCATCATCCTGCCTATCAAGGAAGGAACCGGCACCGGCCCCAGGCGGACCTGTGGAGAGGGCAGATTCATCCGCCATCCCCAGGTCACCACGTCCCCTTTCGGGGAGAGTTTCAGCCGGCTGACAATCGCGCCGGCCTGCTCGGCGATGCCCTGGGAGAAGTTCCTGATCTTTTCTTCCGGATCAGACGCCAGCTGGCCGCTGGGCCTTAAATCCCCCGCCGCTCCGTTGACAAACAGGCAGACGGAATCGGGATAGGCCGTCTCCAGCAGACGGGAAACCTCCCCTGGGAAATCGCCGCTGAAACGCATGTCCTGGGACCCCAAAAGGGTCGGATGGGCCGCGGCGTTCACCAGGATGGCCAGCGGTTTCTTCTTTTCCACCGATTCGACCATGAAAACCGTGATCTTCGGGTCGGTGGGTCCGAGGGGATTCCTCCTGTTCTCTGTCAAACCCAGCACCGGAGCGGATTCGACCCCCCATTGAACCGGTTCCATCCGTTCCAGCGCCTGCCGGATGGACCAGATAATCCGGGCCTTCAGCCCCTCGATGACCTCGGGATCATACTCTCCGAAGACCATCTCATACAGGAACCCCGGAGCGATAGCCCCCATACCCGAATGGGTGTGCGTGGCGCACAGGACGACCGATTGTCGGTAAAGCTTGAACTCCTTGGCGATCTGCTTGAAGAGCTGTTCCGCCAGCGGAGGGGGGAAAATCAGCAGGTCCGCCGAAACAAAAACCGCTGTGTCGGTCCCGTCGCTTAAGACCAGGGTCCGAACGTAAAGGGAGTCCCGGATGCCGGTGGAGGGCTTTCCCTTCCTCTTCGAGTAGCCGGCCAGCGGCGTGCCGACCGCTGGGGTGATCTCCACCTTGGCGGCTCCCGCGGTGATTTTGGCCGGTTTCTGTCTCTGAATCTGGCTCTGGATCTTCTCCAGCGGAATCTTGGCCAGCGTGGTCGAGCCGTGTACCGACGCGCAGCCCAAAGGAAAAACGCAGATCAGGCCGGCCGCCGCAACAAGCGCGATCCCGAAAAACGCCGGATACCGTTTCATAACCGATCCCCTTTCCGGCGAGCGGGATACCGCGCCTCCACAATAGTCTTCATCCCGCCCCGCACGTTGAACTCCCCCGTGACAACCACCCAGACCGGCTTGACCGCCTTGACGAAATCCCGCAGAATCCGGTTCACAGCGTTCTCCTGAAAAATCCCCACATTCCGGAAACCGTTGATGTAAAACTTCAACGCCTTGAGCTCGACGCACCATTTCCGCGGAAGGTAGCGGATGGTGATCGTCCCGAAATCCGGCAGGCCGGTTCTCGGGCAGACCGACGTGAATTCGTCGATTGCAATGGTGATCTCGTAGCCGGCGTACTGGTTGGGCCAGCATTCCAGCTCCGGAAGCTTCTCCTTGATCCCCGACGCGGCGTGGGCTTTCGTGTATGCAGGCATCGTCTGCCGCTTATTTTATCACGCCGCAAGGGTAATAATGGCGGCACCGGCCAGCATGACAGCGGTCGCCGCCATCCTCTGACGGAAGGCCGGCTCCCGGTAGAGCAAACCGCCGTAGAGGACGGAGACCAGCAGACTCAACCTTTTGATCGCGATGAAATAGGCGACCGGTGCCTCGCGGATCCCCAGGCAATGCATCAGGAAAGCTCCCGACATCACCAGGCCGGCCAGCATGTAAAGAGGCAGCTGGGCCCGCAGCTGCCCGCCGAGGCGCCGCAGGTCCCCTTTCGCCCGGGCCGCAACCAGCGCGCAGAGAATCAGGGCGTCCAGCGACAGATAGATGAAAGGAAACGACTCCGGGCTGGAGAGCAGGACCGCCCGCTTGCTCAAGACCGAGGTGATGCTGTACAAGGCGGCGGTGATCATCATCAGCCGGATCCCCTCGTTCTTGAGCATCGCCCGCACCGGCTCCAGGGGCCCATGCACGGCCAGCTCCGCGTGGAGGGCGTACGCCCCGACAGTAACCGCCACCACCCCGATGAAGCCGGCCATGGTCACCGCTTCTCCCAGAAAGAGCCAGCCGGTCGCCACCGTCAGCAGAGGGGTGAAAGCCTGGAACGGGATGACCAGCGACAGCAGCCCCTTCTTCATCGATTTCAGCGCGCAGAGGTAGGCGGTCAACTCCAGGGGGATCATCATGCCGGTCACTTTCCAGAATTCCCAGGACAGAGCGGGCAGGCCGGCGTTCAGGAAAACCAGCAGCAGCCACGGCAGAGAGAAGAGGACCTTCGCCCAGGCCACTGTTGCTTCGTCCGCCCGGGCAAGAAGCTTTTTGGCGATGGCGTCGGATGTGCCGATCAGCAGAGCGCAGGCAAGACCAAAGGAGATCCACATCAGGGGCGGCTGGTCAAATCGTTTCCAGGATAAGGCACTTCAGATACTTCGATTCCGGGTGGGTCAGCAGGATCGGGTGGTCCTTCGACTGGGTCCGATTCTCCAGCAAGCGGACGGCCCGGCCGGCCCCCACGCTGGCCTGGCGAAGCGTCTCCAGGAACAGCTCCTCCGTCATATTGTAGGAGCAGGAACAGGTGATCAGGATCCCTTCCGGTTTCAGGAGCCGCATGGCCCGCAGGTTGATCTCCCGGTATCCCCGCTTGGCGCCCTGCAGTTCCGCTTTGCTCTTCGCAAAAGCCGGGGGATCCAGAATCACCAGGTCGAACTGTTCGCCCTGCTTCTCCATTTCTCTCAACCGGTCGAAAGCGTTGGCCTTCTCGGCCCGGATATTTTTGAACCCGTTCAAAGCGGCGTTCTCTTGAAGCAGGTTCAAGGCCTGTTCCGAATCTTCGATGGCGACGACCTCCTGCGCCGTGCCGGCGGCCTGCAGACTGAACCCCCCTTGGTAGGCGAAAACGTCCAGCACCCTGCCCTTGGCGAACGAGCCGCTGTGAATCCGATTCTCCCTCTGGTCAAGATAGGCGCCGGTCTTCTGCGCTCGGGAGAAATCGACGATGTAGCGGCGCTTTCCCTCCGTCACCTCCACCCTCTTCGGCTCTTCGCCGAAAAGGAGCTTCCTTTCAGCCGACAACCCTTCCAGCTTCCGGACGGGGGAGTCGTTCCATCCCAGCACCGCCTTGGCGCCGGTGAACTCCACCGCCAGTTCCACCAGAAGAGGCAGCAGCTGCTCTATCCCGAGACTCAAAACCTGGAACACCAGAATATCGGCGTACCTGTCCACGATCAGCCCCGGGAAGCCGTCCGCTTCCGAAAAAACGAGCCGGCAGGCGTTGGAATCGGTGACGATCCTCTTTCTGTAGGCAACAGCCGCCTCGAAGCGGCCGGCCCAGAAATCCCTGTCGATCTGCTCCTGCGGATCCTGGGTGAGCATCCGCAGGGCGATCTTCGACGCCGCGTTGTAGAAGGCCTGCCCCAGCAGCTGCCCGTCGGGGGCCTTGACGCGGACAACCGCTCCCGAGGAGGGGCCGTCGGCCGTTTTCAGGTCGTCCTTGTAGATCCAGGGATGCCCCGTTTCGTACCACCGGACCCCTTTGTGCGTGATCGTGACTTCACCCTTCACTTCGTGACCCATTCTCCCGATGGCTGCTGGATCTTCTCTCCCGGCTCCGCTCTCTCCCTCTGCTCCTGGGCGAAAGCGGCTTTGACGGTGGCCATGGCATCCCCGGGAAGATTGTTCTGCTCAATGATCGTCCGGTAAATCAGCTCCCGGTCCCGGTTCTCCTGCTCCACCAGAGCGGTCACTTCCGGAGTGGAAACCAGCGCGCTGACAAGCCCCTGGTTGTTTTCCCCGACCCATCCCTTCATCTTGTATTCCTTCAACTGCTTGTACCGATCCCGACGGGAATCGATCGCCCGCTGGGCCTCCGGCGTCATGAACTTCAGCTGCGGCGACGCCGCCCAGGCGGAGGGAACCAACCAGTCGCCCAGTCGGCTGCGCGGCTTCTGCGCCGATTTCGGCTCGGGGTTCACCATATCCTCAATGGAGCTGGCCGTTTCCTTGACCTGCCGCACATCCAGCGTGATGTGGGCCTCAATCTTGATCGGCCTGTCCGGGTCGCCCGCGACCGTGGCCCGGCACGCGGCGACCCCGAGGAGACCCCCCCCAGCCAATAAAATCCCAAGCGTCATCGTGCATTGTCTCTTCAACATGGACTCCCCCCTTATAAGATCAGCTCTTTTAAGACCGCCACCGACTCTTTATCCACTCGTATCTTCAGATTCAGAAGATGGTCCCCATCGAGATAGAGATCGACCAGATACCGACTTTCATCGGTCCGGACGTCGATCTTTCCCACCTGATAATGAAACAGCTCCTGGCCTTTCAGCGCCGTCAGCAACTGCCGCCGAGCGTCTCCCTCCGGCATGAAGCTTAAGAGCTGGCGCATCAGTTCGCCGCTCAATGTTCCGCCGGGATCATCGGCCTTCAGAGCCGTTTCAACCCTTTCCACGGCCCCTGCCGTCCCTTCCAAATCGATCGCCCCCCGCAGCAGACCCGCGGCCTTCCATTCCCCTTTGCCGACCGTCCGGTCCAGCGCGGCCAAATCCAGCTCCACCTGCCGAACCTGCACCGCCCATTTGCAATCCCCTCGGATCCAGCGGCGGGGGTCGGTCTGCAGCAGGACGCTTCCGGCCGACAGGATCCGGGTCCCATCGATCGTTTTCCAGTTTACCGAAATCGCCTCCACCTTGAAATGGGGAACAAACCGCAGCCGCCGGATCTCCACTTTCGTTTCCGGAACCTGTTCTTGAACGCGCGAGCTCACAGCAAGGGAGATCCAGGAAGCCCCGCCCGGCGTAGTCACCCAATAGAGCAGCGCCCCGGCCGCCAGAACCCCGAGGCACAGCAGGACGGCGAAAACCAGGAGAACTCTTTTCACGATCAAACGGATAGGAAGACCGGCACCAGGCCGCCGCCCTGGCTGATGTTCACGATCGGCTCCGGCGAACACCGGCCGACGAAAGCCACCCCCTTGGAGGTCGCGGTGACGCTCAAGGTCACGTAATGCTGCTCCACCTGAACCCGCCCGCTCTGCTTCAGGACCATCATCGGTACCTTCTCGATTTTCACCTTCTCCTGCGCCACAAAAGACCCCGGGCGGGAAAACGCCTCCTCCAGGACCTTGCTCCACTCCGCCTCCGAGACCTCCTCCCCGACGACCACCTTCTCCCCCCCGTAGCCGCGGTTCGGCTTGAGCACCAGTGCCTCTCTTTTCTCACGGACGTACGGAATCAGGTCGATTTCGTTCCCCTGAGGATCCGTGGTTTTCCTCTCAAAAATCAGCCGGGTCCAGGGGACCCGGCGCTTCGAGGCTCGCAACTCTTGCGGGGTGAAGTAGGAAGCGAACGCGGGGCTGGTGAAGATCTCGCACAGGCTTTTGTGGTCGAACTCGCCGAAAACGGTGGAGACCACCCTGTTCTGGGCGAAAGCGGCCTCTATCCCTTCCACCGACCCGCCGTGCGTCTTGATGGAGACCACCTCTTCCAGCTGGAAGTCCCTGTAGACGATGTCGATCTCCTGCCCCTTCAGCAGGAAGGTTTCCCCTTTGGTTTCCAGCTCGCGGGGGTCTCCGACCAGCGAACGAAACCCTTTCTCCTCAAAGAAGCGCTGGAGCTGGCTGAACTCGTCGCACCCGCCGGTAATCGTCTCCCGTCTTTCGACCAGCCCCACGCGGCAATCCGGCCGGCCCAGTGCTTTGGAGTGGGCCGCCAGTTCTCCCAGCAGCAGCTGCCTGTAATCGGCCGGCGGGACCAGATCCACATGGGGGATTTTTTCCTTCAGGGACGGAATCAGGTGAGCGTTCACCAGCTCGGTGGCGGCCGGCATTAGGTAGACGCAACCCACCCCCACCGCGTTGAACTCGATGATCTGGAAGGAGGAGAGATCCTCTTCCACATTCGGACCCAGATTGGTGTCGAACCGCTCGAAGACCGTCTGTGGGCGGGGGATCTTGTCGGAATAGCTGTCCTTCAGCCACTTCAGCTCCGCTTCCCTCAAAGGAAGGATTTGCTGGAGGTTCGGATCTTCGAAGTAACGGGGAAGGATCCTGTTGACGGTCCTGCGGATCGCTCGGAAAAGCCCCTGCAGATACCGGGCGGTGGAACGGCGAAGAACCCACGGGGTCAGCGCCACAGGGATGATGTTTTGCTGGTCCGTCTCGGTCCCCTGGATCAACAAACTGCGCTCTCTCAAACGGGCCCGGATCTCGCCGGCGACGGCGTTCAGCTCGGCCTCCGGCAGCTGCTCGATGGCCGAGAAGACCGCTCGTCCGGAACCTGTCCGCTGCCGCCAGTGCGGCTCGCTATTCCCCAATGATCTTGATCAGCACCCTTTTTTTTCTTCGGCCGTCAAACTCCCCGTAAAAAATCTGCTCCCATGGTCCAAAATCAAGTTTACCATTGGTGACGGCCACCGTGACGTCCCTTCCGAATAGTTGCCGTTTGATGTGGGAATCCCCGTTGTCCTCCCCGGTGAGATTGTGTTTGTATTTCTTGACGTCGTAAGGAACCAGCTTCTCCAGGAATTCAGCAAAGTCGCTGTGGAGCCCCTCCTCGTCATCGTTGATGAAGACGGAGGCGGTGATGTGCATGGCGTTGACCAGAACCAGCCCTTCCTTAATCCCGCTCTTTTTGACCGCCTCCTCCACCTGCGGCGTGATGTTGATGAAGGCCATCCGGGTCTTCGTGTTGAACCAGAGCTCTTCCCTATATGTTTTCACTAGTCCCACACTCCTTGATAGAAATTTCTCGGCCAGGAGTGCTTCTTCAGCTCGGCCAGCGTCCGGGCGTCCAGCGCAGCGCCGTCGCTGACGGCGCAGTTCCTCTCCACGTTGGAGACTTTGCGCATGCCGGGAATCACGGTCGAAACCGCGGGATGGCTCAAAACGAACCGCAGCGCCAGCTCAGCCAGGGTCGGGACAGCGGGAGTGAGCAGTTTTTTAAGCGGCTCCACCCGCCGGCAGGTCTCCGCAAGGCGCTCTCCCCTGAAATAACCGGCCCTCCAATCCCCCCGCTGGAAGCGGGTTTCCGGTGTCAGCGAGCCGGTGAGAGACCCCTCGTCGAACGGCACCCGCACGATGACGGCCACACCGTGTTCCTGACAAAGGGGGAAAAGCCGTTTCTCCGGGGTCTGGTCGAAAACGTTGTAGATGACCTGCACCGAATCAAGACCGCCGGAGGCGACGAGCTTCAACACCGACTCCGGCTGGTGGTCGTTGACGGAGATACCGAAGGACCGGATCTTGCCCTGTTTTTTGAGGAGATCGATCGCCGTGCGCCATTCCTGGGAAGCAAGCCAGGCATCCAGCCAGACATGGAACTGAAGCAGGTCGATCCGCTCCCGACCAAGGCGCTTGAGACTGGTTTCGGCGCAGCGGACGATCCAGCTGGCGGGAAAGGCCCGTTCGGCGGGCGTGGACGGAGGGGGCGGCCACTCCATCGTCTTGGAAGGGACTTTCGTGGCGACATACACCTGCCCCCTCCAGTCCCGCAGGGTCTCCCCGAGCACCTTCTCGCTGTGCCCGTTGCCGTAGACGTAAGCGGTATCGAAGAAGTTGACACCGAGCTCCAGCGCCCGGCGGATCGCCCGCCGGCCCTCCTCATCGTCGCGCGAGCCCCATCCTCCGCCCAACCCCCAGCAGCCGAAACCGATCTCGGAGACCTGCCAGCCGGTTCTGCCGAAGGGGCGCAGTCGCATTACTTCTTGTAGGAGGATTGCTCCAGGTCGGACATGACAAACTCTGGCTGCATGATCGGCCTGTATCCTTCGGGGACCGGAACGGGGAACGTGACGATCTCGTAGGCCCCCAGCACCGACCGGGCGATCGCGTAGCCGACTCCCTTGGCCAGCCCCCAGGAGAGCCCGACGCCGGGCCCGTCCTCCTGCCAGACGAGAGAGGTCTGCTTGAAAATCTCCATCCAGCCGGTGGCGGCGTTGGCGATGCCCCGGAAAAGTTTTTTCACCACCAGGGCGCCGGTCTCCTCCTCGGCGGCCAGCGCTGGCTGCGCCGCCGCAGCCATAACCAATCCGATGATCATGAAAGCTGCAAGAATTTTCTTCATGTCATTCCTCCTGTTTTCCCAGATGATGGCGAATGCTTTTGCGCCATTGTATCATACTCGAATGGAGACCCACGCCGGCCTGGCACATCCTTTCGAATACGATCCTTTCCAGAAAGAGGCGATCGCCTGCATCAGGAAGGGGATCTCTGTTTTCGTCTCGGCCCCCACCGGCGCCGGCAAGACCGTGATCGCGGAGGTGGCGGTCGAACAGGCGATGCACTTAAGCGGCGGCCGGTCCAGCGGGGCGGCCATCTACACCGCCCCCATCAAAGCGGTCAGCAACCAGAAATTCCGGGACTTCCACGCCTGCTACGGGGAGAAGGTCGGCATCCTGACCGGCGACGTGACGATCAATCCCGGCGCCCCCCTGCTGATCATGACGACGGAGATCTACCGAAACTCCCTGCTGGAAGAGAAGGGGCGGTTCTCCTCCTGCCGGTGGATCATCTTCGACGAGGTCCATTTTCTCGACGACCCGGAAAGAGGCACCGTCTGGGAGGAGGCCCTGCTGTTGACACCACGGCAGACGGAGATCCTGGCATTGAGCGCCACCATCCCAAACGCCGCCCAGCTGGCCGCCTGGATCGAAAAAATCCACGGCCGGCCGGTGAAGGTCATCCAGGAAAACCACCGGCCGGTTCCGCTGCGGTTCTCCTTCCAATGCCAGAACCAGCTTTTCTCCAACATGGAGATCCTCAAAAAAAATGGTTACGCCGGCTTCGACCGGAAATCCGAGAAATTCAACAGGCCGTTCAGGATGATGCGGCGCCACAGGAGAGGAGGCAGAGCCTTTTTCAAAGGGTCGCCGGGTTTCAGCGGGCCGCCGGCCCCCTACGGCAAGCCGAATAGGGCGCCCGACCTGCTGAAGGCGATCCGAAACGCCGGCCATCTCCCCTGCCTTTACTTCACATTCAGCCGGAAGCGGACCGAAGAGCTGGCCTGGGAATTCGCAGGGCTGGGGCTGGCCGAGCCGGAGACGAAGAGCCGTCTTCTGGAGGAGTTCGACCGACTCTGCCGGAAATACGAGATTTCCGGGGAACGGTCCAGCTGGTCGATGCGGGAGCTGATCGCCCAGGGGATCGCCTTCCACCACGCGGGGTTGCTGCCGACCCTGAAGGAGGTCATCGAACAGCTCTTCAGCAAGCGGCTGATCCAGGTGATCGTCACCACGGAGACCTTCGCGCTGGGGATCAACATGCCGGCCCGCTGCGTCGTCCTGGACACCCTGGTTAAGAGGATGCCCCGCTTCAGCTCCGACGTCTTCGTTCGGTCGGTGCTGAAGGTGCGGGAACTCTCCCAGATGGCGGGACGGGCCGGCCGGCGCGGCATGGATGAGATGGGTTTCGTCTACCTGCGGATCAATCCGTGGGAGGTCCCCTTCCCGGAGCTGACCCGACTCCTGCACGGCAAGCCGGAGGAGGTCTCCAGCCGGTTCAACCTCACCTACGCGACGGTCCTGAACCTGTACAAAAGCTACCTCCAAAACCTCTTCGAGTTCTACGAGAAAACCCTCCACGCCTTCCAGTCGAGCCCGCTCGAGCAGAAAGAGGCGAGGGATCTGATCCGCCGCAAGCTCACCCTCCTGCAGGAGATGGGCTACGTGGCGCAGGGGGGAAAGCTGACTTCCAAAGGAGTGTTCGCCATTTCTCTCTACGGCTATGAGCTGTTTCTCTCCGAGATGTTCGAGGCCGGCGTGCTGGACGAGCTGGATATGACCGACCTGGGGATCCTGCTTTTCGCCGCCGTGTACGAGCCGCCGCGCAAAGCCCTGCCGGTCCAGCCGCCCCACCGGCTCAAAGGGCTGGTGCTGAAAGCGCACGAGGTCATGACCGACATCCACCAGGCGGAACGGCGCCTGCGGATCAAACCGTTCACCAAACCGCCGGCCTTTCACCTTTCCGTGACGGTGGAAAAATGGATCAGCGGGGCCTCCTTCGAGAAGGTGGTGCAGGCCTCGGACGAGGATGAGGGGGGGCTGATTCGCTTCATGAGGATGACGGTCCAGCTTTGCCGGGCGCTGGCGACGGCGCCCGCGGCGTCGGCTGCCCTGAAGGAAAAAACCTCTAAATTGATCCACCGGATCAACCGGGACCAGGTGGACGCCGAAGCGGAACTGCGCCGCTGTCTGTAACCCCGGGCCTCTTACCGGATGCCCAGTTTCTGCTTCGCCGCTTCCGACATCCGGCTGGGGTCCCACCTCGGTTCCCACACCACCGTGACGGTCGCGTCTGTGACCCCCGGAACCTGCAGGGTCCGCTGCTTGACCTGCATGGCGATGTTGTACGCCATGCCGCAGCCTGGCGTGGTCAACGTCATCGTGACGGTCACCTTCTCCGGCGTCACGTCGATGCCGTAGATCAGCCCAAGGTCCACCACGTTCACCGGAATCTCCGGGTCGAAAACCTCCTTCAGCGCTTCCAGCACCTGCTCTTTCGTTACCATCTGTCCGCTCCTTATTGATCGAAGAAGATCTGCTTCGAATAAATCAGGTTCATCAGCTTCTCGCCGCTGGGTCTGATTTTCCTTTCCATCGTGTTGTAATCCACCTCCACCAGCCCGAAGCGGGGCCTGAACCCGTGCGCCCATTCAAAATTGTCCATCAAAGACCAGTACAGATAGCCGGCCACGTTCGCGCCGCCGACCATCGCCTTGGCCATCTCCCCTACATGCGTCCGGATGAAATCCCACCGGACCTCGTCGTCATCGGCGCAGACGCCGTTCTCCGCGATCAGGACCGGCAGCCCGTACTGCTTGAGATCTGCCAGCACCCGGCGAAGCCCCTCCGGATAGATCTCCCAATCCATCCCGCTCCTGGGTCGTTGGCCGTCGTGATGCCACGGCGGGCAGACGCGCCCGGGGAATCGGATGAAATCCCGCGTGTAATAGTTCAACCCGATGAAATCCATCGTCCCCCTGCAAGCGTTGAGCACCCATTCGTTGGCGAGCCGGTGGCGGATCTTCGCGGCCCACCGGTCCGCCTTCGAACGCCAGCGGCACGGGTCGTAACAGCGGATGTGATGGGCGATCCCGACATAGGGGTTGAAAAGCCAGTCGGAGGATTTCGCATGCGCGTGGATCGCCGTGTAGGCGAGCCGGTGCGCCTGGACGAGGTTCTTCAAGGCCCGGATCGCCATGGGAATCGACCTTTTCCCCGGTGGCCACGTCCCGCACAGGTAACCGTAATAGACCAGGACCGTCGGCTCATTGATCGTGATCCACCAGGGGATCCGGTACTGGAACCGCTCCACCACCCGTTTGGCGTATCGGGCGAAATGCTCGGGGCTTCTGGAAGAGGCCCATCCCCCCTCTGCCGCGAACCACATCGGGTTGGTGAAATGGTGCAGGGTGACGACCGGCACGATCTTCCGCGCCCGGCAGGCCTGGATGACTTTCTCGTAGTGGGTCAGCTCCTCCTCGGAAAAATGGCCCGGCGAGCGCTCGACGCGGGACCACTCGATGGAGAAACGGTAGGCGTTGTGCCCGAGCCGCTTGGCGATATCCAGGTCCGTCTCGTACTGGTTGTAATGGTCGCAGGCCATGCCCGAGGGCTCCGGCACCAGCGGCACATGTTCCCACGCCCACCAGTCGTTCAGGCGGTTGTCTCCCTCCACCTGGTGGGCGGAGGTGCCGGCCCCCCACAGAAAATCGTTCGGAACCCTCAAATGTCCCTGCATGTTGATCTACGTTATCTCAACTGAAGCCGTAAGGAAAGGGGTTTAAGGAAAGAAGAAACGGGCGATGGAGAGACCCCGGGGAGAGGTTCCACCGCCCGTTTTTACAAACAGTCCCCCTCTCAGAAACCGGGGACAGAAGTGCAACCCGCCGCTGGCGGAGTCCGCTTGACTTTGGCAAGGGCTTCCTCCGCTTGTCTGCGGGCTTTCGATTCGGCGTCAGCCAACGTCTGGCCTTCGCACTTGACGATCCATGCTCCCGGCTCTTCATTGTGGACCGACACGTAATAGGTCGATCCGAGCCGATACGAAACAATCTTCACCGGCCAGCCGGCCAGCTGCTCTTTGCGCTCGTGGTACTCCTGCGCCTGCATTCCTTAAGGCCTTTCAATCGGCGCGGCCACGAGGTTTCCCCACTCGGTCCAGCTGCCGTCGTAATTCTTGACATCCTTGTATCCCAAGAGGTACTTCAGCACGAACCAGGTGTGCGAAGACCTCTCGCCGATGCGGCAATAGGCGATGACCGGTTTTTGTCCCGTGATCCCGGCGCCGCCGTAGATGGTTTTCAGTTCCTCCGGCGACTTGAAGGTGCCGTCCTCATTGCAGGCCTTGGCCCACGGCACCGACTTGGCGCCCGGAATGTGCCCTCCTCTCTGGCAGGTTTCCGGCAAGCCGGGAGGAGCCAATATCTCCCCGGTGAACTCCTGCGGGCTGCGGACATCCACCAGGTCGGCTGTCTTCCTGGAGGAGGCCGCCTGCACGTCCGGCAGGAAGGCCCGGATCGAGTAATCCGGCGTCTTGGCCTTGTAAGAGGTCTTCTGGATCTTCGGCGCTTCCTGCGTCAGTTCGCGCGACTCGGCCAGCCATTTCTTTCGGCCGCCGTCCATCAGGCGCACGTCGGCGTGCCCGTAGATCTTCATCTGCCAAAAGGCCCACGCGGCGAACCAGTTGTTGTTGTCTCCGTAAAGGATGACGGTCGTCTGGGGGGTGATGCCCGATTCCCCCATGAGCTGTTCGAACTTCTGCTGGGAGATGATGTCGCGCCGCAGGGTGTCGCACAGCTGGCGGCTCCAATCCCAGCCGACAGCAGCGGGGATATGCCCTTCGGAATAGGCCTTGGTGTCGACGTCCACTTCCACAATGCGGATTTTCGGATCGTTAAGGTGTTCGGCCACCCAGGAGGTGGAAACAACGACGCCTGAAGCGGTTTGCAGTCCTGTAGACATGGGACGACTCCTTCCCTTGAGGAAACCTCATTATGCCAAACAGGGGAAGGTTCGTCAAGACGAGAGGTCCTTCAACTCCCTTAGAGCTGGCTTCAAAACCTCGCGTGAGCTACGTTGCGTGCGCCAGGCGGCCAAATCCAAGGAGCGACGCCGGAGATAGCCGCCTGCCGCCGCAACCCGAGAGGCTGGGCGGAACTGCGTCGCCCTGCGGCGTTGCTCGTCGTCGGCGTAGCGCTCCTATGTCAGGACATCCCGCCATCTCCCTGTGCATGAATCCCTTCAAATCCTGTCCGGCATCAGAAACAGCTCTTCATCGGCGGTCTTTCAACCGGAAACAGATCAAACCGTCCTTCGTCCGAAAAATCATCTGCCGGAAAAAGAAGTGGCCCGCCTCCGTCCAGGTCACACGTCCTGGATAAAGCCAGTGCCTCAACAGAAACAGCATGTGGAAAGCCATGTAAGCGGCCAGCAAAAAAGCGGCTCCTTTTTGTCTGCCACTCAAAGCGGGCGCGGGAAACGCCTCGGGCTCGAGCTTGCCACCCCGCCGAAGAAATATGGCAACCCCACCTGGAACCGCAGCAGCCAAAGGGCCCATCTGGGGACCGTTTGCGACCTTAAGCCGGGACGCAGGAGGACGTCCAAAGAAAAACCCTATGCGCCGGCACAGAAATCATCGGAAAGCTGACGAGCGTCAGCAGATAGAAGTAGTTCAGATAATACCCCTGCTCGATTAAAAAGATGTGAGCGAATCCGATGAAAAACATGAAGACGCTGACCCTGTAAAGAAAGCCGGCTGCGATGAAGTGGGTATAGATCCACCCTTTCCTGAAATAGCGGACAACCTCCACCAGGATCAGCACGCCGAAGACGATCCGGAAGAACACGATGGAGGCGACGTCGACCGGGGAAAAGAGGGCTGTAAGGGCTTTTGCTTCATCTCCATCCTCCGCGCCACACCCCCGGCCCGCTGCGGCCCTGTCTCCACCTCGTGTCCTTCCAGGGTTTCTGCTGCAGATGCTCCAGCTCCGGCGGAACATCCCTCCTGCCTCTGGATTCCAAAATCTTCTTCAGATCGGCAGGCGATTGTTTGAAAGGCAGGATATACGCCGCGTGTCCGCCTGCGAAGCGGTTCACGGCGGCTAGGTCAACGGCCGGATCGATGAACCGCTCGTACGGCCTGCCGTTCAAGGAAACCCAGCAGTCGGCATAGACGGCTACATCCCTCCCCGCCGCCTTCATCTTCCTGGCCAGGTAATGGGCGAACTGAATAATCATATCGGGGGTCTGCGCCAGTTCGTGGTACTGCGGCTTGGATAAACCCTTTTCAGGCATTATGAAGATCTCTTCGCCTGTTTGCCGGTCTTTCATGCGGAAAGCGACCAACCCGTTCTTGACCCGTAGCAGCATCCGCCAGGAAAACATGTGTCCTTCCTCCGTCCAAGAGACATATCCCGGATAGAACCAGTGGCGAAGGGGAAACAGCACGTGGAAAGTCATATAGGAAGCCAGCAAGAAGACAGCCGTTTTCTGCCTGCCTGTCAAGCCGGAGGCGAAGACAGCCCGCTGGGGCCGCACCGTCAGTTCGGTGACACGTGGCGGACCTAAAAGTCGCCGGGGCCAATCCGGTTCGAAAAAGATGGTGGTCAGGGCCATCATCATCCACGGGAAGATCCCGATATGAAAAAGATGGATGTTCGTCAGGTGGAAGCCAATCGCCGCCGAGTAGGCCCATCCCCTCGTGCACCTCCACAACAGCAGAGGGACGACCAACAGGTCGAAAAGGAGCCCGCCGTAAGCGAAGAAGAAGGACGCCCAGGGCTGTGCGAAATGCCGGGTGACGGCGTACGGCAGTTTCGACGAGTTGATCCTGGAGGCCAGCATGGATCCCATGGCGGTCCCGTTGAGCCAGTCGGCATCGAGCTTGGCGATTCCTCCGAAAAAATAAGGGATCCCCACCTGGAACCGCAGCAGCCAAAGGGCCCATCCGGGGACCGTCTGCGACCTCAAGCCGGGGCGCAGGAGGGCGTCCAAAGAAAAAGCCCTGTGCGCCGGGATAAAAATCATCAGGAAGCTGATGAGCATGATCAGGTAGAAATGGTTCAAATAATAGGACTGCTCAAGGAGGAATATGTAGGAGAACCCGATGAAAAAGAGGGCAGTGCTGACGCGGTAGTACAGACCGACAGCAATGAAGAGGGCCAGCACCCCCAACACCGCCATGTGGACGTACAAGCCGTTGCCCGGCCACGGCTTGACCCAGTCGAAACCGGGATAAGTGAAGTGAAAATCGGGATTCAGAAAATGGCTGTCGATCCACCCTTTCCTGAAATAGCGGACAACCTCCACCAGCATCAGGACGCCGAAGGCGATCCGGAAGAACACGATGGAGGCGACGTCGACCGGTGAGAAAAGCTCCGTCCCTATCCGTTCAAACAGGGGACGGCGCGTCATCGGATCGAGAGCCGTATCCGGAACAGATCCGCCAGCATCTCGAGCGGTCCAAAAAGAAAATGAACTTTGCTGGTCGGCGAGTTGCGCCAGAGGACAGGCACTTCCTTTATCTTGTATCCCATCCGCTGGGCGTAATACAGGATTTCCGCGTCGAAACAGAAGCCGTCTATTTTTTGGCGGGAAAAAAGTTCTTTAGCTGCCTGCCGTTTGAAGCACTTGAAACCGCATTGGGAATCGATGATCCCTTTGAAGGTCAGAAGTCTGGCGATCTTGTTGAAGAGCTTGCCCATCGTCTGGCGGACAATGTTCTGCCGGATCTCCACTTTCGAATCCGACAGGGATCTGGAACCGATCGCGATGTCATACCCCTCTTCCAGCGGCTTAATCAGTTTCTCCATCTCTTCGATCGGCGTGGACAGATCGGCGTCGGTAAAGAGAAGGGTGTCTCCCTGCGCCTCCAACATTCCCCGTTTGACGCTGAATCCCTTTCCCCGGTTCCTCTCATTCCGAACCAAGCGCCCCTTCCCAGGAAAACCTCTCAACATCCCTTCAACCAGGGAGGCCGTATTGTCTGTGCTGCCGTCGTCTACGACGATTATTTCGGCGTCCATATTCTTGCGGAGCAGGAACTCGCGGATTTTCTGGAGGGTGTGCCCGATCCGGACTTCTTCGTTGTAAGCGGGGATGACGATGGAGAGCTTCACAAACCCTTACGTCACCGGACGATGCCGGACTCCAGCCAAGTGTAGTTGCCCTTCATGAGGTCCTGCGCGACCCTGTATCCCTGGCGATCCTCCGGGATGTCGAGACTTGCGAAGTTGGCGTCGATCCGGCGCCGGGCGTAGCGGCAGAAGAGGTCGGCCAGTTCCACCGCATTGGTGGAACTATCCTGCGAGCGCATCATCGCCGCGCGGGAGATCGAAGCGGCCATGACGAACAGGTCCATCCCGATGTCCACGAGCCGGGCCAGCATCGCCTGCCGCTTGTCCAGCTTCTGCTGGTAGCGCATCATCTTGTGGAAGAGGACCCGGGCCAGCCGCCTGCTGCCGCCCAGCACGAAACCCCAATGGCCCCGCAGCTGCGGCGGCAGGCCGGCCGGCCTGTTGCCGAGAACCGGCAGCCACAGTTTTGGATACCAGATGGCGTAGAAACCGGCGGCGGTGACCGCCGCCTTCACCCGCTGGCCTACAGAACGGTTGGGCAGGATCATGTCGAAGGCCAGCTGGATGTGCGGGTCCAGCGCCTCCCGGGCGAGGAACAGGTGCATGATCTCGCTGGTCCCCTCGATGATCCGGTTGATGCGGGCGTCCCGCAGGATCCGCTCCGCCGGGATCGGCTCCTCCCCGCGACCCTTGAGCGAATCGGCCGACTCGAAACCGCGGCCACCCCGGATCTGGACCGTCTGGTCGGCGATCGTCCAGGAGACCTCGGAGCCGAACAGCTTGGCGAACGCCGCCTCCAGCCGGATGTCGGTCTGCCCCTTGTCGGCCCAGGCGGAGGTTAGCCAGACGACCGCCTCCATGGCGAAGGTATGGGCCGTCATCCATCCCATCATGGTGGCCACCGCCTCATGCCCGCCGATCGGCCCGCCCCACTGTTTGCGCTCCTGCGCCCATCTCCGGACAATCTGCAGACACCGCTTGGCCCCTCCCAGACAGCCGGCCGGCAGGGTCAGCCGCCCGGTGTTCAGGGTCATCAACGCCACCTTCAACCCTTTGCCCAGGTCCCAGATGATGTTCTCCTTCGGCACCCGGACATCCTTGAACTCCAAAAGCCCGTTCTGGATCCCTCGGATTCCCATGAACTGGCACCGGTGGACAAGCCGAATTCCCGGCATCCCCTTCTCAACGATGAAAGCGGTGATCTGCTTGCGCGGCTTGCCCCGCACCATCACGTCCGGTGTGCGGGCCATCACCACCATCACGTCGGCGACCGGCCCGTTGGTGCACCAGAGTTTCCGCCCGTTGATCAGGTAGGCGCTTCCCCCGTCCACCGGTGTGGCGGTGGTGGACATGTTGGCCGGGTCGGACCCCACGTCCGGCTCGGTCAGTGCAAAGGCGGAGATCGCCCCCTTGGCGAAAAGCGGCAGGTATTTCCTCTTCTGCTGGTCGGTCCCGAACATCTTCAGCGGCTGGGGCACGCCGATCGATTGGTGGGCGGAGAGCCAGACGGCGGTGGAACTGCAGTACGAGCCGACCAGCGCAATGGCTCGGTTGTAGTTCACCTGGGAGAACCCGAGCCCTCCGTATTCCTTCGGGATCTTCATCCCGAAACAACCGAGCTTCGCCAGCCCCTCGATCACCTCATCCGGCAGGTCGCCGGTCCGGTCGATCGCATCCGGGTCCACCTTCTGCTTCAGGAACGCCTCCAGCTTCTCGCAGAAAGCGTCCCCGACCCGCTTGTCCTCCTCGGACTGGACCGCGTACGGGAAGATCAACCGCGTCAGCACCCTGCCCAAAAAAAGCTGGCCCGCGAAGGTGGGCCGTTCCCACACCGCCTCGCGGGCCTCTTCAATCGCTTGGAGGGCCTCGGGTCCTCCGGGGATCATCCGGTCGTTCTGTTTGTCGTGGAGCTCCTTCGCCTCGGCTGCCGGTTTAGCCATCAAGCCCCCAGGGTTTTTAAGTCCTCCAGTACTTCCTGCGCATGCTCTTCCGGTTTGACCTTCGGATAGACCTTGGCGATCTTCCCTTTGGGGTCGATCAAAAAGGAAGCGCGCTGGATCCCCATGTACGTCTTGCCCATGAACTGCTTCTCTCCCCAGACCCCGTAGGCGTTGATCATCTGCTTCTGCGGGTCCGCCAGCAGGGGAAACGGCAGGTTGAACTTCTCGGCGAACTTTCCGTGGCTCTCCACCGAGTCGGCGCTCACGCCGAACACCTGCGCCTTCAGCTTCTTGAAGCCGCTGATCTGGTCACGCAGGCCGCAGGCCTCCTTGGTGCATCCCGGGGTGTCGTCCTTCGGGTAAAAGTAGACCAGCACCCACTGACCTTTATAATCGGAAAGTTTATGCGTCTTCCCGTTCTGGTCCTGCAAAGAAAAATCGGGCGCCGTCGAGCCGGCCTTCAATCCCTTCTTCTGTGTTGCGGTTGCCATCGTTTTACCTCCACTTAAAGCATACATTGTAACATGCTGGAATAACACGCAATAGTGAGCCCCTTGACTTTCATCTCGATTCGTCCTATGCTGTGTTGGTACCGCTGATGAACAGTAACCCTTTTAACGGGTCTGACCAGAAACTCCCCTGGATCGTCGGCGGTTTTTTGTTTGTAACCGCCCTTGGAATTTTCGACGTTTTCACCGGCCCCCACTTTTCCTTCGAACTCCTCTACCTGGTCCCCGTAACCCTGGTCATCTGGTTCGCCGGCAGATGGGCCGGCACCTACATCGCCCTGGCCGGCGCCGTCACCTGGCTGACCGCCGCGGTCCTGCAAAAACCGCCGGAGATCTCCTCCTTCACGCACCTCTGGAACACCGTTTCCCGGCTGCTCTTTTTCGCCGTCGTGGCCGTCTTCATCCCCCACCTGCGCACCGCCTGGCAGCAGGAAAAGGAGCTGGCCCGCACCGATTTCCTCACCGGGGTCGCCAACAAACGCTGCTTCATGGATATGGCCTCCCTGGAGCTGGAGCGCAACACCCGCTACAATCGCCCCTTTACCTTCGTCTACATGGACATCGACAACTTCAAGTTCGTCAACGACCGGATGGGCCACAACGCCGGCGACACGCTGCTGCGCGCAGTGGCCCAAACCCTGAAAAAGAAGGTCCGTTCCATCGACCTGGTGGCCCGCCTCGGGGGCGACGAGTTCGCCGTCCTCCTTCCGGAGACACAGTCCCAGGCGGCCCGAATTGTCGTGCAGAGGATCCAGAAAGACCTGATCGACCTGGTGGAAAAGAACGAGTGGCCGGTCTCCTTCAGCTTCGGGGTGGCCACCTTCATGCGGCCGCCGGAATCAGTCGAGGAGATGATCCGAAAAGCCGACGCCCTGATGTACGCCTCCAAAAACAACGGGAAAAACCTGATCAAGCATGAGTTGATCGGCGGCCCAGCGCCGGTGGAGGTCCCCCGCGGCAAACCGGCCCAGATTCGCAAAACCGCGTGAGCTGGTGGCTTCTCCTTAAAACCGTTCTTTTCCTCATGGTCGTCCCCACCAATGTCTCCACCACTATTCCGTTTCTGATCCTCCACTCCTTCAAAAAACTGGCCCTTCCCCATCTGTGGGGTTTTTACGCCGTGCTCGGCGGCCCGCTGGTTCTCTTTGGAATCCTCACCTTCGTCTTCAGCGCTTTGACCTTCGCCCAGGCGGGACGCGGCACCCCGATACCCTGGGACGCCCCGAAAGATTTCGTCGCCGTCGGCCTCTACCGATTCGTGCGCAACCCGATGTACCTCGGCGTCTTGAGTGTCGTGCTCGGCTGGGCCCTCATCTTCTGCGCCCCAATTCTGTTAGGATATCTTTTTACCCTGTGGCTGTTTTTCCATCTGTTTATCCTGATCTATGAGGAACCGACCTTGAGACGGCGCTTCGGCGATTCGTACCGCGAATACTGCAGGGGGGTCCCCCGCTGGATTCCGCGGGAGACACCGGCCCGCCGGAGGCCAAAACCATGAAAACAGCCAGAACGAAAATGTGGGTCCTCCAGCATGCCGCCCCGGAAACGCTGGGCACCATCGCCTCCGCCCTGCGCGCCGCAGGCCACTCCTACGAATACGTCCGGACCTTCGAAGGGGCCCCCGTCCCTAAAAATATGGAGGGCGCCGACGGCCTGATCGTCATGGGCGGGCCGATGGGGGTCTACGACCATTCCAGGTATCCTTACCTGAAGGATGAAATGCGGCTGATCGAGACGGCCTTGAAAGAGAAAAAACCGGTGCTGGGCACCTGTTTGGGAAGCCAGCTTCTGGCCGCCGTCCTGGGGGCCCCGGTCACCAAAGGGAAGAAGAAGGAGATCGGCTGGCATCCGGTGACTCTTCGGAAGGCGGCTGCCTCCGACCCCCTCTGGAAAGGGGTCCCCCCTTCCTTTATGGGGTTCCACTGGCACGGAGATATCTTCGAGCTTCCGAAAGGGGCTGTCTCCCTGGCTTCATCGCTGACGACCGAGCACCAGGCGTTCCGCTGGGGGGAGAATGCCTACGGCCTGCTCTTCCACATGGAGGTGACTGAACCGATGATCCGCCAGATGACCGAGACCTTCGCGGATGAACTCCGGCAGGAAAAATTGAGCGGCCGGGAGATCCTTCAGGAGACCTCACAACACCAGCCGGAACTTCAGAAGATCGGCTCTGCTGTGTACGGCCGCTGGGCGGAGCTCCTTTCCTGCCGCTCCCCCCGACCGTTCATGATGACCTAAGGAACCACCTCGTACAGCCCGAACGTCCCGTTCCTGGCGACAAGCTTCAGCTTCCCACCATTTAACCAAATCCACCGGGTGATTTTGAGGGTCCGCTTCAGGAGGTCCCCAGTGACATTCTCCATCTTCCGCGGGTCCGACAGACCGAGGTTCTTCCCTTCCGGGAAACCAACCGCATAGCGGACGGACCGGTCTCCTCTTCTGATCGCGTCAAACCCAGCTGTGTCGCCGGCAAAAGAGCGGTGATCCGTCAAAACCTGCCAGTGAGCCGGCAGTGGTGTTATGCCGACGGTTCCTTTCCCATAGCGGGAATTGGCCTCCCTGGCGATGGCGAGGTAATCCCGGACCTCCGGCGTGCCGTACGGATTGACCCACTGCTGTATCCCGACAACCACGCTCGCGGCGAAACCCAGCGCGAACACCGCCCGCGGCACCCACAGGCGCCACGCCCCTTCCAGCGACCGGAACCCATACACGATGAAAGCCGGAAAGAGCGGCATCATGTAACGGTGTGCGTAACCGGCAGTGGCCACCGACAAAAGCATCAAACCAAACAACACAAACCCCTCCAGAACGGAGGGCTGCCGCCGGAAAGAGCGGATCCACATAAAGGCCAGCCAGAGGACAAACGGGATGCTCAAAACCACCCCTTTCATCTCGGAATAAACAAAAAAGAGCGGCGGGTTAAAAACCGTGCCGACGGATCCCAGCATCCCCCACAGGAGGTTATGCCGGACCTTCACCAAAAACTCCCCCGCCGATATCATGCCGGTGTAGTGAACGGCCATCGGATCCTTGTCCACGAAAAGCAGGATCGGCGGCTTCGCCCAGTAACCGCGCATCGGCACCGTCGAACACCACCACTCCCACAACAGAACCGGCACGGCAACCATCAGGGAACAGGCAAGCAGCTTTCTGAACACAGCCGGCGTCCGGTATCGCTTGTGGACCAGCAGGAACCATCCCCCGGCCATCAGCCCCAACGCCGTGATCTTCATCAGGTAAGCGGCCGTGATGAAGATCACCGCCCCAAAAAGAGTCCTGCTGACAACCGGCCCCTCCTCCCGCAGGTACCGGTCCATCCAGACCAGCGCCAGCATCACGAACAGGACCAGCGGGATCTCCGCCAGTATCCGGTGAGCCAGCATGAAAACGACCGGCGAAGCCATCAAAACCAGAGTCGCCCATTCCGGCTTCTGCTCCGGTTCCAGGAACCGCCTGAAAAAGATCCCCGCCGCAACAGCCATCCCACCGGCCAAAAGAACCATGAACAGCTTCAGGACAACGAAATTGACGCCGAAGATGCCGACCAGCGGAATCAACAGGAGCGTCAATCCCGGCATCTGGCTGGTGACAGGGAAAAACCCATCCGCGAAAAGCTCCCCGTAGCGGTACGTGCTCCAAAAAGATTCCGCCCGCAGCAGGTAGGAGGCCGGATCATGGGCGCTGGTCAGCGTCATATCCAGGTAGGGATGCAGGAAAACCAGGTAAACCACGCCCAGGACAATCCCCAGGAGTGCGGTTTGGGAAAACCACTTGGTCATGGATTATTTAATTTTATGCTACCATAAAAAAGATGAATCTTGTATTGAAACGGTTGTATATCTTCCTCACCGTAGCGGGTGGATTCTGGCTGGTCAGCGGCGCCGGAGCCGAAGTGACGGAAGTGGTTACTCATTACCCGATGGGGGATGTGGAGTTCGACCGGCTCCACGCCAACCGTGCCACCATAGGAGATGCGTATCAACCGGCTGTCGTGCCGGACGCCAGCGTCCCCAACGGCAACCTGTTTATCGCCGGACGTCTAGGAATCGGGACCCCCGTTCCGGGACGAACGGTGGATGTCTTCGCCGTCAACGGTGCCCGGTTTGCCGGATCAGCCGGTTTCGAAAACGGCGTCTATTTCACTCCCTCCTCTATTAATACGGGTCTCTCCGGCTTGGCCATCGGCTACAACCAAACCTACAACGGCACCGCTATGACCAATGCCGGTTTTCTCCAGGCGGAAACCCAGGGTGGCGCCTACCGGAACCTCCTGCTCAATCCTCTGGGCGGATCGATCGGCGTCGGCACGACCTCCCCCGCCACTCTTCTGCATGTGCGGGACCTGACCGGCGGCAATCGCCCCACCCTTCTGGTGGAACGCTCCAGCGGCGGGACTGCCCCGCCCCGGCTCGGCCTGATCGACCTGGATGAGGGGGGAGGAGCAGTCACCACCTCCCCCATCTGGTCCATTGAAAATCTTCAGGACCGGTTCCGGATCACCCGCAAGGCCAATATCACCGCCGCCGCCACGGAGCATTTCATGATGACCAACGCGGGACGGATCGGTCTGGGAACCGCGATCCCCTCGGCGATGCTTGACATCCTCACCACTACCATCGGCACTGTCGCCGTCTGGGCGGACGGAAATACCCCCTCCGCCAACGGCTTGTATGCTCTCGGTCCCTGGAATGCAACGGTGATCTCCTGCCTTGGCCCGAACAGCTACGGCAGTTACGGCAACGGGCAGGAAGTCGGCGTTTTCGGCAACGGGGAGATCGCCACGTCGGGAGCTGGAATCCACGCGGTCTCCGAAGGCAGCGGCGCCTACATCGCAGGAAGCGTCATCGGTTTCTCTGCCTGGACCGACCACGCCACCGGCATCGCTCTTGATGTCACCGCCGCCAACGACACGGGGATTCTAGCGGACGGTCAGGATGAAGATTTCTACGCCTCCGGTCCGGGCATCGACTACGGTTCCCCCTCCTCGATCCGCTGGAAGAGGAACATCCATCCTTTGGAGGGCGTATCGGAGAAACTGCTCCGGATCCGCGGCGTCTATTTCAGATGGGACAAACCGCACGGCGGCCGGCAAGATCTCGGCCTGATCGCGGAGGAGGTGGGGCGCATCTTCCCTGAAATCGTCCATTACGAACCGGACGGCAAAAAAGCCGTCTCCGTGGAGTACAGCCGGATGACGCCGCTGCTGGTCGAGGCGGTCAAAGAGCTTGAAAAAAGAATCAAAGCCCTGGAAGAGGAGGCCTCATCGTTAAAGGGGAAGACCCCATGAAGAGATCCTTTTCCTTCCTCTTGGCCGTTCTTCTTCTGGCAGCAGTTCGTTTTCCGCCCGTCATGCCGGCCCGGGCGGAAACCACGGAATTGATCGTCTATTACCCGATCTCCGTCGAGGTGGACCGTTACCACGCCAGGAAAGGAACGGTCGG
The DNA here is from genome assembly GCA_023818695.1 of Candidatus Omnitrophota bacterium. Lineage (GTDB taxonomy): Bacteria > Omnitrophota > Gorgyraeia > 1-14-0-20-64-10 > 1-14-0-20-64-10 > JAMWCF01. The sequence goes on from JAMWCF010000001.1 coordinate 693,556, forward strand.
CACCGTTTACAGCCCGACGATTGTCTCAACCTCCGCCATCGGGGACGGCAATCTTCTCATCGCCGGTCAGGTGGGAATCGGCACCCCCTCTCCTCTCCGGCGTATGGACGTCATCGCTTCCAACAGCGCCCGCTTTTTCGGCACCACCGGTTCTGAAAACGGCGTCTACCTCGTCCCCACATCCATCGCCGCCGGCCGTTCCGGCCTGGCCATCGGCTACAACCAAACTTACAACGGCACCGCCATGACCAACGCCGGCTTCCTCCAGGCCGAAACCCAAGGCACCGGCTACCGCACCCTGCTGCTCAATCCCTTGGGCGGTTTCGTGGGGGTGGCAACAGCAGCCCCTCTGTCCCCTCTGCATGTCCGGGACACTACCTCCGGGAGCGAACCCTCCCTCTTCATCGCCCTTGACAGCGGATCCCCCGGCGCTGGCCCACCCCGGCTGGGCCTGGTGGACACCTCGCTGGGTGGCGGCTCGGTGATGGTGGCACCCTCCTGGGTGATTGACACCGTCGACGACAAGTTCCGGATCGGGTCGCAAACCAACATCACCAGTTCGCCGACCGCTTACCTGCGGATTCTCAATAACGGCAACATCGGAATTGGCATCGACTACGATCCGACGGTCCGGTTGGAGATGGCCGCTTCGTCCAACACGGTGCTTCTTGCGACCTCCGATTCCGTCACCACTGAATCGGTCTACATCAAGAACACCGTCAACCTGCCAATCTCCGCCTGGAGCCCGAATCTCTACGGCATCCGCGCTTTCGGGGAAACCGGCATCTACGCCTATTCGCCGCATGAAAACGGCTTGGGGGTGATGGGGGACGCCTCCGACACCGGCCTTTTCGCCTCGGGCGGGCTGTTCGGCGCCTCCGTGACCGCCATGAACGATGTCGGCCTCTACACTTACGCTCCCCAATCCGGCAGCAGCGCTTGCCTTGCCCACGGACGGACCTACGACTTTTACGCCAACGGCCCCGGAGAAGATTACCCGAATCCCTCCTCCATCCGGTGGAAGAACGACATCCAGCCGATGGAAAACATCCTGGAGAAAACCCTGCAGATCCGGGGTGTCGCCTTCCGCTGGGACGAAGAGCATGGCGGCCGCCGGGATATCGGCTTCATCGGCGAGGAGGTCGGCCGCATTTTCCCGGAGGTGGTCCACTACGAGCCGGATGGGGAGCACGTCCGCTCGATCGACTACAGCAAGATGACCCCAATCCTGATCGTAGCTTTCCAGGAGCTGGAAAAGGAGGTCTCCGAGCTGGAAACACGGTTGAAAGCCCTGCGCAACATCAAAAAGCAGAAAAAGATGAACGAGGGGCGGGTTTCATGAACCGCGACCGGTGGCGATTAGCTGCGGCGGCGCTTCTACTGACCGGCTCCATCCTGGGAACCCTCGTCTGGGCGGAGACCGTGGAGATTCCCACCTACCTTCCGGCCGCCATCAACAACCTGAATCGGTTCCATGCCAAGAGGATGAGCGTCGGCCCCGCTTATGCCCAGGCCACCGTACCGAACTCCGCTCTCCTCGACGGCAACCTGATCATCTCCACCCGGCTTGGGGTGGGGACCTTCACCCCGGCTTATACGGTGGATGTCTTTGCCTCCAACGGCGCTCGTTTCTTTGGCACCACTGGCTTCGAAAATGCCGTCTACCTCGTCCCCTCCTCCATCGACAGCGGCCTCTCCGGCCTGGCCATCGGCTATAATCAAACGTATAATGGAACTCCCATGACGAACGCCGGCTTCCTCCAAGCTGAAACCTCTGGCACCGGTTACCGCAACCTTCTCCTGAACCCAATGGGAGGATTCGTTGGGGTACACACCACCTCTGCCCTTGTCCCGCTTCAGATCATCGATGACACCGCCGGCGGTCAACGCCCTTCCCTGGTGATCCAGCGGACCAGCGGCGGCGGCATTCCCGGTCCCCGGATCGGCCTCATGGACACCAACGGCGCCACCCCCATCACCTCGCCGGTCTGGGCTATCGAAAATCTTAGTAACGCCTTCCGTCTGACACGCCAGGCCACTATCAACGGCGCGGTCACGGAACTTCTGCGAATCACCTCCGCCGGACAGGTCGGACTCGGCACCTCCTCCCCTTCGGCCCGGATGCAGATCTACACCCCTTCCGGCAGAACCATCCGCCTGGAATCGGCCAGCAATGCTGAAACCCTCTGGGCGGCCAGCAACAACGGCATTGGGGTCCTGGCCTACACGCAGGACCCCGGCTCCATCGGAATCCGTTCGGAAGGGGCGACAGGCATCCTTGGCTTCTCCGGAGATGCTTACGGCGTCGGCGTCTGGGCGAACGGGGCTTACATCGGCCTGCTGGTGGAAGCGGAGGACGATGGGGTCCAAGCTTACGCCAGCGGCACCAATGGCATTGGGACCTACGCCCGTTCGGAAAACTACATCGGCATTCGGGCCTCGGGTTTCGACTACGATTTCTACCCCAACGGCCCCGGCGAAAATTACGGCTCCTCCTCCTCCATCCGCTGGAAAACCGATATCCATCCCATCGAAGGGGCCCTGGAGAAGATCCTTCAGCTGCGTGGAGTCTCCTTCCGGTGGGACGAGCCGCACGGCGGACATCAGGATATCGGCTTCATCGGTGAGGAGGTCGGCCCGGTTGTGCCGGAGATCGTCGTGTACGAGGAAAACGGCGTGGACGCCGACGGAATGGACTACAGCCGGTTGACACCGATTCTGCTGGAAGCGATTCGTGAGCAGAAAAAGCGGGTGGATCAACTGAAATCTGAAATCGCCGAACTAGAGAAAACCCTTGCGCGCTGACAAAATTCCCGCAACCATCTTTCTCCTGTGCTTCCTGCTTGGCCCAGCCGGGGGGCAGGCCCTCGGACAGCCTCGCGATTACAAGCCGACCTCCCCCGACAAAGCTGCCCAGCTCCAGCAAAAGAGCGAAAAGCGGCACAAAGACCTTGAAACAATGCGGGCCGATTGGATGGATCGGCTGAAGACCGACCACCCGAACTTCTACGCGCGGGCCCAGGCCACCGCAGCCCGGCAGGCGAAAATCCAGGAGATCGTCGCCCTCTACACCAACCAGAAGCTCTCCTACGACGACGCGGAGAAACTGCTCACACCGTTAGTCCGGGAAAACCTGCAGCAGGGCCTGATGACTGATCTCAACGACCGGATCGCCCGCCTGGAAAAGAAACTCAACGCCCTCAAACAGATCCGGAGTGATCCGGAACATCACCTGCGCAAAGAGGTGAATCGGATCCTCAAACGCCAGCCGGCCGTCCCCCTCGACGAACCCTGACCGTCACTGCTCTTCCTGGAGACTCATTTTCAGCAGGCATTCGACCCGGTCTCCTCCCACCGACCGGACCTGCATCTGCTTCATAGATTTGGCCCTCTTGGCGCTCCTGCCGCGGACATTCGTGGATTCCATTTGTCGCAACTGGTTTTCCAGGGAGCTGTATTGACTGGTCAAGTCTGTCCTGGCCTGGGTAATCTGGGCGAGGATTTGGTTGAGGGCGAGCCCTTTCTGGCGGGCAAGTTCTTCAAGGGCCTCTGCGCGGCGGCGGGCCACGTCGGCCCGGGCATCGGCGATCTGCTGCGGCAGTTCCCGGCGGGCGGCGTGCAGGGC
>JAMWCF010000003.1 GCA_023818695.1 Candidatus Omnitrophota bacterium
AAATAACGAGGACGATCACCCCGATCGGAGGGCGTTTCCTGCGTCTTGACATCTGGCAAGCTCCTGTGCTTGGAAACATCCTTTTTAGGATGCTCAATGGATGACCACACGGGCCCGCCGCGAACAGCCCTATTATCCCTCCGACGAATCCATTTCTCAAGGAAGAAAGAGGGTACGAAGGAGGGTAAAATATGACTCCCGTTACCCCTCAAGTATATTTGAACTTTCAGCAAAAATCAAGCAAAGTAAGAAAATCAGACATGAAGACGAATAACATTTCTCAAGATGTTCTCCAGGGACTTCCCGACGATATCGGCGCTCTTGGTGCTGTAACCGCCGGACAAAACCATCAGGATCGGGACCTGGTTGTCCAGCGCGACCTGGAAGACCATTTCATCCCGCCTGATGATCCCCTGCTCGGAGATGTTCATGCCGCCGAGGGGATCCTCCTCGAAAATATCCGTACCCGCCAAATAGATCAGAATGTCTGGTTGAGTCTGTCGAACGGCTGCGTTTAATTCCCTTTCGATCAACGCTAGATACTCTTTATCCCGGATGCCTGGCTCAACAGGGAAATTGAAATCGATATACCTCTTCACTTCCTCATCCGCCGGGTAATTCAACCTGTTATAAACATCAAAGATGTGAATCGAAGGATCGTCCTGAAAGATAGACTCATAGCCGTTGCCTTGATGAACGTCGAGATCCACGATTAGAAACGTCATGGCGGGGTTGTCCTTCCGGAGGCGATGAACGGCCATTGGGATATCCGCGAAGAAGCAGAATCCGCCGCCTGACTCGGCCTTCGCATGATGGTATCCCCCTGACAAATTGATGCTCCAGCCATGCTTTAAAGCCAGCTCTGCTCCCAGCATCGTTCCGCCTGCGGCATATTTCATGGGAAGGAGGAGCCGCCACTGCAGAAATCCGTTCGGAAGCAATGAAAGCGGCGCCAATTCTGCGATTTCGGCGACGACCCGGGAACTTTTCAAAGAGGCAAGGTATTCCTTTGTGGGAGTGTGGAAAACGCTCCTTGGGATCCCCATCTTCACCAAATGCCGATAGATCTTTCCGTATTTGGTGGTGTCAAAGGGATGCAGCTTTTCAAGACCCATGAAGGAAATGTCGTATCTCGGAGAAAAAACGATTGGCATTTTGGGGCTCTCTCTGCTTTGCCCTTCGGCGGCACAGGGGACCACAGAAAGCAGAATTAGGATAACTCCAATGTTTCTTTTCATACGCCCTCGTTCCCTTGATCCTCTTCATCCTTTACAAAGGGGGGGATCCCTTTGTAGGTTGAGGCGGCTTCGATTTTCGTCCCCTTGGGAAGGATCGCCCCTGCCGCAACAGTCGCCCCGTCCCCTATTTCCGAACCGGGCAAGACCACCGAGTTCAGGCCCACGACGACGTTCCTGCCCACTCTGGCTCCCATCAGCCGGAAGAAGAAGGGGGCCCAGGGGGTGAGCAGGATGAAGTCCAGGAAGGTGATGGTGACCAGGAAGATTAGGACGAACCCGAAGATGAAGAAGGCGGCCGCCCCGGCGGGTGTGCGCTGTGGCGCGCCGGAGCCCTGGCCGGCCAAGATCTGCATCGACCGGCCCAGCCGCTCGTTTCGTGCGTCCCGGACAAACCGACCGGGACGATGGGAGCCCCTGTCAGGGGGCCAACGCCGCCATCTGCGCCAGCCGGTCTGCCAAGACGGAAACGGTGTGGGCCGCCAGGATCCGCTTGACGCCGCCCCTCGGCTCCGGCGGCACGAAACCGGGCTCTTCGCCATCCTGGAAAACATCCTCTGCACTTTGGTCATCGCTCATCCCTCCTCAATAATTGTGTATAACAACTATAAAGCCAAAAAAATGAGCCGTTCATCCTTCCAATCCGGCTTTCCAGCCGGATAAAATCTCCACTAGCCGGCGTTGGTCCTGCGAGGGCATCCGCCCGATCATCCCCTTGACCGCCTCCTTGTAGACCGGCCAAGCCCCATCCAGCAGGCGGGAGCCCTCCCTGGTGATCCGGATCCGGTTGGAGCGCCGGTCCGGCCCGGACGCCCGGATCACCCACCCTTTCTTCTCCAGGTCGTCCAAAACGTGCGTCACGTTGCCCGCGTCGATCAGCAAGCGCCGGGCGATCTCCCGCTGGGACAACCCTTCCTCCTTGCCGATGTGCTTGACGATCATCAGGTAATTCAGCTTCACGGGGGTCAACCCGAAAGACTTCAGGACCTTTGCCACCCGGCGCTGGGCCTGGTTGGCGATCCAGACGATGCCGTACAAGGCCTCATCTCCCGTCTCCGGCTTGCCGAGCGGGTACCCTAGCTCTCTTAAGAAAGACTGTGCGGTTTTCATCTCAACTATGATTGTATATAACAACTGCTGTGTTTATCAATTAAGAATCCTGCTCGGCGTGGACGGCATCGACGCCCTGCTGCGGGCGGCCCAGGCAAACGGCAGGAAATACCGCCTGAAAGCGGCCTCCGTAGAGCCGTATTGATTGGACCCGTAGAAATAGTCGACGACGATCTCCCTTAACCGGGCGATCTCCTTCAGGCGGGCGAATCCCCAGGGGGTTTCCAGACTTAAATCAAGCAGCTCGAGAGCGCGATCCACCGCCCTGGCGCAGTAATCCTGATTGTTCTTCCCGCGCCAATTCAGGGCGCGTTCAACTTCGCTGCCTATATTCGCCATCTGCTCAACAAGCGGCAGCTTACGCCATCGTCCTGACGCGAGTTCTCTATGCTGATAACTCATCTTTTATTCTCTTGGAAACAACGTCCGAAATTTTCTTCCGGATCGCTTCGCTCTCGACACCGCGACTCCTGTTATCCTGGGAAGGCCTCACGTTAATCATGGAATCAAACTCGATGAACTCCTCCCGCCCTTTCAACTCGGGATACAGGTTGACGCCCCAGAGGAACTTCTGCTTGGATCCCCCTTCCAGGAGCAGAGCTTCCAAATCCGAATGCAACTCGGCATCAACCGCGAGGAGCTCATTCTCCACATCCACAACGGCTTTGACCATGTTACCGAATGTGCCGGCCGCCATTCGCCGAAGTTCGTCGAATGTTATCGCTTCCGAAATTATCTGCACGGTCTTAAAAATACTCTTCGAAGACCTGTTTGCTCTTTTCCAGGAAGCGGCGCCAGAGAGGGCCGGCCAGGGCCCTGCGGGAGGCGGCGATCCGGCGAGCGTTGTGGGCGAGCAGTCCCATGACGACGGTGTAGGCGGGCTTTAGCTCCAGGTCGGAATCCACCTCGATGCCGCGGGGGATCCCCAGTCGGACCGGCATGTTGAGGGCCTGTTCGCAGATCTCCAGGAACCCTTCCAGGCGAGCCAGCTCCCCGACCATCACGACGCCGGCGGCCGACTCCCGGAAATAGGGGATCTCCTCCAGCTTCCTGCGGATCTTCTCGAGGAACTCGTTGGATTTTTCGGACAGCAGGTGGGAGACCTGCTCCTGGGGGACGGTTCTCGCCAGCGTGCCGGCCTGCACCGTAAACGGCGTGGCTGCCCACTCCGGCTGTTTTTCGATCGTCTTGACCTGCTCGAAGATCTGCTCAGCGTTGGATTTCGGGAGTTTCAAGCTGCGGCTCATGCTGTCGGTGAGCTGTTCGATTCCCCACGGCAGGAGGACGCTCTCCTTGACGGCGCCGTCCGTATAAAGGAGGGTCTCGGTCTGAGACTCGCCGATATGGATCAGAGTAACGCCAAGATCCCTGTCGAGATCAGTCAGAACCGCCTCCCCGGCCGCCACCGACGGCAGGACGAACTGCTCCACCTCCACCCCGGCTCGGTTGACGACCTTCAGCAGATTGTGGACCGCCAGGTTCTGGGCCGTCACCAGGTGCAGCTCCACCCCCAGCTTGTTGCCGGAAAGCCCAACCGGATCCTTGATGCCGGCCTGGCCGTCCAGCGTGAAGCCGCGGGTGAAGGTATGGATGATCTGCCGGTCGTAGTCCAGCGAGAGGGTCTTGCAGGCGTTGACCACTTTCTCCACGTCCCGCCTGGAGATGCCGACGGTAGGATCCGGAATCGGGATGGCGGCGGAGGCGTTGTCAGCGGTCAAGGTGCTGCCCTGGATGGCGGTGTAAACTCGCAGGATCCGGGCGGACAGTTTTTTCTCGGTCTCCCGCACGAGCCGAGCGATGGTGTCGGAGCACTCGATCGGGTCGGTGATCAGCCCCCGCTCGATCCCCTGCGAGGGGACCGATTCCAGGGCGCGGACGATCAGCCGGTTCTGCTCGTGGATGAAGCCGGCGGCGAGGGTGAAGATCTTGTCACCCAGCGCCAAGCTGGCGATGAGCTGCGGTTTTTTCATTTGTTGATCACCGGGTCGTCGAAGCGCAAGTCGATGTACTTCGCCTGCATTATCATCTCACGTTTCTGGATCAAAAGCTCAGTCAACTGCTCCCACCCCCGGCGGACTTTCTCGGCGTGGAAACGGATCTCGGTGCCGTTGTTCAGGGCAATCAGGATGTCCGGTTCCCTGCAATAGGCGGCGGCGGCTGTCCGGCCCGCAACCCCGCGAAGCCGCTGGATGGCGGCCAGGATCTCGAACGTCTGCTGGTAGGCGGGGTTCTCGATCGTCTGGGAAACAGAAAGGCGCTTCCCCTTCAATCCGTCGGCGTGAAAGATCGGAAGATTCTGCCATGGGGTGGAGCGGCCCTCGGCCACAATGACCCCCTCTTCGCTCACCGGATAGAAGCGGCCGGCCTGCACCTGGGCGACGATCTGCCTGGGCTGCATCTGGACCACAATCCGGTTCGGGAAACAGCGGATTACCTGCGTCACTTGGGCGGTCGGGAAACGGCTCTGGAAAGCGGCCCCGATCTCCCGGAGGTCCCCCTCGAAGATGGAGATAACCGGCGTGATCTTGTATCGCTCCACCGGCTTCTTCATGGTGTCGGGCCAATGGATCTCCGCCTCCCGTACCAGGAAACGGGGGTGCGACGAAATGGTCTTCAATCCCATTGGGACAGCGATGAAAAGGAGGAGCCCGGAGATCATGCTCATGCTGAAGAGCTTCACACCGCCGGGCGGCGCCTGCTGCGTCTCATTGAACAGATCCCTTTGCATCATCATAGGAGCGCGGAAGCCAGCATTCGCCGGCAGAGTTCCGGGAAACCGATCCCGGCCGCCTTGGCCGCTTTCGGCAGGAGACTCGACTCGGTCATACCGGGAATCGTATTGATCTCCAGGATCACCGGTCCGCGGCCCGGCACCAGGATGAAATCAACGCGGGAAAAGGAGCGGCAGCCCAGCACTTCATGGGCTTTCAAGGCGATTTCCTGGACGCTCGCGGTCTCTTCTTTCGAGATCGGGGCCGGCACCCGGTACTCGGTCATGCCCGGCGTGTATTTGGCCTCGTAGTCGTAGAACCGGTTCTTGGGGATTACCTGCACCACCGGCAGGGGCCGGTCCTCCAGGATGCCGACGGTCACCTCCGGCCCCGGCAGGTACTCTTCCAGGATAATCCTTTCGCCGAACTGGCCTGCCTTCTCGGCGGCCGGCGCCAGCTCCTCCATCGTGTCGACGATGCTCATCCCGATGGAGGAGCCCTGCCCCGCCGGCTTGACGACGATCGGGAAGACCATGTCTTTCGCCCGGGTCAGCGCGCTGATCGGCTCCGCCTCCACCACGTACGGCACCGGCAGCTTCGCGGCGATCCAGCGGCGGCGGGCGGAGATCTTGTCCATCGCGTATCGGGAGGCCTCCACGTCGGAGCCGGTGTAAGGAATCTTCAGCTCCTCCAGGATCGACTGGACCGTCCCGTCCTCCCCGAAGGGACCGTGCAGGGCGATGAAGGCACACCGGATGCCGGAGAGCCGGATCTCATCCGGTATCTTCTCCGGATCGGAGGAAAGGGTCACCAACTCCGTGCGAATATCAAGGGAGCTCAGGGCTTCATGAACCGCTGTGCCGCTCTTGAGAGAAATCTCTCTCTCATGAGAGGGCCCTCCGCAGAGAACGCCGACGAGCCCCAAAGAAGCGATTGTCTTTTCGACCGGAACCGTTGTCTGGTTGTTCTGTGTCGTCATTTTCCCTCGCTCTCATTTGGCAACACCTGCACCTCCAGCTCCAATTTTACACCGAAGCGGCGGTCCACCCGCGCCCGGATCTCTTCGATCAGCTTGAAGACGTCCGAGGCGCCGGCGCCGCCGGTGTTGATGATGAAATTGGAGTGGATCCTGGAAACGGACGCGCACCCTACGCTGAACCCTTTCAAGCCAGCCCGGTCGATGAGCCACCCGGCCGGCTGTTCCTTCGAAGGGTTCTTGAAAATGCACCCCGAGCTCGGCGCGGACCAATCCTGGGTCCGCCGCTTGTATTCCCACAACCGCTTGACCCGGCCGGCAATCTCCTCCTTGTCGCCGGGGACAAGTTCCAACTCCGCCTCCAGCACAATCGCCCCCTCCAAGCGGCTTGTCCGGTAGGCGAACCCCGCCAACTTCTTAGGGATGTGGCGGAGCTGTCCCTGGCGGTCCATCATTCGGATCGATCGGACGACGTCCCCAGTCTGGTGAAGCGCCCCATCGTCGTCGTGCGTGCCGGCGTTCATCCGGACCGCGCCCCCCATCCTTCCCGGCACGCCGGCTAAGAACTCCAGGCCCGAAAGCCCCTCCTGCGTCGCCCGGCGGACCAGCCATTCCAGCGGCAGGCCGGCCCCCACGAACAGCCGGCTGCTCTCCCGCCGGCAGCCGTGGAAGAACGGATGCCCCATGTGAAGCACCAGGCCCGGGATACCCTCGTCCCGGACAAGCAGGTTGGCCCCTCCGCCGACGACGGTGACCGGCATCTTCTCCTGGTCGGCGATCGCCAGCAGCCGGCGCAACTCTTCCTCCGACTGCGGCTCCGCCCATACTTCCGCCGGCCCGCCGACGCGCATGGTGGTGTGCAGGCGCATCGGCTCTGCGAACCGAACCCGGCCAGCTGTTACGGCCGTCAGCTCATCGGACAAGGCGGCTTTAAGCGGCACTTTCCACAAGCTCCTTTTTTCCCGGACCGGCTGCCAGCGCGCGGACCAGGCGGGTGGAGAGGGAACCGACCGACCCGGCCCCCAGGAAAAGAACCATGTCGCCGGACCGGGCCGTTTCCTCGAAGTATTCCAGCGCTTCCTGCGGCTCCTTCAAGCAGACGCGGGGTCCGCCGTTGGCCCGAACCTGCTTCAGCACCGACCCGCTCGTCACCCCGTCGATCGGCTCTTCGGAGGCGGCGTAGATCGGAAGCAGGATCAGCTCATCGGCCTGGTCGAAACAGGAGCCGAACCGATCCAGCAGGTGGAGAGTCCGGCTGTAGCGGTGCGGCTGGAAAACGACCCGGATCCGCCGTCCCTTCCATTGTCTGGCCGCCTGCAGGGTGGCTTTGATTTCGGCGGGATGGTGGGCGTAATCCTCCACCACCATGACGCCGCCCGGCTCGCCCTGAATCTGGAACCGCCGTTTGGTCCCCTTAAAATTCTCGACGGCGCGCACCGCATAGCTGAAGTCGATCTTCAGCCGGTCGGCCAAGGCGAAGACCGCCAAGCTGTTGAGCGCGTTGTGGAGGCCGGGCACGCTCAAGCGGACGCACCCCTGCTCTTTTCCCCTGACCAGGCATCGGAAAGAGCTCCATCCCGGCCCGGATTCCAGATCGCCGGCGGTGACGTCGGCCTTCTTCGAGAAACCGTAGGTGATCGCCGGCTTCCTCGTTTTTCGGACCAGCCCGGCGAGGTGGGGGTCATCCGCACAGGCGACCAGGAATCCCCCCGGCTTGATCCGGTCGATGAAAAGCGAATAGGCCTTTTTGATTTCAGCCAGGTTTCGGTAATAATCGAGGTGCTCTTCGTCCAGGTTGGTGATGACGGCGGCGAACGGATCGTACCAGAGGAAGGAGCCGTCCGATTCGTCCGCTTCGATGACGGCGTACGCTCCTTTGCCGGTCCGGGCGTTGCCTCCCAGGGAATCGATCTGGGCTCCCAGCAGAACGGTCGGGTCCCAGCCGGCGGCGACCAAGAGCTGGGCCGCCAGCGCGGTGGTCGTGCTCTTGCCGTGCGCCCCGGTAACGGCAATGGTCTTCAACTCCTTCACGAGGCGGCGCACCATCCGGGCCCGGTGCAGGACGGTCAGCCCCTTCTCCCGAGCTGCCGCCAGTTCCGGGTTGGCGGGGGATATAGAGGAAGAGTAAACCACCGTGTCGGCGTCCCGGAGGGCCTGCGCCGAATGGCCGATGCGGATCCGGGCCCCGCGGGATTTGAGCTGCTCGATGATGGGCCCGTCGGAGGAGTCGGTCCCGGAAACGGATACCCCCCTGTCCAGGAGGAGCCGGGCGATGCCGCTCATCCCGATCCCGCCGATGCCGATCAGGTGCACCCGTTTCATCTCTCCCGCCCCTTGACCACCTTCTCCACCAGCCGCGCCAGTTTTTCCACCGCCGGCGTGCCGTTGGTGATGCCGGTCATCGCCTGGCGCATCTCCTCAAGCCGGCGCGGGGACCGAATAAGAGCGTTGATTCTCTTCCATAAATCGTAGGGGGCCAACTCCGATTGCTCCACCACGATCGCCCCCTGGCGCTGCGCCAGCCACCGGGCATTGGCCCTCTGGTGGCCGCCGGCATGCGGATAAGGGATCAGGACCGCCGGCAGCCGGACGGCGGAGAGCTCGCTGATCGTGGTGGCGCCGGCCCTGGAGACCGCCAGGGTCGCCGCCGCGTAAGCCATCTCCATCTCCCGCAGAAATGGAAAGACGCGGGCCGGAACCCCCAGCAGGCGGTAAGCCTCCCGCAGTTTCTCCGGATCCTCCGAGCCGCACAGGTGGATCACCTGCATCCCCGGTTCGTCGAAACCGGCCCTGGCCTCCCACATCTTCAGGATCGCGTCATTCACGGCGCGGGATCCCTGCGACCCGCCCATCACGAGCAGGACCGGCTCCTCCGATTCAAGCCCGAAAAATTGACGCGCCTCTCTGACCGTCACTTTCCCCTGGAAGGTCCTCAAGGGGTTGCCGGTCACCTCCACCCGGCAACCGCGGGGCAGATGCTCCCCTGTCTCTTTGAAGTGGACGGCGACCGCGTCGGCGAAACGGGCTAGCAGGCGGTTTGCCCCGCCCGGCAGAACATTTTGCTCATGAATCACCACCGGCAGGCGCGCCAATTTGGCCGCCACCAGAGCAACCGCGCTGATGTAGCCGCCGAAGCCGATTGCGGCAGCGGGCCGTTCCTTCCGGATGACCTGCCGGATCCGCTGAAATCCCTTCCACTGGCCGACCCAGTAACCGGGCCACAGCCAGCGCAGGGAGGGCCGAACCGGCTTCAGGTCCACCCTCACCCATTCTACCCCCGAGCCCTCCGACATCAAGCGGTCCACAGGCCTGGCGGTGCTCACCAGAACGCACCTGGCTGTCCGCTGAAGATGCTCCGCCAGCGCTACGGCCGGCACCAGGTGCCCGCCGGACCCGCCGGCGACGATGAGGTATGTCGGCTTCAACGCTCCCATTTGACCGGGCCTTTCGGAATCACCGCCGGCTGGGGCCGGCTGACATTGAGAAGGATCGCCACGCTGACCAGGTTCACCACCAGGGCCGACCCTCCGTAGCTGATGAACGGAAACGGCAATCCTTTCGTCGGGATGGCGCCGGTGGCCACGCCGATATGCACCAGCGCCTCAAAAGCCAGCAGGAAAACGATTCCGTAGCCGGTGAAAGCGCCGAAGGTGTCCGGCGCCCTGGAGGCCAGGCGGATCCCGAACCAGACGAAAGCGGCCATCAGCAGGATGACGGCCGTCACGCCGAGCAGGCCCAGCTCTTCCCCCAGGACGGAGAAGATGAAATCGGTGTGGGCCGCCGGCAGGTAAAAAAGCTTCTGCTTGGATTCCCCCAGCCCCACTCCCGCCACGCCGCCGGAACCGAGCGCCACCAGCGACTGGATCAGCTGGAAACCGGCCCCCTCCGGGTCGGCCCAGGGGTTCAGATAAGCGACGATCCGGCGGATCCGGTACGGTTTGAGGGCGATCAGACCCGCCACCACCGGCACCGCCATCAGGGCCAAAGAGGCAAGCGCCTTCCCCTCCGCTCCGGCGATGAAAAGAAGAACCAGCGCGACGAAACCGATGGCCACCGCGGTCCCCAGGTCCGGCTCGGCCAGAATCAGGCAGACCACGCTGCCCAGGACAAGCAGGGGAGGCAGAACCCCCTGGAAGAAATCACCCAGGTGGGCCCGTTTCCGGTTGAGCACGTCGGCCAGGTAGATCAGCACCGCCAGCTGGGCGATCTCCGAGGGCTGAATGCTCACGGGACCCAGCCGGAACCACCGCCGGGCGCCCGACACCTTGGCGCCGATACCCGGCACCAGGACCGCCAGCAGAAGCAGGAGAGAGACGAGCAGCAGAGGCTTGGCCGCTTTGCGGATTTGCTGGGGATCCAATGTGAGAATCCATCCCGAGAGGAACAGCCCGACGCACAGATACATCAGGTGGCGCCTCAAGAAAAATCCGGCGTCCTCGTAGACCTCCTTCGCGTAGATGGCGCTGGTGGAATAGACCATGATGACGCCGGTGACGACCAGCAGGGCGGTGGTGATCAGCAAACCGCGTCGGATTCCCTTCACGGCCTTCCCCCTTCCAAAGGAAGCAGGGAGGCCGCGGCCGGCTCCTCCTTCATCAACTCCTCCACCGCCTCATGGAATTTTTCGCCCCTGTCCTCAAAATCCCTGAACATATCGAAGCTCGTGCACATCGGCGACAGCAGAACCGATTCCCCCTCTTTCGCCATGCCGAAGGCGGTCCGAACCGCTTCCTTCAGGTCGGCCGCGAAGAAGGAGGGGACGACCCCGTGAAGAGCCCGGGCGATCGCGGACCCGTCCCGGCCAATCAGCACGGCACTCTTGAGCTTTTTGTCCCACTTCCGGATCAGCCGGAAATCGGATCCCTTGTCGATCCCGCCGGCTATCAGGATCACTTGCCCCGGCGTCGACTGGATCGCACTTAAACCGGCAGCGACGGTGGTCGACTTGGAATCGTTGATGAAGGTAACTCCCTTGAACTGGCCGATCACCTGCTGGCGGTGTGCCAACCCCCTGAAGGAACGGATAACCTCCCCGCTGACCTCGGGCGGGACACCAAAGAGGCCGGCCAGACAGGCCGCGGCCAGGGCGTTCTCCTCATGGTGAGGCCCCTGCAGCTGCATGGCATCCCGCCGGCAGACGGTGCCGGAACGGTCCGGCAGGTTCAGATAAAGGAAAGAGCCGTCGGACCAGGCCCCGCTCACCTTCTTTTTCCTGCTGAAAGAGACGGCGGTCCCTTTGACCAACGGCTTGAAGGAGCGGGAAGCGGGATCATCCTCGTTGAGGAGCCCAAAACAGTGCCTCTTCTGAAAGGAAAAGATCCTCCCCTTCGCCTGCCGATACCGCTCGAACGTCCCATGGCGGTCGATGTGGTTCGTGGTGACGTTCAGAACGCAGGCGGCCTCCGGGGCGAAAGAAAGGGTCTCCTCCAGCTGGAAGGAGCTGACCTCCAGAACCACCACCGTGTTGTGACGGATCCGGTTGAGCTCCGCGGTGAACGGGGTCCCGATGTTCCCGCAAACCACGGTGTCAAACCCCGCCTTTTTGAAGATCTCGCTGGTCAGGGTGACGACGGTCGATTTGCCGTTGGAGCCGGTGACCGCGATGATCCTCCCGGGGCAGTACCAGCTCGCCAGCTCCAGCTCCCCCACGACAGGGATCCCAAGCTCCCGGGCCCACCGAACCGGCGGCGCCTGCGGCGGCACGCCGGGACTGGTCACCAGGATCTGGGAATCCTCCACCATGCGCCGCGAATGTATTCCCAATTCGACCGAGCCGCCCAAAGCGATGATCTCTTGCGCCGCTGAACTCAATTCGGGCGTCTCCTTCGCTTCCGTCACCCGGACGAAGCAGCCGAGCTGGATCAGCCACTTGGCGGCGGCGAGACCGCTCTTAGCGAGCCCGACGACCGTTACCGGCGTCGCCGGCCCCGGCCGTAAAACAGCACCGCTTTTCATTCCCCCGCCCTTCTTCATCGAAGTTTCAAAGTGCTCAAACTGATCAGCGCCAAAACCGCTCCGATGATCCAGAACCGGATGGTGACCTTTGACTCCGGCCACCCGATGAGCTGAAAATGGTGATGGATCGGCGTCATCAAAAAGATCCTTCTGCCGGTCAGCTTGAAAGAGGCGACCTGCAGGATGACCGACAGAGTCTCCATCACGAAGATTCCGCCGATGATCACCAGCAAAAGCTCTTTCTTGATCAGCACCGCGACCGAGCCGATGGCCCCCCCGATGGCCAGCGAGCCAACATCCCCCATGAAGACGTTGGCCGGCGGGGCGTTGTACCACAGGAACCCCATGCTGGCCCCCACCAGCGCGGCGCAAAAGATGGTCAGCTCCCCCGCCCCCGGGATGAACGGAATCAGCAGGTAGTCGGCCAGGATCTTATGGCCGGTCAGGTATGTCAGGACGGTCAGTGTCAAGCCGATCAGGATGGTGCAACCGATGGCCAGTCCGTCCAGCCCGTCGGTGAGATTCACGGCGTTGGTCGTTCCCACCAGCACCAGAAAGGCAAAAGGCATGTACCAATGCGCTAGATTGACGATAGAGTTCTTGACGAACGGGATCTCCAGACTGGTCGGATAAGTCACGTCCAGAAGCAAAATCGTCAGGAACGCGACGGAGACCGTCCCCTGCCAGAAAAGCTTGGCACGGGAGCTCAACCCTTTTGAATTCTCTCTTCTGACTTTCAAAAGATCGTCCCAGAAACCGATCGCCCCGAAAGCAACCGTCACCCCCATCGCCAGGAGGAGCTTCAGGTTCAGGAAAGCCCCCCAGAGAAAGCTGGAGCCCAGCAGGGCCAGCAGAATCAGCAGCCCCCCCATGGTGGGGATCCCGTGTTTGTGGCTGTGCAGGTGATAAAGACCCCTCACCTCCTCCTCCTGCCGGATATGCTGGCCCATCTTCAGTTCGGTCAGCCAACGGATCACCCAGGGAGCCAGGATGAGGGTGAGGAAAAAAGCGGTGACGGCCGCCATCGCGGCCCGGAAGGTGATGTACTTGAAAACGTTGAAACCGAACCAGAGGTCTCTTAATGAATAGAAGATGTAATAGAGCATAACAGGATCCGTTCCATCCGCATCGCCCGGGAGCCCTTGACCAACAGCGCGTCCCCGGGCCGGATGAGCTCCTCCAGAAATTCTTTCGCCTGTTCCACGTCGTCGAAGGAAATCACCCGTTCCGTCGGCATGCCGGCGGAACGGGCCGCCGCCGCGGTGTGGCGGCTCAAACTCCCCACCGTCATCAGGAAATCGGCGTCCGCCTCTTTCACCCATACGCCCGCCTGCTGATGGAAAGATTCGGCCTGCCGGCCCAGCTCCAGCATGTCGCCAATCACGGCAATTCGCCTGCCGGTGCAGACCGTCTGGCGGAAAACCTCCAGCGCCGCCCGCAGAGAGGTCGGATTGGCGTTGTAGGAATCGTCGATCACCAGAAAACCTCCCTGCTGCGTCAGGGAGACACGCCCGGGAACCGGCTGAAAGCTCTCCAACCGGCCGGCCGCCTGCTCAAGCGGAATTCCGGTCGCCTGGGCGGCCGCCAGAGCCGCCAGCGCGTTCATCAGATTGTGCCGGCCGGGAACCGGCAGATGCATCCTCCAGACGCCGTTGATGAAAGAGACCGATCCGGCGGCGGTCAACTGGACTTTCTCCGCCCGGACGGCGGAGTCCGCATGGTTCCCGAACCAGATAAGCCGGTGCGACAGGCGGACTCCTGCCTCCAGGAGAAGGGGATCTTCGGCGTTCAAAACAAGGGAGGCGGTCGGCTTCATGGTCTCCCACAGTTCCCCCTTGGCCTTGAGCACCCCATGAAGGTCCCCGAACGTTTCCAGGTGGGCATAGCCGATGTTGGTCACCACCCCGATGGTCGGCTTAGCGATCCGGGTCAGAGAACGGATCTCCCCCCATTGGTTCGTTCCCAGTTCCAGAACGACGGCCTGATGCTCCGCTCGAAGCTTCAGCAGATTCAAAGGGACGCCGATCAAATTGTTCTGCGTCCCTTCCGTCGCCAGAACCCGCAGCCGCTGCGAGAGGATGTGAGCCAGCATTCCCTTGGTCGTCGTCTTGCCAGCGGAACCGGTGACGGCGATGACCGGAACATCGAACCGCCGGCGGTGGAAGGCGGCCAGGTTCCCCAAAGCGGCCAGCGTGTCCTGCACCTGCCAAATCTCCACTCCGCCCGGAACGGTGAATCCTTTCACGGGCCAGCGGTCCACGACGGCGCCGGCGGCCCCCTTGCTGAAGGCCTCCTGAAGAAAATCGTGTCCATCCAGCCGTTTGCCGTGGATGGCAACATAAAGCTCGCGGGGCCGAATCGTCCGAGTATCGATGGAAACACCCAGGAGAGGGCTCCTGCCATCTCCCGCGATCCGGGTCCCGCCGATGGCTGCCGTGATGTCGGCCGATTGAAAGAGGGCCCTATGCATTCGAGCCGACCCCCGAGAGCTTGCTTTTCTTCAGAATATCCCGCGCGACGTGCCGGTCGTCGAACGGAATCACCTTGTCCCCTATCTTCTGGCCGGTCTCATGGCCTTTGCCGGCGATCAGCACCAGCCAGCCGGCATCGGCCGACTCGATCGCCTTTCGGATCGCCTCCCTTCTGTCCAAAATCGTTTCCCAGGGGGTCGAAGAACCCCACAGCCCCTGCTCGATCTCTTTGGCGATCCGGGCCGGATCTTCGCTGCGGGGATTATCCGAGGTAACAATCACCCTGTCGGCCAGCTCCGAAGCGACCTTCCCCATCCGGGGCCTCTTGGTCCGGTCCCGGTCGCCGCCGCAGCCGAAAACCAGCAGGACCTTCTTCGGGGTGACCGCCTTCACGTTGGCCAGGACCTGGAAAAGGGCATCGTCGGTGTGGGCGTAATCCACGAAAACAGGGAAAGGCCCTCCCTCATCCACCCTCTCCAGCCGACCCGGAACGCCGGAAAAAGATTCCACCGCCGGGATCACTTTCGAAAGAGGCGTGCCGGTCCCCATGACGGCGCCGAGAGAGGCCAGCAGGTTCTGAATGTTGTGGCGTCCGACCAGCTTCCATCGCACCGGGAAAGATCCCTCCGGCGTCTGGACTTCGCAGGTGGTCCCGTCCAGCCGGCAGACGATCTTCGAAGCGGCCAGGTCCGCCTCCTGCCGCAGACTGTAGCGGATCACCCGTCCGCGAGTGACCCAGCGGATCCTTTCCCATACCGGATCGTCCCCGTTGATCACCGCCGCGGCCTGCGGCTCCAGCGCTTCGAAGAGGCGCAGCTTGGCCTTGAAATAATCCTCCCATGTCTCGTGATAATCCAGGTGCTCGGATGTGATATTCGTGAAAACGCCGGCTTTCCAGGAGATCCCGTCGGTCCGGCGCTGGTGGAGAGCGTGCGAGGAAACCTCCATCACGCAGGCCTTCAGACCGGCCTGAAGCATCTCGTACAGCATCGATTGAATCGTCACGGCGCCGGGGGTCGTGTTGACCGATTCCTTCATGACCGGTCCAATCTGGTAATGGATGGTCCCGATCAGTCCGCAGTGGACGCCGGCCGCTTCCAGGAGGTACCGCGTCAGCCACGAAACCGTCGTTTTCCCGTTGGTGCCGGTCACACCGACCACAGCCATTTTGTCGGATGGGTTCCCGTAAAAGGAGGAGGCCACAGGGCCCAAAAGCGGCTGGGTGGCCGGAACCCGGATGACGACCATACCGCCGGGGGCTTGGGCCTCCCTGTCGACCAAAACGGCGCGGGCTCCCTTCGCCGCCGCCTGTTCGATGAACCGGTGACCGTCGGTTTTCGTCCCGCCGACCGCCACGAACAGGGCCCCTTCGCGCACCTGCCTGGAATCATCCGTGACCTGCGTGACTGTCAGCCCGGCATGAACTCCCGCCTCGATGCCGACGCCGCTCAGCAACTCTCCGAGCGCAACGGCCGGCCTATTCATCCGATCTCGCCATCATGAAATGCTGGCTCTGATAAGGAACCTGGAGATAGCCCAGCGTATCAGCCGCCACCTTCTTGAAAACCGGAGCGGCCACCACGCCGCCGTAATAGACCGGCCGGGGCTCATCCAGCACCACCACGATCGTCAGTCTCGGTTTTTCCACCGGCACAAAACCGATAAAGGAAGCCATGAATTTGGAATGGGAATACCCGCCCGTTGGTTCGATCTTTTGCGCGGTCCCGGTTTTACCGGCCGACCGGTATCCTGGAACGGCCGCCATCTTGCCGGTCCCTTCCTCCACGACCCCGGCCAAAATCTCCTTCAATTCAGCTGCCACAGCCGATGGGATGACCCTCCGGACCGCCTCCGGCCGGCTGCTGTGGACCAGTGCGCCGGAAGGGTCCCGGATTTCCTTAATAATATACGGCTTCATCAGCACCCCTCCGTTGGCCACCACGGAGATCGCCTGGGCCAACTGCATCGCGGTAACCGTCACCTCCTGCCCCATCGGGATGGCGGTGATGGAAGTCTTTGACCATTCCATCGGCGTTTTCGCGATCCCGGCCACCTCCCCCGGCAGGCCCACACCGGTCGGCATACCGAACCCGAAGGCCTTGATCCCCTGATAAAGAGAAGCAGGCCCCAGCCGCATCGCCACCTTGGCCGTCCCGATATTGCTGGAATTCGTGATCACCTGCCGGAATGTCAGCCATCCGTGCGGCATATGGTCATGAAGGATGTGTCCCCCGGGAATCGGGAACTCCCCGTTTTCGCAGAAAAACCGGTCCGTCGGCCGAACCACCCCCTTGCCAAGCGCGGTGGCGGCCGTTATCACTTTGAAGACGGAGCCGGGCTCGAACATGTCGGTCACGGCCCGGTTGCGCCGGTGATCCGCGTCGGCCTTGGAAAAAAGGTTCGGGTCGAAGGTGGGGCGGTTGGCGAGAGCGAGAACCTCCCCCGTGAACGGATCCATCACCACCACGCATCCTCCCTTGGCGTTTCGTTCTTCGAAAGCCCGCTCCAGTTCTTGTTCCGCGAAGAACTGGATGGTGGAGTCGACCGTCAGCACCAGATGGAGCCCGTCCCTGGGAGCCACCGCCGGCGCCTCCCAGGCCCCGACCGACCTTCTGCGGGCATCCCGCGCCATCCACCGCCAGCCGGGCTCTCCTCTCAAGATCTGGTTATAAGCCAGCTCCAATCCTTCCAACCCCACGGTATCCATATCGGTGCAGCCGATCACGTGGCTGGCGAGGTAGCCCTGCGGATAAACGCGCCGGGGTTCCATCACCAGGTCCACGCCCGGCAGTCTCATCCGGCGGATCAGCGAGGCGGTCTGGTTGGGAATCCGCCTGGCCAGCCAGACGAAGCCCCGCTCTTTATTGGAGAGCTTCGCCAGAAGTTCATCGACCGGCTGGTTTAAAACCGGGGCCAGGCGCCGGGCGATCCTCTGCGGGTCCTTGACATGCCTGGGATTGGCGAAAACGGAGGTCAGGCGAATGGAGACGGCCAGCGGCTTCCCGTTCCTGTCCAGAATATCCCCCCGTACCGGGAGGAGCTCCAGCATCTGGAAATGCTGCCGCCTGGCGATAGTCAGCCAATGGTCGGGGTGGAGAACCTGAAGCCAGAACAAACGGCCCCATAGGAGGCAGGTGATCATGAGAAATCCCATGACCACGAAAAACAGGCGGGTTTTCTGGGCCGTGGTCAACACGTTGAAAAACCAAAGATCCTTTTTTCCGCAAAAGAACCGAGAAGCTACTCTTCGTGCGCCGGCTTCGCCTGTGCCTGCCGGTTGATTCCCAAGATACTCGTCGCCGCTTTCCTGGCCAACTGAAGCCACATCGGCCGTCCGGATGCCTGGGCTCTCTGCGTGGAAACAGGGCTTTGAATGGCTTCAGCGCGCAAAACTTCGATCTGTTGTGGCGGGTTGAGTTGAATGTCCCTGCGCTCCAGCCGCTTGCTCAAGATGACGGGGGATCGGAGCGTTAGAACATTGTAATGGAGCACCCTGTGCTGGTCAAGGAGCTCGTCCTTGAGCTGTCGCAGGCGCTCGACCCGGTAGCCATCCTCCACCAGCATCACCCGTTGCTGAACGTATCCCAGACAAAACACAGTTGTCACCGTCAAAACTGAAAAGAAGGAGCGGATCATGGGGCGGTCCCTGACCTTTCGGCGATCCGCAGGTTCGCCGACCTGGCCCTGGAATTCCGGGCCACTTCCGCCTCGGCGGGAACCACCGGCCTGGCGGTGATCATTTTCAACTGGCCGGCCCTTGTCCGGTCTCTGAAAACGTTCCTCACGATACGGTGCTCCAGCGAGTGATAGGACAGCACGGCGATGCGCCCGCCCTCCCGGAGATGATCGATCGCCTGGTTCAATCCGGACGGCAGAAGCTCCAGCTCTTTATTGACGGCGATCCGAATCGCCTGAAAGGAACGGGTCGCCGGATTGATCCTTCCCCGGCGGGCGGTGGGCGGAACGGCCTTTCGGATTGTTTCCGCCAGCACCCCGGTCGTGGCAAACGGCCGCTCTTTGACGATCGCCCTGGCGATGCGGCCGGCCCACCGCTCCTGGCCGTACAACCTCAACAGTTCTTCCAGATCCCTGGCTGAAATCCGGTTGACCAGCTCGGCCGCCGAAAAACCGCTGTGGGGATCCATCCGCATGTCCAGAGGGCCGTCCGCCTTGAAGCTGAAACCCCTCTGCGGCCGGTCCAGCTGCAAAGAGGAAACCCCCAGGTCGAACAAAACGGCGTCGACCTTCCCCACCTTCAGCCGGTTGAGAAGTTCCGAAATCTTTCCAAAATCCGAATGAATCAGCGTCATCCGCCCACCATACTTTTGAAGCCGTTTCTCCGCCGCTTCCAGCGCCTCTTTGTCCCGGTCGATGCCGATCAACCGTCCGTCAGGACCAGCTGACTCTAAAAGGGCTTGCGCGTGCCCGCCCAAACCGATGGTTGCGTCAAGAACAACGCCGCCAGGGCGAACTGCCAGGCCCGATACGACTTCATGAAGCAAAACCGGTTTATGAACGATCTCCACACGGCTCCCTTACCTCCTCAAGCGCGCTCTTAGCCGTCGATGAGCTTTTCCGCGATCTCTTCATAGGACGGCTTGAACTGCTCGTAGAACTTCTGCCACGCCTCCTTGTCCCAAACCTCGATCCGGTTGGAAACCCCCACCAGCGTGACGTCCCTCTTTATCCCCGCGTAATCCTTCAGGTACTGGGGGATCAGAATTCGGCCCTGCTTGTCGAAGCTTAATTCCGCCGCTCCGGAAAAATAAAAGCGGTTGAACTGCCTCGCTTCCTGTTTCGTGAAGGAGAGAGAGCGGAAGCGGTTCTCCTGCGCCTTCCACTCATCTTCCGGAAAGAGGAAAAGGCACTTGTCCAGCCCCCTGGTCACCACCAGGTGCTCGACGAAGTGCTCCTTCATCGCCTCACGAAATCGCGAGGGGATGATCAGCCGTCCCTTCCGGTCGATCGTATGTTCGTGCTCTCCGTAGAACATCTCTCCTCAAAAAACCAGAGGGGCAGTCATTCCTGGTTGTGTATTCGGCGACTGCCCCTCTGTTCATAAGGGTTGTGGATGCTTTATCAGGCACGATCGGTCATCCCGAATCGTCCCTTGTTGTTGCCTTTCCCCCGAAGGGGGCTCCCCGATAAAGGCAAACCCGACGGCATCCACAACCAAGCTCTTTGGAAT
Source organism: Candidatus Omnitrophota bacterium (assembly GCA_023818695.1). GTDB lineage: Bacteria > Omnitrophota > Gorgyraeia > 1-14-0-20-64-10 > 1-14-0-20-64-10 > JAMWCF01. The sequence continues at coordinate 19,647 of JAMWCF010000003.1, forward strand.
AATCTCTACTTTCCTCCACTTTGCTCCACACAGTGACAAAATATACAATGCATATGGGATGGTGTCAAGCAAAAATGGAGGAAAATTTTTATATCACAAGATGTTGCGATGATTTTCGGCGGCGGCTACAAGGGATTGCGGAAAACGCGGAAAAGAGGAATAATCAGGAAGAAAAAAGAATACCCTTGGACTACGGCAAGATATTGGAGAACATGCTCGAGCCCTTGCGGGCCGCGAAACGGCGGGCCAACTGGCGCAGAGACCTCTGGAACTGCTGCTGCTGGGTCCGGAAACTCATGAACTCCGCCCCCACGCCGAGGGAATAGGTGCCGGACCAGATCACCTCCTGGGCGGCCGGGTCATGCAGCTGCACATGGACGACGGCCCCCTGGGCGTCATCCACCCCTCCGGTGAAAACGGCGTCTGCCTCATACTTTCGGGCGATCTCATCGATACTGGGAGAAACGGTTTCCGTCAAGGGATCTTCCATCGGAACCTCCACCACCTCGACCACTTTTGTCTGCCGCAGCTCTTGGGCGAAAAGCTGCGTCATTACCTGCCGGCGGACGGGGCTCTCGAAGGTCAAACGAAACGGCATCACCGCCACCCGCTGAATCGCTCTCCATTGGGCATTCTTGCTGGCGTAATAGGTCGCCGACGTGCACCCGGAAAGCGACAGGAGCGCTGCCAGAAGCAGAACAACAGGACGAATCCGCACTTGAACGATCACCCTCCTGTTTTCGGCCATTATACGGCAAGCGTGCATCGAATGCATCCGATTTTACGGTGACGCGCCCTTCCCGCGCCTTTCCCGTGCTATACTCCACCTGATGAACGGCCAGGTTCAGGAACCCCGGTTCCATCCGATCCCCACCCTGATCAGCTGGGGCATCGTCATTCTCTCCCTGGGATTCGGCCTTTTGGCGCACATGGTCTTCTCGCCGCTCATGCGCGTCGAACACCCGGAACGAGCCTTGCTTCTGATCATCAACAGGGAACTGGAGCTGCGCGACGCCGTGAAAGCGAGGCCCTCCTGGGAACAGCGATTTTTCGAAATCTATGACGGCATCTCAAATGAGGAGGACACCAACCGTCAGCTGATCCAATGGCAGGAGGAGCTGGCCGTTTTCTCCAAGGAGCCGACGGCCCACATTCATCTGGCCATCCTGGAAGGAGAAATCGGCCGACTGGAAGATCTGCGGCAGCGGTTAGCCGGATGGGAAAAAGAGGGAGGCGGGCTTCTTTCCCTCTTCAGGATTTTGGTCGGGGCGGCGTATCTGGACACCCCCTTTCCTTTTCCTTTCGGAAACCGCCGGTGGGTTCAACCGTTGATCCATGAACTCCTGCCTCCGGGAGAACTCCGCAGCCGCCTTCTCAACCGGCTTGAAGAGCGGGAGATCCTTTCCGGGCCCCCGGAAGAAAAAGACCCGCCGGAGCGCGGCGGACGGATTGGCCGGATCTGGTTCATGACGGTTGTCGATCTTTTCCTCACGGCCTGCTTTTTATGGGCCTTCTGGCGGATTCTCCGAGGCCGGTCGCAAGCGTGGCGCTCCGGAACAGCGCTCATTCCACCGCCATGGAGCGGATGGACGAGCTTGACCGTCCTTGTGCGCGGGGCGGCCATCGCCTGTCTCATCAGTTTTCTGGGGTTCTTCATTCCGGTGGACCAGTATCCGGGCGGAGAGCTCGTCTTTTACACCCTTTTTTATTTTCCCCTGTTGCTGCTTCCCTTCCGGTACCTCCTGAAACCCCACGGCTTGAATTTTACGCAGACCTTCGGTCTGACCCTTCCGAAGGGCGGCGTCCGCCGACTGCTGATTGTCACCTTCGCCGGGATGGGGTTTGAGTTAATCGGGAATATCGCCCTGGACATCGGGGCCAATTTTGCCGAAGCGGGGTATCACTGGGGAGAAAGTTTCGACGCCGACCTGGTCTGGGGATCGACCGCCTACGTCGCGGCCGGCATGGCGGCCAATGTCCTGATGGCCCCCTTTTTCGAGGAGTTCATTTTCAGGGGACTGCTCTTCGGGACCCTGCGCCGGCGATTCAGCTGGGTACCCACTGCCATCATCAGCGCCGGCGTCTTTTCAATCCTGCACGGATACGGGATACTGGGCTTCTCGACCGTCTTCTTGAGCGGGGTCGTCTGGGCCTGGACCTACGAAAAGAGCGGGTCGCTGCTACCCGGCATGTTCGCGCACGCCGTGAACAATCTCTTCTATTCGCTGGGACTGCTACTGCTCCTGCGATAGGAGAAAACGAAGAGGCGGCCTGTAAGCCGGATTCTGTGCCCCACCTTTCGGCGGGCGACGGTCATTCCTCTAGGCCGGGCCTTACGGCCCGGCTCAAGCGACCTACCCACCCTGCCTTCCACCTTTCGGTCGAACGGAACGGGCCGTTCCAAGCAAGGTCTATTTGGTCTTGCACCGCGGAGAGATTGCCTCGTTGCACCCTTCGACAAGCTCAAGGCAGGCTTCCCTGCCCGGCAGCCGAAGACTCGTCTCTGTGGCTCTGATCCGCCCCTCGCGGGGGGTGGGTGTTACCCACTCCGCTGCCCTGTGGAGTCCGGACTTTCCTCCCGCCGAAAACCGCCGGAGGGCGACCATCCGGCCACCTCTTCGACATCTATTATATACCGGCGCACCGGCCGGCAATCCTCCTTTCCTTTCCTCCTCCCATCCCGTAAAATAGAATTTTGTGTTCCTGGGGCGGTTAGCTCAGCCGGTTAGAGCGCATGCCTCACATGCATGAGGTCACAGGTTCGAGTCCTGTACCGCCCACCATAGGATAGGATAAACATGTCAACCGTATCGATCCAAGATCAGCTGAAAGCGCTCCTGGAATTGCAGACGCTGGACGCCGAGCTTTACCAGCTCAAGCGCCGGAAGGAGGCGAAACCCCAGGAGGCGTCCGCTTTAAAAGAGCAGCAGCAGCAGAACGCCAAAGCGGTCCAGGATCTGGAGCAGAAATTCAAGGGCTTTGAGGTCAAACGCAAGGAACTGGAGCTCGAACTGGAGCAGAAAGAGGGCCAGATCCGCAAGCTGCAATCCCAGCTTTTCCAGTGCAAGACAAACAAAGAGTACAGCGCCATGCAGTCGGAGATCGAAGGGGCCAAGGCGGATAAATCGGTCCTCGAGGAAGAGCTGATCAAGCGGATGGATGAATCGGACAGCTTGAAAAAACGTCAGGACGAGGAGCGGGCGGCTCTTAAGGTCAAAGAGGAAGAGATCAAGAAACAGCTTGCTCAAATCGATCAGGAGATGCAGGGACTCCAAAAGAGGATCGAGGAGCTTCAGCAGAATCGAACATCCCTGACCCCGAAAGTGGACCCTCAAATCCTCGCCAGGTACGAAAAGATTCTTTCAAAGAAAGACGGAATCGCGCTGGTCCCCGTCAAGGGGGACGCCTGCGGAGGATGCAACATGATCCTGCCGCCCCAGCAGATCAACGAGATCATGGGCGGCACCCGATTGATCCCCTGCGAAAACTGCGCCCGGATCCTTTACATCGAACCCAATGCCGCCTCATAAAAAGGCAGCCAAACCCGCCCCTTCAACCGTTAAAATCCACATAGACGGCGCCGCGCGGGGAAACCCGGGACCGGCCGGCGTGGGGATCGTCATCTCGGGGCGCAAACCTGTTGAGATGGGCCTCTCTATCGGCGAGGCGACCAACAACGTCGCGGAGACGGTCGCCTTGATCATCGCCCTGCAGGAAGCGCTCAAGCGGGGGGAAAAACGGGTGCTCGTTTGCACCGACAGCGAACTCCTGGCGAACCAGGTGGCCGGGCTGTACAAGGTGAAAGACAAGCAGCTTCAGTGGCTCCACGCGATCATCCGTTCCCTGACGGGAGGGTTCGATTCTTTCGATATCCGGCATGTCCCCCGGGCGGAGAACCGCCAGGCGGACCGCCTGGCCGGCAAAGCGGTGATCGACGGCTTAAGGGAACACTCTCGCGACAGGAAGAGAAAGACGATTCAACCGGACAGCTCGCAGGCGGGCATTCAGCAACCGACGTTTTGGTGATCTTGTTCGCCGGGCCCGTAGCTCAGCGGTTAGAGCAGGTCACTCATAATGACTTGGTCCCTGGTTCGAATCCAGGCGGGCCCAATCAGACCCAGCTCTTCTCCTCGGTCAGGGCCCCCATCTCCAGAAAGGCCTTCAGCCGGCGGGAGCGGGTCGGATGGCGCAGTTTCCGCAGAGCTTTTGCCTCGATCTGCCGGACCCTTTCCCTGGTCACCTTGAAGGTGGCTCCCACCTCCTCCAGCGTCCGGGGGCAGCCATCCCCGATCCCAAAGCGAAGGCGCAGAACCTGCGCCTCCCGCTCGGTCAGGGTCTCCAGCACCTCCTCCATCTGCTCTTTCAGCATCGCGTAAGCGGTGGCGTTGGCCGGAGAGATAGCCCGCTTGTCCTCGATGAAGTCGCCGAAGTGGGTGTCCCCATCATCGCCGATCGGCGTCTGGAGGGAGATTGGCTCCTGGGCGATCTTCAGGATCCCCCGCACCTTCTCCACCGGCATCCGCATCGCGTGGGCGATCTCATCCGGCGAGGGCTCCTTGCCGTTCTCCTGGACAAGCTGGCGGGAAACCCGAATCAGCTTGTTGATGGTCTCCGTCATGTGCACCGGAATGCGGATGGTGCGGGCCTGGTCTGCGATGGCTCGGGTGATCGCCTGCCGGATCCACCAGGTGGCGTATGTCGAGAACTTGTATCCCCGCTCGTACTCGAACTTGTCGACCGCCTTCATCAGGCCGATGTTCCCCTCCTGGATCAAGTCGAGAAAAGAGAGACCTCTGTTGGTGTATTTTTTGGCGATGGAAACCACCAGCCGCAGGTTGGCGGCCACGAGGGCCTTCTTGGCCTTGATGTAGACCGCTTCCCGCTTCTTCAAGAGAGCCAGCGTTTCTTCGACGCTCTTGAGGGGCTGGCCGAGACTTCTCTCCACCGCCAGGAATTTCCTCTTCAGGTCGGTCAAGCGGTTCTTCCAGCCGCTCTTCCTCTTCGAGCGGACGCTCTCCATCTCCTTCTGAAGGCGGAACCCTTCGGCGACGGTGGATTTGAACTTCTTCGAAATCTCCTCCACCACCGGGCTCATCAGGCGCATCTCCAGGAAATAGCCATTTCTCTTGGCGATGGAACGGGTGGCCCGGATCTTTCTGGCCAGACGGGAAAGTTTCGGGACGAGGCGCTCGTCTTTGCGCCGGAAATCCTCGGTCACGTACTCTTCTGGATTCACCTCCTTGGCCTTGATCCGGTCCACCAAGGACAGGATCTCCCGCGGGGCCATGACGGTGGAGAAAAGAATCTCCCTGTAGTGGATCTCCGCGTCCTTGATCTCTTTGGCCAGGCGGAGCTCCTCCTCCCTGGTCAGCAGGGGGATCTGCCCCATCTGCCGCAGATACATCCGGACGGGGTCATCCACCGGTTCGGACCTGGCAGGAGCCTCCTCCTCTTCCGACTTTTCCTCGGCGATGTCCGGCGACTCCTCCCCGAACTCGGCGACCTCCAGGACATCCTCCTTCTCGTCCCCTTCCGTTTCCATCTTGACCTCTTCAGCGTCGACGATCTCGATGTTCTCGTTGCCAAGCATGGTCAAGACCTCTTCGATCTCCTCGGAAGAAGTGATATCCTCCGGCAAAAGGTTATTGACCTCCTCATAGGTCAACTTCCCCTTTTCCTTGCCGAGAGCGATGAGCTTCTTGAGTTCCTCCGCTTTCTCCTTGGACATCTTTCCGATGACCTTGGGTGTGTTCGCGGCCTTTTTCTTTGATTTCATCCTTTTCAACCTCACCTAAAAGACGTTGTTTTGATCAACCGGTTCATCTCCAGAACCAACAAGACCGCCTTTTCCTGATCGCCCGCCTCTTCCGCCTGCCGAATGGAAGCCTTCAAGGACTCCACCGACGCTTTTCGCCGCTCCTCCTCGATCCGGCGAAGGAGGTCATTGACGGTCCACTCTTTTTCCTCCTCCTCCACCGTGTCCGCCCATGCCAGCCACCGCACGAACCTGCTCTGCGCGTCACCGGCATCCCGGCCCAGAGCGTCGACGATCCGTCGGTGATCCTCCGGCAGCTGCTGTTCCGAGAACCGCTCCGTCAGCCATTCGATGACCCGGCGAACAAGGGGGTCCTGAATCATCTGGGTGGACAGACGATCCGCCACCAGAGCCATCCTCTGCGGATTCTCCATCAGCAAACCGGCCAGTGATTCCTCGGCTGTCGGGACCGACGCGGAAACAGCTTCCGCCGCCGTCAGCGAGGAGGGCTTCCACCTAGCATCCAGCTTGACCTTTCCCAATTCCGTCCACAGGAGATCCTCGGCGACGCCTAAAAGATCGCCGAGCCGTCTGATGTACTCACCCCTCTGGATCGTGTTGGCGACCCTTTTGATGGTCGGCAGCATCTCCTCACAGATTCGGACCCGCCCTTCCATCATTTTCGGGTCAAACCGTTTTTTCAAGAGGTTCAGCTTATAATCGAAAAGATCTTCCGAACCCTGAATCGCCTTGGCGAAGGCCTTGATCCCCTGCGTCCGGATCATGGAGTCGGGGTCCAGCCCCTCCGGTAATCCCGCCACCTTGACCCGCATCTGGCCCGCCAGCAGGAGGTCCAGCCCCCTCAAGGTGGCCATCTCTCCGGCGTAATCCCCGTCGTAGACCATCACCACATTCTTGGTATACCGGCGGATCAGCTGAATCTGGGACTCCGTCAAACTGGTCCCCATGGAGGCAACCACGTTGCGGATCCCCTGCTGGTAAGGGGCGATCATGTCCAAATACCCCTCCACCACGATGCAGAAATCCTTTTCCCGGATATGAGGCGCTGCCAGGTGAATCCCGTAAAGGATCTTTCCCTTGACGTAAAGCTCCGTTTCCGGGGAGTTCAGGTACTTCGGGCCTTCCTCGTCGAAGACCCTTCCTCCGAAGGCGATCACCCGCCCTCTGGTGTCCCAGATCGGGAAGACGACCCTGTTGCGGAACCGATCATACCATCCAGCCTTCCCTTCGCGGGCGACGGCCAGACCGGCCCGTTCCAACACCTGGGGAGTCAACCCCTCGCCGGCCGCCTTCTGCAGGAACCGATCCCAGCCGGAGGGGGCATAACCGACCGAGAAAGTCTCCCATGTCTCCTCGGTCAAACCTCTCTTTTTGAGATATGCCCTCGCCGCCTCCCCTTCCGGCGACATCAGAAGCTCCTGGAAAAACCGGGCCGCCGATTCATGCGCCTGGTATAGCTTCAGATGGGCGTTCGTTTTCCTGCCGCCGCGGCCGAAGCTGATCTCCAGACCGGCCTTCTGGGCCAACAGTTCAACCGCCTCCGGGAACTCCATATGCTCATGCTTCATCACAAAGGAGACCATGTCTCCTCCCGCGCCGCACCCATAGCAGATGAAAAACTGCTTGTGCGGATAGATCATGAAGGAGGGAGTCTTCTCCGGATGAAACGGGCAGAGCGCTTTGAAATTCTTGCCTGATCTGCGCAGGGTGACGTATCCCCCGACCACCTCCACAATGTCCAGACGATCCTGGATCTCCCGGAGCGTCCGATCAGAGATCATGGAGCCGCATTCCTTTCAACGAGTCGACTGTCTTTTTGAGCGTGCAGGCGTAGCGCGGGAACGTCGCCGAGTCACGATGCCGGAGCACGAAAACCGGACCAGATGTGGTGAACCCACGGCGTGGCGGCGGAGTAAACCGCCGGAGCCACCCGGACCATGGCGTGCCCTGTCAAGGAGTGCTGTTCAATCGAAGCGCTCAAGTACTCCGAAGGAAGCTGGCTGCAAATCACCAAAATCACACTGGTGACAAACCCGGCTCTGATGAGACCGACCGCCAAACCGCCTATCTGGGCGAGTTTCGGCTGGAACGACACCTGCACCAACTTTTCCAGCAACCGGAGTCCCCTCGTGACGGCGAAGTACCCGACGAGAATTAAACTCACCATGACAAGGGCCTTGGCCCACTCTTCGGAGAGAAACGTCCACTTTCCGATAAAGCCGCCTATTCCGTGAAACAACCCGAAACTGACAAAGAACCCCACGAGTACGCCGGCCAATTTCAGAAGCTCGGGAGCAAGTCCGAGCTTAAAACCGACGTAACCCATTCTGATAAAAAGAATTATAGAAAATAAATCAACCCAGTTAAAGTGAATAATCTTAGATTCTCCCACGCCCCTTATAGAAGGAGAATGTTGAGTTTTATCAAAGTATACCCGACCGAGTTAAACAATGTCAAGGGAGGCAGAAAATAACTTCTTATCCTGATTGGCGTTAGCTAAACTAAAAAGGCTAGGGTTCCTGGATCCTAGAGAGGAACTTTTCGGCCTCGAAGGAGGGTTCCATCACCTTGAGCTGGTTGACCAGGGTCAGCAGGCGTTGCAGTATGGCCCCGTCCCGTTCCCCTTTGAGCCATCTGGAGTAGAGGTCAAGAAACTCATCCTGGACTTGCTGGTAAGGGATCTTTTTTTCCAGCTCCCGGACCTGTTCCTGAAGCTCCGCCATTTCGTTTTCATGCAGGCGGTAGCTAAAATGGAAATAAGTCGAGCGCATGGCCGACAGGATCGACAGGTATCTTTCGGTCCCGGACGCCAATTTGGTATGGATATCGGCAAGGGCCGTCGGCTTTCTGTAAATCCGGCGGTTGCATTCGCAGGCATGGGAGTAATACCTTTTCATTCGTAGAACCTCCGCCTGCTTCTCCTGCCAGATATGGTGAAAAACCCCCAGCGAAACCAGCAGATCGTCGGCGTTGACCTTATAAATCCAGTAAGCCCGGTAACGGTCTTCCGTCTTGGAAACCGCCTGAAAAATCTCCTCGTCATAGCGGGAGAGAACCTCTGAAATGGAGGAGAGATAGACGGGATCGAGATAGGCGGTCAGCAGACCAGCAAGATAGGCATTGACGTCCTCATCGGTTGAACCCGGCGCCGACTCCAATTTCATGCGCAGCCGGGTCTTCAAGAGCATTTCCACCAACCGCCCGTAGACCTGCTCCTCCCGCTTACCCTGGATCTCGTAATATCGGGTATTCAGATGAAACGCCATACCGATGGGTCCGATGCTTATTATTATACAAGTCCCGACCGGTTTCTCTTCGGCTGTGCTTTCGGAACACCTCTGGCCGGCTCCTTGGGCGAAAAGTCAGACGGCGGCAGCAGTTGCTGCGTCGATTCTACGGATGTATTCTGCGGTGCTGTCGCTTGGGCGTCCGTCGGCGGCACGCCCATCCTCGAGCTCATCAGCAGAACCCCGAGGGCCATGCCCATCCCCAGCATCAGCCACGGTAAAACTCTATTCATCAGGGTCGGCTGCTTCACTCGGATGGCATGCTTCGGGAACCTCCACGGAACCGTTGGATCCCAGGAGCCGGACGGTACCGGAAAATTATCCCCGTAATAATCCGACACCGTGCTCACGGCTTCAACAGCTCCCCGGCCAAGCGCTTGGCTTCCGGCAGACCGGCGGCCAGTTTCTTGACCAACCTTTCCTCCAAATCCTGATCCGACCGCAAACCCTCCCCCGTGACGCCAGACCTGCGCAACAGATCGATCAGCGCCGAAATCACCCGTGTGCGCGGAAACTTGACCCCGGTTGAGAAAAGGGCGTCCTTGCCCATCTTGTCCAGATAGTCAACCTGCTCCCTGTCCAGGAAGGTGACGACCCTGTGGACCTGCTTGCCCTGCTCCATTCTCGCGTTGCTTTTCATGCGATTCCTCCTCGCTTGCCTCTCCGACTTATTAAATCCGCGAACTTTCCTCCAAAACAAAACGCCTGAAGGCAGCCACCACGTGAAAACCCTCAGGCGTTTCGTCTGCACCCTTGGCGGTTCAGCCGCCGAATTCAATCGTAAGTATATGAAATTTAATTACTTACAACTTGTTGTCGGCCTGTAACTTTGCCCCCCGCTTCAACAGCTTTGCGAAGCGGGAGCCCTGCGGTCTAGGCAGGGGCCCCACCGTTTCCGGTGGTTTGCCTTTTTCACTGGTGCCAAATTGTCCTTCACCTCAAGCTTGGCACATCTTTTGCCAAATTGTCAAGGGGACCTGTTAAAAAAGGTGTAGGGCGCACCACCGTCCCGAGGAGGACCTCATCGGTGGCGCCGGTGATCATTATAGGAAGGAGTCTCCCGGCCTCATCAGGGAAGGCCTCGAATCGGACCCGAATAAACTGGCTGGTGAACCCCGACCCGTTCTCTTCTACGAGGACCTGCTGTTCGCTGCCGATAAACCCAGCCCTGAACCGGCCTGCTGTTTCGGCCGCCGTTTGCCTCAAAACCGCCGCGCGTCGCTTGATCTCGTCGCGGGGAACGTGGTTTTTGAAAAAAGAGGCGGAGGTCCCTCCGCGACGGCTGTAGGGGAAAACGTGAACCTTCAGGAAACGAATTTCGCCGCAGAAGGCCAGGGTCTCCTCGAACTCCCGTCGGCTTTCTCCCGGAAAGCCGACGATCAGATCGGTGGTGAGCCCTAGGTCCGGCCAAAACTCCCGGACCCGGTCAACCTGGCGCCGATAATCCCCAGTGGTGTAGCCGCGATTCATCCGGGCAAGGACGGCATCGGAGCCGCTCTGAAGAGACAGGTGCAGATGGTGGCAAATCTTTGACGAGTTTTTCAACGCGTCGATCAGCCGATCGTCCAAATCGCGGGGATCCAGAGAGCTCAAGCGAACCCGGAATGAACCCGGCAGGCGGTCGATCTCTTCCATCAGATCCCCCAAAGAAGCGCCTATTTCCCATTCCCTGCCCCAGAGGCCGACGGCCACACCGGCCACGGTCAGCTCCCGGTACCCCGCCTCCAGAAGGCGCCTGGCCTCATCGAGGATCTCCTTCATTCCCCTGCTCCTGGAGCGGCCCCTGACAAGAGGAATCTTGCAGAAGGCGCAGGAGCGGTCGCAGCCGTCCTGCACCTTCAGAAAGGCCTTGCTCCTTCCTTCAAAAGAGGAGATCGTAAGGGGGGAGTAGACGCGGGTCAGCTCCAGCTCCAGACGGGGCTCTGCAGCCCAGGGATCGATCTCCCGGACCAGTTCGGCGATCCGGTGTTTCTGGCCGGTACCGGCCAGGACCTTGACGCCAGGAAGCCCTTTCAACAGATCCGCGTCCCGCTGGACGAGACATCCGGTCACCAGGATCTGGGTTGCCGGCCGCTGTTTGTGGAGGTTCCGGATGGCGCACATGCATTCATTGTCGGCCGCCTGGGTCACGGTGCAGCTGTTGATCACCACCAGGTCCGCCTCCGGGGAATCCGGCGTCCGCTCCTGGTAGCCGGCTTCGAGAAGCTGTTCCCGGATCGCCTGGGTCTCGTACTGGTTAACCCGGCATCCGAACGTGATCAGCTGAAAAAATTTGACCGGCCGGTCACTCATTTTCCATTCCGCCCCGCAGGACATAAGAGATCAAACTCAAGGCGGCAACGGCCGCCGTCTCGCAGCGCAGCACCGTCGGCCCCAGGGAAAACCGTCTGGCCCCGGCGGCATCCGCCTGGGCGAGCTCCTCCGGCGTCAGGTCCCCTTCCGGCCCGATGATCAGCAGGATGCTTGACCGCTCTCTTCCTTTGAGGAGCCCGGCAAGCGGCTCGTGTGGCCCCTCCACGGCCGCGACCAACGCCAGATCGAATTCCTTGAATCGGCAGACGAGGCGGTCCCACGGAAGCGCCGGATCGATGAGAGGCAGATGGCTGACCTTCGACTGTTTGGCCGCCTCCACCGCAATCCGGTTCCAGCGCAGAAGCTTCTTCTTCGAGTCCTCCTGGGAGATACGGACAACCCCGCGGGCGGTCGTGACCGGGATGATCCGCCGAACCCCGAACTGCGTCGCCTGGTCGATGATCTGATCGATCTTCCCGCTCTGGGGAATCGCCGACGCCAGGGTGATCCCCCCGGAGAGCGGCGGCAGTCTCTTTTTCTCCTTTATCTCCAGATCGATCCCCGCCCGCGGATCGACGCTCCGGACGCAGGCAACGGCTTCCGTCCCCGCGCCGTCAAAGCAGGAGACCCAGTCCCCCGGCTTGATGCGAAGCACGCGGGAGAGATGATGGGCCTCCCTCCCGCTTAATCGCAAACGGCCGTTCCCTTCCCATGCATCGGAGGGGATGTAGCACCGGGCTTTGAGCTGCGGCATTCCTACTCGCTTGAAACTGTTTCGGTCGGCTTTTCAACCTTCCAGCGGACCATCGTCTCCCCCTCGAAGAAAAGATGCTTGGTCCGGGAGACGTACTCCACATCGATCGGGAGATTCGGCAGGCGCCCCTTGTAGATCCACTCTTCCTTGGGAACTCCCAGCTCGTCCACCCCGAGATAGACGATGTGGTCCGGCGGCCCCCAGGAATCCAGGACCTTGTCCTTGGTGGTCCCGCGAACGAATGGCCCCCCCGTTCCAAATGGCTGTTCAGCGGCTTCCCGGGCGGTTGGAACCACAAAATCAGCGCAGCCGGCCGCCAGGACAGCCGTCAAAAATACCGCCCAGATGCTTGTCCATTGTTGCGTTATCACGTTCCCTCCTTCGTATGGATCAACTCGCTCAACCGGCACCTCGTCAACCCGCTCACTCGCCAATCATTGTATCTAAAAAGCGAGCCCCCGGGAGGATCGCTCCCGGGGGCTTTATGATCTCTTTCCGGCACGTCAGGGTAATAACGCGCCGATCGGAGACTTAGAACTTGACGCTGGCCGAACCGACGACCGTGTACGCGAGGTCATCGCCGCGAACGTTTGAGTTCGGGGCATCCTCGTAATACTGGCCAGGGATGAACCAGCCGGCACCCAAACCGAGATCGACATCCTCGGTGTAGGCATAAACGACCTTCATATCGAGTTCGTCTCCAGCATGGCTGCTGCGTCCCTGAATCGGCTCCTCATCGAACCGGATGTGGGAATAGCGGGCCCACACCGTGATATCCTCCATCGGCATGAAAGAAAGGTCGCCGTAGAAGAGATGCCGGTTCGTGTTGGAAGCGGTGTCGGTGGTGTCGAACGTGGTGTACAGGTTCGTCCCACCGAAACCGGCGAAGAACTCGTTGATGTAGGTGAAGAAACTGCCGCGGTACATCTGGTCCCACGACTCCACATCATCAACTTGCTGCTGGTTCGCTTGCGGCGTGTTTGGATTCACTCCCTCATCACCCGAGAAAAACACCCAACCGAAACCGGTGGTCGGCGTCCAGGAGCAGTCGGCCCAGGTGTAATGGGCCTCGATCAGGGCGGCATAGGCCTCCCGATCCCGCTCCAGCTGGAGCGTCCGCTCTTCCAGTTCGCCGAACTGGCCAGCACCTTCGAGATTGAGCTTCAGGTTCTGCACCGGGCTTGAGGCGATCCGCAAACCGATGGTGTGAACCCGGTTCACATCGTAGGTGGTGGTCCCAATGCTATCGAAGAACGACAGAGCCGCGCTCTCATCGTTCTTATGGAACCAGTACGGCTCCAGTTCGGAGTTCCACTCGTCCCCGACCTTGTAGTTCACGATCACGCCGTACAGGTCCTGGTCATCGGTGCTGACACCGGTTTCGTTGATCTTGGCGATCAACCCTTCGATCGTCACCGGCGCGAAATCCAGTATCATGCGGATCGCATCATACGAATTGTACGCGCTGTGCTCCTGACCGATCTGGCCTTGGGAACCAGTCGCCACGGTCGAAAAGGCGCCGTTCGGGTCAGCCAAAAGGCCGGGGCCGACGATGAAGCCGGTGCCGTAGTTCAAATCCTGGCGACCGACCATCACCGTCAACGGTGAGTAGAGGAACTCCTTCAGAACGACATACGCGTTGTCGATGTTGATCTGATCGGTTGCTGAAATCGCGGCGTCCCAAATCCTCTGGTTGAGCAACCGGACATGAGCGGACACGTTGTCCGTCAAGTCCGCATCCACGGTCACCCGGACCGTAGACAGAAAAAAGGAGGAGTTGTCATCGTTTGTGACAGCCCCTCCCTGAAATGCCGCGCCACCCCCAGGAACGTTGAGGTTCTTCTCCTTCAGGTCATAGTTGTGCGTGGAGATGGCTTTCAAGTCGATGTCGCCACCGACCTTGATGTTTTGCACTTCCGCGTACGCGGTACCCGCCAGGGCCACGGCGAACGCCAGAAGTCCCACGAGTAACAATTTACGCATCGTGTTTTAACCCTCCCTCCCTATCTGTTAACTGCATCCTTGATGTCGTGCGTGGTTCAGGTTAACACTTTCTTTGGTAGTCGGGGGAGCTAACGACTTCCTGTTTCCCCGTTGCCCTGGCCACAAGCGGCCGGGTTCCTACCGAGCTTCGTGCGAACAAACAACACGTCGTTCAGACAGGCCCGGAGCCTATCCAGAGCATCCGAACAACATGGGGCGATCATAATATGCAGAAGCTGACATTGTCAAGATTTTTTTCTTACAAGCCATCGATAACCTCAAACAGATCAAGCTATTAGCGATGCAAGGAACGGGAAAGGGCGGATACTTGTAGGGGAAACGGGGGTTCTTATATATAATGTGAAGGCGTTTTTCATGGGCGCCTGTAGCTCAGATGGATAGAGCGCCTCACTCCTAAGGAGGATGCCGGCCGTTCGAATCGGCCCAGGCGCACCATTTAATCGTATTGGATGAGGGAGAATACTTCCAGGCCGAACGGTTTCAACCGCTCCCGCCCCTTCAGGAAACCCAGCTCCACCAGGAAAGCGAGGCCGGCCACCTCCCCCCCGAGCTCCTTGACCAGCTTGACCGCCGCTTCCGCCGTGCCTCCGGTGGCCAGCAGGTCGTCCACGATCAGCACCCTGGTCCCCGGATGGATCGCGTCAACGTGCATCTCGGTGGTGGCCTGGCCGTATTCCAGGTCGTAGGAGACGCGCACCGTTTTCCAGGGAAGCTTTCCCTCCTTCCGGATCGGAACCAGCCCGGTTTTCAAGGTGTAGGCGATGGCGGAGCCGAGGATCAGTCCCCTGGACTCGATCGCGGCAATCGTCTCTACCCCCGCCTTTCGGAAATGGCCCGCCAGTTCGTCGATCATCAACTGGAAAGCGGCCGGGTTCTGCCACAGGGGAGTCAGATCCTTGAAGAGAATACCCGGTTTCGGGTAGTCCGGAATGTCCCGGATGTATGATTTCAGGTCGAGGGTGGCGTTCAATTCAGTTTCTCACCTTTTCCAGGTCGGCCAGGAAGGTGTACAGCTTTTTTTCCGCGGAGAGCTGGATCTGCCGGACCCGTTCTCGGGTGATTCCCAACCGTTTCGCCGTCTCTCCTAGGGTATAGGTGACGCCATCCCTCAAACCGTACCGGAAGCTCAAAACTTCCCGTTCCCGCTCGGTCAGGCGGCTTAAAAGGTCTTCCACCTGCTCTTTCTTGAGGAACTCCGCCAGTTCATCCCGCGTCGCTGGGGAGTCGGGGGATTCCAGCAGATCGATGAACTGGGAGGTCCCTTCCTCTCCCAGAGGGGCGTCCAAGGAAGCCGGCTGCAGGAGCATCGATTCGATCTCCCGGATCTTCTTGACCGGCATCTTCATGGAGTGGGCCACCTCGCTGGCGGTCGGCTTGCGCCCCATCCGCTGACTCAAACGCTCCGTGACCTTCCGGTATTTGGAGATGATGTCAACCATGTAGACCGGGATTCGGATCGTTTTGCCCTGGTTGGCGATCGCCCGCAAGACATACTGTTTGATCCACCAGGCGGCATAGGTTGAGAAACGGAACCCCTTACCTGGATTAAACTTGGAAACAGCCCGCATGAGTCCCAGGTTCCCTTCCTCAATCAGATCCGACATCGGTAGTCCCAGGTGGCCGTACTTTTTAGCGATGCTGATGACCAGCCGCAGGTTGGACTGAATCATCTTTTCCCTGGCGGCCGGGTCCCCCTTGCGAACCTTCCTGGCGAGGACTATCTCTTCTTCAGGTGTCAGAAGGGGAATATCCTTGATATCTTTCAAATAGAGTTTCAGGGGATCAGGCATGAGAATGCGCTTTTCCTTTCGCGGGTTTGCGTTGAACGCCTTTTCCGGCCGGGGCGGAGCCGTTGGGACCCTTGGCCTGCTTCTCCCTCAAGACGGCCTGCGCCGCGGCCAACCGGGCCACCGGCACCCGGAACGGAGAGCAGCTGACGTAGTTCAACCCCAGCCGGTGGCAAAATTCGATGGTGGCCGGGTCGCCCCCATGCTCGCCGCAGATGCCAACCTTCAGGTCGGGCCGGACCTTCCTTCCCTCCTGAATGGCCAACTCCATCAGGCGGCCAACCCCGGTCTGGTCTACGGAAGCGAACGGGTTGGTCTTAAATATCTCATGCTCGACATAGACCGGCAGGAAGGAGCCGCTGTCGTCGCGGCTCATCCCCAGAACGGTCTGGGTCAGATCGTTGGTCCCGAAACTGAAGAACTGGGCGCTCTCGGCAATCTCACCCGCCACCAGCGCGGCCCGGGGGATCTCGATCATCGTGCCGACCAGGTAATGAATCTTCTGTTTGGCGGCCGCCTGGACCTCCTTGGCAACCCTCTCGACGATCTCCAGTTGCAGCTTCAGCTCCTTTGGAAAACCGACCAATGGAATCATGATCTCCGGAGCGACTTTGATCCCCTCTTTCTGAACCTCCGAGGCCGCCTCAAAAATCGCCCGAACCTGCATTTCGGTGATCTCCGGGTAGGAGATCCCCAAACGGCAGCCCCGGTGGCCGAGCATGGGGTTGGCCTCATGCAACTGGGAAACGCGGGCGGCCACCTTTTCGTACGATTTGCCGAGTTTGTCCGCCAGCTCCCGAATCAAGTCCCCGTCATTGGGGAGAAATTCATGCAGGGGCGGATCCAGCGTCCGGATCGTCACCGGCAGACCCTTCATTTCCCGGAAGATGCCGGCGAAATCCTCCCGCTGATAGGGCAGAAGCTTGGCCAGCGCCTTCTGCCTTTCATGGCTTGTCTCAGCGATGATCATCTGCCGAACGGCGTCGATCCGGTTGCCGCCGAAGAACATGTGCTCGGTTCGGCACAGCCCGATCCCCTCCGCGCCAAAAGCAATGGCGTTGGCCGCCTGGTCCGGCTGATCCGCGTTGGTCCGGATTCCCAGACGGCGAATCTCGTCGGCCCACTTCATCAGAGTGGAGAAATACCGGTAGACCTGGCTCTTCCTCGGATCCAGAGTCTTGTTGAGCAAAACCTGGACGATCTCACTGGGAGCTGTCTGCACCTTGCCTTCGAAGACCTCGCCGGTCGTCCCGTCGATAGAGAGGAACTCCCCTTCCTTAATCTCCTTGCCCCGGACATGAATCCGGCGGGCTGAATAATCGATGTGCAGATCCGCCGCGCCGCAGACACAAACCTTGCCCATCTGTCGCGCTACCAGCGCGGCGTGCGAGCTGACACCCCCGCGGGAGGTCAGGATCCCTTCAGCCGCGATCATCCCCCGCAAATCCTCCGGCGTCGTCTCGATCCGGACCAGCAAAACTTTTTCGCCCCGGTGGGCCGCTTCGGCGGCGTCCTCGGCGTTGAAGGTCACCTTGCCCGACGCCGACCCCGGCCCGGCCGGAAGCCCCTTGCACAGCAGACGGCCGGCGTTTTCCGCCTCCTGCCGGCTTTTCCTGTCGAAAACAGGAGCCAGCAGCTGGCTCAAGGAATCGGCCGGGACCCGCATCACCGCCGTCTTCGAATCGATCAGCTTCTCTTCCACCATCTCCACGGCGATCCGGACCGCCGCCAGGCCGGTCCGTTTGCCGCTGCGGGTCTGCAGCATGTAGACCTTGTTGTCCTCGATGGTGAACTCGAAATCCTGCATGTCCCTGAAATGTTTTTCCAGGAGCTGCCGAACCTTTTCCAGCTCCTGATGCGCCCTGGGCATCTCCCGCGCCAGGTCGGAGATCGGGTTGGGCGTCCGGGTGCCGGCCACCACATCCTCCCCCTGCGCGTTGATCAGGTACTCCCCGTAAAACTCTTTGGCGCCGGTCGCTGGGTCCCGGGTGAAGGCGACGCCGGTGGCGCTGGTGTTGCCGAGGTTTCCGAAGACCATCGCCTGCACGTTGACCGCCGTGCCCCAGTCGTGGGGGATGTTGTACTTCCGGCGGTAGACAATCGCCCTGTCATTGTTCCAGGAGCCGAACACCGCCCCGACGGCGCCCCACATCTGTTTGCGGGGATCCTGCGGGAACTCTTTGTTTGTCCTGGTCTTGATAAGCTGTTTGAAGAGGCGGACGATCTCCTGGAGGTTGCCAGCCGACAGATCCGTGTCTTTCGTCACGCCGGCCTCCTTTTTGACGGAGGAGAGAATCTGCTCGAACGGGTCGTGCGCGTCCCTGCCCTGCGCGCGGACCCCCATGACCACGTCCCCGTACATCTGGATGAACCGGCGGTAGCTGTCCCAGGCGAACCGGGGATTGCCGGAGCGCCGGGCCAAAACCTCGACGGTCTGGTCGTTGAGGCCCAGGTTGAGGATGGTATCCATCATCCCCGGCATCGATTCCCGCGCACCGGAGCGAACCGACACGAGCAGCGGGTTTTGCCTGTCGCCGAACTTTTTGCCGGTCAGCTTCTCCAGGCGGGCGACCGCCTCTTCCACCTGGCCGTTCAAAACCTTCGGATAGGTCAGCTTATTGTTGTAATAGTAGGTGCAGACCTCGGTGGTGATGGTAAAGCCCGGCGGGACCGGCAAGCCGATGCGGGTCATCTCGGCGAGGTTGGCCCCCTTGCCCCCGAGCAGGCCCTTCATCTTAGCATCCCCGTCCGCCTTGCCGGCGCCGAAGAAATAAACGTATTTTAGCTGTTTAGGCATTCCAACGGCTTCCTTTCTACGAATGACTTGATAAAGACGGCTCGACCCCGGTCAGCGGAAGCTTGGAAAGGTCCGCGAACCCGGCGGCCAACGACTGGTGAATCTCCCGCATCATTGCCAGACGGTTGCGCCTGACATTCTGGTCCTCATCCATCACAAAAACAGTCTCGAAAAACTGGTGGATCTGGGGATACAGCGAACTGTACGTTTTGACGGCTTCCCTGTACCGACGCTGTTTGACCTGTTCCTTGAGAACCGGGGAGAGCTCCTCAAAAAGATCCCACAGCTGCTTCTCGATCGCCTCTTTGAAAGCATTGGGGTCGACCGATCCGAAGCCGTTTGTTCCCTTCACCGACTTGACGATCCGGCTGGTCCGCTCGGCCACCTTGGCCGCCTTGATCAACTCTTCCTTCCCTGAACGGTCCCCCCACAGCTCCCGCAGGACGTTCAGCCGCTCCCAGGCGCCGCTCAAATCATCGGCGTCCGATTCCAAAACCGCCTCGATCAGCTCCCGGCCGACCCCGTTTTGAGCGAAAGACCACCATTCGAACCTTTCGCGCAAGAAGGAGTGAAGGTCTTTCTTGAGGCCGGCCGCCTCGGCAGTCAGAATGGAGCCCCATGATTGTATCCCTTCGTCGAAGAGTCTGTCAATCGACAGACCCGCGAAGGAAACCCCTTTGGGCGGTTCAACCAGGATTCTCACCAGACCGATCGCCTGACGGCGAAGTCCGTACTGGTCGTAGGAGCCGGTCGGCTTCAGCCCGACGCCGAAGTAGCCGATGAGGGCGTCGAGGCGGTCGGCCAGACTCACCAGGGCGCCCGGCATCGTCGAAGGGACCGGATCTTTCGCCGTGCGCGGAGCGTAATGCTCCCTGATCGCCTTCACGACGGCGTCTGGCTCGGCGTCATGGGCCGCATAGCGGGAACCGATCAATCCCTGCAGTGTCGGAAATTCCCGGACCATCTGGGTCACTAGGTCGGCCTTGCACAACCGGGCGGCTCGAACCGCCGAATGGATGGCCTCCGGCGGAAGGTTGATCCCCTTGCCGATCACTCCGATCAAGCGCTCGATCCGGGGAATCCTCTGGCCGACGGTCCCCAGCTTTTCATGGAAAACAACGCTGTTCAGCTGGGAGACTTTGGCCTCCAATTCCGTCTTGGTGTCTTCCCTGTAGAAAAATCTCGCATCGGTGAACCGGGCCTCAATGATCCGCTCTACGTTGGCCATGACCACCGCGGGATTCGTGGGCTTGCCTTCCAGCACCGCGAGGAAATTCGGCAGGAGTTTTTCGCTGTTCTTTTCCCGGATGCTGAAAAGTTTCAAATGCTTCGCCATCGAGGTGGCCAGCACCTCCGCGGGAAGATCCAGATACTCCTTCAGAAAGGAGCCGGACTCCACCACCGGGTGCTCGGCAAGAAAGGTGACCGTGTTGAGCAGCCACTCGAATTCCTCTGTGTTCTGATCCTGTAAACGACCTTTCAGCGCCTGGGCTTTGGCGGTTAGCTGTTTCAACAAGTCCTTCCGTTTCTCCTTCCGCTTTGACCCGCGACTCTGATCATAGGAAAAAGCGCTTCCTGGACCGGGAGGGCTCATAGTCACCCCTTCCTGGAAGGTGATGCCGGCTTTTTCCAACACCTCGAGATACGCGGAGGCGGAAGGGACGGAGATGGCTTTCGCACCGGAACGGCGGGTTCCCTGACTCACCCGCCCTGTTTGTATGAAACCGAACTTGGCCGGAACGACTTGAGGACCGTAAAGCGCCACAAGCCACCGAATCGGCCGTGCAAACCGAACGCCGGAGGAGTCCCATTTCATCGTTTTTGGGAAAGCTATACCGCCGATGATCGCCGGAATCGCTTGCGAAAGGACCTCTGTTACCGGCACGGAATACTCGGCGAAAACCCCCTTCCCCTTGGGTGTCTCCTTTAGGATGAGCTGGGAAACCTTGAGCCCGTGCCGCTGGGCGAATGCCTCCGCCGCGCGGGTCGGCTTGCCTTGGGCATCAAACGCCACCTGCTCCGGAGGTCCCTTCTCCTCTCGACGGACATCAGGAGCCACCGCCTCCACCGTGAGGACCAGCCGGCGCGGCGTGCCGAAACACCGGATATTCCCCCTCTTGATCCCACACTCCGACAAGACCCGATTGGCCGAGAAGACAAGGCCGGTCGGAGTCGGCGGATCGTCTAAACCCAGCGCAGTCGGCAGGTAGTCGGCCGGCAGTTCCTCGCAGCCAATCTCCAGCAGGAAATCTTGTGGTTTAGCTTCGCCTTTTTTCTTCATCTTTTCCGATATACCGTTCGGCACAACGCTTGGCAAGGTTGCGCACCCCGGCGATCAGTGTGGGCCGCTCGTTGGCGCTGACCGCGCCCCGCGCATCCAACAGGTTGAAGGCGTGGGAGGTCTTCAACAGCTGCTCGTAAGCCGGCAGGAGGAGCCCCTCGTTCAAAAGCTTTTTCGACTGCGCGAACGCCTCCTCGAAATAGCGGCGCTGGAGCTGCGTGTCGGCATGCTCGAAATTGTAGGCCGACCCTTCGATCTCCTCCTTCTTGTGAAGGTCCCCATAGGTCAGGTCCTCGTTCCATTGGATGGCGTACAGGTCCAGCTTGCCCTGCAGGAACATGGCGATCCGCTCCAGGCCGTAGGTGATCTCCGCCGACACATGCTCCAAATCGATGCCGCCGACCTGCTGGAAGTAGGTGAACTGGGTCACCTCCAGCCCGTCCAGCCAGACTTCCCATCCCAGCCCCCAGGCACCGAGGGTTGGGGATTCCCAGTCGTCCTGCACGAAGCGCAGGTCGTGCGCCTTCAGGTCGATTCCCAAGGTTCGGAGAGAATTCAGGTAAAGATCCAGGACATCGCCGGGGGATGGCTTGAGTATCACCTGGTACTGGTAATACCGCTGGGCCCGCAGGGGATTCTGGGCGTAGCGGCCGTCGGTGGGGCGGCGGGAGGGCTGGACAAAGGCCACCTTCCACGGTTCCGGCCCCAGCGCCTTGAAAAAGGTGAATGGATGGAAGGTGCCGGCCCCCATCTCCATGTCGTACGGCTGGGCGATCACGCATCCCTGGCCGGCCCAGAACTTCTCCAGCCGCATGATCAGCTCCTGGAAGGTCGCTACTTTTTTTGTTTTCATGAGAAATGGGGTTCGGCGGCCCATTTGGCCTCCACGATCCCTTCCACCCCGACCGACGCCAGAAAAGCGCGGGCTTTCAGATTCCTCTCGGCGGTGTTCCGGAAGATCCCCTGGAAAAGACCCCGCAGTTCCTCCTCCACCTCCCTTCCCAGCACAAGACGCCGAAGCCGGTCAGGGGAGGTCTGGAAGATCTGCGCCAGCGAGGCCCTGGCGCCAGCCGAGACAGGCAGAGTGTCTGTATCCGGCAGAATGCCGGTCATCCTTAAGAGATGGGCCTCAAAATACCGGGCCATCGAGCGGGGATCGGCCGGCGAGCCGAGCGCGGTCAGGGTCTGCCGCAGAAGATCGAAAATCTCCGGATGCGGGTCGCCGGTCTCGGTCATGACGTCAGTGAGGTCGAGGCATAGGCCGGCGTAGGCGGTCCGGGTGAAATCCCTCCGGATGGAATCAAACCCGTCGAGCAGGTCAAAACCGCTGATGAGCGACATCGTGGAGCGCCGGCGTTCGTAAACGACCAGTGACTGCAGGGTCAGCGGCTCCAGGTACCAGGGGACGGCGGCTCTCGCCCCGCGCACCCCCTTGACCAGCCCGTGGATCTTCCCCATGTCCCGGGTAAAAACGATCAGGATCAAGCTCGTTTCCCGGATCTCCTGGCGCCTCAAGACGATCCCTTCTGTCTTCTGCATCTTTCAACCGTTTCTCGAAATTTTGCCGACCTCGGGACCTACCACCCCGCCGGAGATCACCAGCTTCATCGCGTCCTCGACCGACATCTCCAGGTTGATCACCGTGGACCTGTCGGCCAGAAACAGAAAGCCGGTGGTCGGGTTGGGGGTCGTGGGGACAAAAACGTTGATGACATATTCCGGCGTCTTCTCCTGAACCTCCCCTTTCCCCTCGGAGGTGACGAACCCGATCACGTACTGGCCCTTGACAGGCCATTCCAACAGGACGGCCCGGTTGAAAACTCCTTTCTTCTGGCCCTTGAAGGCGTCGGCGATGCCCTTCATGGTGTTATAGATTTTCCCAACGATGGGGACCCGCCGGACCAAATTCTCCCCCATCACAAAGAACCGCTGGATCAGCAGGATCCGAGTGCCGAAACCGATCAGGGCGATGGCCAGAAAGAAACCGATGACGATGGCAGCTTTCGCCAGCACAGTAGACAACCCGGGTGTTACAAAAGGGGCCAGAAGACCGTCAAAAGGACCGATGATAAGACCGTGGAACCAGGAAAATATAATCCTCAAAATCGTGTAGGTGAGGAAGGCCGGGAGGATCACCAGCAGCCCCGTGATAAAGTTCCTGCTGAAAACCCGCATCATAGCAAAAGGGTCTCCGCGATGCTCATCAGCCGCCGCCCGAACAGAAAGATCCCGACCGCCACCGATCCCGCCACCGCCAGGAGGACTCCTCCGGCCGCCACATCCTTGGCCATCTTGGCGACCGGATGGTTCCTGGCCTCCAGAAGGTTCAGGGTCAACTCAATGGCGGTGTTCAGCATCTCTCCCAGGATAACAAGGGAGATCGTTAAAATCAGCAGGATCACCTCCAACCGGGTCAGCTTAAGCACCCACGCCAAAGAGAGGGCGGCGCACCCGGCCAAGCAATGGACCCGTAAGTTCCTCTGGGAGCGCAGGGCAAACAGAAAACCCCGGATGGCGTGACCGAAACTGACCCCTATCCCCCCCAGCTGTTCCGCCAGATCGGCGCTGAAAGTCCTGGGCGGCGGAGGCCCTGTTTTGGCGCCGCCGGTTTCCGAAGAATCTTCCTTCCGCTCGAAAGGTTTCATTCGTCTGCGATGAGCCCCGTCAGTTCGCGCGCCTTCCGCTCCATCCTGACCCGGTCCCGACGGCGCACGTGATCATAACCGATCAGGTGCAAAAACCCGTGAACCAGGTAGCGGATGATTTCCCCCATCGGATTGCCCGGGCGGCGGCGAGCCGCCGTTTCCACGGAGATCACCACGTCCCCCAGCAGTTCGGGGGGAGCGCCGTCGGACGCCTGCTTTCGCCGGCACCGCGGGCCGCCCCTTGTCCATTCCATCTGCGAAAAAGAGAGCACGTCGGTCGGTTCCACCTCTCCCATCCATTGTCCATGGATCCACGCCATCTGTCTGTCATCCACCAGGAGGATGGACAGCCACGCTCGCGGCCGACCGATCCCTTTCAACAGTTTTCGGGCTGCTCTTTCAAGCCGGCGGCGGTCAACGGCAACCCGTTTCTGGCTGTTGCGCAACTCCACACCCATCGTCACGTCTCTTTCTTCTTTTCCCCGTTCCTATCGTAGGCCTGGATGATCCGTTGGACCAGCTCATGCCGCACCACATCCACTCCCGAAAACTCGATGAACCGGATACCGGGAATCTCCTTAAGGATGTCGCGGGCTTGCACAAGGCCGGAGACCTTGCCCTGCGGCAGATCCGACTGGGTGACGTCACCGGTGATAACCGCCTTGGAATCGAACCCCAGGCGGGTCAAAAACATCTTCATCTGCTCCTGGGTGCAATTCTGGGCCTCATCCAAGATGACGAAGGAGTCGTTGAGCGTCCGGCCGCGCATATAGGCCAGCGGAGCGATCTCGATGATCCCCCGTTCGATGGACCGCTGGATCCGGTCTACATCCATCATGTCGTAGAGGGCGTCGTACAGGGGCCTCAAGTACGGAGAGACTTTTTCCTCATAGGTCCCCGGCAGGTAGCCGAGCGATTCCCCCGCCTCTACCGCCGGCCGGGTGAGAATGATCCGGGAAACCACCTGGTTCTTCAGCGCGTTGACCGCCATCGCCATCGCCAGGTACGTCTTACCGGTGCCGGCCGGACCGATGGCGAAGACAATGTCATGGCGGCGGATGGCGTCGACGTACTCCTTCTGGCCGACCGTCCTCGGAGAGATGAACTGCTTCTTGGAGAGGACCTCAATCTTCTCCTGGAACACCTTGTTGAGATCGACGCCGCTGTCGGATTCCATGGCCCGGATGGCGTAAACGATGTCGTGGCGCCTCAAGTACTGGCCGCCCCGAATCGTCGCCAGGAGCTGTTCGACCAGCCGGCTGACCTTCTGAACGGACCCTTCATGGCCGGAGATGGTCAGCTCCTGCCCTCTGGCCTTGATCTTGACGCCGAAATCGGCTTCGATCAGCCGCAGATGCTCGTCGTGCAGGCCGTAGAGGGTGGAGGCCTCATGGTCGGAGAGCAGGTTGAAAGTTTTCTCCATGAGGGCCGGCGTTTCTTACTTCCACTCGCTTTGCGACGCCGCTTTCTTCTGCGCCTGCGAGCCGGCGGGAATCACCAGCTTCTGTCCCGGAAAGATTTTGTTCGGGCTTTTGAGGGTGTCCCGGTTCGCCTCGTAGATCGGCCGCCAGCGGGACCCGTCCCCGTAAAACCGCGCCGCGATCTTTTCCAGGGTGTCCCCCTTCTTCACGGTGTAAATGGTCCCCGACTTCTGCGAGGAAGCGGGGGCCGGAACGGCCGCGACCGACTCCACCGGTTCATCCCAGCTCTTTATGGTGCCGGAAGCGCTCGGCTCCTGCTGCGGGACAACCGGCTGCCGGACCGCCGCCTGCGGCGACTGGTGAACCGTTTTCTGGCCCTTCTGGACTTTCCAGGGAGTCAGCTCCTTCGCCGTCGCCATTTCGATGTCGGCCTGGAAAATCTGCCGCGTCGTTTTCCTCTCCCCCGACTGGGGAGCGGAGCCGACCAGGAACCCTCGATTGCCCGACGCCAGTTCCTGATCGACCCTCGGTTTCTCCACCACCTGGGTCGACACCCTGGCGCAACCGGTTATCGCAAACCCAACCACCGCCGCCATCAATCCTGTCGACAACTGTTTCATCCTTTTCTCCTTTTCACCTGCTTAGTCACTACTCCATTCATAATAAGCCGTCAGGGTCGCGGAACGCTGCTGATCATTTTCCGCACGCTGATTCCGACCTCTTTGAGCTGATCCTCTCGAACATCGGAGGGGGCCTGCGTCATCAGGTCCACTCCTTTCTGCGTTTTCGGGAAGGCGATCACTTCACGGATGGATGGGGCATCGGTCATCAGGGTGATCAAACGGTCGATGCCCGGGGCGATGCCGCCGTGGGGAGGAGCGCCGTACTGGAAGGCCTCCAGCAGAAACCCGAAACGCTCCTGCACCTCTCTGGGCTCGAGCCCCAGCACGCGGAAGATCGCCTCCTGCACGTTCCTTTCATGAATCCTGATGGAACCGGAGCCCAGCTCCACGCCGTTGACCACCAGGTCGTAGGAACGGGAGCGGACCTTCTGCGGTTCCTTCTCGAGCAGGGGGATATCCTCCTGTCGGGGAGCGGTGAACGGATGGTGCTCCGACTGCCAGCGCTTCAGCTCCGGATCCCATTGGAACAGGGGGAAATCGGTCAGCCAGACAAACCGGAACTCCCCTTTCGGGATCAATTCCATCAGCCGGGCGCTGTGCTCCCGCAGGCCGCTCAAAACGCGGGCTGTAATCGCTGGCTGGTCAGCCACCATCAGGATCAGGTCGCCGGGCCGGGCCTTGGCCTGTCCCACCGCCCGCTGAAGGGTCTCCTCCCCCAGGTGTTTGGCAACCGGGCAGATCCATTCCTTCTCCGTCAACCGGATCGTCACTAGTCCCTGCGCCCCCAGATGCTTGGCCGCCTCCGTGAAACCGTCGATCACCTTGCCACTCAAGCGGGTCGCCTCCGGAACCACCACGCACTTGACCACCCCCCCTTTGGCCACCACCTCCCGGAAACGCTGGAACGAGGTCTCGGCGAAAAGCGGGGTCAGGTCGATCAGCTCCATCCCGTAACGCAGGTCCGGCTTGTCGGTGCCGAACCGCCGCATCGACTCTTCGTAGGTCAGCCGCGGAAACGGGACAGGCAGATCCCGGTGGAGGACCTCTTTCCAGACGTCGGAAAACAACTTCTCCATCAGGGAAAAGATCATCTCCTCGTTCACGAACGACATCTCCAGGTCCAACTGTGTGAACTCCGGCTGGCGGTCGGCCCGCAGATCTTCATCCCGGAAACACCGGGCGATCTGGTAATACCTCTCGAAACCGGCCACCATCAGGATCTGCTTGAACAGCTGGGGGGACTGCGGCAGGGCGTAAAATTTGCCGGGGTTCAACCGGCTGGGAACCAGGTAATCCCGGGCCCCTTCCGGCGTCGACTTGGTTAAAACCGGCGTCTCCACCTCGATGAAACGCTCATCCTCCAGAACCCGCCGCATCACCCGCAGGACCTCATGGCGCAGGACCAGCCGCTGAAGGTTCGACTGCCGCCGCAGATCCAGATACCGGTACTGGTAGCGCAGTTCCTCGTTGAGCTCCGTCTCCTCGGCGATCTCAAACGGAGGGGTCAAACTCGGGTTGAAGATCTCCAGGCGGTTGGCGATCAGTTCGATCATCCCGGTGGCGATTTTCGGGTTCTCGGTGCCGGCCGGCCGCTTCGCTACCGTCCCCTTCACGGCCACGCAGTACTCGGACCGGAGATCCTTCGCCTTGGTGTGCGTGTCGGTTCCCTGGGCCGGATTGAAAACCACTTGGGTGATCCCCCAGCGGTCCCGCAGATCGATAAAGATCAGCCCGCCGTGGTCCCGCCGGCGGTGGACCCAGCCGTTGAGGACCGCTTCCTGGCCGATCGCTTTTTCCGTCAGTTCCCCGCAGGTGCGCGTGCGAATCATGACCGGTTCAGCCGTTTCTGCAAGACGTTGAGCCACATCTTCTCCGGGATCTCCTCTTGAGAGCGGCTTGCCATGTTCTTCACCACAAAAACCCCTTTCTCTCGCTCCATCTCACCCCGAATCACTACCCATTGGAAACCCCACTTGTCCGCCTGTTCCAGCTGGCGCTTCAAGGGCCTCTCTTCCAGATTCGCCACCGCGGGAATCCCCTTCTCCCGCAAAAGCTCCACCCACTGCAGCCCGTCCGTGATATCGGAGCCGGCGGTCGAAACAAAAACCGCGGCGGCCCGGTCCGCGACGGCCCCCTGTGCCGCGCCGGAAGAGGTCTCCTGCGCCATCAGCACCCTCTCCAGTCCGACGGCGAAACCGACCGCCGGAACAGGGGATCCCCCCATCAGCTCCACCAGGTCGTCGTACCGGCCCCCGCCGCCCAGCGCATTTTGGGCCCCCAGGCCGCCGTGGATCACCTCGAAGGCGGTCCGGGTGTAGTAGTCCAGACCGCGCACCATGTGCGGATCCTTCTCAAAGGGAATCTTCAGGCGGCCGAGGGTCCGGCTCACCTTCTCGAAATGGTCCCGGCACGCGCCGCAGACAGCCGTCGACACGTCGATCCCGAAGCTCAACTCCTGGCACCGGGACTCCTTGCAGTCCAGAATCCGAAGCGGATTCTTTTCGAAGCGGACTTGGCAATCCTCGCACAGCTTCTGCCGGTGCGGGCTCAATTTCGCGCGGACCTGCTCGATGATCGCCTCCCGGTCCTGCCGGCACCCCAAAGAATTCAGCTTTAGAACCCACCCCCGGACGTCCCACCCCTTCAGGAGCCGGACCAGCAAAAGCAGAACTTCCGCGTCCTGATAGGGGCTGGCCGACCCGAAAACCTCCACCCCCAGTTGGTGAAACTGGCGGCGCCGGCCGGCCTGCGGCCTTTCCGCCCGAAACATCGGACCCATGTAATAGAAACGGGTCAACCCTCCGCTCTTGTCGAGCCCATGCTCGATGAAAGCCCGAACCACCGACGCGGTCCCCTCGGGCCGCAAGGCAACTTTCCTGCCGCCCCGGTCCTCAAACAGATACATCTGTTTGGTGACAATCTCCGCGGCCTCCCCGAGGGAACTGGTAAAGACGGCCGATTCTTCAAAGAGGGGGGTCCGGATCTCTCTGAACCCATGAAGTTTAAGAACCCGGCGGGCCGTCTCTTCCATTTTCTGCCACCGGTCGGCCTCATCCGGAAGAATATCACTGGTTCCACCCAGCGCTTTTAGCGGAGACATCAATCGAGAAGAGTCTGTCTGTTTAACTCGTGAAAGGTGAAAACAACTCGCTTGTTGACAGGTGAACCGGCCGACCTCAAAAGCGGGGTTATCCTCTTGTCAGCCCTTCACTTATCAACGCAGCCGAATCGCGCGATCAGCGGACATCCCGCTTCATCAGGAGCCCCGGCTTGAAGACCACCACTTTTTTCGGCGGAACCGGAACCTTCTCTCCCGTGCGGGGATTTCGGCCTGTGCGGCCTTTGCGCGCTTTGACCTTGAAGATCCCGAAATTGCGCAGTTCGACGGTCTCTCCTTTGGCCAAAGCGTCCACAACCGTTTCTAAACTCTTTTGCACGACATGTTTTACATCAAGTTGCTTTAAGCCGGTTTCGGCGGCTACCTTCAAGACGATATCCTTCTTCGTCATGTTGAAAAACCTCCTTGCATGATCGGCGCAACTCCGCCTGCTGCAAACTTCCTTATCGTAACACTTGGCAGGAACAAATGATACGAGAATTTTTTAACTGGAGCGTTGGAAGGACCTCGTGAAGGCGGGTTGGGGCGGCAATCTCTTGGGAACGATATGAATGGCGTCCGCTCCCAGAAGAGAGTCGACGGTCTGAAAGAAATCAACGGATGGGTTGACCCGGAAACCGGATCCGGCGGCGATGCGAACCCCGCCGTTTTCCGGTTTGCCAACGAACAGCTCGACCGGCACCTCCCCCGGGTGGGCGTTCAAAAGCTCTTTCAACCGCTCCAAGGTTTCCCGCTTGACCTCCTGCCCCAGTTTGAACCGCAGGGTCTGTATCTTTTTTTTCCAGACATCCTCCAGAGGGGTGATCTCCGTAGCAATCAAGCGGGGCTGATCCTCCCGCAGAGAAACCCGCCCGCTGACGAAAACCACCACGTCCGCCCTCAAATGCCCTTCCACCTCCGGGAAGGTTCTGGGGAAGACCAGCACCTCGACCGCCCCGTCGAAATCCTCGCAGCGCAGGATCGCCATCCGTTCGCCGGTTTTCTTCGTGGTGGTCACCTTCAAGCGGGTCACCACCCCTGCCAGAGAAATCTCCTGCCCGTCCTGGCAGGAGGCCAACCCTGCCGTCGTGACGCTGGAATAGACCTTCAGAAGGGGACGGAACCGTTCCAGCGGGTGGCCCGTCAGATAAAAACCCAGCAGCGCCTTCTCGGCGGCCAACCGCTGGGACTCCGGCCACTCGGGAAGATCCGGGATCTTCACCTGATCCTGCGGGTGCTCCCCTGAATGGCCGAAGACATCGAAGAAGGAGAGCTGCCCCCCCTGGACCTCTTTCTGGCGGGTGCCGGCCACCTCCAGCACCTTGTCCAAGACAGCCGTCAACTGGGAGCGCTTCATCTTCAGGGAATCGAAAGCGCCGCACTGGATGAGCGATTCGATCACCTTCCGGTTGACGGCTCGGCCGTCGACCAACTCGCAGAACTGAATCAGAGACTCAAAAGCCCCCTTCTCCCGCCGGGCTTCGATGATCGATTCGATCGCCTTCTCCCCCACGTTCTTGATCCCCAGAAAACCATACCGGATCTTTCCGTCCTCAACGGTGAACCGGGCGAAGCTCCTGTTGACGTCCGGCGGCAGGATGGTAATGTCCATCCGGCGGCTCTCCTCGACGTACTGGGCAATCTTATCGGTGTTGTCCCGCTCGCTGGTCAGCAGGGCGGTCATGAACTCCACGGGAAAGTTGGCCTTGAGGTACGCCGTCTGGTAGGAAATCAAAGCGTAGGCGGCGCTGTGGGAGCGGTTGAAGGCGTAGCCGGCGAAATACTCGATCTTCTCGAAGATCTTCTGCGCGATCCGTTTGTCCACCCCGTTGGCAACGCACCCCGAGATAAACTTCTCCCGTGCCTGTTCCATTACCTCGGGGTTTTTCTTCCCCATCGCCTTGCGCAGGGTGTCGGCTTCCCCGAGAGTGAAGCCGGCCAGCTCGTGGGCGATCCGCATGACCTGCTCCTGGTAGACGCACACCCCGTAGGTGTCCCGCAGGATCGGTTCCAACTTCGGGTGGTCGAAGCTGACCTTGATCTGCCCGTGGCGGCGCTTGATGAAATCGTCCACGATCCCTGAACCGATCGGCCCTGGCCTGAACAGTGCCACCAGGGCGATCAGGTCCCCGAACCGCTGGGGTTTGAGCCGCCGCATCAGATCCCGCATCCCTCCCGACTCCAGCTGGAAGACGCCGGCCGACTCCGCCCTGGCGAGCATCGCGTAGGTGGCCGGATCGTCCATCGGGATCTTCTGGATGTCGAAAGACGCGTCGCGACCGGCGCGAATCAGCTCGGAGGCCTCATGGATGACGGTAAGGGTCCGCAGCCCTAGAAAATCCATCTTCAGGAGACCGATTTTCTCCAGCGCCTCCATGGAATAGCCGGTGGAGATCTGATCGTCCGCCGACTTATAGAGGGGAACGTAGTCGGTCAGATCGCCGTCGGCGATGACAACCCCGGCGGCATGGGTGGAGGCATGCCGGGTGAGCCCCTCCAGCACCTTCGAGGTGTCCAGCAGTTCGGTCACCCGGGGGTCCGACTGGTAAAGGGCCTTGAGCTCCGGAACCACCTCTATCGCCTTCTGAAGCGTGATCCCCAGTTCGAAGGGAATCATCTTGGCGATCCGGTCCGCCTCCGGATAGGAGAAACCCATCACCCGGGCCACGTCCCGGACCACCGCCTTCGCCTGCATGGTCCCGAAGGTGATCACCTGGGCAACGTTGCCGGCGCCGTATTTCCGAGTCACGTAGTCGATGACCTCGGAGCGTCTCTCGTAGCAGAAATCGATGTCGATGTCCGGCATGGAAATCCTGTCTGGATTCAGGAATCTCTCGAAGATCAGATCGTGCTCCAGGGGATCCAGGTCGGTAATCCCCAGCGCGTAGCTGACCACCGAGCCGGCGGCGGATCCCCTTCCCGGGCCGACGGGGATTCCCTTCGATTTGGCATACTGAACGAAATCCCAGGTGATCAGAAAATAGCTGGTGAAGCCGGTCTTCCGGATGATGGCCAGCTCATGGTCGAGGCGCTGCCGTACGCGGCTGTCGGCGTTGGGGTAGCGGCGGGCGATTCCCTCCTCCACAAGCTCCTGGAGATAGCTGTCCTGCGTCTTTCCCTCCGGCGGGGTGAACTGGGGCAGGTGCAGCTGATTGAACTCCAGCTTCAGGTTTACCTTCTCGGCCACTTCCCTCGTGCGCAGGACCGTTTCTTTGATCTCGGCAAACGCCTGCATCATCTCTTCCGGGGACTTGAAATAAAACTCGCTCGTCTCGAACCGGAATCTCTTCGGGTCGTCAAGGGTAGTCTGGGTCTGAATGCACAGAAGGGCTTCGTGGGCGGCCGCTTCGTTCTTGCGCAGGTAATGCAAATCGTTGGTCGCCACTACCGGGAGATTCAGCTCCTTGGAAAGGGAGAGCATCCCCGGGATGATTTTGCGCTGGTCGCCAATACCGTGGTCCTGGATTTCCAGGTAGAAATCCCCCTTTTGGAAAATGGCCGCCAGCTCCGCCGCCGCCGCGGCCGCCCTGGCCCGCTCCCCTTTGGCCATCCAAAAGCTGACCTCTCCCTGCAGACAGCTGGAGAGCCCGATCAACCCCTTGGAATGGCGCGATAAGATTTCCTTGTCGATGCGCGGCCGGTAGTAAAACCCTTCGAGGTAAGCGCTGGAAACCAGCTTGATGAGGTTGCGGTATCCCTCTGTATCTTTGGCCAGCAGAATCAGATGGTAGGAGGCCTCCGAGATCCCTTTCGATTCCTTGTCATGTCTGGAGCCGGGAGCGATGTAGGCCTCCACCCCGATGATCGGCTGGATCCCCCCCTTCTGGCAGGCCTGGTAAAATTCGATCGCCCCGAACATATTACCGTGGTCGGTGATCGCCAGCGCCGGCATGCTGTGGCGCCGGGCCGCCTCTACCAGCTCCTCCAGCCGGGAGGCACCGTCCAGAAGGGAATACTGGCTGTGGACGTGCAGGTGGACGAAATCAGCCGTCTTATTCATTGACCGCGTTCTCGAGGGCGCTCAAATCCAGCAGTCGTCTTGATTCAAAGAGATGCCGCCACTTTTCATACTCGGCAGGGTCCAGCTTCCCGTCCCGGACCATCAGCGCGAAATATTCGCACAGCCGCATCCCTCTCTGTTTGGCGTCGACATCGAACCACGCCGCCGCTTCGAACTCATTGAGAAGAGTGGTCAAATCCTCTTTGACCCGCTCCCGATCGCCGGCCGCCAACTCCATCATGTCGACCTGCTCCATGGAGTCGATCTTCTGCCGAATCAGGCGGGGCGTGGCGGTCATCATGGAGGAATAGGCCGCGCCCAGCACGATGACAAACAGGACGCTGAAAGCCAGCGCCGTCGCCGAAATCCACTTGAAATACCGCTTCCCGGAGGCGAAAAAACCGTAGAGGGCGCCTCCAACCGTCCAGAA
The DNA here is from genome assembly GCA_023818695.1 of Candidatus Omnitrophota bacterium. Classification (GTDB taxonomy): domain Bacteria; phylum Omnitrophota; class Gorgyraeia; order 1-14-0-20-64-10; family 1-14-0-20-64-10; genus JAMWCF01. The sequence goes on from JAMWCF010000003.1 coordinate 52,841, forward strand.
AAGGAGGATCAGAACAACCCAGAAGGCCTTCCCTCTGCCGCCGACCTCTCTGGCGGAGGCGCAGTGGATCAGCGCCCAGATCGGAAAAACGATCAGATAAAAAAGCATCGCCGCAACGATGGCGAGGACCAGTGCGATGGAAAGAATGACATTCGGCATGGATCAGCGTCCGTTCATTTCTTCGTTTTTGTTTCTGCCTTTTTTGCTTTCTTGGCTTTCTTCCGGTTTTTCTCCGCGTCCCGTTTCTTCTTTTCGGAGTCCCGCTTCTTTTTCTCCGCCTCCCTCACTTTCTTCGCCTTCATCCTCTCTTTCTTTCTGTCGAGCTTGCGTTGCTTCTTCTCCTGCTCCGCGCGCCTCTTTTCGCTTTTTTCCCGGAGATCCTCTTTTTTCTTTTCCTCTTTCCTCTTGAGTTTTGCCTTCTTCCTCTCCGTCGCTTTGACCTTCTTCTTCGCCTTGCGCGCCTTCTCCGACGTCACGCGCTCCCGCTTGGCGTCCTTCCTGCCGGCTTTTCTCTGCTTCTTTTTCAACCACTTGGCCCGCAGCCGCTTCTTGGCTCTCTCCGACTTGTACTTTTTGGGGGCGACGGGGCCTTTGGGCGTTTTGGCTTTCGTCTTCTTGTCCTTCTTGCGCATCTTCTCCTGATTGCGAAGGAAGATATCTCCGGCGAGGGATCGGGAGTGGTCGATCTCCTCCTGGGAACCCGGTTTTTTTTCAGCGGCCCGGACGGGCGGCGCCCCGCTGAAGGCGAACAGGACTGTCAGCAGGATGGAAAGGCAGCGGCGCCATCCGGAAACCGCCATAATCCGCTCTACTCTTTCTTCGGTTCAGGCGGCTCTGGAGTCGGCCTTCCCTGCATCGGGGGCAAACCCGGCGGCTCCGACGAAGACCTGTCCGGCAGATCGAACATGGGCGGCCTCGTCGGAAAGGCGGCCTTCTCTCCCGTCGCGCCCGGAGGCGGAAACCCGACTGGAGGGGCGGGCATCCTGAACTGGCCGGACATCGGGGAACGTTCCATTCCGGGCAGCATTCCCTGCATGCCCTGCATCTTCTTCATCTGGGAAGGGATCGCCGCGATCCCCACGACGCTCAAAACGATCGCCGCCAGTCCGAGGACCAGCCCCAACCACTTGATCCAGCCCGATTTCTCCACCGCTTTGGCCAAAACCAGATATCCCGCCGACGCAGAGATCAGAAGAATCGCGATCGCCGCTAGCATAAATCCTCCTTCACGGTTTAGTCGGAATCCTTATCCGACGGACATCGCCTTCGCGAACAGGTAAAAAATCCCAACCCAGATGAACCAGGCGCCTGTGAGCCACACCAAGCGGGTGAGCCAGCGGTCCGCCATCTGGTAGATGAGCCAGCCGACAAAAAGGCCCACCCCCCCCTCCACCCAGAACAGGAGGATTCTCTGGTCAGGGGTCAGAACGGAACCCAGGGCCCCCCACCGCTCTCCCATCTTCGGGAAAACCAGATAAAGAAGCTGCAGATGGAACAGCATCTGCGGTTCTCCGGTCAGCCAATGTTCCTTCGGCCAGCCCGGAACAACCGAAGGCCCCCACAACGGCAGAGTGAACAGGCCTATCCCCAGCAGAAAGAGGATAACCTCGTCTACGATCCCTCTGGAACTCCACAATGGCAGATCGTCAGCCATTTTATCTCACTCCCATTCAATGGTCCCGGGCGGTTTGGAGGTCACATCGTAGACAACCCGGTTGACTCCCCGGACTTCGTTGACGATCCGATTGGCGGCCGCTTCCAGCAGCTTCGCCGGCAAACGGGCCCAATCGGCGGTCATCCCATCGGTGCTGATGACGGCTCTCAGGGCGACGATGTTTTCGTACGTCCGCTCATCCCCCATCACGCCGACCGTCTTCAGCGGCAGCAAAACCGCGAAGGCCTGCCAAACCTTCGAATACCAGCCGCTGGCGCGTAGCTCTTCAATGAACCGGCTGTCTGCCTCCTGCAGGAGGCGGATCCTTTCCTCAGTCACCTCTCCCAGGATCCGGACCGCCAGCCCAGGCCCCGGAAACGGGTGCCGGCCCAGGATGCTCTCCGGGATCTCCAGCGAGCGGCCGATCTCCCGGACCTCATCCTTGAAAAGGAACCGCAGCGGTTCGATGAGCTTCAAATGCATCTTCTCCGGCAACCCGCCGACATTGTGATGGGTCTTGATGGTGGCTGATGGCCCCCCGTTGGGGGAGACCGACTCGATCACGTCCGGATAGAGAGTTCCCTGCGCGAGGAACTCCACGTTTTTGTGCTTCCGGGCCTCCTCCTCAAAACAGCTGACGAACTGGCGGCCGATCCGGCGGCGCTTCTCCTCCGGATCCTCCACCCCTTGAAGGGCCGCAAGGAACTGTCTGCCGGCATCCACCACCACCAACGGGATCTTCAGGTTCTTCTCGAAGGCCTGCACAACCTCCTGCCTCTCGTTCTTCCTCAAAAGACCGGTGTCGACGAAGATCGGAATCAGCTGATCCCCGATCGCCCGGTGGACCAGAACGGCCACAACCGAGGAATCGACCCCGCCGGAAAGCCCCAACACGACCTTCGAGGCGCCCACAGTCCGGTGGATCTCCGCCACCGTGGTGTCGATGAAGTAGGCGGAGGACCATTCCCCTTTACAGCCGCAGACCTTGAAAAGGAAATTCGCCAGAATCTCCCTGCCCTTTGGGGTGTGGACCACCTCTGGGTGGAACTGGACGCCGAATTTTCGGCCGGTCCGGTCCGCCATGGCAGCGATCGGCGTATTGGAGGTGTGGGCGATTGCCTTGAACCCGGTCGGCAGCTGATTCACGTAATCCCCGTGGCTCATCCAGGAGACGAGACGGGAAGGCAACCCTTCGAAAAGAGGGTGCGGATCGTCCACCTGCAAATCGGCCTTCCCGAACTCCCGGTTGGCCGCTTTGGAGACTCCGCCCCCCAGGACCTGGCCCATCAGCTGCATCCCGTAGCAGATCCCCAGGGTCGGAATAGGGAGCTTCAGGATTTCCGGGTCCGGCCTGGGAGAGGCCGGATTCCAGACCGAGGCCGGCCCTCCGGAGAGGATGATCCCCTTGGGGGATTCCTCCATCAGTTTTTCTTTCGGGATCCTGTAGGGCAGGATTTTGCAGAAGACCTTCAGTTCCCGGACACGGCGGGCAATCAGCTGGGCGTACTGGGAACCGAAATCAAGAATGACAATCGTCTCTTCGGGTGACTTCTGCATAAGGGGAGCTTCTCGTAAAGTAACATTCTATCCCTCCCGAAAAGAGGGGTCAATCTTCAGCGAGGCAATCTGTAATGCTCCCCCTTTTTAACCCGCCTGCGGGGAGAGTTCCGGGTTATTGAGGTTACCCCAAAAACTGGCTTAGATTATTCACATTTTCGATATAAAAGAAGGGTAAACAGTCCTAAAAAGCGAAACAGCAATCCAAGCATAAAAAATTAGCCCTACCACAAGCACTAACTTCTCGTAAGGTCTTAATTCTTGCCACGTTCCAAACTGCCCCTCCCTTTTGATCTTACGAAGGGCATATAAAATAATGGCCCAAGAAAGGCTGCCGGTTAAACCACAGACGAGCATAATTTCATCCGGTTTCGCATTAAGAATCCTAATACCAATTAAGACATACAGCTCTAATCCAACAGCGGTTGTAAGCAACAATGCCAAATACAAGAAAAACATGGGCGTTCGATATTTCTTACCTTCTGAAAGAGTCATTTTTAGACACCCTGAGGTGCTCCCCATCAAACTGTACCATTTTGAGCCTTGGATAAGACAAGGTCCAAAGCCCCATGCCTGACCGCTTGAGGGGTCCGATAGCCGAGGGATTGATGAATCCGCTCGGCCTCGTACCAGA